>JAZKHY010000035.1:0-49053 GCA_040385105.1 Pseudomonadota bacterium
GCAGCTCATTCGTAATGAGAAGGTCGGGTGTTCGATTCATCTCTCCGGCACCATTAAAAAATCCCGCAACCCGCATGAACAGTGGGTTTGCGGCGATTCTCAGGGGTTCCCTGTGGTAGAACTTGTGGTAGTTCTCCATGCACCTGACCCTCGGATTTCTCCAAGTGACCCTGAAATACACGTACCCGCGAGGCGGGACGATCATCTATCAACGAGCCGTCCCCAAGCATCTCCAGGACCGCTACCCCGGCAAAACCGTCAAGCACGATCTCAAGACTGCTGATGTAGTGTTGAATCACGTTGAAAACTGAGCCATTCAAAAACTAGTTCACGTCGAAATCTGAGCCACGTCACGCACCTATCCTGCTGATTTATTCGGCAAGGGTGCAGGAGTGATTAACGTGGGAACATTAAGCAAGCTGCGCCGCATGGTGCTTCGCGAGGGACTCTCAGTCCGCGAGGCATCCAGGAAGCTCAGCATCTCCCGAACGACAGCGGCCAAGTGGCTGGCGCAAGACCGGATGGTCGAGCCCAAGTACCCCAAGCGGGAATCCACGGCGAGCGTCCTCGATCCCTACAAAGACCAGTTAGCCCTGTGGCTGAAGGCCGATGCCTATCGCGGCAAGCGTGATCGGCGCGGCGTCAAAGCCATGTTCGAGGCCATCCGGGCGATGGGCTACAGGGGCAGCCGAGGGCCGGTCTACACCTGGTGCCAGAAGTGGCAAGAGGAGCAGGCCAACAAACCTCGCAACGCCGGCTTCGTGCCGCTCAGCTTCGAGCTGGGTGAGGCGTTTCAGTTTGACTGGAGCTGCGAGTACGCCTTGATCGGTGGCATCCGGCGTCGTCTGGAGGTCGCGCACATCAAGCTCGCAGCGAGCCGTGCCTTCCTCCTGGTGGCGTATCACGCGCAAGCGCATGAGATGCTGTTCGATGCTCACGCCAAGGGCTTTGCAGCCTTTGGCGGCATCCCCAAGCGGGGCATCTACGACAACATGAAGACTGCCGTTGACAAGATCGGCACCGGCAAGCAGCGAAGCGTCAACGCACGCTTTGAAGCGATGACGGGTCACTACCTGTTCGAGTCGGAGTTCTGCAACCGTGCCTCAGGATGGGAGAAAGGCATCGTTGAGAAGAACGTGCAGGACCGCCGCAGGAACGTCTGGAGGGAGCTTGGAGAGAGGCGTTGGAGCACACTGGCCGAACTCAACGAGTGGCTTCAAAGCGCGTGCGTGAATGCCTGGACCGAGATGCGTCACCCGGAATGGCCAGAGTTGACCGTGGCCGATCTGTGGCAGGACGAGAGAGCCAGGCTGATGCCCTGCCCGCAGCCCTTCGACGGCTACGTGGAGCAACCCGTCCGGGTCTCCTCAACGAGCCTCATCCACTTCCAGCGAAACCGCTACAGCGTGCCTTGCGAGTGGGTGAACTCGATGGTGAGCCTTCGGGCGTACCACGATCATCTCCTCGTGGTAGGCAACGAAGGGGAGTTGGTGCGGCTGGAGCGCAGCTTCGAGCGTGAGCAGACGATCTACGACTGGACGCATTACATCTCGCTCATCGAGCGCAAGCCTGGGGCGCTTCGCAATGGCGCACCCTTCAAGACAATGCCTGCGCTCCTGCAGGAGCTTCAACGGCAACTCCTGAAGCACTCCGGAGGTGACCGCGTGATGGCCCAAGTGTTGACCGGCGTCACGCTGCACGGCCTGGACGCAGTGCTAAAGGCGGTGGAGCTATCGCTGGAGTCTGGCCGGGTGACTGGCGAGCATGTGCTCAACGTCCTGTCGCGCCTGAAGGCTTCGAGCCACGCACGGCTTGAGCCTGTAGAGACGCGGTTGACGCTCTCGCGGCCGCCCGAGTCGAACGTGTCGAAGTACGACAGCCTGCGCACGCAGAGCCAGGAAGCGGAGGTGGACCGTGTCTAACGAGATCATCACTACCTTCAAGAGCCTAGGCCTGCACGGAATGGCGAGCGTGTGGCCTGAGTTGCTGGGCACGGCCCGTATGAAAGCCTTGGACCATGAGACCGTGCAGCATCAGTTGCTCAAGGCTGAAGCCGCACAACGTGAGGTGCGCTCCACGGCGTATCAGATGCGTGCGGCCCGGTTCCCTGCGCATCGTGACCTGGCTGGCTTCAAGTTCGAGGAGGCCCACGTCGAGGAACGCTTGATCCGTGAGCTTCACCAGATGAAGTTCCTGACCTCAGCGCACAACGTGGTGTTGGTCGGCGGGCCTGGCACTGGCAAGACTCACTTGGCAACGAGCCTGGGCATCGAGGCGATACGGGCACACGACAAGCGCGTCAGATTCTTCTCGACTGTCGAACTGGTGAACCTGCTGGAGGCCGAGAAGGCTCAAGGCAAGGCGGGGCAGCTTGCTCACCGGCTGATGCACGTTGACCTGGTGATCCTCGATGAGATGGGCTACCTGCCGTTCACGCAATCAGGAGGTGCTTTGCTGTTCCACTTGCTCTCAAAACTCTACGAGCGCACCAGCGTGGTCGTGACGACTAACCTGAGCTTCGCGGAGTGGGCAAGTGTGTTCGGGGACGCCAAGATGACGACGGCCTTGCTGGATCGCTTGACCCATCACTGCCACATCGTTGAGACCGGCAATGGAAGCTGGAGGTTCAGGAATTCGAGTGCCCAGACTCCCGCTGGGAAGCCAACAAAAGGACAGAAAGGAAAGCAAGAAACAGGATCGCCCTTAGACTTATCCACAACTGACTAAGCAAATTCTTCTTTAAACCGGTGGCTCAGAATTCTTCGTGAACACTGGCTCAGTTGAGCGCGGGAATCAACAGCTAGGGAATCAGGAGGTTGCTGTCGGCAAAGTCAAGCCGCTGGCGGATGTAGTGGCCCGCCTGCGCGCAAAGCACGCGTCGGCTTGATCGCGGTTGCAATTTCCAGCCCCAACATAAACGGAAATGATCGCGACCTGATCAGGCTGCTAGCGCAAATCGCTCGTCATTGCCAACAACGCTGCGGGCCTTCCAGGCATGGTCACGCGCCGCTTTGGCAACAAGCTTCTGGTTGACCATTCGATCAACATCGTTGGCCAGTTCCAGCGCCTTCTCCATCGTTCCGTCGCCGTCGTATTTTTCGAGGATCAGCATGCGGACAACGGCATCCTCCGTTTTTGGCACTTTGCCATGCCGCTCCCACAGGCTCACCGCACCTTCGGTAGCGCCCACCAGTTTGCCCAGGCGCTCTTGCGACAGGCACATGCAGCTCCGCAGAAAGCGCAGCTCCTTGCCAGTCAGGCGGCCTTTCTTTTTCGTCAGGCTCAATGCCAGCGCCTTGAGCAGGCCGTCAACATCAGCGACTGACGTCGCATCGCCATATGCAGTCTTGCGGGTCGTGTAGCCGTTTTCAAGCCACACGTTATCCAGTCCGCATTCCGTGTAGTGGTACATCGTCATCCCCTTAACAGGCCCATACAGTCACAACGAGCAGCCTGGGATCGTCGTCATCCAGCGCCACCACAACCGCGCAGTCTCTTCCCCCAACGTACCGCTCCATGCGGCACTCGAGACTGCCCTTTAATACATTGGGTTCCGGCTGCTGGTGAATAGTGCCTCTGCGCAATACGTTCAGAACCTCGGCGACGCTCACCTTCCGCTGCTTCATCCTGAGCTTCACATGGTGGGTAAACACGACGTGGCTGGAATCTGCCGAAACAGTGCGGATATGTCGTTGGAGTTGGGCGATCGATTTCTTAGCAAATGCCTCAAAACCCATAATTTTTATGCCTCGACTTTAGCGTACTTTCAAATACCGTGGGTATTCTTTGGAACAGCAGTTTGCTGTCTGTCCATCCAGTATTGCTATCAGTCTGAGGCTGTTTCTGTCGCCACCAAGCGAGTCGACTTACGGTGCCCAAAGCAGCCCCATCCTCTCCCCCACCCGGCGGCCATGCGTCAAGGCTATCTCGTGCAGCGTAAGGGCCGGGCACAGCTGGCGGGCCATTGCCAGAGCGGCAGCAGCTTCAACCAGATGCCCCTGCCGGTCCAGGATGGCAGCTTCAAGCACGCGGGCAAAATGGAACTTCGGGTCGCGCCGGCCCGACGTGCGCGCCTCTGCCAAGGCTTCGTCTGACCGCTCGGCCCGGAACAGGAAAACGCCCAGTGCCCAGCCCCAGAAGCCAAGCCGCCGGTCCCGCGGGCTGATCTTCATGCCGAAGCGCATTTTCTCGACACCCGCCTCCAGCTTGCCGGTCAACACCAGCGAGGCGCCCAGTGCGACATGAGCCTGGGCGTTGCTGGGGTCGATGTCCAGCGCTTGCTGCAGCACCTCCACCCCCCGGGCATGTTGCCCGAGGTCGCACAGGGCGCAGCCCGCATAGCCCAGCACCTCAGAGCTTCCGTCGTCAAGCCCGATCGCATGGTTGGCAGCGCGCAGCACCTCGTCCACCAGCGTGTCAGACTTGGGCACTAGCCCGATGTTGATCGACAGGGCGGTCAACAAGGCGTAGTGGGCGTGCCCCAGGCCAAATACCGGGTCAAGGCCGGTGCTCTTCTGAAGCTGCGCCCGCGCCTCGGCCATGGCGTCGCGCCCCCAGCCCTGAAGCGCAATTGCCCCGATCGCCTGGTGGTAGTGGGCCCAGACATCCTGGTTCTCCGGGCGCTGGCGACGTATATGGGCAATCTGGGCGCGGGTGAGTTCGGGCTCCAGCTCCGACATGATCCCGCGCGCAATGTGCTCCTGCAAGTCCACAGCGCCGTCACGGAGGCTGTCAAAGCGGCCGCTCCACAAGACGTGCCCCGATGCGGCGTCTGTCAGCTGGGTCGAAACCACCAGGGTCTCGTTGCTCAGGCGCACGCTGCCCTCGACCACAAAACGTACGCCGAGTTGCCGTGCGACTTCAGGCACGGTCACATCGTGCCCGCGAAACGCGAACGAGGATGCCCGGGAAATCAGCAGGAAGCCCGGCACGCGCGCCAGCAGCGCGATGACGTCTTGCGCCAGGCCTTCGGCCAGGAAGTTGACATGGGGGTCATCCGACAGGACGTTGAAGGGCAGGACAGCAATCGTGGGCTTTGTGGCAGCTGCTGCTGCCTGGGGCTGTTCCAGCGCAGCCGGCCCCCGCACGCTGCCCTGCCTGACGTCCAGCGCAAAGCGGTAACCCCGCCCCGGGATGGTCGCTATCGCATGCGGGGGCAGAAGCTTGCGAAGCGCTGATACCTGCACCGACAGGTTGTTCTCCTCGACGACAAGGCCCGGCCAGACGATGTCAAGGATCTCACCCTTGGACAGCACCCGATCGCGGTGGACCAGCAGGCACAGCAGCAGGTCGAACGCGCGCGAGCCCACCTCCGCCGGAGCACCGTCCACCAGCATCAGCCTCCCGGCCGGCCGGACTTCAAAGCGGTCAAAGTGGTAGTGGTCTTGCATGTGCCGCTCGCAGCGCTGTCATCTTTAGGAACATTTAGCAGCTTTCCGGGCGCATTAAAGGACATGAGCGGAGCGGGCCCGTACTGTCGGGTTGTCGCTCAACCGACTGCCCCTTGAACCTTTCCTGATGCGGAGAAACATGATGAAGAGCACTGTATCCGAAGCCCAGACAACCGTGCGTGCCCTCTACAGGGATGCGCCGGAGATGGCCATGGTCACCGACGAAGCGCGCACTTGCGGCCTCGACCCACGCGACCCTTTTCATTCGCAGGTCATGCCCAGGCCCGGAGGCGGCGTTGCCGTGCCCGTCGGCGTACACCATGCCGTGGGCGGCCCTTATGACGCGCCCTGCCCCGGCGACCTGCTGTGCGCCGCCCTCGCAGCCTGCCAGGACTCCACCATCCGGATGGTTGCCAACCTGATGGGGATAGAACTGCTCGCGCTGGAGGTTCATGTCAAGGCCACGGTGGATGTGCGCGGCGCCATGGGCATTCACAAGGACGCCCCGGTGGGCTTCCAGTCGATCACCTGCGAGGTCCACCTGAAGGCCAGCGAGGGGACGCCACCCGAGGCGCTGGAGAAACTGCTGGTTACGGCAGAACGTTGCTGTGTGGTGAGCCAGACGCTGCGCCATTCGCCACCGGTCAACACCTTCATGAGCGTGTATCCGTTTGAGGCGGCCGCACAAAAAAGAACAGCAGCGACCCCGATCCCGCCACCAGCGCGAGCACGGTGAACCCCGCACGGTAGCTCCCCGTCAGGTCATACAAAATGCCCGCCACCATCGGCCCCGCCACCTGGCCGAAGGCGATGAGGAAGCCCGACAGGCCCATGATCATGCCGATGGAGCCCAGGCCGAAGTAGTCGGCGCGGATCGACTGCATGATCGGGCCGCGCAGCCCCCAGGCAAAGCCGTGCAGCAGCGCAAAGCCCACCAGCATCGCCGGGTGGAATGCAAAGGCCAGCATCAGCAGGCCCGTCATGTGGGCAAGCATGCAACCGGCTGCCAGGTTGCGCTTTTCCCAGTGGTCGCCCACGGCGGCGCCGGCGAGCAGCCCGAGGATCTGCGACGCCGTCATCAGGGTGATGAAGAACGACGCCTGCGCCACTGAATAGCCCAGCCCCGATTTCATGTGCGAGATGGCATGGACGTTCACCGCCGTGACCACCAGCAGCGCGAAGCCATGGCCGCCGGCAATCAGCCAGAATGCGGGCGTGCGCAGCGCCTGCGCCGCGGTGAAGTTTGGCAACACCACCGGTCGCGCCGCAGCAGCAGCCGGGGCAGTGGTGCCCGGGGCGCTGACAGCGGCATCGCTCACCGGCAGCGGGGCTGGAACGCCATCCACCGTTTCGCCCACCTCTTCAGGGTTGCGCCGGATCATGCGCGCCAGCGGCCAGCCCACCACGATGGCAATGACGCCGGACGCAAAGGCCGTCATGCGCCAGCCATGGGCCTGCATGGACCAGGCCACCAGCGAGACGCCCAGGCCACCGGCCGCCAGGCCCAGGCCCATGATCGACAGCGCGCGCGAGCGCCGGCGGTGGAACCAGTGCATCACGGTGATGGTCAGCGGGAAGTAGCCCGAGAAGCTGGCGCCCAGCGCGATGATCACGATGGCCAGGTAGAAGCCGCCCAGGCTGTCGATCTGGCTGAGCACCAGGAATCCGACGCCGAACAGCACAATGCCCGCCTGCACCATGTGCCGCGCGCCCATGCGGTCCATCAGCCAGCCCAGCAGCGGGCCGAGCAGCGCGCCCTCCAGCGACTGGATGGCGGCGCCGATGGACAGCGAGGTCTTGTTCCAGCCAAATTCATCGCCAAGCACGGCGACGTACGCGCCGAACGCATGCATCAGCAGGCAGGCCTGGAGGAATGAGAAAAAGGCGGCGATACCGACAATGCGCCAGCCGTAGAACAGTTTCACGCGGGGTCCCGATGGTTCACCGGCAGTTTAGCTGGCGGGCGTGGAGCCTGCGGCATGGCGATGCGGTATGGTGCGGTGCGGCAAGCCGCCACATTCTTTGCACAAGCCTTTCACCGCCTTTGCAGCGCCGATACATTCAGCCGTCACGATGGCGTCCAGTCCTACAGCCAAATCCGGCCGCAGGGCCATGATGTAGCCATCCACGTTCCCTGAAGGAGTTCCTGCCATGAAACTGCACAGCCTCATTACCGCGACGCTCCTGGCCCTTGGCGCTGCCACGGCCGCGCATGCGGTGGATATCCAGACCTATGGGACGGACGAATACATCTGGCAGAACCTGCGTGACGACGCCTACAAGCGCGGCGGCCCTGCAGGCCTGGTCGAATACGACCGCGAGGCCGCGCGCCGCTTCTACGGCAAGGACCACTTCCGCACGCTGCGCGACCTTGACATCCAGATCCGCATTGACCGGCGTGAAACCGATCTCGACACCCAGCTGCGCGCCGACCAGATCCGCTACGGCTTTGGCCGCGGCGACGGCTCGGGCTCGCCCAGCCCCATTGGGGCCACTGCCCCGTTGCGCCTGGGCGAACGCTTGCCGGCTCAGTACTTCAGCCGCCAGTACATGGTGGACGACTGGCGTGGCCACCGGCTGTCTCAGCCCCGTCGGGGCGAACAGTGGGTGCAAGTCGGGGCCGATTACGTGCTGGTCAACCGCAACGGTGTGATCCAGTTGATGGAACGGCCTCGTTAATGCGATTGTGGGTGATCTCCTACATTACAAGGTCACAAAAATAGGGCATGCTCATGCCTTTCAACAAGGAAAACATCATGGGCATCCTCGGAAACATCTTCGCCAAAATCTTCCCGTCCGACAAAGCCGAGGAAGCGGCCAAGGCCGCCACTGCGCCGACACCTGCGGGGCCTCCGGCCGGCACCGCTCCCGCCGTGGCGCCGGCGCCTGCCCCCATGTCGGAAGTGGACGTCGAAGAAGTGCTCAACGGCCTGGCAGCCAAAAATTCGCAAAAGCTCAACTGGAAGACGTCCATCGTTGACCTGATGAAGCTGCTGGACCTGGACAGCTCCCTCGGCGCACGCAAGGAGCTGGCCAAGGAACTCAACTACACCGGCGACACGAACGACTCCGCCTCGATGAACATCTGGCTGCACCGCCAGGTGATGAACAAGCTGGCAGCCAATGGCGGCAAGGTGCCGGCGGACCTGAAGGACTGAGTCAGACTCGAAGCGCTGCCCGGAAGCCCCGGGCAGCGTAATACGACTGGGCACCGTTGTGGTACACAAAGACCTGGCCGTAGCGCCTGTCACAGAACAGGGAGCCGCCCAGCGCCCTCACCTGCGGCGGTGTCAGTATCCAGCTTGAGGTTTTAAGGTCAAACTCGCCGAGCTCCTGGAGCGCGCGGTACTGCGCCTCCGTCAGCAGTTCGGCACCCATCGCAGCGGCCCGTTCGACGGCGCTGCCAGCCGGCTTGTTCTCCTTGCGCTCATCAAGCGCCTGGCGGTCATAGCACAGGCTCCTCCGCCCCACGGGGCTCTCTGCGGCACAGTCGCAGAACAGGTACTGCCCTGTCTTGCGGTCGTGCGCAATGACGTCCGGCTCGCCGCCGGTTGACTCCATCTCATGCAGCGTCTTCAGCACAGCCGCATTGCCTTCGAGCTTTGCGAGCACGTCGGGCCATGCGGCGCCCCGATGGCGTTGCATGTTCCTGCTGAAGCGGGCCTCCAGGGCCTGGAGCAGGGTTTCGCGTTCTTTTGTCTTCATGGTGTTGCCGGATAGCCGGCCAGTACGGTCATTGCTGCGCGACCTGCAGCATCGCCCCCATCTTCTGGTGAATGACGTTGATCGCCTTCAGCGGCCTGAGCATGACCTTGAACTCGGTGATCTGGCCAGCGTCGTTCCACTTGATGATGTCAACACCGTTCACCAGCACGCCGTCGATCTCTGTTTCAAACTCAAGCATGGCGTCGGAGGCACCCACGATCTCGCGCACGTAGCGGAACGTCGGGTTGAAGAACACCTGGAAGGCCGCGCCGAGGTACATGACCGTGAGTTTCCTGCCTCTCTGCGGCGTGTGGACGACGGGAGAATGGAAGACGGCGTCTTCGGCGATCAGCGCCTTCAGGCCCGACGGGTCTTGTGAGCGGACGAGGTGGTGCCAGGTTTCAAGCGCTTGTGGTGTCATGGATGTCTCTTTGGGGCAGGCATCCTTTGTACCTGATCCGGCCCGGCTTGGCCACAAGGCGCCAACAAGGCGTCAAACGGCTTTGCCGTCGTAGTTGTGAACCGGGATGGCTGCGAGGTCAATACCCGCCACGCAGCGCAGGTTCACCGCTGCGACCGCATTGCCTTTGGGGTCCGTGCCTTCGCCAAAGACATGGATGCCGCAGGTCGGGCAGAAGCGGTGCCTGATGACATGCTTGTTGAACATGTAGCTGCCCGCTGCGTCGTCCGGCGTTGTCATGCGCAGGCTGGCGCGCGGGACGAACCACAGGAGCGAGGCCCGCCTGGCGCAGATGGAACAGTTGCAGGCCAGGCCGCTGTCGATGGTGCCTTCGGCTTCAAAGGCGACGTTGCCGCAATGGCAGCTTCCGGTGTAGGTGGTGGTCATGGTGCGGGGTTCCCGTGCTGGATAGGAGCCCCACTGTATCCAATCGCCCGTGCGACAGGAGTAACAAGATCGTCGTGAAAATGAAAAGGGCCGCTGCCGGCCCGACGCATCACTTCAGGTCAAACCGGTCCAGCTCCATCACCTTGGTCCATGCCGCCACAAAGTCATTCACGAACTTCTGCTGCGAGTCGCTGCAGGCATAGACTTCGGCCAATGCACGCAGCTGCGAATTGGAACCGAAGACGAGGTCCACCACGGTGCCGGTCCACTTCAGCTCGCCTGTGGCGCGGTCACGGCCTTCGAGTACGCCCGGCGCCGTCGCTGACTTCTGCCACGCGGTGCGCATGTCCAGCAGGTTCACGAAGAAGTCATTGCTCAGCGTGCCGGGGCGCCTGGTGAACACGCCGTGCTGCGCCTTGCCGGTGTTCGCATCCAGCGCGCGCAGGCCGCCGATGAGCACCGTCATCTCGGGTGCAGACAGGGTCAGCAGCTGCGCCTTGTCCAGCAGCATCTCGGCCGGCGAGCCACTTGCGTTGGGCTTGATGAAGTTGCGGAAGCCGTCGGCCTCGGGCTCCATCACGGAGAAGGATTGCACATCGGTCTGCTCCTGCGAAGCGTCGGTGCGGCCGGGGGTGAACGGCACCTTCACCTCGTGGCCGGCTGCCTTTGCAGCGGCTTCGACAGCAGCGCCGCCCGCCAGCACGATCAGGTCTGCCAGAGAGATCTTCTTGCCGCCCGCCTGTGCAGCATTGAACTCCTTCTGCACCGCTTCGAGCCTGGGCAGCACCTGCGCCAGCTCTGCCGGCTGGTTCACGTCCCAGTCCTTTTGCGGGGCCAGCCGGATGCGCGCACCATTGGCACCGCCGCGCTTGTCGCTGCCGCGGAAGCTGGATGCAGACGCCCAGGCGGTGTTCACCAGCTGCGGGATGCTGAGGCCCGATGCCAGCACCCTGGCCTTCAATGCCGCGACGTCCTGCTCGTCGACCAGCACATGGTCCACTGCCGGCACCGGGTCCTGCCACACCAGTTCTTCCTTCGGCACCAGCGGCCCGAGGTAGCGGGCGATCGGGCCCATGTCGCGGTGGGTGAGCTTGAACCAGGCGCGGGCGAATGCGTCGGCAAACTCCTGCGGGTTCTGCATGAAGCGGCGCGAGATTTTCTCGTAGGCCGGGTCCATGCGCAGCGCCATGTCGGCCGTGGTCATCATCGGCGCGTGGCGCGTGGCCGGGTCATGTGCGTCGGGCACGGTGGTCTTTGCGGCGGGGTCGGTGGGCGTCCACTGGTGGGCGCCGGCCGGGCTCTTCGTCAGCTGCCATTCATAGCCGAACAGGTTCTCGAAGTAGTTGTTGTCCCACTGGATGGGGTTCTTCGTCCAGGCGCCTTCGATGCCGCTGGTGATGGTATGCACGCCCTTGCCGGTGCCGAAGCTGTTGATCCAGCCAAAGCCCTGGGTTTCAATGCCTGCGGCTTCGGGTTCCGGGCCGACCTGTGCGGCGTCGCCTGCGCCATGCGCCTTGCCGAAGGTGTGGCCGCCGGCCACCAGCGCCACGGTCTCCTCGTCATTCATGGCCATGCGTGCGAAGGTCTCGCGGATGTCGCGCGCCGACGCCACCGGGTCGGGCTTGCCGTTCGGGCCTTCGGGGTTGACATAGATCAGGCCCATCTGCACTGCGCCCAGCGGGTTGGCCAGCTCGCGGTCGCCGCTGTAGCGCTCGTCGGCCAGCCACTTGCCTTCAGGGCCCCAGTAGATGTCGGCCTCGGGCTCCCAGATGTCCTTGCGGCCGCCGGCAAAGCCGAAGGTCTTGAAGCCCATGGAGTCCAGCGCGACATTGCCGGCCAGGATCATCAGGTCGGCCCATGAAATCTTGCGGCCGTACTTCTGCTTGATGGGCCAGAGCAGCCGGCGGGCCTTGTCCAGGTTGCCGTTGTCGGGCCAGCTGTTCAGCGGCGCAAAGCGTTGCGAGCCGTTGCCCGCGCCGCCCCGGCCGTCATGCACGCGGTAGGTACCGGCGCTGTGCCAGGCCATGCGGATGAAGAAGGGGCCGTAGTGGCCATAGTCGGCAGGCCACCAGTCCTGCGAGTCGGTCATCAGCGCATGCAGGTCCTGGATGACGGCCTGCAGGTCCAGGCCCTTGAACTCCGCCGCATAGTCAAAGTCCGGGCCCATCGGGTCGCCCTTGGCGGAATGCTGGTGCAGGATGTCCAGCCGCAGCTGGTCGGGCCACCAGGCTGCGTTGGTCGGGCCACCTGCGGTGGTGTGCTTGCGCTGGGCGCCCGAGAACGGGCACTTGGCTTCTGTCGTCATGGGTTTTCTCCTTGTCGTTGGGCTGTGAACTTCACTGCCGGCAAGTCTAGGACAAGGATTGCTATCAATCCATAAAATTTAATTTATGGAGGCTATAGTGCCTCTGAAACGGCCGCCTTACTTGAGGCCGAAATTGGTCTTGTACCAGTTCTTGACCGTGCCGTTCTGCGACGTCAGGTAAGCGCGCAGCGACTCCGGGGTTCCGCCGCGCGCGGGCATGTCGACGTCTGCCGCATGGCGCACCGCTTTTGAGTTCGGGCCGAGGTCGCCGCCGGTGAATACCTGCTTCATCACCTGGGACACCTTCTCGTATTTGGACGCAGCCGCCACGGTGTTGCCGCCCGAGAAGTTCTGGCATGACGATGCCAGCGTACGCGCCAGCGGCAGTGTGGCCTGCAGGATGCTGCCGAGCGGGCCGGAGGCAAAGGCCTTGACCATCGGGTTGGACTGGATCTGCTGCAGGTAGCCGAGCATCTGCTTGAGCTGGCCGATCTGGGTGCCGTACTGCTGGCCAAAGCCGGCCTTGCCGCCCGCGCATGACACGGCGCTGTTGATGGAGCCGACCAGCGCATTCAGGTCGCTGTCCAGCGTGCCGGCGTTCTGGATGGAATAGGACTTCTGCCCCGCCTGCACCTTGGCGTTGGCATCGGCCGTCACCTTGCGCATCTGCGCTTCAAGCTGGCCGAGATCCTGCGCCTGGGCAACGGCCAGGGGCAGGCAGAGGCTTGCGGCAGCGAATGCTGCGGCTATGAAGGACCGGGCAGTGAAACGGCAGTGGAATGTCATGGCTTTTGTCTCCTGGTGTTGTAGGGCTATCGGACGGGACCTTGTTGTTACATAGCGTAACGCCGATGCCCGGATGGTCAATCACTCAAATCAGGGGGGCCGGGCAGCGCTGCAAAACATCCACTGTTCCATGAAGCTGATCAGTGCTTCAGATTATTTGATTTGCTTCCAGTCCCTCTTCGTCCTACCCTCCGCAGCAGTGCCTCCACCGTGGCATGCACACCAACGAGACAACGGAACGCAGGAACACACCATGCCCCCCTTCAAGAAAATCCCCTGGCTGCTTGCGGCCGTGCTGGCCACAACTGCAACCCTGGCACATGCGCAGGACTTTCCCTCCAAACCGATCACCCTCGTCGCGCCCTTCCCTGCCGGCTCCGTGACCGACAGCGTGACCCGCGCGCTGGGCCAGGGCCTGCAGGAGGTTCTGGGACAAACGGTGGTGGTGGACAACAAGGCCGGCGCCCAGGGCACGGTCGGCGCCGCCTATGTGGCACGCGCCAAGCCCGATGGCTACACATTGCTTGTAGCTTCTTCAGGCATGTTCGTGGCGAAGAGCCTGTTCAAGACGCTGCCCTATGAGCCGGTGGACGGATTCGTACCGGTGTCGGGCGTCGGCTCCACCTCCATGATGTTCATGGTGTCTGAAAGCTCCGGCTTCAAGACCATGGCCGATGTGAACAAGGCCGCCAAGGACGGCACGCTGAGCGTGGGCTTCGGCTCGCCGAGCGGCCAGCTCGCGCTGGCGCTGTACTCCACCGCGGCCAGGGTCAACCCCACGCCGGTCAGCTACCGCGGCATCCCGCAGGCGCTGACCGACCTGGCAGGCGGCCATGTGAAGGTTGCGATCGTGGACATCGGCAGCGGCGTGGCCCAGATCAGCCAGAACCGGATGCGCGCCGTTGCCATTTCGGCACGCGCACGCAGCGCTGCTGCACCCGACGTGCCGACGATGGAAGAGGCCTTTCCGGGCGGCGGCGTTTCGCTGGAAACCATCATTGCGGTAACAGCCCCCGCCGGCACGCCGAAAGACGTGGTGGACAAGCTGGACAACGCCATTCGCGCTGCGCTGAACAAGCCCGAGGTGAAGGCCCGCTTTGCAACCCTCACCACGTCGATCATGCCGCTGTCATCCGCCAACCTGGCGGCGCGCATCAAGGCGGACAACCCGCAATGGGAAGCCTTGATCAAGAAGGCTGGCATTGAACAGCAATAGCCGGGCATGCCGGCAGGCGCTCAAGAGTCGGCACTCAGTGCGATGTTGGCCGTCCGTTCGCCGGCTGGACAAATTCCAGGAGCATCGCGCGCGCCCTGGACACAGGGCCATCGTGCGCGGTCAGCTGGCTGGCAACGATGTCCTGGGCGGCAGCCTGGCCCTTGGTGTACATGGGCAGGTACGCCATTGACCATTCGCCGAACTCGCGCCCTGCAACCTCTTCCACCAGCAACTCCTTCACGTTGTTGTGCCGCTGGTCGGCCTGGATGGCCTGGAAGACATCGCGCACGGTCTCCTCAGGTCCCTCCAGGTACTGCATGAAGAACTGGTCAGAAAACACCAGCACGCCCGTCAGATGCCTTTGCCGGTTGCGGATGCGCGCTTTCTTCAGCATATGGTCAATCGCCAGCGGCGTCATGGCCCTGGACGCCGTGGACTTGTAGAGCAAACCAATCATGAAAGTCTCCTGTGGATGCCAACACGTCGGGATGCACAGTCTCAAGCCTGGGCGGCTGGCGGCCTTAGGCGAAATGCCTAGGCGCGGCAGGTATTTTCTTCATGCATGACGCCGCAAGCCGGAAAAGGTCCACATGTCCTACGCCGGCACATCGCCTTTGAGCGTGATGCGGTGCATGATGCGCCGGAAGCCGTGGTAGTCGTTCACCGGGTTGTGCTGGGCGCAGCGGTTGTCCCAGAAGGCGATGGTGTCTGGCTGCCAGGCGAAGCGGCAGGTGAACTCGGGCTTGACCTGGTGCCTGAACAGGAACTCCAGCAGCGGCCCGCTCTCTTCATCGGTCATGCCGACGATGCCTGCGGTGTGCGCCACATTCACGAACAGTGCCTTGCGGCCGGTTTCGGGGTGGGTGCGCACTACCGGGTGCTCGGCACGGTATTCCTTCGGGGCTTCACCCTTGCCGTCGGTCTTGATGCGGTCTTCGCGCGTCTTGGAAACGTCGGCGCGGGCAGAGCTGCTGATGCCTGTCAGGCCGTCAAGCAAAGACTTCATCGTCGGTGACAGCGCGTCGTAGGCTGCGTACTGGTTGGCAAACATGGTGTCGCCACCATACGGCGGTACTTCGCGCGACAGCAGCATCGAGCCCATGGGCGGCTCGGCCAGGTAGGTGGTGTCTGAATGCCAGATGCCGCCGAAGTTGACCTTCTCATGCTCCAGCTTCTTGACTTCAATGATGTGCGGGAAGCCATCCAGCCCCTTGACGAAGGGGTACTCGATCGGCTCGCCCATGGCCTGGCCGAAGGCCATGAACTGCGCCGGCGTGAGGTTTTGCCCCGGGATGAAGATGACCAGGTGCTCCAGCAGCGCCTTGCGCACTTCAGCGGCTTGCGCGGCCGACAGGCCGGGGGCCAGATCAATACCTGTGAGTTCGGCGCCCAGGGCGCCCGCGATTTTCCTGACTTGCATGTGTCCTTGCCTCTTGTGGATGGTTGACATCGGGTGACATCGTTGTGGATGCGACCGGATATTAGGTACCGCTTTGGCCGGAAACAAGTCAAATAATATGAGCGACTATTCAAATACCCTGCACTATGGACGCCTTCAGTGCCGTCAGGACTGCCTCCGGGCCCGCGCAGACGAAGGCGCCAGCGACTTCTCGCACATGCCCACCAGGCGTGCAGCGGCGGGCGACAGCGAGTGCCCGCGGATGGTGATGATGGCAATCGTCCGGCTGAGCACGGGGCCCGTCACACGCACCACTTTCAGGGGAGAACGGGAGGGCACGGCAACGCGCGGCAGCACCGCAACACCCAGTCCCGCCTCGGCCATGGCCACCAGGGTACTGACGTTGGTGAACTCATAGCTGCCTTCGGCCGCGAGGTTCTGGGAGCCCAGCGCTTCGTCCAGGTGGTGGCGGAAAAGCGAGGTGTTTGTCAGCGTCAAAAGCGGCATTTTTGAAAGTTCACGCAGTGAAATGCCGGCGCGGCCACCGTCCTTGAAGGTCTTCGGGAGCAAGGCGACGTACTCGTCATTGAAGACAGGCGCAAAGTCCAGGTCGCCCTTTTTCTCCGGCACGGGCCCGATGCCGAAGTCCACCTCCCGGCGGCGCACGACCTCGAGCATCTCGCTCAGCGTCAGCTCACGCACGCTGACGGAGATGCCTGGGTACAGCTGCGCAAATTCCACCAGAAGCGCGGGCAGCCGGCTGCCTGCCACCGTGGGCACACAGGCCAGCGACAGGTGGCCCTGCTGCACATCGGCCGCCAGCTGGATCTGCGACAGCCCGTTCTCCAGCTCCGCCATGGCCTTGCGCGCGCTGATCATCAGCTTCTCGCCCTCGACCGTGAGCTCTACCTTGCGGGTGGTGCGCTGGAACAGCGCCACACCCAGCTGCTCTTCCAGCTGCTTGACCTGCATGCTGACGGCGGGCAAGGACAGGTGCGACTGCTCGGCCGCCTTGCGGAAGCTGGCGTTGTCGGCCACGGCCAGGAAGGTGCCCAGGAGCTTGAAGTTGATTTTCATGCCGGTGATGGTACGCCACTGTCCCGATAAGCTGAACTGTTGGTAAGATTATTTGAGTGGTCTTCCCGGGGAGCCATCGCTACCATCGTGTGTTCCACAAGTACAGGAGACCCACATGGCAGGGAAGAAGAAAATCCGCAGCGACATCGGCTGGAGTGACGCCTCCAGCATCACGCTGTTCGGCAAGGACTTCACCTCTGACATCCTGGGCAAGCTCAACCTGGGCGACATGGGCTTCCTGGAGCTCACCGGCCGCTTTCCGGATGCAAATGAATCCATCATGTTCAACGCCATGGTAGTCACGCTGGTGGAGCACGGCATCACGCCCAGCGCCATCGTCGCACGGCTGACCTACCTGGGCGCGCCCGAGGCCATGCAGGGCGCGGTCGCCGCAGGCCTGAACGGCCTGGGCACCGTGTTCGTGGGCAGCATCGAGGGCGTGGCCAGGCTGCTGTACGAGGCCATGCCCACGCCCGACCCGAAAGCCGACTTTGCGGCGCTGGTGCGCCCCGTGGTGGAGGGCATCCAGTCGCAAAAGCGCATCGTCCCCGGCATCGGCCACCCTGTGCACAAGCCGATCGACCCGCGCACCCCGAGGCTGCTGGCCATCGCGCGTGAGACGGGCTTTTACGGCCCGTATGTCGAGCTGGCTCTGGCACTGTCCGAAGAGGCCGGCAAGCGCAGCGGCAAGGTCCTGCCGCTCAATGCCACCGGCGCCATCGGCGCGCTGTGCTGCGAGATGGGCTTTGACTGGAAGATCTGCCGCGGCCTGGGCGTGATGGCGCGCGCGGTGGGCCTGGTCGGCCACATCCTTGAAGAGTCGCGCAACCCGATGGGCGCGGAGATCTGGCACATGGTGGACGCGGAAGCCACCGCCCATATGCGGCCGGACACGGCCAAAGAGTGACGCTGCGGCATTGACGCGTGCACCGCGTCCGGCCATCAACCCGACACAGGAAGAATCATGGAGACATCGACAGGAACATTCGTGAAGGACAAGGTCGTGCTCGTCACCGGCGCTGGTGGCGGCATCGGCCGCGACTTTGCGCTGGCGCTCGGGCGCGAGGGCGCGAAGGTGGTGGTCAATGACCTTGGCGCCACCATCACCGGTGAAGGCCGGGACCTGTCCCGCGCCCAGGCCGTGGTGGACGAGATCAAGGCCGCGGGCGGCCAGGCCGTGGCCAACGGCGACAGTGTGGCCGACTGGGACGAGGCCAACCGCATGGTGACACAGGCGGTGGACACCTTCGGCCGCATCGACTGCGTCATCAACAACGCCGGCATCCTGCGCGACCGCTTCTTCTTCAACATGAGTGTGGACGAATGGCGCTCTGTCATCGACGTGCACCTGAACGGCGCCTTCTATGTGTCCCGCGCGGCGGCGCCGCACTTCAAGGCGCAGCAGTCGGGCTCGTATGTGCACATGGTGTCCACCTCGGGGCTGATCGGCAACTTCGGCCAGGCCAACTATTCCGCCGCCAAGCTCGGCATTGCGGCGCTGTCCAAGTCCATCGCCATGGACATGGCGAAGTTCAATGTGCGCTCCAACTGCATCTCGCCCTTTGCCTTCAGCCGCATGATCGGCAACATACCGACGGAAACCGATGAGCAGAAGGCCCGCGTGGAGCGCCTGAAACGCATGGAGACGGCCAAGATCGCGCCGCTGGCGGTGTACCTGGCCAGCGATGCGGGGGCAGGCGTGTCGGGCCAGATCTTTGCAGTGCGCGCCAACGAGATTTTCCTGATGAGCCAGAGCCGCCCGCTGCGCTCGATGCACACCGCCGAAGGCTGGACGCCACAGACCGTGGCCGAGCGCGTGATTCCCGCCATGCGGCCCAGCTTCTACCCGCTGGACCGTTCGCAGGATGTGTTTGACTGGGACCCGGCTTGACCACGGCAGCGCAGCACTGCAATACCATGACTACCTCCTCCCCTTCCACGACCGACCTCTCCACAGCATTCGACCCGCGCCAGCACCGCATGTGCCCCACGCGCTGGCTGGAGGACTTCACCGTGGGCGAGAAATTCATCCTGCCCTCACGCACCATGACCGATGCGCTGTTCGCCGCCTTCCAGCTGGCCAGCGGCGACAACCACCCGGTGCACTATGACGTGGAGTACTGCCGCGCGCGCGGCATGCCCCACATGCTGGCCCACGGCTTCCAGGTGGTGGCCCAGACCTGCGGCGGTGCGGGCCTGTTTGCGCACTATGTAGAAGACTCGCTCAAGGGCTTCATCGAGCAGAGCAGCCGCTTCCTCGGCATGGTGTTTGTGGGGGACACGCTGTATGTGACGCTCGAAGTCAGCGAGATCGTGCCGCAGCGGACCACCGGCTTGCTCACGTTGAAGTCAACGGTGCACAACCAGCGGGGGGAGCTGGTGATGGACGGGTTGCAGAAGTACCTGCTACTCAAGAACCCGAAGGCCTGAGAGAGATTGTCATTGCGAGCTTGACCCGCAATCCATGTTGGCGTTGAAGCAGGATCACTTCTTTCCCGCATGGATCCCGGATCAAGTCCGGGATGACAGATTCACTTGCCCCAACACCTCGCGCAATATCTCCTCGCCATGCTCGCCCAGCTTCGGAGGCGGGCGGAGGTAGGTGGGTGGCGTGCGTGACAGGCGGATCGGGTTGGCGATGATGCGGACCGGCCTGCCGCCTGCCTCGCCGAGTTCACGCACCACGCCGCGCTCCACCACCTGCGGGTCGGCGAACACCTGCTGCACGTTGTTGATCGGGCCGGCAGGAACGCCTGCGTCGTCCAGCAGCGCCTGGCATTCGGCAATCGTGCGCGTAGCCATGGCACGGCCGATCAGCAGCGCAAGTTCTTCCACATGGCGCAGCCGCGCCTCGTTGCGGGCAAAGCGCGGGTCGGCCGCCACGCCGGCCAGCCCCAGTGCTTCGCACATGCGGCGGAACTGCCCGTCATTGCCCACGATGACCATGATGTCGCCATCGCTGCAGCGGAAGTTGTCGCTCGGGTACACCGTGGTCAGGCGGTTGCCGCCACGCTGCGGCACCTTGCCGGTGGCCAGGTAGTTCATTCCCAGGTTGGACAGCGCAGCCACCTGCACGTCCAGCAGCGCCATGTCGATGAACTGGCCCAGGCCCGAGGCATGCCGCTCGTTCACGGCAGCCAGGATGGCAATGGTGGCGTACAGCGCCGTCATCTGGTCGGCCATCGCCACGCCAGTCTTGCGCGGCCCCGCACCTGCCGTGCCGTCCGGGTTGCCGGTGATGCTCATCAGCCCGCCCATGGCCTGCACGATGGTGTCGTAGCCCGGCCTTGCACTGTACGGGCCGGTCTGCCCGAAGCCGGTGATCGAGCAGTAGATCAAACCCGGGTTGTCCCGCGAAAGCGTGGCGTAGTCCAGCCCATAGCGCGCCAGCGTGCCGACCTTGTAGTTCTCGATAAGCACGTCGCATCCGGCGGCCAGCCGGGCAACAAGCCCCGCCCCTTCTCCCGAGGCAATGTCGATCGCGATCGATCGCTTGCCCCGGTTGCAGGTCCAGAAATAGGCCGACTCATCCAGCGGGTCTTCGGGCTGCGGCGACATGAACGGCGGAGCCCATTCGCGCGAATCATCGCCCCTGCCCTCGCGCTCGACCTTGATGACATCGGCCCCCAGGTCGGCCAGTATCTGTGCCGCCAGCGGGCCGGCCAGCACCCGCGAAAGGTCCAGCACGCGCAGTCCGCCGAGGGCTCCCTTCGGCGTTCCCGCCAACGACCCTTTGAGTGTTGTATCCGCCATGTGCCGTCACTCGGGCTGGATGCCCGCTTCCTTGATGAGTTCCAGCCACAGCGTGCGGTCCCGCTGCATGCGGCGTGTGAGTTCCTGGTGGCTCACCGGCTCCACTTCGGTCACCGTGGCGGCGTATTGCTGCCTGACCTCGGGCGACGCCAGCGCGGCAGTGATGGCGGCGTTGAGCTTCTCCACCACCGGCATCGGCGTGCCCGCAGGCGCTACCAGCCCGATCCAGGTGACAAGCTGCGTGCCGGGCCAGGTCTCGGCCAGCGTGGGGACATCGGGCGCCGCTGTGCTGCGGGTTGCGGCTGATACAGCCAGCGCTGCAGCCTTGCCGGACTTCAGGTGCGGCACGCCGTTGCCGACGTCCACAATCGCCACCGGCACCTGGCCGCCCAGCAGGTCGGTGATGGCCTGCGGCGTGCCCTTGTACGGCACGCCGGTGAACTTGACACCGCTGACCTTGGTCAACAGCGCCAGCGCCACCTGCGCGCTGGAAGAACCGTAGGCCACCGGTACCGGTGCGGACTGCTTCGAGGCATAGGCGAGGAAGCTCTTCAAGTCCTTTACCGCAAAGTCGGAGCGCACCATGAACATCATCGATGTGGACCCGAGCCCCGACACGGCCTGGAAGTCCTTTTGCGTGTCATAGGGTAGCGTCTTGAACAGGCCGGCGTTTGCCGCCAGCGTCGTGCTGGAGCCGACGAGCAAGGTGTAGCCATCAGCCTTGGCACGCGCGCCGGCCTGGGTTCCGATGACACCATTGGCGCCTGCCTTGTTGTCGATGATCACGCTCTGGCCGAGCGACTTCGTCAGCGCCTGCGCAATGGGCCGTGCGGTGTTGTCGGTGGCGCTGCCGGGGCCGTAGGGCACGATGATGGTGATGGGGCGCGACGGGAAGTCCGCCTGCGCCATGGCGCAGGCGGGCGCGAATACGGCTGTCAGCGCCAGCAGCGTGGAAAGGGCCTTTTTCATCGTCATGCTTGTCTCCTTGTTGTTGATACGCACAGCCGTATTCAGGGTTTCTTCCATACCGGCTTGCGCTTCTCGACAAAGGCCTTGAGGCCTTCGACCGAATCTTCCATGCCGGTGGTGGTGCTCACCAGGTCCACGGCGGCGGCAACGCCCTTGCGGTAGTCGGTGTCGATGGCACGGGTGAAGGCCGTCTTGCCCAGCGCCACCAGCTGCGGCGACTTGGCCGCCAGCACCTGCGCCACCTTTCGGGCTTCGGCCATGAGTTCAGCTTCAGGCGCCAGGCGGCTCACCAGTCCCAGCGCGTGGGCCTCCTGCGCGGTGAACACACGGCCGGTGAACAGCAGGTCAAAGGCACGGTAGCGGCCGACGATGCGGTGCAGCGTCGCGTAGTGCACGGCAGGTACAAGGCCGATGTCCAGCTCGGGGTAGCCGAAGCTGGCGTTGTCTGCCGCCACCATCATGTCGCAAGAGATCGCCACCGACATGCCGCCGCCACGCGCTGCGCCAGAGATGGCTGCGATGCAGGGCTTGCCCAGGTCAAACTGGACATCGCACAGCCTCGCGTAGAGCTTCTGCACCAGGGCATGCTTTTCAGCCGGTGTGCCGCCAAGGAATACGCCCAGGTCCAGCCCGCCGCAAAAGCGCCCCGGAATGGCGCTGGCGATGATGATGGCGCGCACCTGCGTATCGGCTTTGGCACGCAACAACGCCGCCATCAACGCATCCATGACCTCGTGAGTCAGGCCGTTGACAGGCGGGTTGTTGAAAAGGATTTCAGCGACGTTGTCTTTGACGTCGTACTGGATGACTTGGCTGGACATGGGCACCACAGGTTGCTGCCGGCACGGGAGGGCTGGCCTGCAACGGATGGTAGGGAGCCGGCTTTATGAATACAAGTCAAATAACGTGAAGCACTGTTCAGCTTATCTGATCAGACCGCCCATCACGTTTTCTGCCCCGCCGCCCTCCAGACAGCTTCCGCAGCCGGCGCCATGTCCCCTGCTGCCCTGATCAGCCGCACTTCCAAAGGCACGGTCCACCCTGCATCGCCCCCTGCCGGCACCACGCGCCCGGCCGTCATTTCAGCGCTGACAAGGCTCCGGGGCAGCCATGCAATGCCGCGCCCTTCCAGCGCCATGGTCTTGAGCAGCACCGCATGGTGCGAGGTGATGGCCGGCTTGAAATGCGCCGTATCAAACGCCTGCGGCAGCTGCGCGCGCATGATCTGGCCCAGGCCCGACTCCTGGCTGTAGGCCAGCAATGGCAACACGGCGCCGCCTGTGCCGTCCAGGCTGTACTGGGGCTGGCCCTTGCCATCCGGCGCGCAGACGGGCAGCAACTGGTCTTCACCCACCCGGACAAATTCGAACTCCGGCGCCAGCAGCCGCGTCTTCACCGCCGGGTGGCCGTAGCTCAGCAGGAACTGCGCGCGGCGCTGCAGCATCAGGTCTTCGCAGGACTGGAAGCTGTCGGACACCATGTGGATCGCGCCCAGGCCTGCACCCGAAGCAGCATCCGGCTGCAGGCGGTGCTCCACCTTCTGCAGCCAGTCCGGGAAAAAGGTGAGCGACAGCACATGGGTGGCGGCAAAGCGCAGGCTGCGGCCGGCCTGCTCCTGCGCTTCATGCGCGCGGGTGCGCGCCTGCGACAGGCGCAGCACCACGTCTTTGGCTGCAGCGGCCATCACCTCACCGGCGGGCGTGGGCACGGCGGGGTGCTGGGCACGGTCCATCAGCTCGGCGCCGGCCCACTCCTCCAGCGCCTTGATGTGGCGGCTGAAGGCTGGCTGGGCTATGCCGCGGGCCTGCGCCGCACGCGAGAAGTTGCCGCTCTCGGCCAGCACCAGGAAGTCCTCAAGCCATTCAAGGTCAAGCGGTCGGTTGACGGGGCCCATGATTTTGAATAGTTGTATGCGTTTGGAGTATTGGACGCTGAACGCCCCTGCCCGGCATTATCGCGTCCATGAAAATCATCGACATCCTTGAATCGACCCGCCCGATCAAGTCGGACATCCGCAACGCCTACATCGACTTCTCGAAGATGACGCTGAGCCTCGTGGCTGTCGTCACCGACGTCATCCGTGACGGCAAGCCCGTCATCGGCTACGGCTTCAATTCCAACGGCCGTTACGGCCAGGGCCACCTGGTACGCGAGCGCTTTGTGCCGCGCGTGCTGGAGGCTGCGCCCGGCTCCCTGCTCAACGACGCCGGCGACAACATCGACCCGCACAAGGTCTGGGCCTGCATGATGACCAACGAGAAGCCCGGCGGCCATGGCGAGCGCTCGGTGGCCGTCGGCACCATCGACATGGCCGTCTGGGACGCCACCGCCAAGATCGCCGGCCTGCCGCTGCATGAGCTGCTGGCGCAGCGCTACGGCACCGGCAAGGCCAACCCGAAGGTGTTCGTCTATGCCGCCGGCGGCTACTACCAGCCGGCCAAGGGCGTGCAGGGCCTGCTGGACGAGATGCGCAGCTACCTGGACCGTGGTTACTCGGTGGTCAAGATGAAAATCGGCGGCGCCAGCCTGGCCGAGGATTGCACCCGCATCGAGGCCGTGCTGAAGATGCTCGCGCCGGGCCAGCAACTGGCGGTGGACGCCAACGGCCGCTTCGACCTGGCCACCGCCGTGGAATACGGCAAGGCGCTGTCAAAGTACCCGCTGTTCTGGTACGAAGAAGCCGGCGACCCGCTGGACTATGCCTTGCAGGCCGAGCTGGGCAAGAGCTACACCGGGCCCATGGCCACCGGCGAGAACCTGTTCTCGATGCAGGATGCGCGCAACCTGATCCGCTATGGCGGCATGAACAGGGACCGTGACTACCTGCAGTTCGACTGTGCCCTGAGCTACGGCCTGGTCGAATACCTGCGCACGCTGGACATGCTGAAGGAACACGGCTGGTCCCCCAGCCGATGCGTGCCGCACGGCGGCCACCAGATGTCGCTGGCCATTGCGGCCGGCCTCGGCCTGGGCGGCAACGAGTCCTACCCCGACCTGTTCCAGCCCTACGGCGGTTTCCCGGATGGCGTGAAGGTGGTGGACGGCTATGTCACCCTGCCATCGCTACCGGGTATCGGCTTTGAGGGCAAGGCTGATCTTTATGCGGAGATGAAGGCGCTGGCGGGCTGAGGCCAGGCGCCGCCATGAAAAAAGCCCGCAGGCCAGACACCTGCGGGCTTTGTTGCGTCTGCCGTAGCGTTTATGCCGTGAGCAGGCCGCTGCGCGAAAAGTCCTCGACCGTGCTGGCGGTCACATTCTTCAGCAGTTCCGCCAGGGCCACCGGGTCGGTGATGGGCTGGCCGTCGCGGGTGGCGTTGAAGTCGCCTGCCTTGAACTTGGCCGCCAGCGCCTCCTGTGCCTGCGCCAGCGTGGTGTTGCCGTCGAAGGTCTTGAGCAGGAACATCTGGACATCGTTGACGCCAGAGACGCTGTGGAAGGTGTTGGGCACCACCCGCACGCCCTTCTCCAGCGCATGCCTGGCCGGGCCGAAGGCCTTGGGCTTTTCCGCGGAGCCCACCAGCCCCTTTTTGCTGAAGCGGATCTTCACCAGGCCCTGCAGCAGCAGCGTGATGATCTGCGCGCCGACGGCCTCGGCCAGCACGTCGTCGGCCAGGCCTTCGCCGACCTTGCGCTCGCGCAGCAGGGCGATGATGTCGTCCACGCTCGTGGTGTAGGGCGAGTGCGACAGCAGTGAGTCGGCCACCGCCAGCATCACCGGCTCGCGCACGGTCAGCGTGCGGCCATGCCTGTCGGTGTAAACGCCCAGTGCGCCTTCGGTCGGCGTGCCGCGCGTCAGCTCGGCCGTGAAGTGCAGGTGGCGCACGCTCTTGTCGGACACCGCGCGGTTGATGCGCGGCATGGCCGACTCCTTGACCAGCAGCGTCTGGCGGAACATGCGGTTGGTGAACATGTCCATGTACTGCTCGGTGGCCAGGATGTTGCCGTTGGACAGCATCGCCAGCGTCTGCGGGATGTCTCCGCCAAAGCGCTGGGGCGCCATGTCCACCAGGCTGGCCTCGCCCAGGTACACCACGCCGTACTTCGAGCCGCGGGCCACGAAGTCCTTGAAGAAGCAGGGGCGGTTGTTCTCTTCCATGTGGTCATGGAAGAGGTAGTAGTCGTTGGCCTTCATGACGATCTCGGCTTCCTGCGCCAGCAGCTTGCCGAAAGCGGAGTCGCCGCTGTTGATCTTGCGGGCGTAGTCCAGGATGGCCCTGCCCTGCTGCAGCTTGACGGCGGGGTCGGTCAGCGCGCCGGCATGGAACAGCATCATCTCGCGGATGACCTCGCGCATCTTCCAGCCGGGGTACACGTTGTAGCTGATATAGGCCACGCCGTCGTCAGACAGCTGCTGGCCGCAGATGTTCAGGATGGCTTCCTGCACATGCTCGGGCACCCAGCTGAACACGCCATGGGCAATGATGTAGTCGTACTCGTTCTTTTCCTTGAGCACGTCCAGGATGTCGGCCTGGCGGATGGTGATGTTCTTCAGGCCGAGCGCCTTGATGGTCTCCTGGCCTTCCGTGGCTTCCACCTTCGACAGCTCGATGCCGGTGACCTTCATGCCCGGGTAGCGCGCGGCCAGCGGGATGATGTTGCCGCCGGCCGAACAGCCCAGCTCCAGCACGCGCGCCTTGTCGGGCGGCACCGGGCTCAGGCCGAAGAGTCTGGCCATGGCCGCGATGGCGTCCGGCTCGCTCTGGGCGAAAGGTTGCGACTCGTAGGGAACGAGGTCATAGGAATAGGGCTTGGCTTGCGCCGCGTCTTCCTTGACCGATTTGACTTCATCTGTCATGCCAGGCCTCCTGCCTTTGCTTTACCGCTTGATGGAACTCAGGCCTTGGCCTTGGCTTTGGCTGCAGCAGGTGCGGCTGCATCTGCAGGTGCCGCAGCGCGCTTCGTATCCGCCAGCTTGTCCACCAGCCGGTTCATGTTGGACAGCGACACCAGGTGCGCATACACCCAGGAGAGCTCGCCCGAGCGGAAGATCTCCAGCGCTTGCTTGTCGCCCATCTCCAAGAGCTTGCGCTCGTCAACAATCATCAGCCCGTTGACCATGAAGCTCGTGCCGTCAAACAGGTCCGCCTTGGCGTTCATTTCCATCAGCAGCCCCGCATCCTTCAGCCTCTGGCAGAAGCGGTCGGTGCGCATGTATTCGACTTGGTACCGGTTCAAAAAGTCCAGCGCGTTCTGCAGGAACGGCGTGTTGGCGCCCTTGTCGTCAAACAGGGCCTCGCCGTCCTTCTCGTTCAGGCCACTGTAGGCTTCGTCGATGCAGACGCCCATCTGCTGGCCTTCCAGCTCGGCCAGCACGAACGGGTAGCGGCGCACGAATGCAGGGATGTAGCCTGCGCTCCACTTGCCTTGCTCGCCGATGAACAGGTTCTCGCCTTCGCGCAGGCCCAGCATGGCCACCGGCACGATCTTGTCGCCGCCCACTTGCGTGAACACGATCGGGTATTCCTTGCAGGCTTCGATGAACTCGACACCGGCCAGGTACAGGGAGTTGGCTTTGCCGGCAAACGCGAAGCTGGCGCTCGGCGCTATCTTCTTGGCCTTGTGTGCCTCTCGGTTGAGCAACACGGGCTTTTCATAAAACATCACGGCAGCCATTTACAGATACTCCAATCAACAAAATTAAACAGTAACAACCAAGGCGCACGGCCCAGAAAAAAGACCGCGCCCCCAAGGTGGGGGCACGGTCCTACTTTACCCTAACAAAAACCCGCGAAAACCCTTAGCGCAGGCTGATTTTCGTGTCGCTTTCCACAGCGGCGGTCCTGCGGGTCAGGCCCCAGCGGCGCTTGTACTCGTCCGGCAGGAAGTCGGCGATCTGCTCCAGCAGCCCGCGCAGCGCCGGGTTGCCGGCAATGCCGCCTTCCACCGCCATCGGCAGGCCGTTGCCGTCCGTGCCGCTGACGATGCCCGCCGGGGTGATGGTCACCACCGAAAGCCCGCCCGCCACAGCCAGCGCGCCGCTGCCCGGGAAGCCGTCCAGGCCGCCGCCAGGCAGCGTGATGACCACGTCGCCGTTGGACTCCATGGCTGCCACGGTGCCGTTGGGCAGGTTCAGCGGGGCACCGCCAGGCACCAGCATCGACACCTGCATCGGCGGCAGGCCGGCCGGCAGGCGCATGCCGCCGTTGTTGATGTGCACGCTGGTGCCATCCGGTCCGACGGCCGGCGCCGGCGTGTTCTCCATGCTCTCGCGCACGCTGCCGGTGGTGAAGTCGTCAGTGCTGTACAGGTCGGCCGTGGACACCGGCGGCATCATCGAGATGTCGCCCGTGCTGTTGAAGTCCGACTGCAGCGCCGCGGTGACGGCACCAATGTTGACCGGCGGGAACACCTGCATGCCGTTCAGCCAGACCGAGCCCTTCGGGATTTCGGTCAGGAGGATGGTGTAGTTGCCCACATTGCCGTACACATCAATCGCCTTGCCGTTGGCCTGCACGCCGTCCGCCTCTGCATAGAGGATCGGTGTGTTGAAGCCGGTGAACGGCTGCGACGACTTGTCGGTCAGGATGATGCCGCCGGCATCCAGCGTGATGCTGACCGTCGCGTCCACCACAGCCTCGCCGATGCCGTCCTGGTCGTCGGTGATGTCGCCGCCTGCAATGAAGGTCACCTTCTGGCCGGCTGCATAGCCGATCATCAGGTTGCCCACCTCGTTGTAGACGATGTCGCCGGCCTTGGCCACGATGCTCACCAGCCCGTCGATATTGTTGGCGCCTTCCAGCGTCACATTGCCCGTCGGGGTGGTGATGGACAGGTCGCCGCCGGTGGTGGCCAGCGTGCCGGTCTGCGTCACATTGCCGTTGGCGGTCAGCGTGATGTCGCCCGCGGTGGCGGTGACATTGCCCAGGTTCAGGCCGTCGATGTCGTTGAAGGCAACCGACTTGGCCGTGGCCGAGAAGGTGTCCACATCATTGCCCAGCGTGCCCAGCAGCACGCCGCCGGTGGAAGTAACGGTCAGCGACGGGGCCGTGATGGTCTGCGTCTGCGTCACGTCGCCGCCGGCCACCACATTCACAGCGCCCTTGGAGGCGATGCCATTGATGGTGATGGGCGCTGCCAGCGCGTCGGTGTTGGCCGTGCTCACGGTCACCGAGCCAACGTTCACTGCGCCTGCGGCCTGCACGCTCAGCGACTGGGCCTTGGCAACCACCACGTTGATCACGTTGGCGGCCGCGCTCAGGTCAGCCGTCGGGCCGGCCAGGGTGTTGGCTGCGCCGCCGCCGACCAGCAGGCCGTTGGCCGTCAGCACGCCGGCAGCGGTCTGCGAGATGGCGCCGGAGGTCAGCAGGCCAATGTCGTTGCCGGTGGCCGTCACAGCCGCCTTGATGGCGATGTTGCCCGCCGTGGCGTCGATGACCACGTCGCCGACCGCCGACACGGCGCTCAGGATGCTGATGTTGCCCTTGCCGGCCAGGTAGGCCTCGCCCAGGGAGTCGATGCCGTCCACCGTGACCTTCGCGAAGGTTCCGGCTTCCAGGTTGTTCACCTCGACAGCGCCGACCGCGAAGCCGTTGGTGTCGCGGTAGCCGATGACGGCGACCTGGTTGGCCGCGATCGTCACGACGTCGTTGCCTGCGCCCAGCAGCGCCACGTCCGCCCCGCCCTCGATGGCCAGGCCGGCAGCCGTGATGCCCGCGCCCTTGGCCAGCTGCGTGACCTTGCCGGAGGTGCTCAGGCCCACGTCGCCGGTGGCGGTGACGGTGCTGTTGAAGGTGATGTCGCCCTTGCCGGCGTTGATCGCCACATCGGCGCCGCCGCTGATGGCCTGGGTCACGAGCACATCGCCCGCGGCATGCAGCATCAGGTCGCTGCCGGCCGTGGTGGTGAAGCCGTTGGTCGTGCCCAGCACCGTGGTGACGGAGCCGACCTCAAGGCCGCTCGCATCCACGTACTTCGTCTCGGCGGTGCTGCCGGCAATCGTCGCAACATCGTTGGTGGCCGTGGTCAGGTCCACGATGATGCCGCCCGTGCCGGAGCTCAGCAACTGCAGGCCGCCGGCAGTGATGCCGCCGTCGGTGTCCTGCGTGACCTTGCTGCCACCGGTGGTACGGATGGCGAAGTTGCCGGTGCCGGTATCGACTTCGGCATTGATCGTCACGTCGCCGCCGGCTTCCACCACCGCGTTGCCGCCGGTGGTGACGATGGCCTCGGTCAGGGTGCCGCTGCCTTCGGTGTAGGTCAGGGCCGTTTCATCCAGCACCAGGGCGGTGCTGGAGACGACGTGCAGCGAGCCGGTATTGGCGCTCAGCGTCGCAATGGCGTTGCTGGAATTGGCCAGCGTGAAGTCCGTCGTGCTGCTGCCGCGCAGCTGCAGGATGTCCGTCACGATGGCATTGGCCTTGCCCGTGGCCTGGGTGATGCTGCTGCCGCCGTCGTTGACGATCAGCGCCACGGCATCGGTGGCCGTCAGGCCGCCTGTCGAGAAGCTGGCCGTGACCGGCGTGCCGGCGCTGAAGTACGACACCGAGCCGGTGCCCACCTCAAAGCCGCCGTTGTCCTCGCGGAAGGCGAACTGCGTGGCGGCCCTGCCGGCCAGCAGCGTGACTTCATTGCCTGCCGCCGTCAGGTCCACCTGACCCATCATGGAATCGGCCACCAGGGAGTTGGTGGTGATCTGCCCGTTGGCGGTCTGGACGATGTCGCCGGTGGTTGACAGCAGGCCGACGTTGTTGGCTGCTGCGGTGACCGTCGCGTCTAGCGTCATGGTGCCTGCAGACTGCAGGAAGATGTCGCCTGTGGTGGAATCAACTGAGTTGTTCACATCCAGCGTACCGCCGGCGATGATCGTCACGGCCGCGCCGTTGAAGGCGCCGGTCGCATTGATACCCACGCCATTCTTGGAGGTTTCGCTGGTGGTCAGCGGCAGCTTGCTCACCGAGACATCAACCGTCACATCGTCAATGACCAGGTCGCCCTTGGTCTTGAACGCCACCTGCGCCACATCGGCCGCGCTCAGCGTGGCAACGTTGTTGGCTTCGAGCAGGTAGAAGTTTCCGCCGCCGTTGAGCAGCAGGCCACCGGTGGTGGTGATCAGGCCCGTGCCGTTCTGGGTTACGGTGCCGGCAGTGGTGATGGCGATGTTGCCCGCACCGGTGGAGACCGGGCCGTTCAGCGTGATGTTGCCCGAGGCATCGGCACGCAGGATGACGTCGCCGTCCTTCGTCTGTACACCGCCGGCCACGTCGTCCACCGTCTTGACCGTGTAGCCGCCAGTGCCGTCGCGGAACGCCACTTCTGCGCCTGCAGCGGCCGTCACGTCGATGGCCAGGTTCATCACGTTGTTGCCGGTGTTGTCCAGGAACACACCGCCGCCGGTGCTGATGACACCCAGGCCGCCTGCGACCACGTTCATAGCCGCCTGTTGCGTCAGGTCGCCGCCGATGCTGATGCGCAGCGTGTTGGCATTGTCCAGCGTGCCGGTCGTGGTGCCGTTGGACGTCACAGTCGCGCCATTGGTGGTGCTTGTCGCCACACCCTGGAAGCTGTCGATGGAGGTGGCGGTGCCGATGACCAGGCCGCCCTGGTCGCTCAGCTGCACCTGGCCCTTGGTGGCGCCGTTGTCTGCGACTTCAGCGGCCAGCACATCCACCGCATTGCCGGCAGAGTCGAGGTCGAAGAAGCCCTTGCCCATCAGGCGCAGCGTCGGGGCAGCGATCTGCACCGTGGTGCCGTCCACCAGTTCGGTCACGCCGTTTTCGGAGCGCAGGGTCACGGTCGTGGCGGCCTGGATCGTCACCTGCTTGCCAGCCGCGGTATCGCCCAGGGTGATGCCGCCGTCCGTGGCCGTGCCGCGGATCAGCACGCTGCCCTTGCCGGAAGAGATCTGCGTGTTGTAGGTGGCATCGGCATTGCCGATGAGCACGTCGCGGCTGCCGTCGGTGGAGGTGCCCTGCAGCTGGACGTCGCCGTTCATGCTGTTGACCAGGCCGCCGTCCACCACGATGCCTTCGGAGTCGCCCGAGCCGCCTGCGCCGCCCTGGCCGGTCACCGCCAGCAGGCCGCCTGCGGTGTACACCGTGCCGCCCTCAATGATGGCCACGCCGACGTTGTTGGCGCCCGCTGCGCCACCGGTGCCGGTGATGCTCAGGCTGCCGCTGACATTGGACTGCACCGTCGTGTTGGCGCCGGTGACGATCACACCGATGGCGTTGCCCGTGCCGCCCAGGCCGGTGATGGTGACGTTGCCTGCGTCGGCCGTCACGAATGCACCGCCCTCGATCAGCACGCCGCTGCCGTCCGCCGTCACGCCGTCGGCCACACCGGTGATGGTGATGCTGCCGTCCGTCGTGGTGATGGTGCCCTCGCCGGCCGTGCCGGTGATGCGCACGCCGGAGACGCTGCTGCCGCCGGTCTGCGCCTGGCCCTTGATGGTGACATTGCCCGCGCCCGTGGTAATGACGCCGGCGACGGTCACACCGCTGCCGAGGTTGCCGTTCAGGTGCGCTGCATCGACCAGCACGCCGTCGCTCTGCTCCGTGGTCGCCACGCCGAGGGCGCGGTTGCCGTTGGTGGCGCTGCCGCTGCCGATGAACAGCGTGCCGCCACCGGTGTTGATCGTGCTGCCGGAGGCAACGTACACCGCGCCGCCTGCATTGGTGGCCGCATCCATGTCGGCGTTGAAGTTGACTGCACCGCCCGTGGTCGTGACGTCTGCGCCGTTGAGCAGCGCGATGTGGCGGTTGGCATTGACGGTGAATGCGCCGCCGTTGGTGACCACTGCATCACGGATCTGGATGCTGGAATCGACCGCCGTGGTGGCCGTCAGCACAATGGCGCCGGCGGCGGTGGCACCGCTCACGCTGTAGTTGATCGCCGGTGCAGCGAAGCTGGCAGCGACGGTGGCAACCGTCAGGCTGTCCAGGTCACGGAAGCTCACGCCGGCGCCGGTGGTGCTGGCAGCCAGCACGTCGGCATCGTTCAGCGCATTGCTGTCCAGCGTGTACTGGGCGGCGCCGGTGAGGATCAGGCCGCCGGTGACCACGCCGGCCGTGGCCGACTGGGTCACGGTGCTGCCTGCACCCGTCACGTTGAAGACCGTCACGTTGTTGTTGGTCTCGTTGATGGCGCTGCCCTGCGTCACCGCATCCAGCAGGTTGTTGCCCCCGGCCGCCACCGAGCGGATGAACCCGCCGCTGGCCGCGCCGACCGTGCCGCCCACCGTCACGCCGGTGCGGGTCACCGTGCCCAGCGGCAGCGTGCAGCTGACGCAGCCGGTGACGCTGTCGATGGTGAAGCCGCCCACGTCCTGCAGCACCAGGGTGCCCTTGGCCGTGGCGCTGTCGCCGATGTCGGCCGCGAGCGTGGTGATGTCGTTGGTGGCGCTGTCCAGCAGGAACTGGCCGGAGCCGACCAGCAGCAGGCCGCCGGTCGTGGAGGTCACCGAGCCGCTGTACTGCGCCACGCCGTTGTCCGAGGCGAAGGTCAGCGAGCCGCTGGAGTTGACGGCAGCCGAGCCTGTGCCGCTGCCCAGCTGGATGCCGCCGACATGCGCCACCAGGCCGATGGTGCCGACCGGTGCGGACAGCACGCTCGCGCCGACGTCGCCGATCAGGATGGCCGGTGTCGTCGCGACGGCGCTGGTGCCGTCGATGCAGATGTCGCCGCCGGTGCTGGTGGCGGTGCTGGCATTGGTGAACAGCACGCCGTAGGCGGTGGTGCCCGTCGCGCCGGCGATGCCGGTGATGACGATGTCGCCGGTGGCCGCGTTCAGCATGGACGCATCCACCCGCACGCCTTGCGAAGCCTTGTTCAGGCCGGTGGAGCCGCCCAGGCCGGTGATGGTCATGCTGGATGCGCCGCTGACAGAGGCAACGGCATCGTTCAGCTGCACGCCATGGTTGTTGTTGCCGCCGGTGGCTGCGCCGGTGCCGGCGATGGCCATGGCCCCCGCAGAGCTCAGCGACGAGGTCGTGACCAGCACGCCCATGTTGTTGGCGCCGGTGCCGGTGGCACTGGCCAGGCCGGTGATGTCGATCTTGCCATCGGTGTCCAGCACGTTATACACGCCCTGGCCGATGATGGCCACGCCGCGGCCGCCGGAGCCGGCGCCGCCGGCGTTGCCGGTGATGCCGATGTCGCCCGTGCCGCCGGTGATGACGCTGGCAACCGTGCCGCCCTGGTGCAGGATGCGCACGCCGTCGTTGTTGTTGCCGGTGCCCGTGCCGCCCAGGCCGGTGATGTGAACCATCGCGCCGCCGGTGGATGTGTCGATGGTCGAGCCCACCACATCCACGCCGCGGTTGTTGCCGCCGGTGGCCGCTGCTGCACCGGTGCCGGTGATGCCCACGGTCTTGCCGGTAACGGAAGCGCTGGTGATGCTGGAGTCGGTGATCGACACGCCGGTGCTCGTGTTGGTCAGGGCGCCGGTGGAAGGCGCCGTGCCGGTGACCTGGATATTGCCGCCCGTTGCGGCCATTTCCACCAGCGTGCGGGTGATCTCCACACCTTCGTTGTTGGAGCCGGCGATATTGGCCGTGGCGAGGCCCGTGCCGATGACCGTCAGGTTGCCCGTGCCGGCGACCATGACGCGGCCGTCGATCAGGCGCACGCCGTCAGCGTCGCCGCTGCCGCCGCCGCCCAGGCCGGTGATGGACAGGTTGCCGCCGGCCGACAGCGTGGCGCGGTTGAGTGCATCCGCGCCGATGAGGCCCACGCCGACGTTGTCGGTGCCGCCTGCCGCCGAGGTGGTGTGGCCGCCCTGGCCCACCAGCGTCAGCGTGGTGCCGGCTGTCACGGCGGTATTGGCGCCGATGATGCCGATGCCGTAGTTGGCGTTGCCGGCGGCTGCCTGCGAGCCGGTGCCGGTGATGGTGACCGCGCCGGTGGCCGAGCCCACCGTGGCCGGCGTGCTCACGCCTGGCCATGCCGCGTCGGCGATGACGACACCCACGTTGCGGTTGCCCGTGCCGTTGGCCGTGCCCAGGATGGTGATGAGGCCGGAGCCCGACGTCACCGTGGAACTGCCGATGCCCACGCCGTAGTTGTTGTCGGCGCCAGTGCCGCCCTGGCCGCTGATGGTGACCGTGGTGGCATTGGATGCGGTGACCTGCGAGTTGCCCAGCACGATCACGCCGCTGTTGTTGTTGCCCGTGGCCGCCGCGCCGCCTGCGCCGGAGATGTTGATCTGGCCGGCGGCGGAGGTGTTCAGCAGGCTGGACGCGCCGGAGATGCTCACGCCGTTGTTCTGGTTGGCGGCCTTGTTGGCCGCAGCGCCCGGCGCCGTGCCCACCAGGGTCATGTTGCCATTGCCCACCGTGAGGGTCGAGGCATCGACGGACACACCGTCATTGCCCGAGCCCTTGGTGCTGGCGCTGTTCAGTGCTGTGCCGGTGATGGACAGGTTGCCCGCGCCCGTCACGTCCACCAGTGCGTATTGCAGGTTCACGCCGTCGGCATTGCCGGCAGCCTTGCCCGCGCCGCCGAAGCCCACGATGGTGGTGCCGGTGGCCGAGGTCACGAATGCCTCAGTGCCCACGCCAGTGCCCTGCACCTGGACGCCGATGTTGTTCTGGCCGGTGGCCGCGCCCGTGGCGCCCGCCGTGCCGGTGATGTTCACCGTGCTGCCGGTGGCGACGATGCGGCTGTCTTCGCCGGAAACCAGCACGCCGATGTTGCTGCTGCCCGTGGCCGCAGCCGAGCCGGAACCGATGACGGTCACTGCGCCGCCGGTGGAAGTGACTACGCCCGGTGTGCCGCCCATGGCCAGCACGGCCACGCCGCCGTTGTTGCTGCCCGAGCCTGCGCCCTGGCCGGTGATGCCGATGGTGCCGGTGTTCGACGACACGGTGGCCGCGGAGATTTCAACACCGCGGTTGGTGTCGGTGCCGCTGCGTGCCGTGCCCTGCACCGAGACGAAGGCGGCGCCAGTGGCCTGCACCGTGCTGCTGTCCACCAGCACGCCGCGGTTGCCGGTGCCGGTGGCCCCTGCTGCGCCCAGGCCGGTGATCAGGATGCGGTCAGCCGCCGAGGTGCTGCTGTTGGTGATGACGGAGCCCAGTTCAACCCGCACACCCATGTTGTCGCTCACCTGCGCCGTGCTGTCGCCGGCAATGCCGGAGATCTCAAGGTTGCCGCCGGAGGTGCTGACCTGGCTGGCAGACAGGTACACGCCATTGTTGGTGCCGCCGGTCAGTGCATTGGCCAGCGTCGCATTTTGCAGCGCCGTGCCGGCCAGCGTGGCGCCGGTCGTGGCCGAGAGGGTCGAGGTGAAGACACGCACGCCGTCGTTGTCATTGGCGCCGCTGCCGCCGAAGCCGGTGACATTGAGGCTGCCGGCGCCGGCGGTGATGGTCGCGTCGGACGCGAACACGCCGATGTTGTTCGAACCGGCCGCGACGGCGGTCTGACCGCCCGCCGTACCGGTGATGCCCACGCTGCCCGCCGTGGCGATGACGCTGGTACCAGCGTCCTGCAGCTGTACGCCGTAGTTGACGCCGCCTTGCGCATTGGTGGCGCCGCCGCCGGTGATGTGGATCGTGCCTGCCGTGGCCAGCACGTCAGCCGCGCCGGCAATGACCACGCCGCGGCTGGCTGTGCCTGCTGCCAGCGCCGTCGTGCTGCCCGTGATCTGGATGCCGCTGCCGGCGCCCTGCACCAGGGCCGTGTTGCCGAACACGATCACGCCGGTGTTGTCGTCCGTGCCCGAGCCGCCGATGCCGGAGACGGTGGTGGCCGCGCCGGCCGACTTCAGCGTGCTGTTCTGCACATTGACGCCGACGTTGTAGCTGCCGTTGCCGCCGGCCGTGCCGCGCACGGTGAGCGCGCCGCCGTTGGACTCGACGGTGGAGTCGGCGCCCGCCGTGACTTCACTGACCCACACGCCATGGTTGTCCGTGCCGCCCAGGGCCGCGCCCACGCCGGTGAGGGTGACCGTGGCCGTAGCCGCTGCATTGGTGGCCTTGACGGTGGAGCTTTCGTCCACCGAGATGCCGGTGTTGCCATTGCCGCCGGTGGCGTTGCTCTGGCCGGTGATGAAGACCGCGCCAGTGGCGCTGGTCTGCACCACGGAAGCGTTGGTGATCTCTACGCCGTCGCTGTTGCCGCCGGTGCCGGTGCCGCTGGCGCCGGAGATACTCAGCGTGCCGCTGCCCGCTGCCAGCGTGACCGTGCTGGCTGTCATGAAGACGCCGTCGTTCTCGCCGCCCGTGGCCGCTGCGCCGCCCGTGCCGATGATCGTCACGTTCTTCGCGCCTGCACCCGTCACGCTGCTCGTGAGCGTCACGGTGTCGAACTCCACGCCGCGGTTGCTGTCAGTTGCGCCCACAGCCAGCAGGCCCGGCGCCGTGCCGGTGATGCTGACGTTGCCATCGCCGATCGTGCCGGAGACGTTGGTGTAGCTCACACCGTCGTTGTCGCTGCCGTTGGTCTCGACGCTGTTGAGCGCCGTGCCGACCGCGGTGTAGTCGCCGCCGCTGTTGGTCACTGCGTTGGTCACGCGAACACCGTCACTGTTGCCCACCGCGCCGGCTGCGCCGCCGCCCAGGCCTGTGACGCTCAATGCGCCGCTGCCTGCTGCCAGCGTTGCCGTGCCCGCGAGGCCATCAACCCGCACGCCGGTGTTGTCGTTGCCCGTCACGCCCACTGCCGTCCGGGCGCCGGCCGTACCGGTGATCGCCAGGCTGGTGCCGGCCGTGATGCGCGCCACATCGCCTTCCACGTTCACGCCGTAGTTGAAGCTGCCCAGGGCCGTTGTGCCGCCGATGCCGGTGACCACTGCGCTGGTGCCGGCTGTGATGTGTGAGTCAATGCCTTCCACGCTCACGCCGCGATTGTTGCTGCCGGTGGCCAGCGCCGAGGCCAGACCAGTCACGCTGACGCTGGTGCCGGCTTCTATGCCGCTGGTGCCTGCTCCCCCGCCAATCACCAGCACGCCGCTGTTGGTGTCGGTCGATGCCGCCGTGCTGCGCGAATCGCCCAGCACGTTGACCAGGCCGCCTGCGCTGCTGATGGTCGCGTTGTTGTTCAGCGTGACGCCGATGTTGCCGGTGGTGCTGCCCGCGCCGCCCGTGCCGGTGACGTTGATCGCGCCCGTGCCGCCCAGCACCCGTACGAACGCGCTGTCGAGCAATGCCACGCCGCGGTTGTCTGCCGTGCCCGTGCCGCCGGTGCCCAGCACCGTGATCGCGCCGCTGGCCGTGGTGACGGAGCTGCCCGTTTCAATCTGCACGCCGTCGTTGTTGTCGCCCAGCGCCGCGCTGGCGCCCACGCCGCTGAGGGTCGCGCTGCCCGTGCCGCTGTTGACGATGGCCGACTTGCTCATGTACACGCCGTCGTTGCCGTTGACTGCGGTGGCGCTGGTGGTGGCCGTGCCGGTGACGTTCACGTTGCCGGCCGTCACAGTGCTGCTCACTTCGCTGTAGCTCACGCCCTGGTTGCTGTCGCCTGCCACTTGCGCGCCGGCGAAGGCGGTGCCGGTGACGGTGTAGTCACCACCTGCGTTGATGGTTGCCCTGGCAGCGCGTACGCCGTCGCTGTTGCCGCTGGCGTCAGCCTTGCCGCCCAGGCCGGTGATGGACAGTGTGGTGCCTGCCGCCACGGTGGCGGTACCAGCCAGGCCGTCCACGACCACGCCGGAGTTGTCGCCGCCCGTGGGCGCTGCGCCTGCCGTGGCGCCCGCATCGCCGGTGATGACCACTGCCTGGCCACCCGTAACGCCGGTGCCGTTGCCCTGCACCAGCACGCCGTAGTTCTGCTGGCCCGCTGCCAGTGCCGAGCCATTGCCATCGATCACCACGTTGGTGCCGGCGCTAACCGTGCTGATGGCACCGCCCTGCGCCACGATCTCGACGCCGCTGTTGAAGCTGCCAACACCTGCGCCCGTGCCGCTGAGCGTCATGCTGCCGCCTGCCGCGCTGACGGTGCCGTTGCCGATGAACACGCCCTTGTTGTTGTCTGCAAGGGTTGCGCTGGCTGCCACATTGGCCAGGCCCGTGATGATCACGTCTGCATTGGTGCTGGTGTTGCCGTTGGTGACGTTGGCGTATTCAATGTCCACGCCGCGGTTGAAGCCGCCGCCGGTGGAGCCGCCAAAGCCGGTGATGCTCAGGTCGCCCGTGCCGCCCGTGCCTGCGATGCTGATGAACGCACGCGTTGCCGTGCCCGTGCCCTCAACGACCACACCGCTGTTGAAGCTGCCCGTGGAGGCCATGCCGCCCGTGCCGACCACCGTGATGGCGCCTGTGTCGTTGCTGATGCCGGTGGCATCGCCTGCGATGTAGACGCCGATATTGCTGCCGCCTGTGGCTGCCTGCGAGCCAACACCCGTGACCAGGATGTTGCCGGCATTGGTGCTGTTGATCTGGCTGCCCAGGATCACCGCCACGCCGACGTTGTCTTCTCCGGTGCCGCGGCCTGTGCCGAACACGGTGATGGCCGTGCCACTCGTGGCGCCGGAGGTGATCCTGCCCGTCACGCCGGTGATGGCCACGCCTGCGTTTTGGTCGGTGCCTGCACCGCCCAGGCCGCTGACCAGGACTGCGCCGTTGTTGCCGGCAATGCTGCTGTCCAGCACGACCACGCCGATGTTGCCTGGTCCGCCCGTGGCGTTGCTGGTGCCGCTGACCGTCACCTGGCCGGTGGCGCTCGAAGCCACCGTCGTTGCATTGATCAGCGCCACACCGTCGCTGCCGCCTGCCGTACCGGTGCCGCTGGTGCCCGTCACGTTCAGTGCGCCGCTGCCTGCTGCCAGGGTCACGGTACTGGCCGTCATGTACACGCCATCGTTGTTGCCGCCTGCCACACTGCCTGCAGCACCCGTGCCGATGATGGTGATGTTCTTTGCGCCTGCGCCAGTCACGCTGCTGGTAAGCGTGACGGTGTCGAACTCAACGCCACCACTGTTGCTGGTGGTGCCGACCGCTGCTGCGCCTGGCGCCGTGCCGGTGATGGCGACGTTGCCGTCAGTGACCGTACTGTTGACCTGCGTGAAGCTCACGCCGTCGTTGTCGGCCCCCTTGGTGCTGCTGTGGTTGTAGGCCGTGCCGGTGACTGTGTAGTCGCCTTCACTGTTGATAACTGCATAGGTCGCCCGCACGCCGTCGCTGTCGCCGGCGTTCTTGCCCGCGCCGCCGCCAAAGCCCTGGATGGTCAAGGTCGCGCCGGAGTCGATGGTGACATTGTTGCCAACACCTCCGCCCAGAACGACCACACCGCTGTTGTCGCCGCTATTTGCAGCAATACCGCCGTTCAGTGCGCCGGCCTGGCCATAGATGCTCAGGTCGCTGCCCGACAGCACCTGCGTGCCCGTGCCTTCGATGAACACGCCGCGATTGCGCTCGCCAGTGGCCACTGCGCTGCCGATGCCGGTGATATCCACCGTGCCGCCAGTGCTCTGGACCAGGCTCGGCGAGCCGGCAATCGACATGATGTTCACGCCGCTGTTGTCCCGGCCCTTGCCGCCGGCCTGGCCGAAGATCGTGATTGCGCCGCCATTGGCCGTGAGCGTACCGTCTTCGACGTTTACACCCACATTGCCGTTGTTCAGGCTGGCCGCGTTGACGTTCTGCGTGCCGCTGATGACCAGGTCGCCCGCCGTTGCGGCCGTACCGATGTCCGCATTGCGGATTTTCACGCCGATGTTGTCGTTCGAATTATTGGCGCCACCGTTGCCGCCTGCCTTGCCCAGCACTGTCACGCCGCCGCCTGCAGCATCGGTGACCTGGACGTTCACCCGGACTGCATTCGAGCCACCACGGATCACCACACCAGCGTTGCCGCCGTTGTCAACACCGGCCACCAGGCCACCGCCCGTTCCGGTGATGCCGATGGACCCAGTGCCGGTGGTGATTTGCGTCGTGCCGCCAAGCACCGTAACGCCGGTGTTGTCTGCGCCACTGGCCGCTGCGCTGCCTGTGCCCACCACGCTGATGTCGCCGCCATTGCTGGTGATGGCCACCTGTGTCACGCCGTTGGTAATGATCACGCCGTCGTTGCTGTCGCCCGTGGCGCCTGCTGCCAGGCCGCTCAGGGATATCTTGCCCGTGTCGCTCGCAATCGAGCCGCCCACCATGCGAATACCGTCGTTGTTGTCGTCGCCAGGGCCGCCGGTACCGCCAATGGTGATGGTGGTCGAGCCTGCCGCGCTGACGCCGCTCTCTGACATGTACACGCCTACGTTGCCGTCGCCCGCCGCCTGGCTGCCTGCCAGGCCTGTAACTACCACCGTGCCCGCTGCCTCGGTGCTGTCAATGGTCGTGTTGGAGAGCGAGACGCCCCGGTTCTGGTCATTGGCTTGCTTGGACGTCGTGGCCGTGCCTTGCACCAGCACGTTGCCGGCGTCGATGGTGGCAGCCACATCACTGAAGCTCACACCGTCGTTGCTGTCACCGCTGACCTTGTTGCCCGCAAATCCAGTGCCGATCACCGTCATGCCGTTGCCCGCATGCAGCGTTGCAAACGAGGCGCGCACGCCGTCGCTGTTGCCGCTGGCGTCAGCCTTGCCGCCCAGGCCGGTGATGGACAGTGTGGTGCCTGCCGCCACGGTGGCGGTACCAGCCAGGCCGTCCACGACCACGCCGGAGTTGTCGCCGCCCGTGGGCGCTGCGCCTGCCGTGGCGCCCGCATCGCCGGTGATGACCACTGCCTGGCCACCCGTAACGCCGGTGCCGTTGCCCTGCACCAGCACGCCGTAGTTCTGCTGGCCCGCTGCCAGTGCCGAGCCATTGCCATCGATCACCACGTTGGTGCCGGCGCTAACCGTGCTGATGGCACCGCCCTGCGCCACGATCTCGACGCCGCTGTTGAAGCTGCCAACACCTGCGCCCGTGCCGCTGAGCGTCATGCTGCCGCCTGCCGCGCTGACGGTGCCGTTGCCGATGAACACGCCCTTGTTGTTGTCTGCAAGGGTTGCGCTGGCTGCCACATTGGCCAGGCCCGTGATGATCACGTCTGCATTGGTGCTGGTGTTGCCGTTGGTGACGTTGGCGTATTCAATGTCCACGCCGCGGTTGAAGCCGCCGCCGGTGGAGCCGCCAAAGCCGGTGATGCTCAGGTCGCCCGTGCCGCCCGTGCCTGCGATGCTGATGAACGCACGCGTTGCCGTGCCCGTGCCCTCAACGACCACACCGCTGTTGAAGCTGCCCGTGGAGGCCATGCCGCCCGTGCCGACCACCGTGATGGCGCCTGTGTCGTTGCTGATGCCGGTGGCATCGCCTGCGATGTAGACGCCGATATTGCTGCCGCCTGTGGCTGCCTGCGAGCCAACACCCGTGACCAGGATGTTGCCGGCATTGGTGCTGTTGATCTGGCTGCCCAGGATCACCGCCACGCCGACGTTGTCTTCTCCGGTGCCGCGGCCTGTGCCGAACACGGTGATGGCCGTGCCACTCGTGGCGCCGGAGGTGATCCTGCCCGTCACGCCGGTGATGGCCACGCCTGCGTTTTGGTCGGTGCCTGCACCGCCCAGGCCGCTGACCAGGACTGCGCCGTTGTTGCCGGCAATGCTGCTGTCCAGCACGACCACGCCGATGTTGCCTGGTCCGCCCGTGGCGTTGCTGGTGCCGCTGACCGTCACCTGGCCGGTGGCGCTCGAAGCCACCGTCGTTGCATTGATCAGCGCCACACCGTCGCTGCCGCCTGCCGTACCGGTGCCGCTGGTGCCCGTCACGTTCAGTGCGCCGCTGCCTGCTGCCAGGGTCACGGTACTGGCCGTCATGAAGACGCCGTCGTTCTCGCCGCCCGTGGCCGCTGCGCCGCCCGTGCCGATGATCGTCACGTTCTTGGCGCCTGCACCCGTGACGCTGCTTGTGAGCGTTACGGCGTCGAATTCCACGCCGCGGTTGCTGTCAGTTGCCGCCGTGGCGTTCGTGCCAGCCGCCGTGCCGGTGATGGCTACGTTGCCGTTGGTGACTGTGCTGGACACGCGCAGGAACCTCACGCCTTGGTTGCCGGCGCCTTCGGTTGTCACGCTGTTGTAGGCAACCCCGGTGACCGTGTAGTCACCATCCGCGTCCATCAGCGCGTCAATGGCGCGCACGCCGCTGCTGTTCCCGCTGCCCAGGGCCGCACCGCCGCCGTTGCCGGTGATGGTCAGCGTGCCGTTCACAGAGCTGAGTGTTGCGCGGCTGGCGCCTGTGCCCGCGCCCTCAATCACCACACCGGAGTTGTCGCCGGCTGCCGGCGTCGTACCACCGAGCGCGCCCGCCTGGCCGAGAACGGTGACGTTGCCGCTGCCGGTGACACTGACCTGGCCAAGCATGGCCACGCCACGATTCTCGCCGCCCGTGGCTGCCGCGCCGCCAATACCGGTGATGTCCACGGTGCTGCCCGATGCGTAGCTGGTGCCGGCGCCCGCAATGTAGACACCGTCATTGCTGTTGACCGCACCGGTGCTGTCGCTGGCGACGCCGATGATGGTCAACGCGCCGGTGCTGGTGCCGCCGTTCATGTCGGTCAGTTGCACGCCGTCGTTGTCATCGCCGGACACGCCGTTGTCTACTGCCGCGCCGTTGGCGTTTTGCAGCCCGGTGCCCAGGATAGTCGTCGCACCGCCGCTGGTCAGCGTGGCGAAGTTGATACGCACACCGTCGCTGTTGCCGGTGCCCGAGCCGCCCGAGCCGGTGATGGTCACCGTGGTGCCTGCCGTCAGTGTGGCGCGGCTGGCCGCTGCCAGGGCCGTGCCTTCAATGACCACACCAGAGTTGTCGGTGCCGGTGGCCGTTGCTGTCAGTGCACCTGCGACACCCGTGATGTCCACATAACCTGCGGTAGCCGTGACCCGGGTCTGCGGACCCTGCACGTACACGCCGCGGTTGGTGCTGCCCGTGGCCGCTGCGCTGCCGATGCCGGTGATGTCGACATTCACGCCCGCGCTGACCACGCTGGGGTTCGCGCCGTTGGCCTGCACGGCCACGCCGGTGTTGTTGCTGCCGGTGCCGGCCGCTTCACCGCGGATGTCCACGCTGCCGCCTGCCGTGCTCACGGTGCCGTTGTCGACCAGCACGCCGTAGTTGCTGTCCACCACGGCCGCGCCCACATTGGCCAGGCCCGTGACGGTGACGTTGTCTGCCGCATCGGTGCCTGCGCTGGTGAGGTTGGCAAACTGCAGGGTCACGCCGGTGTTGGCGTTGCCTGCCGTGCCGCCGCCCAGGCCCGTCACGATGATGGTGCCGCCGTTGCCGGTGATGGCCACCGTGGCGCGGTCCGTCGTGTTGGCGCCCTGGATGATCACGCCGTCGTTGCCGCCGGCCGTGGCCGTGAGGCTGGACTTGCCGGTGATGGCGATGCTGCCCGTGCCGGTGGTGACGGCCGTGTTCTTGCCGATGATGGCCACGCCGTCGTTCTCGCTGCCCGCTGCGCTGGTGGTGCCCGTGCCGCGGATGGTGATGTCGCCGCCCACGCTGGTGATGACGCTCGGTGCGCCTGCCGCTGCCAGGATGGCCACGCCGTCGTTGTCGTTGCCCGTGCCGCCGGCCGTGCCGGTGACCAGGATGGCGCCCGTGCCGTTGGTCACGGTGGAGCGCAGCATTTCAACGCCGTCGTTGTTGCCGCCGGCTGCCAGTGCGCTGCCAGAGTTGCCGAAGATGGTGACGCTGGTGTTGCCGCCGGCTGCATGGGCCAGTGTGGCGTTGCTCAATGCGACGCCGCGGTTGTCAAGGCCGGTGGCGGATGCACCCGCGGTGCCGCTGATGACCGTGGTCTTGCCCGCTGTGGCGTTGCTGGTCAGGCTCACGTCGGTGAAGTTCACGCCGTCGTTGCTGTCCGTCACGCCCACTGCGAGGGCACCTGGCGCCGTGCCGGTGACAGCGATGCTGCCGTTGCCAATCGTGCCGGTCACCGTGGTGTAGCTCACGCCGTCGTTGTCGCTGCCGTTGGTCTCGGCGCTGTTCAGTGCCGTGCCGATGACGGTGTAGTCTGTGCCGCTGTTGGTGATGGCACTGGTCACGCGCACGCCGTCGCTGTTGCCCACTGCACCTGCTGCGCCGCCGCCCAGGCCGGTGACGCTCAGTGCGCCGCTGCCCGCTGCCAGCGTTGCCGTGCCGGCCAGGCCGTCCACCCGCACGCCGCTGTTGTCGTTGCCCGTCACGCCCACTGCCGTCCTGGCGCCGGCCGTGCCGGTGATGGCAAGGCTGGTGCCGGCCGTGATGCGTGCTTCGTCGCCTTCGACGTTCACGCCGTAGTTAAAGCTGCCCAGGGCTTTCGTGCCGCCGATGCCGGTGATGACAGCGGAACCCGTGCCTGCCGTAATGCGGGCGTCTGCGCCCTCAACGCTCACACCGGCGTTGTCGTCGCCGACGGCCAGTATGGAGGCCAGGCCGGTCACGGTGACGCTTGAACCCGCGTCAATCGCGCTCGTGCCGTCGATGCCGGCCAGGACCGTCACGCCGGAATTGAGGTTGGTCGAGGCCGCCTTGCTGCGCGAATCGCCCAGCACGTTGATCAGGCCGCCAACGCTGCTGATGGTGGCGTTGTTGTTCAACGTGACGCCAATGTTGCCTGCCGTGCTGCCCACACCGCCGGTACCGGTGACGTTGATCGCACCGGTGCCACCCAGGACGCGCACAAAGGCGCTGTCCAGCAGGGCCACACCGCGGTTGTCCGAAGTGCCTGCACCACCGGTCCCAGACACCGTGATCGCGCCGGAAGCTGTCTGCACCGTGGTGTTGTTCTGCAGCTGGACGCCGTCGTTGTTGCTGTCCTTGGCGTCGCTTGCGGCAATACCTGTGATGCCCAGGGTGCCTGCTCCCGTGACGTCCACGAGGCTGGTGTCCATGAACACACCGTCGTTGCCCCCGCCCGCCTGGTTGCTGGTCGTCGAGGTGCCCACGATGCGTGCATTGCCACCCACGGTGCTGCTCACCCGGGTGTAGCTCACGCCCTGGTTGCCGTCGCCGGCCGCCTTGGTGGTTGCAACCGCCGTGCCAGTCACGGTGTAGTCGCCGCCGCTGTTGACAAGGGCGTCCTGCGCCCGCACACCGTCGCTGTTGCCAACCGCTGCATCCGCGCCGCCACCGTTGCCGGTGATGACAAGGTTGGAACCTGCGCTCACCGTGGCATTGCCCAAAGCTGTGCCGTCGATCAGCACACCGGTGTTGTCACCACCCGTCGGGTTGGCAGCCGTCGCACCTGCCACACCCGTGATGTTCAGCGTGGTGCCGGACTGGACCGTCGTGCCCGCGCCCTGGATGTGCACACCATAGTCGCGGTCGCCCTTGGACTGTGCCTCTGCCGAGCCCGTGCCTGTGATGGACACGCTGGAGCTGGTGGATTGCACCAGGCTGCGCTGCAAGCCGGTGTCGGTCACGATGACTGCAGCCGTGTTGTACGCCAGGATGTTGACGCCGGAGTTGTCGCTGCCCTTGCCGCCGCCGGTACCGACGATGGTCACGCTGCCGCCATTGGCCGTCAGGCTGCCGTTCTCCACATTCACGCCGATGTTGCCGCTGTCAAGGACGGCGGCATTGATGCCCATGGCACCGGTGATCGCCAGGTTGCCGGCAAGCGACTGTGTGCCCGCATTGGTGTAGCGCAGCTGGACGCCGATGTTGCCGCTGCTGGCGTTGCCGTCGCCGCCGGCCGTGCCGAGCAGTGTGACGCCGCCGCCATTGCCGGTGACAGCCACGGTTGCGCGCGCTGCCGCTTCGCTGTCGGTGCCCTGCACGAGGATGCCGTTGTTGGCGCCGGTGTTCGCGCCACCCAGGCCGCCGCCGGTACCCGTCAGGCTGATCGAGCCGGTGACGGTTGTGATGCGTGCGCCTGCACCTTCGACGTAGATGCCGTCGTTGCCCGCAGCCTTGCCGGCTGCACTGCCGGTACCCACGGCGGTAATGTTGCCGCCGGTACTGGTGACCACGCTCGGGCCGGTGCCATCGGCGACCAGCACGATGCCGTCGTTATCGGACCCGTCGGAACCTGCCGCAAGGCCGGTCAGGGTGATGTTGCCGGCGCCGCTGGAGATGGTGCTGCGCACCGCGTAGATGCCGTCGTTGTTGTTGGTGCCGTCCGCGCCACCCGTGCCGCGGATCGTGATGGTCGCATCGCTGCCGACCCCCGTTGCCGTGACCGAGCTGCGGGTAAGCGACACGCCGATGTTGTCGATGCCGGAGGCAGCCGTGCCGGCCACGCCGGTGATCACGACGCTGTTGCCGGTGGCGCCCGCGTTGCTGGTGATGGTGCTGTCCACCAGGTTCACGCCGTCATTGCTGTCCGTCGCCTTGGTGCTGGTTGTAGAAGTGCCGCTGATCAGCACATTGCCCGTGCCGATGGTGCTGCTCACGCGGGTGTAGCTGACGCCGTCGTTGTCTGCGCCCGTCACCTTGGTGTCGGCGAACGCCGTACCGGTGACGGTGTAGCCATTGCCCGCGTTGATGACAGCGTCCTGTGCGCGAACGCCGTCGCTGTTGCCCGCAACTGCCGCACGTCCACCATTGCCGGTGACCGTCAATGCGCCGGTGCCTGCCGACAGCGTGGCCTCGTCGCCGATGCCTGCGCCTTGCACCCGCACGCCGGTGTTGTCGTCGCCGGTGGCGGTAGCTGTGAGGGCACCGGCCGTGCCGAGGATGGTCAGGCTGGTCCCGGCCGTGATGCGGGCCTGGTCGCCCTGGACGTTCACGCCGTAATTGAAGCTGCCTGCGCCGAGCGTGCCGCCCACGCCTGTGACCAGCCCTGCGCCCACTGCCGTGATGCGGGCATCCGTCCCTTCAACGCTCACGCCGCGGTTGCTGCTGCCTGTGGCGGTGGTGGATGCCAGGCCGGTGACGCTCACGCCTGCACCCGAAACAATCGCGCTGGTGCCGGCCGCGCCGCTGATCACCAGGACGCCCGAATTGCCGTCGGTGCCCGCGCCGAGCGCCTTGCCGAAGACGTTGACCTGGCCGCCAGCCGTGCTCGCCGTGACAAAGTTGTTCAGCGTCACGCCGATGTTGCCGGTCGCGTTGCCGGCTCCGCCGGTGCCGGTGATGTTCAGCGTGCCAGTGCCGCCAGCTACCCTGACCTGCACCGTGTTCAGCAGCGCCACACCGCGGTTGTCGCTGGCGCCCGGGCCGCCCGTGCCCAGGATGGTGATGTTGCCGCTTGCGGCCTGCACCGTGCTGCTGTTCTGGATCTGTACGCCGTCGTTGTTGTTGCCGGTGGAGGCCGTTGCTGCTACGCCGGTGATGCCGATGGTGCCGCCGCCGCTATTGACCAGCGTGCTCGTGTCCATGAAGACGCCGTCGTTGCCCGTGACCGCCGCGCTGCTCGTAGTAGCAGTGCCGACGATGGAGGCATTGCCCGCAAGCACGGTGCTGCTGACGCGGGTGTAGGTCGCACCCTGGTTGCTGTCGCCTGCGACCTTGTTGTCGGCGAACGCAGTGCCAGTCACGGTGTAGCCGTTGCCTGCATTGACAACCGCGTCCTGTGCGCGCACGCCGTCGCTGTTGCCGCTGAGCGCCAATGCGCGCCCGCCGTTACCGGTGACGGTCAGCGCGCCCGTGCCTGTCGACAGGGTGGCTTCGTCACCAATGCCCGTGCCCTGCACCCGCACGCCGGTGTTGTCGCCGCCAGTCGGCGTCGATGTCCTTGCGCCTGCTGTTCCAAGAATTGTCAGGTTAGTGCCGGCCGTGATGCGTGCCTGATCGCCTTCGACGTTCACGCCATAGTTGAAGCTGCCTGCGCCGAGCGTGCCGCCCACACCGGTGACCAGGCCCGCGCCCACCGCCGTGATGCGGGCGTCCGCGCCCTCAACACTCACGCCGCGGTTGCTGCTGCCCGTGGCCGTGGTGGAAGCCAGCCCGATGACGCTCACGTCCGCGCCCGAAACAATCGCGCTGGTGCCGGCCGCGCCGCTGATCACGGTGACGCCGGAGTTGCCGTCCGTACCTGCACTGAGCGCGACGCCAAGGACGTTGATTTGCCCACCGGCCGTGCTGGCCGTGACAAAGTTGTTCAGCGTCACGCCGACGTTGCCGGTCGCGTTGCCGGCTCCGCCGGTGCCGGTGATGTTCAGTGTGCCCGTGCCGCCAGCTACCCTGACCTGCACCGTGTTCAGCAGCGCCACACCGCGGTTGTCGCTGGTGCCCGCGCCGCCCGTGCCCCGCACCAGGATGTCGCCGCTGGCCGTCTGCACCGTGCTGTTGTTCTGGATCTGCACCCCGTCGTTGTTGCTGCCCTTGGAGTCCGTCGCTGCCACGCCGCTGATCACAATGGTGCCACCGCCGGTGTTGTTCAGCGTAGTGGAGTCCATGAAGACGCCGTCGTTACCGATGCCAACTGTCACCTTGTTGTTCGTCGTGCTTGTGCCGGTGATGGTGGCATTGCCCGCGAGAACCGTGCTGTCTACCCGGGTGAAGCTCACACCCTGGTTGCTGTCGCCGGCCATCTCTTTGCTGCCAACGAAGGTGGCGCCAGTAACGGTAAAGCCATTGCCCGCGTTAAGGACCGCGTCCTGCGCCCGCACGCCATCGGAATTGCCCGTCGCCGCGTTGGCGAGGCCACCGGTTCCGATGATGGTCATGCTGCCGGCCGTCGCCGCCACCGTGGCCTTGGCCACTGCGCTGGCGCCTTCAATCACCACGCCGGAGTTGTCTCCGCCCGTGGGAGTGCCGCCCGGTGGCGTGCCCGCCGTGCCAGTGATGCCAACGTTGCCCAGGGTGGCGATCACCGTGGTGTTGTCAC
>JAZKHY010000036.1:0-68422 GCA_040385105.1 Pseudomonadota bacterium
CAAGCCGGCCAACATCTTCATCACCGACGACAACAAGGCCGTGATGATCGACTTCGGCGCCGCCCGGGAAGTGCTGTCCAAGGAAGGCAACTTCATCCGCCCCATGTACACGCCCGGCTTCGCCGCCCCCGAGATGTACCGGCGTGACTCGTCCATGGGCCCGTGGACGGACATCTACGCCATTGGCGCCTGCATCTATGCCTGCATGCAGGGCTATCCGCCCAATGACGCGCCGCAGCGGCTTGAAAAAGACCGCCTGGCCCTGGCCCTGTCGCGCCTGCGCGGCGTGTATTCAGACAACCTGATCGAAGTGGTGGAGTGGTGCATGTCACTGGACCCGCTGTCGCGGCCCCAGTCGGTGTTTGCGCTGCAAAAAGAGCTCTCGCGTGAAGGTGAGCGCCGCTATACCAAGCTGTCGGTCGGCGAGAAGATGCGCCTGCAGTTTGACAACATGGTCACCGACACCAAGAAGAACGTGCGCAAGGCAACCGGATTCGGAGCGAAACTCAAATGAAATTCTCCGTGTTCCAGGTCAGCCGCAAGGGCGGCCGCGAAAAGAACGAAGACCGCATGGGCTACTGCTACACGCGTGAGTCCGGCCTGTTCGTGCTGGCCGATGGCATGGGCGGCCACCCTGAAGGTGAAGTCGCCGCGCAGCTGGCGCTGCAGACCATCTCGGCCCTCTACCAGAAGGAAGCGCGCCCCGTCGTCAAGGACATCACCGAGTTCCTGTCGTCGTCGCTGATGGCGGCGCACCACCAGATCATCCGCTACGCCAGCGAAAAAGGCATGCTCGACACGCCGCGCACCACGCTGGTGGCCGCCATCGTGCAGGGCACCACCGCCACCTGGGTGCATTGCGGCGACTCGCGGCTGTATGTCGTGCGCGACAACGAGCTGCTGACCCGCACCCGCGACCACTCCTACCTGGAGCAGCAAAGCGCCGGCGTGGTCCGCATGGACCGCATCAACCGCAACATCCTGTTCACCTGCCTCGGCTCGCCGACCAAGCCGGTGTTTGACGTGACGGGCCCCATCACCCTGCAGCAGGGCGACAAGATCCTGCTGTGCTCCGACGGCCTGTGGGGCAGCCTGAGCGACATCGACATCGTGCGCCACCTGTCCGGCCAGCCGGTCTCCGAGGCCGTGCCCGACCTGGTCGAGCAGGCGCTGCGCAAGGGCGGCGAGCACAGCGACAACGTCACCGTGATTGCCTTTGAGTGGGAAACACCCGACTCGTTCGAGTCCACCCGCGGCATATCCACCGACAGCATCAGCGACGGCGTCTTTGCCTCCACCATCCAGGCCGGCGTGCTCGAGACCATGGTTGAAGACCTGGACGACGCCGCCATCGAGCGCTCCATTGCCGAGATCAACGAGGCCATCCGGCGCTCGGCTGCCCGCAAGAGCTGAAGCACTGCCCCGGGCGCTCCACCGGCATCGTGTTGCACCGGCCTTTCATTTTCCTGCTTCCTTCCCAAAGACCATGACTGAATTCAAACGAAGCGGCGCGCGTGCCGCAGACCAGCTGCGCCCCGTGCGCATCACGCGCGGCTACACCATCCATGCCGAGGGCTCGGTACTCATCGAGTTTGGCGATACCCGCGTGCTGTGCACCGCGTCGGTTGAAGAGAAGGTGCCCGGCCACAAGAAGGGCAGCGGCGAGGGCTGGGTCACAGCCGAATACGGCATGCTGCCGCGCGCCACCCATACGCGCGGCGACCGTGAAGCCGCACGCGGCAAGCAAAGCGGCCGCACCCAGGAAATCCAGCGCCTGATCGGCCGCTCGATGCGCGCGGTGTTTGACCTGAAGAAACTCGGTGAACGCACCATCCACCTTGACTGCGACGTGATCCAGGCCGACGGCGGCACCCGCACCGCTGCCATCACCGGCGCCTTCGTGGCCGCGCAGGATGCGGTCAACAAGCTGCTGGCGCAAGGCAAGCTCAAGGAAACGCCGGTCCATGGCCACGTGGCCGCCATCTCGGTGGGCATTGTGGGCGGCACGCCGCTGCTCGACCTGGAATACACCGAAGACGTGAGCTGCGACACCGACATGAACGTCGTCATGACCGGTGCCGGCCACTTTGTGGAAGTGCAGGGCACGGCCGAAGGCGTGGCCTTCACCCGCGTGGAAATGGACGCGCTGCTGGCCCTGGCCGACAAGGGCATCCGCGAGTTGACGGCCCTGCAGGCGGCTGCATTGGCAGCACCGCTGCCCGGCGCGAAGTAAGCAACAAGGTCGGCACACAAGGCCCATGAAGCTCGTCCTCGCCTCCAACAACAAAGGCAAGCTCGCCGAGCTGCAGGCCATGTTCGCGCCGCTGGGCGTGGAACTGGTACGCCAGGCGGACCTGAACATCCCCGAAGCCGAGGAACCCTTCCGCACCTTTGTCGAGAACGCGCTGGCCAAGGCGCGCCACGCATCAAGCCTCAGCGGCCTGCCCGCGCTGGCCGACGACGCGGGCCTGTGCGTGGATGCCTTCAACGGCCTGCCCGGCGTGGACACGGCCTTCTATGCCATGCAGTTCGGCTATGAAAAAGGCGACGACAACAATGTGCGCGCGCTGCTGGAGCAGCTGGCCAATGTGGCGGACCGCCGAGCCGCGCTGGTCAGCACGCTTGTCGCCGTGCGCTCCGCCGAAGACCCCGAGCCGCTGATTGCCGTGGGCCGCGTGTCGGGCGAGATCACGCGCGAGCCCGTGGGCAGCAATGGCTTCGGTTTTGACCCGGTGATGTTCATTCCCGAATTCGGCAAGACCTTTGCGCAGCTGCCGGTTGAAGTGAAGAACGCCAACAGCCACCGTGGCCGGGCTGCGAAACGCATGCTGGAACTCATGCGCGAGCAATGGCTGTAATCCCGCTGCATCCGGCGGGGCATGAACAGCCTGCGCCGGCCAAAGACATCCAGCACTACATGCGCCCCGGCACGCTGCAGCTGCAGTCGTTGCCGCCGCTGTCGCTTTATGTGCACCTGCCCTGGTGCCTGAAGAAATGCCCGTACTGCGACTTCAACTCGCATGAAGCGGGCAAGGGCGCCACCGGCCATGAAAACGGCACCGGGCTGCCCGAGCAGCGCTACCTCGACGCCCTCATGGCTGATCTTGAAGCCGCCCTGCCGCTTATCTGGGGCCGCACCGTCCACAGCATCTTCATCGGCGGCGGCACGCCCAGCCTGTTCTCGCCGCAGTCCATCGACCGGCTGCTCGGTGACATCCGCGCGCGGCTGAAGCTGGAGCCCGACTGCGAGATCACGCTGGAGGCCAACCCCGGTACCTTCGAGAAAGACCGCTTCCGCGCTTACCGCGGCGCAGGCGTGACGCGCCTGTCCGTCGGCGTGCAGAGCTTCAACGACACGCACCTGAAAGCATTGGGCCGGGTGCATGACAGCGCCCAGGCCATCGCGGCGGTGGAAGAGGCGGCGGCGTCATTCGACACCTTCAACCTCGACATCATGTACGCGCTGCCGGGCCAGACCATGCAGCAGCTGGAGCAGGACATCGCGGTGGCGCTGCGCCTGGCGCCGCCGCACATCTCCATCTACCACCTGACCATCGAGCCCAACACGTACTTCGCCAAGTTCCCGCCGCAGGTGCCGGAGGACGATGCGGCCTACGCCATGCTCGACCGCATCACCGAACTCACCGGTGCTGCCGGCATGCAGCGCTATGAAGTGTCGGCCTATGCAAAGCCCGGCCACCGCTGCTGGCACAACCTGAACTACTGGCAGTTCGGCGACTACCTTGGCATCGGCGCCGGTGCCCACAGCAAGCTGAGCTTTGCCCACCGCGTGGTGCGGCAGGTGCGTTTTCGTGAGCCAAAGCTGTACATGGACAACGCGCTCGCAGGCCGCGCCCTCGCGCAGGACGACGAAGTTCGCCGCGCCGACCTGCCGTTTGAATACATGCTCAATGCGCTGCGCCTGAAAGAAGGCTTCAGCCTGATGGACTTCACCGAACGCACCGGCCTGCCCATCACCGCCATTCAGAAGGGGCTGGAACAGGCGCAGTCCAAGGGCCTGATCGAGCGCGGCCTGATGCAGGTGAAGCCAACCGAGCGGGGCTTTGATTTCCTGAGTGACCTGCAGGCGATGTTCCTGTCAGACTGAGCCCGCTGCGGCCAGCTGGGGTAGTATCAAAACAGGCATACCCGCATACAACGCCGATGCAAACCTGGTTCATCATCGCCCTCGGAATCTCCGTGGCGCTCATCGCCCTGGTGGCTGCGCTGCTGCAGGCGCGCGCGGAGAAGCTGGCGCGCAAGCCCGGCGGCATCATTGCCCGGCCGCCGCTCAATGCCGCCGAGCAGTCCATGTACGCGCGGCTGGTCAGCGTGTTCCCGCCTTCCTCGTACGTGGTGCTGGCGCAGGTCAGCCTGACGGCGCTGCTGGAGGGCAAGACACTGGCCGCGCGCAGTGCTTTTGCGGGCAAGTGTGCAGACTTTGTGCTGCTCAACAAGGGCATGACCGTCATGGCCATCATCGGGCTGGACGACACCAGCCGCAAAGGCAAGGAAGACGAAGACATTGCCCGCGACGTGATGCTCATGGACGCAGGCTACAAGGTCATCCGCTATGCGTCCCTGCCCCAACCGGTGCGGCTGCTGGCCGACATGCGCGGCAGCATTGACGGCGTGCCGACGACGCTGGGCGGGGCCGGGACGGACTGAGCCGCCTGCCCGGCAGGCATCAGCCCGCGGCAGGCCTGACCGTCACCTCGGCAAACTTCAGGTGATGCATGAACTCCCGCAGGATCAGCAGCGTGGCCGCAAACTCCCGGCTGGCCGGGATGCCGTCCACGCTGGCGGGGCGGCCCAGCATCACGGCGGCCAGCCTGTCAAACAGGCGCTCCACAGCCTCCACGCTGAAGACGATGGTGCCAGCTGCGGCGGCGCCGCCCAGCAGCGCGATGCCGCGCACCGCAGCGTCCGTGGTTTCCAGCGAAGTGCCCTCGGGGATCAGGCTGCGCACGCGCATCAGCTCGTCTTCCACGGCCATGATGGCGTTCTCCATCTCGGCCTCGGTCGGCGGCTCGTGGCGGAAAAAGGCAGCGGCTGTCCGGCGCGAGCCCACGGCCAGCGTCAGCACGGCGCCTGAGTCCAGGCGAATGAGCGTTTCGTCCCCCGCGATGTGTAAAACCGTCATGGCGCCATCGTAAACGGAAGCCGTCAGGACAGTTCCGCGCGGCGGGTGCAAAATAGCGGGATGACCACCTCCACCTACCCCAACACCCAACTCTTCATCAACAACCAGTGGCAAGACGCCGAAGGCGGCAAGACGCTGGCTGTCTTCAACCCGTCCACCGGCAAGGAAATCGGCCGCGTTGCCCATGCCAGCAAGGCTGACCTGGACAAGGCCGTAGCCGCTGCCCAGACAGGCTTTGAAACCTGGCGCGACATGACGGCCGATGCGCGCAGCAAGATCATGCGCAAGGCCGCCGGCCTGATGCGCGAGCGGGCCGGTGCCATTGGCGCCCACATCACCCAGGAGCAGGGCAAGCCGCTGGCCGAGGCCAAGGGCGAGGCCATGGCCGCAGCAGACATCATTGAATGGTTTGCTGAAGAAGCCTTCCGCGTGTATGGCCGCATCGTGCCCGCGCGCTACAACCTGGCCGTGCGCCAGATGGTGCTGAAAGACCCGATCGGCCCGGTGGCCGCCTTCACGCCCTGGAACTTCCCCATCAACCAGGTGGTGCGCAAGGTGGCCGCGGCCCTGTCGGCCGGCTGCTCGATGCTGGTGAAGGCGCCTGAAGAAACCCCCGCCGGCCCCGCAGGCCTCATCCAGGCCTTTGCCGACGCGGGCCTGCCGCCCGGCGTGCTGGGCCTGGTGTATGGCAACCCGGCTGAAATATCGAGCTACCTGATTGCCCACCCCACCATTCGCAAGATCACCTTCACCGGCTCCACGCCCGTGGGCAAGCAACTGGCCGCCATGGCCGGCCAGCACATGAAGCGCGTGACCATGGAACTGGGCGGCCATGCCCCGGTGATCGTGTGTGAAGACGCCGACATCGCCCTGGCCGTCAAGTCTGCCGGCGCCGCCAAGTTCCGCAACGCGGGGCAGGTGTGCATAGCGCCCACGCGCTTCCTGGTGCATGAAAGCATTGCCAAGGACTTCGGCCAGGCGCTGAAAAAGTACGCCGAAGGCCTGAAGGTGGGCGACGGCCTGACCGAAGGCACCACCATGGGCCCGCTGGCCAACCCGCGCCGCCTGACGGCCATGGCCGAGTTCACCAAGAACGCGGCAGAGGCTGGCGCCACGGTGCTGACCGGCGGCGCACGCATCGGCGACGAAGGCAACTTCTGGCAGCCCACCATCCTGGCCGATGTGCCCACCAACGCCAAGGTGTTCAACGACGAACCCTTCGGCCCCATGGCCGCCATCCGCCCCTTCAACACGATTGAAGAAGCCATCACCGAATCCAACCGCCTGCCCTACGGCCTGGCCGGCTACGGCTTCACCAAGTCACTGAAGAACGCCGACTTGCTGGCGCGCAAGGTGGAAGTGGGGATGATGTGGATCAACATGCCCGCGATGCCGTCGGCTGAGATGCCGTTTGGCGGGTTGAAGGACTCGGGGTATGGGTCTGAGGGGGGGTCTGAGGCGGTTGAGGCTTATTTGAATGTTCGGGCTGTGGCGGTGATGAATGTTTGAGGTTGAACTCGTGTGAAGGGCACTTTCCTTTCCGTCGTCAGCTTGCTGGGCGCTTGCGCGCATACGTCCGGTGCAAGCCCTGCACCTTCGCTGTTGACGGAGAGTGATCGAGTAATCACAGTTATCCAAGTCTGCGTGCCAAACAGGAAAGTGCAATTTGAGGAGACGCGGATTGACCTGACCTCGACACCCGTTCCTACTTCGCCAGAATATCGCAGTGCTGCTTCTTTAAGTGCACTAGGAATTGCTGAAGTCGGTTCGAATCAGGCAGTGGTTAGGCGCTGGATCCCTGGCGGCAAGACCGAAGACACTCAGAAAAAATTCATTGGCTACGGGCGAGTCGAGGAAAGAAATCGACTTCTTAGTGCTGCTGGCGAAACAATAGAACTGCGCGGCAATTCGGCTTTGGATCAGCCTATTTACGAGTCGGTAGGCCCCATTCCCAAAGAAACGATCGGTTTGAGTTTTTCCCTTGATCATGATCTTTTCGGCAAGATTGATTACGTCACGTTCTGGTACAAGATGCCTGCCCGTATTCCAGTTGGGGAATTTGGCGACTGGCATGCGCCCATCACATGGGAGTCTAGAAACGACTCGGCGCGTCCACCCACTTCAATGTTCTCAGATCTCATGAATCGGCAAGGTATTACGCCGCGCACTCTCCCTGCGCATGCACCGAAAATCAGGGTGCGACTGACGACGCACCAGCAGCACCTTAGGGATCGAGCATATTGGCAGAGAACTCAGTGGGCCGTGTCGAGAATCGTTACCAGCGGGACTGCTGCCGAAGCACTCCAACGGCACTATGTTCCCGTTTTGCACGATCCGATTCCAGCTTGCTAACTGTTGCCTGGGATTCTGAGTTCGAGACTTCCATCGGCGGGGTCCTTGATCAGATATCGAACAAATGTGCGATTCCCCCACATTTCTGACAGCCCGCATATACTCGTGCCGTCGCGCCTTTAAGCGTGACCGGGATTGGCGTCCCGTACCTCGTCGGCTCTCAAGCCGCAAACCTGCAAAGTCTTGCGGCTTTCGCATCTGTGTCCCTTTTAGGTGGCCCGGGTGGGGAGTTGAAAGACTCGCCGGAAAAGTCCGACTGGGCCGGTACGCCAACCTATCTGGGCCACCGCCACTCATCAAGAGTGGCGGTGGTTTGTCAAGCAAGGTTCACAGGGGTGCCCATCATGACGAGAACCATCCGTCGCCCAAGACTCGCAGTACTCATCGACGCTGAAAACGCCTGCGCCGCCCATGCGGCCAGGGTCATGGAGAAGGTGAGGGAATTCGGCCGGCCCACCGTGCGCTGGGCCTATGGCGACTGGACCACGACCAACCTCGTGCCGTGGAAGCGCATCGTGAGCAGGCTGGGCATCCGCCCGCAGCAGCAGTTCCGCTACCTCAAGGGCAAGAACACCAGCGACTTCGCGCTCGTCATGGACGCCATGCACATCCTCGGTTCGCGGCGCGTGGAGGGCTTCTGCATCGTCTCGTCCGACAGCGACTACATCGGCCTGGCCGCGCGCATCCAGGAGGCGGGGCTGCTGGTCTACGGGTTTGGCAACCGCACGACCATGCAGGATTTTGTGGCGGCTTGTGATGAGTTTGTGTTTGTGGATGAGGAGGAGGGTGGGGAGTGACTGTTTGAGGTCACAATTTGTGACCTCAAACATCGCCTTGTCCCGGCAGCATCTTCAGATTGTGCTTCGTGCAATGAAAAAGCTTATCGAGCCAGCGGGTCGTCCGCACATTTACTGCGCAAAGTGCCGGACGGATGTCGTGCTTCCCTCTGCAGTTCCCGAAAGTGAAGCTGCGGCGCTTGCTGCTTTGTGCCGCCAGGACGCGATGCAGGCAATACGCCTGGCCCACAGCAAGTATTCACTCGATTTAAGGGAGTCGAAGGCGTTGATACTGCACATCACGCGCGTGAAGGGGGCGTGCAATCGTTGCGCGCGGCCGGTTGTTGCGCGGGAGTCGGCCTGCACTTGCCGTTCATTCAATCTTGACTGGTGAGCCGCCTCGACCCTCGCATACCGACCTTCTTTGAGATCACAAACTGTGATCTCAAACGCCGATTTACGTTGGGTCTGACGCTTTCAGATTGGGGAATTTTACCTTCCGGGCTTTGGACCAGTCCAAGTACTCCGTGGAGTCGTGGCTTTCCCAGAACTCGCGCTCTTGTGCTTCGTTGTCGAAGACGGGAATTGCCGGCAGCTCACGCATGCACTCTCTCGAAGGTTGCGGCAGATCAACGTCTCCCAGCGATACGAAGCGACTCCGAATGCTCTTGAGCATTGCTTCACTGTCAGAAGGGGTCTGCCGGTTTGCATCGTCTATGGGCTTGTTGGACTTGGGCATGTTCAGCTCCTCCATGAGGAGTCTACTTCCTGTCGGGCAGAAGGTTTTTTTGGAATCGAGGTGGTCACAAACTGTGACCACCTCTGCGGGAATCGGTCTTTGAGGTCGCAATTTGCGACCTCAAACGCCATTACAGTGCGGCTCCCCGAAATTTCGAAATGAGGGATGATCCATCCGCCATGAACCTGTCATCCCACCTCCATTCCCTGCTCGCCACCCACCCGGTCATAGGCGCCACACTCGCCGTCATCCGCAACGGCGCTGTCGCAGAAATCGCCGCCGCCGGCATCAAAGACGCCTCCACCGCCGACCCCGTCACCCCCCAAACCATCTTCGACGCCGTCTCCCTCAGCAAACCCGTGGCCGCCTGGGCTGCGCTGCAGCTGGCCGACGCGGGCGTGCTGGACCTGGACGAGCCTGTCTGCCATTACGCCCGCCGCATCGTGCCGGACGATCCGTTGTCCGCGCTCATCACTGCCCGCCACCTGCTCACGCATACCGCCGGCCTGCAGAACACGCGGGAGAAGGACGAGGTGCTGCGCATGTACTTCGCGCCCGGCGCCTGGGCCAGCTACTCCAGCATGGGCATCATGTACCTGCAGGCGGCCATGGAGGCGCGCACGGGCGAGCCGTTCGAGGCGACGATGCGGCGCCTGGTGTTCGAGCCGCTGGACATGCGCTCGTCCAGCTATGTGTGGCAGGAGCGCTTCGACGCCGACTTTGCGCGGCCGCATGACGATGGCCAGCCAATTGACAAGCATCGCCCGTCTGGCGCCTTTGCGTCGTATTCGCTGCAGACCACGGCGGGTGACTACGCCGCCTTTGTGGCGGCCGTGCTCAGGGGCGACGGCTTGAAGGAATCAACCTGGCGGGACTGGTTCGTGGTGCAGGGCCATGCGCCCAAAGGCGCAGCCGTTCACCTGGAGAGCACGCCACCCGAGACGGAGCCCGATGTCGGCTGGGGCCTGGGCTGGGGCGTGGAGCCCAGTACAGGCTGCTTCTTCCAGTGGGGCAAGCGCGAGGGCGTGCGGTCCTTCGTCATGGGCAGCGTGGCGGAGCAGGCGGGATTTGTGCTGCTGACCAACAGCAACACCGGGCTGCGGCTGGTGAGGGAGCTGGCGGCGGAGGTGTTGCCGGGGGAGCATGCAGTTGTTGACTGGCTGGCTTGCGTGACGGAGTAGCGATACCATCTGCCATCAATAACAAGAAAGGCTGCATATGACAGACCGCATCCACGACCTCGCCATCATCGGTGGCGGCATTGCAGGCCTGATCCATCTCCACTACGCGCAGCAGGCGCAGCTGGACGTGGTGCTGCTGGAGGGCCGCGACCAGGTGGGCGGCCTCTGGCGTTCACTGCCAGCGTGGCAGGACATCCAGATATGCCCCGCTGACTGGACGGTGGGCGACCTGCCGCTGGCAGGGCCGATGCAGCCGCAGATCCTGGCCAACATCGAGGCCTGGGTTGACCGCTTCGACCTCTCGGGCGGCCTGCGGCTCGGCAGCCCCGTGAGCAACGCGCGCCACAACGGCAACTGCTGGCTGCTCGACACGCCGCAGGGCACGGTGAGCGCGCGGCATCTTGTGGTGGCCACCGGTGCCCACAACCGCCCCGTTGTTCCCGCGGTTCATCGACAAGGCAGCACGGTGCGCGAGCTCCACTCCAGTGCCCTGCGCGACCCGGCTGAGCTGTCAGGCCGCACGGTGCTGGTGGTGGGTGGAGGCGCCTCGGCGCTTGACCTGCTGGACCAGTGCGTTGAAAACAAGGCGCGGCGCATCCTGTGGGCGCATCGGGGCATGCGCTGGTTCACGCCCACCACCAAGCCCAAGGCTGTTGCCGGCAGTATCAGGCCGCTGGCCCGCATGCAGGCCTCGGGCATGCCGGTGGCGCAGCAGAATGCAATGATCAATGCGGACCTGAGCGGCCGCTACGAGAAGTTCGGCATCCAGGCCATCCGGCCGGAACGCCCGCTGGACCTGCGGCACGACCAGCTCGTCCCGGGCCGCGCACGGATGCTTGCGCACTTTGGAGACATTGAACGGCATGCCGCAACTGTCACAGCCATCGAAGGTGGCGAGGTGGTTCTTTCCAGTCAGCAGCGCCTGGCGGTTGACCATGTCCTGTGGGGCACGGGCTATGAAACCGACTTGTCGTACTTTGCAGACGAGCGCATCGCTTCAACGCGCAGCATCCCGGCGCTGGTGCAGCGCTGCGCCTGTGTGTTCCGCAGCATCGACGCGCCCGACCTTTATTTCCCGGATGTCGGGCTGGAGGGTGTGGGTGCAACCTGCTGGGCGTTTGCCATCGGTGCCCGGACGGTGATGTCCCACATCCGCGGGACTGCCCGGCTCGACATGGTGCCCACCCCCCACCGCCTGAACCACCTCGACCTGGTGCAACACCTGGTGGAGCGCGACCCGGCCGCCGGCGGGGCGGATGCCTGGAAGCAGATGCAGCAGATGGCCATGACGCTGCCTGACGACCAGCCCTATCCGCTTCCGTGAACCCGCTTGACGCCCCTTTACCGCCCCTTACCGCTTCTTCTCCCTCCCCCGCCCCGCCTCCAGCTCCCGCGCCAGCTTCCACGCCGCCGCGTCGTCCCGCACCCACTCCCCGTCGCGCCGATAGGTGCAGGTGGCGGCGTTGCTGCCGTTGCGCAGGTCGCCTGTGAAGCGGTAGGTCACCACGTAGTAGGTGGCGTAGTTGCCCAGCGCGGAGAAGCTCACGGCCTTGACCTTGAGGTCCTGCGGGACCAGCAGCGCCAGGCGCTGGAGGCAGTCGGCCTCCACCCGCGCCTGCGACAGGCCGGATTGCGCCAGCGTGGCCGCAGGCAGTGCGCAACAGAATGCAAGGCAGGCGAGGTGTCGTCTCATGCCTGCATTTTCACCCGTAAGATGGCCATCATGAAGAAGAAAACAGCAACAGGCATCGCCATCACCCCCGCCAACGTCAGCGACGTGCCGCTCATCCTCGGCTTCATCCGCGAGCTGGCCATTTACGAGAAGGCCGAGCATGAAGTCGTGGCCGGCGAGGCGGAAATCCGCCGTTCGCTGTTCGGCGAAAAGCCCCGTGCCCATGCGCTGATGTGTCGGGTTGACGGCGTGCCTTGCGGCTTTGCCATTTACTTCTTCAACTACTCCACCTGGCAGGGCCGGCAGGGCCTTTACCTGGAAGACCTGTATGTCTCGCCGGCCCACCGCCACGCGGGCGCCGGCAAGGCCATGCTGCAGCATCTGGCGCGCATCGCGGTGGCCAACGAGTGCGGGCGCTTTGAGTGGAGCGTGCTCGACTGGAACGAGCCGGCCATCCGCTTCTACAAGGGCATTGGGGCCGTGGCCATGGATGAATGGGTGCGCTACCGCCTGGCGGGGCAGGCGCTGGCAGACTTTGCGGGCGGCGGCGGGTCGCCCGCGCCGGCTGTCGCCACATAAAGCTCGCCCTGGATGCGCCAGCCAGCCTCTGTCCGGACCCACTGCGCCATGTAGCGCCCGCGCAGTTCGATGGGCCCCTGGGGCTCCGTCCAGCTGCCCGCCCAGTCACCTTCCTCGCAGGCCATGCCCCAGGCTTGCATGACGGCGACCGCCGAGGGTGTGCGGACCCACACCGTGTCGGGCCGGCGCGCAAACTGGGCGATGTAGAAGCTGCGGTTGGCCTCTGCCCCCGCGAGCTGGGCGGAGGTCGAGCCCAGCACATGGATGTTGTCCATCCAGTGGCAGGCGATGGCATCAATGTCCTTGCGCGCGATCGCCAGGTTGGAGGCCGCGCGTGCGCTGCGGATCAGTGCCTCGTCGGAGACTGCCTCCATACTCATGCCGCCGCCTTGTCCCTGCGTGTGATCACCTGCCCGCTGCGTGCGCCGCTGTGCGCTCCGCCGTGCCAGGTGATGGTGCCGTTGACGATGACGGTGTCGATGCCTTGCGCCGCCTGGGCCGGCGCCTCGTAGCTCGCGGTGTCGCGGACGGTCAGTGCATCAAAGACCACCACGTCGGCATGCTGCCCCACCTTGAGCGTGCCCCGGCCCTGCAGGCCGAAGTTGCGGGCGGTCAGGCCGGTCATCTTCCACACGGCGGTCTCCAGCGGGAAAAGGCCGATGTCGCGGCTGTAGTGGCCGAGCACGCGCGGGAAGGTGCCCCACAGGCGCGGGTGCGGCTTGTCGCCCAGCGGGATGCCGTCGGAGCCGATCATGGTGTCGTCAAACGCCAGCACCCGCTGCACGTCGTCTTCGTCCATCATGAAATAGATGGCGGTGCCGGGCTGCAGCCGGAGCGCCGCCTCTTCCTTGGCCACGCCCCAATCTTTCGCAATGTCGGCCAGGTCGCGGCCGGCGCATTCCGGGTGCGGCTCGCTGCTGGCAATGAGCACGCGGCCGTCCAGCATGCCGCGGTCAGTGCGGATCATGGTGGAGCCTGCGGTGTAGGGGTAGCAGTCGAGCGACACGCACTGGTGCTTCATCGTCTCTTTGATGAGCGGCAGCGTCACCTTGGTCTTGCCGAAGTTGAGTGCATGCATGGCCTTGTGGTGCGACAGCACCACCGGCACGCCGAGCGCGCGGCCAATGGCAAAGCTTTCTTCCATCGCTTCCATGATTTTGTCGGACTCATCGCGCATATGCGTCACATACAGCGCCCCGCGCTCGGCCAACGGCCGGCCCACCTCGATGATCTCTTCCATCGTCGCCTGCGTGGCTGTGGCGTAGAAGGTGCCGGTGGACATGCCGATCGCGCCGGCCTGCATCGCTTCTTCCACCAGTGCACGCATGGCGGTTGCCTCGGCTTCTGTGGCCGGCCTTTGCAGGTCGCTCATCGTCACCGCGCGAAGGGTCGAGTGGCCGACCATGGCGGCCACATTCACCGACGAGGGGCTGGCACGCAGCGCATCGAGGTAGGCGCGGAAGGTGGTGAAGCGGCCCTCGGCGGGCGCGTCGATCAGGTTCAGCGGCATCGGCAGGTCCATGTCGGCGCGCAGCGGTGCCGCGCTGACGCCGCAATTGCCGGTGATCACGGTGGTGACGCCCTGCGAGACCTTGAACGGCATGGCTGCGCTGGACAGCACCGCCTGGTCGTCATGCGTGTGCGAGTCGATGAAGCCGGGCGCGACGATGCGGCCGGTGGCATCCAGCGTGCGGCCGGCGGTGGCATGGCGCAGGTCGCCGATGGCAGCGATGAGGCCGTTGCTGATGCCGACATCGGCATCAAAGCGCGGCGCCTTGGTGCCGTCAATGACGGTGCCGCCGTGGATCAGCAAGTCGAAATGGGTGGGAGGCTTGTTCATGGGTGAGTCGTTTTGCACAACGCCCATTCTGCGCAACGCCACGCGCAGGCAAGCGACAAAAGGCAGCTTCTATCCGCCAAACAGGCCAGGCATGGCCGCAAGCCGGGACCGGTCCGCACGGGGATGGCTCACAATCGCTTTGCATTCACCCCCACGGAAGGCACGTCGATGAAATTCAGCCAGTTGCGCGCATTCCTCAGCGTGGTCGAACATGGAAGCATTCGCGGCGCCGCCCGTGCCCTGGGCCTGACCCAACCCGCCGTCACCCAGTCGATGCGCGAGCTTGAAGCCTCACTCGACGTACCCCTGCTGCAGCGCGGGACGGCCGGCGTCGAGCTGACGGTCTATGGCAAGTCCCTGGCGCGCCGGGCCAACGTGATCGAGAGCGAGATGGAGCGTGCCGTGGCCGAGATCCATGGCATCCGCGATGGCAGCTCGGGCCTGATCAACATTGCCATCTCGACGGCCGTCGCGCTGCAGATCCTGCCGAAGGCATTTGCCCGCTTCCGCCTCAGGTTTCCCCATGTGGAAGTGAGGCTCAACGAGGCCTCCATCCCCAACACGCTGCCCCGCCTCCTGGATGGCTCATGCGACTACATGATCTCCCATGTGCTGCCGGACACGCTCGGCGACTGGCATGCCGAGCGCATCTACCAGGCCTCGATGATCGGTGCCGCGCGTATCGGCCACCCTGTGTTGTCGGCCGCAAGCATCGATGAGTTCGCGGGCTGGGAATGGCTGCTGCCCTATGACGATGAGAGCGCGCCAGGCCTGGTGCGCCAGTTGTTCGCCACAACCCCGATGCCTGCGCCGAAAAGGGTGGTTCGATGCACTTCGTCGGCGATGGCCTTGAAGATGGTGGGCGCGTCCGACCTGTTGAGCGTCTTTGTGGACACGATGGAAAAGGACGAATTCCCCCACTACGGGATCGCACGGATTCCCTTGCTTGGCTCGCTCGCCGCACTGGACATCTGTGTGATCTCCCGCCCTGGCTCGGTGTTCACGCCTGCCGCCGAGAACTTCCTGGATTGCCTCCGGAAGGAGGGCGCTTTCAGCTGACAAGCGGTGCTTATCACCCCCCAATAATTCTTGTCTTTCGCACCTCGTTTCCAACACCTAGTATTGCGGCGCACACAGCGTCAGCAACCAAGGAAACGAGCAGATGGAACCGTTCAAGCACTTCGCCGCCAACTACGCGCAAGCCCGCGCGAATTTTCAAGAAGCAGCCCGCCAGGCGAAGCTGGGCGTGACCGGGCACACCATCCCGGGCGTGCTCGGGGCGCAGGGCGAAGCACTGTCCATGGACACCTGCCTGTTCGGCAACCCCGGCGCGGACAAGCTGCTCATCGTCACCTCCGGCATTCACGGCGTGGAGGGCTTCTGCGGCTCGGGCTGCCAGTCCGCGCTGCTGTCGGACACCGGCCTGCTGGAGCGGGCGGCGCAGGGTGAAACCAGCATCCTCTTCGTTCACGCGGTCAACCCGTTCGGCTTTTCACACTTGCGGCGTGTCAATGAAGACAACGTTGACTTGAACCGCAACTTTGTGTCTTTCGGCGAGCCGCAGCAAGCCAACCCTGTCTATGCCGAGCTGGAGCCGCTGCTGCTCCCGGATAGCTGGCCGCCCTCCGGCGAGGTGCTGTCCCGGCTGGACGCGTGGCTCGCGGCAAACGGCGTTGACAACTACGGGCAGGCTGTCTTCCAGGGGCAGTACGACTCGCCCGGCGGCATGTTCTTCGGTGGCAACAAGCCGACCTGGAGCAACTCCACCATTCGCCATGTCGTCCGGTCCGCCGGCCAGGCTGCGAAGCAGATTGGCTGGATAGACCTGCACACAGGCCTAGGCCCCCGGGGCCATTGCGAAAAGGTCTTCATGGGAGGGCCGGGCGAGCTCGACAGGGCCCGGGCGTGGTGGGGCTCCGACGTCATCGCAACAAACCGTGATGACTCGGTCATGTATGAAATCAACGGGCCGATGGTCTCCATCCTGGCGGAGGAATGCCCGGGCGCGGAACCGACGACCATCGCCCTGGAGTTCGGCACGGTCACCTTCCTCAAGATGATTGACGGGCTCAGGGCCGACCACTTCTTCTGGCGAAGCGGCGATGCTGCAGACCCCGGGATGAAGCTGCGCGCTTCCCATGAACTGAAGGCCTGCTTCTATGTGGACGCCCCTGACTGGCAGGGCATGGTGTACGGGCAAGCCAGGACGGCGGTGCTTCAGGCACTGTGCGGCCTGGCATGAGCAACCATTTTTTGGGCAACAACTTCTTCGTGCTTGGAGGCACACCATGACTACACACATCGGCATGATCATTTTCCCCGGCATGACCGCGCTTGACTTCGGCGGCCCGCTCGAAGTGTTCGGGCGCATGCCAGACACCCAGGTGCATGTCCTCGCCAAGTCGATGGACCCGGTCAAGACCGACCTCGGCTTCCTTCAACTGCCGACACTCCGGCTGTCAGAAGCGCCAAAGCTGGATCTGCTGTTCATCGGGGGAGGGCCGGGCACCACCACGTTGATGGAAGACGCAGAGGTGGTGGATTTCCTGAGGACTCGTGCGCCCGATGCCCGGTGGATCACATCTGTTTGTACCGGCGCATTGGTCCTGGGCGCAGCGGGGCTCCTGCGCGGCTACCGGGCTTCAACCCATTGGGCGGCCATGGGCGTGCTGCCCTGGTTTGGAGCGACTGCAGTCGAAGAGCGCGTAGTCGTTGACCGCAACCGCATCACCGGCGGCGGCGTGACGGCGGGGATCGACTTTGGCCTGGTCGTGGCAGGTATCCTGCGCGGCGAAGACGTCGCACGCAAGACCCAGCTCGTTCTGGAATATGACCCTGCGCCGCCCTTCCAGTCAGGCTCGCCACGCACGGCTGCGCCGGAGCTGGTGCAGTCGGTGCGGGATCAGTTGGGCGCAGGGACGCAAGCCCGGCTGGCAACCGCAGAACGCGTCGCCACACGCAACGGCTGGCCGCGGCCTGCGCCCTGAGCAGGGCTGGCCGCACCACGCCATGCCTTCATTCAAGGGCCCCTCAGTTCTGCAGCTCCGGGTGGCTGCGGCAATGCAGCTCGCGGAACAGCAGCGGCGTCATGCCGAAGCGCCGGTCGAATGCCTTGGACAGCTGCGCGCCGGTCAGGTAGCCGGTGCGTGCAGCGATTTCCTTGAGCGACATGCCGGCTGCCAGCAGCGTGCGGGTCTGGTCCAGCCGCAGGGTTTCCACAAAGCGCGCAGGCGTCTCGCCGGTGCTTTTGGTGAACCTGCGCAGGAAGGTGCGCTCGGACATCGACACCTTCTCGGCCAGGCGCGGCACATCCAGCTGCTGCGACAGGTTCTCGCGCATCCAGTGGATCAGCGTGGCAAACGGCGCATCCGCATGGGACTGCGCATTGAGCACCGGGCTGAACTGCGACTGGTAGCCGGGGCGGCGTGCATACAGCACCAGGCGCTTGGCAATGGTGTGGGCCACCGCGTTGCCCAGGTCCGCCGCCACCATTTCCAGGCTCATGTCGATCCCGGTGGTGACGCCGGCGGAGGTCCACAGCCGGCCGTCGTTGACGAACAGCGCGTTGGTGTCCACCTCGACATCCTGGCACTGCTCGGCCAGGCTGGCGCATGCCGACCAGTGGGTGGCCACGCGCTTGCCGCCCAGCAGCCCGAAGTGCGCGAGCGCAAAAGTGCCGGTGCAGATGGAGCCATAGCGCCGCGCATTCTTGCTGGCCTGCACCGCCCATTTGCGCACCGATGCATCGGCCACCAGCCCTTCCAGGCCCGTGTTGTCGCCGCCCGCGACCAGCAGGGTGTCGATGGAGCCGGGCGGCACGTCCTTCACTGCCCTGGTCATCATGACCACGGCGCTGCTGGTCTGGATGGCCCCGCCTTCGGCCGAAAGGATGTGCACCTTGTAGTGGGCCTTGCCCAGGGCATCGTTGCCGGCCTCGAACACCATGGCGGGGCCGGTGACGTCCAGCACCTGGCAGCGCGGGAAGGTAAGTATGGCGACGTTGAGTGGTTTGGACATTGGCGGATATTAGCCTGCGTTTGTCATTTACGCCAAGTGCTTCCGTTCCCACAATCGCTTACCGAACAACACAGACAAAGCGATCTCATGAACGACACCCTGCACATTGGTTTCCTGGTTTTCCCCAAAGTCACGCAGCTCGACCTCATGGGCCCGGCGCAGGTGCTGAGCCGTGTGCCCGGTGCCAAAGTCCACCTCGCCTGGAAGGCCATGGAGCCGCTGATGACGGACGTCGGGTTCAGCGTCAACCCGACCGTGACCTTCGCCGATGCGCCGCAGTTTGATGTGCTCTGCGTGCCGGGCGGCTTTGGCGTGGTGGACCAGCTGAACGACGAGGTCACCATGGCCTTCCTGCGTGCCCAGGGGGGTGCGGCGCGCTACGTCACTTCCGTCTGCAACGGCTCGCTGCTGCTGGGCGCGGCGGGGCTCATCAACGGCTACAAGTCGGCCTGCCACTGGATGTGGCGGCATTACCTGCCGCAGTTCGGCGCCGAGCCGGTGGCGGCGCGGGTGGTGCGCGACCGCAACCGGCTCTCGGGCGGCGGCGTGACCTCTGGCATTGATTTCGCTTTCACCATGGCTGCAGAACTGGTGGGCGAGGAAGCTGCACGGATGATCCAGCTGGGTATCGAATACGACCCCCAGCCGCCATTCGACTGTGGCTCACCCGAGAAAGCCGGTGCGGAGCGTGTGGCGCGCGCCCGTTCGGCACAGGAGGCAGCACTCCCGGCCATCGAAGCCCGGATTGCGGAGGCAGCCCAACGACTTTCGCGCCAGCATTGACCACAACCCATGAACCTTGATTGAGGAATTCCCATGAAATCCAGTATCCGCAAATGCATCATCGCCGCCGCCCTGGCAGCCGCGTTCCCCGCGTTCGGCCAGATCTCGGACGGCGTCGTCAAGCTGGGCGTCATCAACGACCAGTCGGGCCCTTACTCGTCTTTGACCGGGCCGGGCTCGGTGCTCGCAGTGCAGATGGCCGTGGAGGACATGAAACAGCAGCTCGGCGCCATCAAGGTAGAGGTGCTGGCCGCTGACCACCAGAACAAGCCCGACATCGGCCTGACGGTGGTCAAGCGCTGGTTCGACGTGGACAAGGTGGATGCGGTGATGGACATCGCCAACTCCGCCGTTGCGCTGGGTGTGCAGACCGTCATCAAGGAAAAGAACAAGATCGCGCTGTACGGCATCATCGGCACCACCGAGCTGACCGGCAAGCAGTGCGCCAAAACCGGCTTCTCGTGGGTGCACGATGCCTATGCGCTGGTCTCCGGCCCGGTCAAGACGCTGACGCGGGGCGGGGCAGACACCTGGTACTTCGTGGGCGCCGACTTTGCGTTCGGCAAGAACATGGTGATGGAAGCCAAGACGCTCGTGGCTGCCAGCGGCGGCAAGAGCCTGGGCGAGATCTACCACCCGATGAGCGCCACGGATTACAGCTCGTTCCTGCTGCAGGCGCAAAGCTCGGGTGCCAAGGTGGTGGCATTCGCCAACGCCGGCGCCCAGCTGGTCAACTCGATGAAGCAATGGAAGGAGTTCGGCATGCAGGGCGGCAAGCAGCGGCCGGTGGCCACGCTGCTGTCGGTGGCCGATGTGCATGCGGCGGGCCTTGACGTGATGGAAGGCCTGTCGGCCACCACCGCGTTCTACTGGGACCGCGACGACCAGACCCGCGCATTCTCCCGGCGGTTCTTCGAGCGCTTCAAGGCCATGCCCACGGAATCGCAGGCCGGTATGTATTCCGCCACCACCCACTACCTCAAGGCTGTCATTGCCACGAAGACCGATGCGACGGACGCAGTGGCCGCAAAAATGCGCAGCACCCCGGTGAACGACATGTTCGCCAAGAACGCGATGCTGCGCGACGACGGCAAGCTGGCGCATGACTTCCTGCTGGTCACCGTCAAGTCCAAGGCCGATTCGAAATCGCCATGGGACTACTACAAGGTCAACAACGTCGTGTCTCCCAACGATGCGTTCACGCCCCTGAGCGCCAGCGAATGCCCCCTGGTAGCCAAGTCCAAATGAGTGATGTCCTCACGGCGCGCGGGCTCACCCGCAGCTTCTCTGGCTTCACCGCCGTGAGGAATGTGGACCTCACCGTGAAGCGCAACACGGTGCATTCCGTCATCGGGCCCAATGGCGCCGGCAAGAGCACGCTGTTCAACCTGCTGACGCGGTTCCTGGAGCCTGATGCCGGCAGCATCTTCTATGAGGGGGCGGACATCACCCGCACGCCGCCGGCGCAGCTGGCACGGCTTGGTGTGGTGCGCTCGTTCCAGATCTCGGCGGTCTTCCCGCACCTGACGGTGGCGCAGAACGTCTGCGTGCCGCTGCAGCGGCTGTCGGGCTTGCAGAAGGTGTTCTGGCGTTCCACCGCCTGCCTGAGCGAACTGGATGACCGCGTCCATGCACTGCTGCAAAAGTTCGGCCTGTCTGAATGGGCGGGCCTGGCGGCCGGCGAGCTGCCCTACGGCCGCAAGCGCGCGCTGGAGCTGGCAACGACGTTTGCCCTGGAGCCGGACCTGGTGCTGCTGGACGAGCCGATGGCCGGCCTCGGCATGGAGGACGTGAGCCGCGTGGCCGACCTGATTGCCGGCCTTGCGGGCGAGAAGACCATCGTCATGGTCGAGCACAACCTCAAGGTCGTCGAGCGGCTCTCCGACACCGTTACCGTGCTCTGCCGGGGCGAAGTCCTTGCCGAGGGAACCTACAAGGAAGTCGCTGCCGATGCGCGCGTGCTTGAAGCCTACATCGGGCACTGACCATGGACATTCCGGAAACTGTGATTGATGTCAAAGGCCTGAGTGCGGGCTATGCAGGCAACAAGGTGCTCGACGGCGTCAGCTTCCACCTGAAGCGCGGCGAAGTCGTGACGCTGCTGGGCCGCAACGGCGCCGGCAAGTCCACCACGCTGAAGTGCCTGATGGGCTTCATTGCCGAGAAGACCGGCAGCGTCGAGTTTGAAGGCGTGCCCGTCGCACACTGCCTGCCCGAGCAGATCGCCCGCCTCGGCATGGCCTACTGCCCGGAGGAGCGCGGCATCTTCTCGCAGCTGAGCGTGCTGGAGAACCTGACCCTGCCGCCGGTGATCCGCGAAGGCGGGCTCACGCTGGCCGAGGTGTATGAGCTCTTCCCCAACCTGCTGGAGCGCAGCGCGAGCCAGGGCACCAAGCTGTCGGGCGGCGAGCAGCAGATGCTGGCGATAGGCCGCATCCTGCGCACCGGCGCCAAGTGCCTGCTGCTGGACGAGCCGAGCGAGGGGCTGGCGCCCGTCATCGTCAAGCTCATTGCCCGCACGGTGCATGAGCTCAAGCGCCGCGGCTTCACCATCCTGCTGGTGGAGCAGAACCTGCGGTTTGCCAATGAACTGGCCGACCGCCACTACGTCATGGAGACCGGGCGGGTGGTTGACATGCTGACCCGTGACGACATGCGCAACGACAGCGCACGGGTGCAGGCTTACCTGGGTATTGCACATGCTTGAATTTCTCTCGCCCGCCCTGTTCGGGCAAGTCCTGCTCGGGCTGATCAACGGTTCTTTCTACGCCATGATGAGCCTGGGGCTGGCCATCATCTTCGGGCTGCTGAATGTCGTCAACTTCATGCACGGCGCGCAGTACATGATGGGTGCATTCACTGCCTGGATGCTGCTGCAGTGGCTGGGCATCAGCTACGGCTATGCGTTGGTGCTGGCCCCGCTCATCGTGGGCGGCAGCGGCATCCTGCTGGAGCGGCTGTTTGTACGCAGGCTCTACCACCTGGACCATGTCTATGGCCTGCTGCTGACCTTCGGGCTCACACTGGTGGTGGAGGGGCTCTACCGCAAGGGCTTCGGCTCCGCCGGCCTGCCCTATGCCAACCCGATGCCCGGCGGCTTCCGCACGGCGCTCGGCTACCTGCCTTACTACCGGCTGTGGGCGCTGTTCGCTTCGTTCTTCGTCTGCCTGGCCACCTGGTACATGATCGAGAAAACCCGGCTGGGCGCCTACCTGCGCGCCGCCATCGAGCGGCCGGACCTGGTGCGCGGCTTTGGCATCAATGTGCCGCGCATGGTGACGCTGGTCTATGGCTTCGGCGTGGGCCTGGCGGGCCTGGCCGGCGTGTTTGCCGCGCCCATCTACAACGTCAGCCCGCTGATGGGCTCCAACCTGATCGTCGTGATTTTTGCGGTCGTGGTGATCGGCGGCATGGGTTCCATCAAGGGCGCCATCATCACCGGTTACCTGCTGGGCCTGGCGGAGGGCCTGATGCGCTACTACTACCCGCCGCTGTCCGACACGGTGGTGTTCATCATCATGGCGGCGGTGCTGCTCATCAAGCCGGCCGGGCTGTTCGGCAAGGGTGTCATCACCCAGCATGCGAGCAGCGCGGTGGAAAGCCCTGTGGGCAACGGACCGGGCCTGCGCGGGCGGCTGGCCTGGGTGCTGCTGGCGGTGTCGGTGGCAGCGGTTGTGCTTGCGCCCTTCGTCATGTACCCGGTGTTCCTGATCAAGGTGTTGTGCTTTGCGGTGGCCGCCAGTGCGGTCAACCTGCTGCTGGGCTACATGGGCGTGCTGTCGTTCGGCCATGCCATGTTCTTCGGCTTCTCGGCCTATGTGGCGGGGCACCTGGCGAAGGTGACAGGGCTGGCGCCTGAATGGGCGATCCTGGGTGCGACGCTGGCCTCGGTGGTGCTGGGGGCGGTGGTCGGGCTCATTGCCATCCGCCTGCAGGGCATTTACTTTGCCATGTGCACGCTGGCCCTGGCGCAGATGGTTTACTTCTTCTGCCTGCAGATACCGTTCACCAACGGCGAGGACGGCATCCAGAACATCCCGCGCGGCGTGGCCTTCGGCTTCTGGGACCTGAAGAGCGATGTGTCGGCGTACTTCTTTGTGCTGCTGGTCTGCGGCGCCGCCATCCTGATGATTGCGCGGCTGGTTCATTCACCCTATGGCCGCATCGTGGCTGCCGTGCGCGACAGCGAGCCCCGGGCCACCTCGCTGGGCTACAACGCCAACCGCTACAAGCTGGCCGTGTTCATCTTTTCTGCGGGCATCACCGGCATGGCGGGCGCCACCAAGGCCATCGTGGTGCAGATTGCCACGCTCACCGATGTAAGCTGGCACATGTCCGGCGAGTTCCTGCTGATGACGCTGGTGGGCGGCCTGGGTACCATCACCGGCCCCATCGTCGGCGCGCTGGCACTCATTGGCATGGAGACCTATATGTCCGGCCTCCAGGAATGGGTTACCGTTGCGCAGGGCGCGGTATTCTTTGTGGTGGTGCTGGCATTTCGCGCAGGTATTGTTGGCAGCCTGTCGCGCTTTTGGATGAGGAGGCGGAATGGAGTTTGATTACCTGGTGATCGGGGCGGGCATCGCGGGGGCGTCCGTCGCATACCAGCTCGCGCCGCATGGCCGCGTGGCGCTGCTGGAGCGCGAGTCGCAGCCCGGCTACCACTCGACCGGGCGCTCCGCTGCCATGTTCATGGAATCCTATGGCACGCCAATGATCCGGGCGCTCACCTGCGCCAGCCGCGCGTTCTATGAGCACCCTCCGGCCGGTTTTGCCGACCACCCCATCCTCTCGGCGCGCGGCGCGCTGTACGTGGCAAGGCCTGGCCAGGAACAGGAGCTGGCTGATACCTTCGAGGCGCTGAGCGCAACTTCTTCCCGCGTCGAACGTCTGTCTGCCGGTGAGGCCCTCGCGCATTGCCCGGTCCTGCGGGAAGACAGGGTCTGTGGCGCGATCTACGAACCGGACGCGATGGACATTGACGTGCATGCATTGCACCACGGCTACCTGCGCGGCTTCCGGGCCAGAGGCGGGCACAGCTTCAATGATGCAGAGCTGGCCGGGGCATCGCGCCACGGCGGCCGCTGGGCGGTGCGTCTGGCGGACGGCAGGACGCTGGCTGCGGCAAGCATCGTCAATGCCGCAGGCGCCTGGGCGGACGTGGTGGCCGGGCGCTGCGGGGTCGCGCCCATCGGGCTGCAGCCCAAGCGCCGCACCGCCTTTACCTTTGACGCACCGGCCGGCCAGCAGATCGCCGCATGGCCGACCGTGTGCAGCATTGACGAGACGTATTATTTCAAGCCCGATGCCGGCCAGCTGCTGGGCTCCCCGGCCAATGCAGACCCGGTGGAGCCGCAGGATGTGCAGCCGGAAGAGATCGATGTTGCCACCGGCATCCACTACATCGGGGAAATGACCACGATGCAGATACGCCGGCCGAAACACACCTGGGCGGGGCTGCGGTCCTTCGTGGACGATGGCGACCTGGTCATCGGTGCCGACGGGCACGTTCCCGGCTTTCACTGGGTGGCTGCGCAGGGCGGCTATGGCATCCAGACGGCGTCTGCGGTGTCGGAGCTGGCGGCGTCACAGCTCAGGGGTGAGCCCATGCCTGAACACATCGCCCGGTTCGGGGTGCGGGCTGCCGCGCTGTCAGTGTCCCGCCTGCGCGGCGGCGGCAGTGCGGGCTGAACGCGGTCCGGTCATTTCACACTTGTGGCGTACGCCGCAGTCGCAGCCACCACATCCGCCACATTGATGTCCGCCTCGGTCATGCCGGCGGGCAGCACGATCACGCCGTCTTCATCGGCCACCAGCCACGCGCCCGGCGTGAAGGTGATGCCGCCGAACGCCAGTGGCACGTCCACGTCGGATGGGCCGCTGATGCTGGCGCGGCGCGGGGCCGTGCCCAGGGCCTTGACGCCGATGTCCATGCCGTTGATTTCGGCGCAGTCCCGGATCATGCCGTTGACGACGATGCCGGCCCAGCCGTTGAGCACGGCCCGCTCGGCCATGACGTCGCCCAGCACCGCGCGCCAGCCCGCCGCCGAGCCGTCAATCACCAGCACGTGGCCGTTGCCCGGCTGGTTGACCAGGTCGCGCAGCGCCTGCAGGCCCTGCGCATAGCGCATGGTGCGGATGGGGCCGGCAAAGGCGCGCCGCAGGCCATAGCCCGCAAAGGGCAGTTCGCAGGCCAGCGCTTCATTGCAGGCGTCGCAGAGGTCGGTGGTCTTGGTGGTCATGCCTGCAATGGTACTGGTGCGGACTGCCCGCCTGGCTTGCGGCGGCCTCAATGTGCCGGCAGCGTGAAGTAAAACGCCGCGCCTTCACCCGGCGCCGCTTCGGCCCAGACGCGGCCACCGTGGCGGTTGACCACCTGCTTGACCAGCACCAGGCCCATGCCGCTGCCTTCGAACTCGGTAGGCGCATGCAGCCGCTCAAACGGGCTGAACAGCCTGGCCGCGGCGGCCATGTCAAAGCCGGCGCCATTGTCCCGCACAAACACCACATGCTCGCCCGCCTCGCGGCGCGCGCCGATCTCCACCGTGGGCTGCGCCTGCTTGCCGGTGTACTTGATGGCGTTGCCGATCAGGTTGATCAGCACCTGGGTCATGAGTGCCTGGTCGATCCGGCACACCGGCAGCGGCCCGGCCTTGACATTGATGCCGCGCTGGGCGATCGCGTCCTCGAACTTGCCGATGCATTCGCGCACCAGGACCGACAGGTCGGTGGGCTCCAGCTTCATGGCCGAACTCGAGGCGCGCGCGAAGTTCAGCAGGTCGTCGATCAGCGTATTCATGATGGCCACGTTGCGCACGATGTTGCCCACATAGCGCGCAGCGGGCGCGGGCAAGTCAACGCTGTACTTCCGGTCCAGCATGCCGGCAAAGCCCGCAATCGAGCTCAAGGGGGAGCGCAGGTCGTGCGACACGAGGGCCGAGAATGCCTCCAGCTGCCTGTTGGCCATCTCCAGTTCGCTGGTGCGCTCGGCCACGCGCCTGTCAAGGTCGTCGAGCGTCTGCAGCCCGGCCAGGTCGGTGGCCAGGTGCGCCGCCAGCGCCATCAGCAGGCGCTCGTCATCGGCCGTGAAACTTTCGTTGCCCAGCCGGTCTGCCGCGTAGATCCAGCCATGGCTGAAGCCCCGCGTTGCCACGCGGCAGGCGATCATGTTCTGCAGCGGCGGGTGCGCCGGCGGCAACCCGGTGAAGTCGCCGGCTTTCGCGGCCACCAGCATCCGGCCTTCGCGGCCGGGGCCCATCAGCCGGTTTGTGGCGGGGCAGGCGGCGATGGCCGCTGCAACCTGGGTGTGCGTCGGCATGTCGAGGCCGCGGCTCTGGAACTGCTGCAGGGTACCGTCGTCGGCAAGGATGCAGATGCCGACGTAGCGCGCGCTCATGATGTCCTGCGCGGCCCGGCACAGCGCCGCTGTGAGCTTGTGTGGGTCGCGTTCGAGCGACAGTTCGAGGGTGAGGTTGACCAGGCTGGTCAGGCGCTGCGACAGTGACTGGGCGTCCTGCCCCATGCCGGCGGCCGCCAGCGTCTTGCCCTGGGCAGCGGCGATCTGCATCGCGTTCTCCAGCAGCAGCGTCAGGCGCTCGTTGCGGACATGCAGGGAGGCCAGCGGGTCTTCGCCCGCGGTGTCGGCGGCAGCGCCTCCCGCAACGGCTTCCTGAGCGGGCATCGGCACCTGCGCCCAAGGGGCTTCCACGCCCAGTGCCTCGGACACCATGGAGATGATGTCTGCCGGCTCGCACGGCTTGGGCAGCACCCACTGCACGCCGACGCGGTCGGCAATCTGCCGGCCCTGGCGCGCGCGATAGCTGGCCGTGTGGATGATGATGGGCAGCGCGTAGGTGGCCGGGTCGGCCCGCAGCTGCCGGCACAGGTCTTCCCCGTCCATGTTGGGCATGAGGAGGTCGGTGATCACCAGGTCGGGCAGGGACCTGCGAATCTCCTCCAGGGCGCTCGCGCCGTCTTCCGCGGCTACGACGGTATGCCCGAAGTAGCCCAGCACATTGGCGAGCAATTCCCGGTTGGGCGCCCTGTCGTCCACCACCAGGATGCGCTTGCCGGTCTTTGCGGGCGTGGTGTGGCCGGTATGGGGGCCCATGCCGCCGCGCCGCAGGTAGCCCGCAATCTCGCTGACGAATCGCTGTGGGTCGATGGGCTTGCCGATGTAGCCGTCAAACCCGGCCGCCAGGATGCGCTCCCTGTCGCCCACCATGGCATAGGCGGTCACCGCCACCACCGGTACGCCGAGCAGCCCCGGCTGCGCTCGCAGCCCGCGCAGCACTTCAAAGCCGTCGATGCCCGGCAGCTGGAGGTCGCATATCACGAGGTCCGGCCTGCTGGTCAGCACCATCTGCAGGGCGGTCTCGCCGTCATGCGCCTCGTCGCAGGCATAGCCGTTGGCTTCGAGCAGGTAGCGGGCCAGGTCCCGGTTGGGCATGTTGTCTTCAATGACGAGGACACGGGGCTTCATGGCGCGACCTCGCTGTCAAGCAGTACCGAGAAGCGGCTGCCTAGCCCGAACTCGCTCTCGCACACGATGCGCCCATTCATCATGGACGCAAGCCGTTGCGACAGGTGAAGGCCGAGCCCGGAGCCGTCGTCCCGGCGTGCGGCAGGTGTGCCAAGGCGCTGGAACGATTCGAACAGGCGGGTCTGGTCGGCCTGCGAGATGCCGGCACCGGTGTCTTCCACGGCAAACACGGTGGCGCCCTGCGCGCCGGCGCGCCCCTCGCGAAGGCAGTACATGCGTACGGAGCCGCGTTCGGTGAACTTGATGGCATTGTTGGCAAGGTTCAGCAGGATCTGCGTCAGCGCCCGCCGGTCCGCATGGACCGTCAGCGCGTCGGGTGGCAGATCCACCTGCAGCAGCAGCCCCTTGGCCTGGGCGGACTGCGAAAGCAGGGCCTCCACCTCTTCCAGCACGGCGCGGCAGCCCACCGGCTCCAGCAGCAGTTCCACCTTGCCAGCCTCTATTTTGGCCAGGTCCAGCAGGTCGTTGATGAGCGAATGGAGGTGGCGGGCACTTGACTGGATGGTGGTCAGCTGCCGCTCCTGCTCGTCGTTGACGGGACCCGGCATTTTCATGAGCAGGGTGCTCGTAAAGCCGATGATCGCATTCAGCGGGGTGCGCAACTCGTGCGACATGCTGGCCAGGAACCTGTCCTTGACCCTTGCGGCGTTCTCCAGCTCGATGTTCTTGTCACGCAGTGCCTGCTCGAAGCGCTTACGCTCGGTCACGTCGCGGATGGCGCTGGAGACAAACATGCCTTCTTCAGTCTCCAGCGGGCTCAGGCTGATCTCCACCGGGAACTCGGTGCCGTCGGCCCGCAGGCCCTTGAGCTCGAAGCCCGCGCCCATGGCGCGGGCCCGTGGCTGCATGAAAAAAGCCTGCCGGTGCGACGGGTGCCGGTCGCGGAAGGGCGTGGGCACCAGCATCTCCACCGGCTGCCCGAGCAGCAGCTCACGCGGGTAGCCAAACAGCTTCTCAGTCTGGGAATTCACGAGCACGATCACGCCGAGCCCGTTGACGATGACCATGGCATCGGGGGCGGACTCCAGCAGCTGGGCAAACTTTTTCTCAGCCCGCTGGCGGCCACTGATGTCGCGCACTGCGCTCATCACCAGTGTTCCCATCTCGGTGTTGAGCGGGCTCAGGCTGATTTCAACAGGGAACTGCACACCGTCCTTGCGCAGGCCATACAGCTCGAGGCCGGCGCCCATTGTGCGTGTGTGGGGCTGGTGGAAGTAGCCGCCACGGTGCGCTACATGCTTGCCGCGAAAGCTGTGCGGCAGGAGCGCCTCGATCGTCTGGCCGAGCAACTCGTCACGCGCATAACCGAACAGCCGCTCGGCAAGGGAATTGACCAGCACGATGCACCCGGAGGCATCCACCATGACGATGGCATCGGGTGTGGACTCCAGCAGGTCACCGAGCTTCGCCTCGACATCGGCCAGACCTTTTACCTGAGGCGTCATCGCGTTATCCACGAAGCCACCTGCGCAAGCCTGCGGGACGGCACCATTCGCAGGAGTCTGCACCTGCTGCCACTACCTTGCCTCCTTTGGACGCAGGCTTTGCGCGTCTGCCTGGGACCGTCTGTCTTCTTCGCCCAAGTCAACTGGGTGACTTGAGCAGTATTCCCATTTCAGGCTAGCACAGCGCTTGCAGAAATGCAAAAGGCCAAACCCGGCCGCAAGCCTGCGAGCCCGGTCTGACCGTGATGTAGTTCCGGTATCAGGCGGTTGCTGTCATTTCAGCCTCCAGCTCGCTGCGCCGCTGGGCGAGCTTGCCGGCGAGTTCCGCCAGGTCCAGGTCGGTGCCGCGTGCCTTGGGGAACATGGCGTCGCGCTCTTCGCCCACATGGTGGTCGATCATTTCGCCGAGGACCTTTACCTTGGCATTGAAGTGGCTTTCATCGGCGTCCATGGCCGAGATCTGCGCGATCAGGTCCTTGGCGCCGGCGTGCTCCACATCGGCTTCGTCCATCATGTCGTCGTCGCCGGTGGCTTCGCGCACCGGCGGGTAGAAGATTTCTTCCTCGATCTGCGCATGGATGGTCAGCTCGGTGCAGATCCTGTCTGCGATGGCCTTGCGTTCGTCGGCCGGGGCGTCGTTCTCGGCGAGCTTGTTGAACGCCTGGAACAGTTTCTTGACGGCGATGTGCTCGTCGTCCAGCAGCGTGACGGCATCGGACTTGCGGGCGGGGGCTTTGCTCATGGGGAGGCTCCTTTGTGGGTGGTGAATCAACTATAGGCAGCCGTGCCCGGCGCAAATGTCCCACAACCGCACCGACATGGCGTAGTAATGCGCCTACGCGGCAGCGCCCATCTGGCACAAACAGACCGTTCCCGGGCGAATACGGCACTCGTGCCAAAGCAGCCTGGCGCCGACCATAGCGGTACGTTCAACCCCTTCCAAAGGACCCCCGGATGTTCAATCCCAATTCCCTGCGCCGCAGCCGTGTGCTGCCGGCAATTGCCCTGGCAGCCCTGGCCGTGCTGCCCCATGCCGCACGCGCAGCCACCGCAGCGCCGGCCGCCAGATCAACCTGGTGCGCCGACCGTTGCGACCAGGTCGTCATCGACTGGAACCTCCATGCGCACCAGGTCATCAAGGCGGCTGACGGCCATGCCGACCCGATGGCGGCGTCGCGCGTTCTTGCCATGGTGCACCTGGCCATGCACGACGCGGCCAACGCGGCGCAGCCGCGCTACCAGCCCTTTGCCTACGCGCACAAGGCTGAAGGCGGCAAGCGCGCGGCTGACGCTGCCGTTGCTGCTGCGGTCGCCGCGCACGATTTGCTGGCCGGCCTGTACCCGAAGCACAAGGACCTGGTGCGCTCCGCCCTTGACGCAACCCTGCTGGATGCCGGCCTGGGCGACGCTGTGGACGAAGGCAAGAAGATCGGCGCTGCAGCGGCTGCAGCCACACTGGCCAAACGCAGCGGCGACGGCAGTGCGGGCTCGGAGGCCTACAAGCCCGGCACCCGGCCTGGCGACTACCAGTTCGTGCCCGGCTTCGAGTTTCTGGCGGCGCCGCACTGGCGCTCGGTGGCGCCGCTGACCATGCGCTCGCCCGACCAGTTCCGCGTTGCCGCACCCCCGGCGCTGGAGAGCGCCGAGTACGCCGCCGCCTTCAACGAAGTCAAGAGCTCGGGCAGCAAGGCCGCAGACGCAAAGCGCAGCGCCGACCAGACCCAGTACGCGAACTTCTGGTACGAGTTCTCCGAGATCGGCTGGAACCGGGTGGCCCGTGTCGTGTCACGCGACAAGCCGCAGGACCTGTGGCAGCGCGCGCGCACCTTTGCGCTGCTCAATGCGGTCATGGCAGACGCCTACATCGCCGGCTGGGACTCCAAGATGCACCACAACTTCTGGCGCCCCGTCACGGCCATCAAGTCTGCCGCGCTGGACAACAATGCGCGCACCGATGCAGACGCAGGCTGGGCGCCGCTGCTCACCACGCCCCCGATCCAGGACCATCCGTCCACCCACAGCGCGCTGGGCGCGGCCGCGGCCGTGGTGCTGGCCGACGCGTTTGGCGACAAGGTCAGGTTCACGATGGCATCGCCCACTGCGCTGCCCGCCACGCCGCAGCGCAGCTTTGCGAGCTTCAGCGGCGCAGCCAGGGAGAACGCCGACTCGCGCGTGCGCGCGGGCATTCACTTCCGCTTTGCAACCGAAGCGGGGCTGAAGCTTGGCGGGCAGATCGGCAGGCAGGCCACGGCCGGCGCATTGGGCCGCATCCGCTGATACGCGGGCGGGGCTAGCGCCGCGCGAAGTCCGGAATGCTGAAGCGCTTGCGATACGCACCAGGGGCCATGCCCGTGGTGCGCTTGAACAGGCGGCGGAAGAACGCCGGGTCTTCATAGCCCACGCGCCAGCTGATCTCGTCCACCGGCGCGTCGGTGCGCTCCAGGCGACGCTTGGCGTCTTCAATGCGCAGGCGCTGCGCGTACTCCAGCGGCGTGAGGCCGGTGGAGGCAGCAAACCGGCGCTTGAAGGTGCGCTCCGCCAGCTTGGACCGCTTGATCATCTCTTCCACCGGGTTGGCCACCGAAAAGTGTGTGGCCAGCCACTCCTGCGCACTCAGAATTTCCCCGTCCCCATGGTCATTCCTGCCTTCGAACACCATATAAGGTGTGAGCCCGTCCTGGTGCCATTGCAGGGCAAACTGGCGGGCCACCTCCTGCGCCACGGTCGCGCCGGCAAATCGCGCGGTGAGGTACAGCATCATGTCGTGCCAGGTGGTCGATGCGCCCGAGCACACCAGCTCTTCACGCAGGCCCGAGATCACCAGCACCCGCTCGGGGTGGACCGGCACCTGCGGGAAGGCTTCGGTGAAGGCGCCTGCGTAGCCAAAGTGCACGGTGGCGTCCTTGCCGTCGTAGATGCCCGTCTCGGCCAGCAGGAAGATTCCCGAGCATGCCGAGCAGAGCAGGGCGCCGCGCTCGTGCATCAGCCTGAGCCAGTTCACCAGGCGCGGGTAGCGCCCCTTCTGCCAGCCTTCACGGCCCAGCAGCACCGAAGGAACGATGACGATGTCGGTCGCCGTGACGCTGTCGATCGATCGCTGCACATTGATGGGGATGCCGCTGGCCAGGGGAATGGCTCCCACATCCTCGCCAACGATGTCGACACTGAACGGCGGGTGGGCGGTTTCGCTCACGAGGCCCAACAGCGCGGCGCCGTTCACAACGTCCATGATGCCCGCGAGTGTGGACAGCACGGCATCCGGAAATGCGACGAGGCTGACATGCACCGGGGCGGGGCCGGTGAGGGCGGGGGTTTCGGCCATGGCGGGGGTGGAGCTCCTGCGATGCCACGGGGCGTGGCATGAACAAACCGGTTCGGGGCGATTCTAGCTCTGTCGTTTGCGGCGTGACGCGCCGATCATTGCATTCATGCAACCACAACGATCCATACGAAGGGCACCTGATGCGTGACTCCACCGCCATTGACCAGGAAAGGCTCGATGCCTTCTCGATGCGTGCCATCACCGACCTTGCCGCAGGCTACACCGGCGTGATGGTCAGCCTGGGCAACAAGCTGGGCCTGTACCGGGCGATGGCCAACGCCGGCCCCCTGTCTGCCAGGGAGCTTGCCGCGCGCACTGGCTGCGCACAGCGCCATGTGGGCGAGTGGCTGAACAACCAGGCTGCCGGCGGCTACATCTGCTACCACACTGCCAGCGAAACCTACGAGCTGTCCGCAGAGCAGGCGCAGGTGCTGGCGGACGAAGACAGCCCCTACTTCATTTCCGGTGCGTGGGACATACCGGCCTCGCTGTGGCTTGACGAGCACAAGCTGCTGGACGCGTTCAGCACCGGCGGCGGCCTTGCCTGGGGCGAGCACAACGAGCGCCTGGCCTGCGGTGTGGCGGCGTTCTACCGCAATGGCTACCGGGCCAGCCTGGTGCAGCAGTGGCTGCCCGCGCTCGATGGCGTGGTCGCCCGGCTGGAGCAGGGCATCGATGTGGCTGATGTGGGCTGCGGCCACGGCCACTCCACGCTGCTGATGGCTGATGCATTCAGGAAATCGCGCCTGCACGGCTTTGACACCCATGCGCCATCTGTCGGGGAGGCGCAGCGCCATGCGGACCAGGCGGGCGCAGGCAGCCGCGTGAGCTTCTCGGTGGCCGGGGCATCTGACTACCCCGACCGCCAGTACGGCCTGATCTGTTTCTTTGACACGCTGCATGACCTGGGCGACCCGGTTGCCGCCGCGCGGCATGCGGCGCAAGTGCTGGCGCCGGGCGGTACGGTGATGCTGGTGGAGCCGTTTGCCAACGACCTGGCGGAAGACAACTTTTCCACGGTGGGGCAGCTTTATTACGCCGGCTCCTGCCTGATCTGCTGCGGCCACGCGATCTCCGAGGGCGGCAAGCTGGTGCTGGGCGCGCAGGCCGGCCCGGCCCGGCTGGCGGAGGTGTTCCGCCGGGCCGGCTTCACCCACTTCCGCCAGGCAGCGCAGACGCCCTTCAACCTTGTTTTTGAAATCCGCCGCTGACATGGCGACCCCTTGAGACCCAGGAGCTACCTCATGAACATCGAACCATCATGGACAGAACGCCTGCTCGGCATGACCCACACCGCGGGTACGCACTCCGCAGGCATGCACATCGCCGGCCGGGCGCTGGCGTTGCGCATGCATGCCTACCCGGAGGTCTTTGCCAACGGTGAACGGCTGCGGGTGCCGCTCAAGCATGGGTTGGCCCTGCTCGCGTTCCTCGCGGAAAGCACCACCAGCGTGTCGCGCACCCTGGCGGCCCAGGTGCTCTGGCCCGATGCACTGGAGGACGTCGGGCGTACCCGGCTGCGGCGCCTGGTGCACAACCTCAACGGGCTGCTGGGCGCGGCCCTGGTGACGGGCGACAAGGAGACGCTGTGGCTGGCGGCCGATGTGCCTTTCCATGCCGACACCGCCGCAGCACGCCGGGCGTCGCAGGCGCTGCTCAAGGACAGCCGCAGCTGCGCCGGCGCGGCCAGCGCGGCGCTCGCGGAGACGCTGCTGCAGCCGGGCGCAGGCAAGTTCCTTGAAGGTTTCTCGCTTTCCGGGTCAGACCAGTTCTACGACTGGATGGTGCGGCACCGGGCGGAGCATGAGCGGCTGCTGTGCCGCGCCCTGGTGCGCCTGGCCGAAGATTGCGCCGCGGCGGGCGACACGGCCACCGCCGTACAGGCCGCCGAGCAGGTGCTGGCGGTGGACTCATGCACCGAGCGGGCATATGTGCTGCTGATCGGTGAACTCGGCCGCCTGGGCGACCGCTGCGGCGTGGAGAAGGTTTACTTCCAGTGTGCCGATGCCCTGCGCACCGAGCTGGGGGTGCGGCCGTCGGACGCGGTCGAGAGTGCCTATGCGGCTGCCACGCAGCTGATGGCGCGTGCCCGGCCTGCCTCCACGGCCGCAGGCTGACGGCCGCCTCCCCGGCGCGTTGCCGCCCCAGCGCCCGCCACGGCTAAACTGCCTCATCCACATGAGGAAAGCGCTGTGCGGCTCAGGCATATCGAGATATTCAACGCAGTGCTGTCCGCCGGCAGCATCAGCGGCGCCGCGCGCCTGCTGAACCTGACCCAGCCCTCGGTCAGCAAGACGCTGCAGCATGCGGAGCTGCAGCTGGGGATTGCGCTGTTCCACCGCCACAAGGGGCGGCTCAGCCCCACGCCGGATGCGCTGGCGCTGGCTCCGCACATCGAGCGGCTGTTCCAGCAGCTGGACGAGGTGCAGCGCCTGGCGGGCAACCTCAAGGCCGGGCATGCCGGGCAGGAGCTGCGCATCCTCACCGCGCTCACGCTGAGCCATGTGGTCATCCCGCGTGCGGTCAACCTGTTCCGCAAGAAGCATCCGAAGGTGGCGGTGAAGGTCATGTCGGTCCATTCGTCGCAGCTGGTGTCGGGCCTGGCCCTGCAGGAGGCTGACGTCGGGTTGCTGCTGAGCTCGCTGGTGCATCCTGCCCTGGCCAACGAGCATGTGGCCGCCGGCCAGATGGTCTGCGTGGCCCGGCAGGACCAGCTGCCGGCCCGCCTGCGCCGCGCGCGCACCCTCAGGCTGGCGGACCTGGCCGGCCAGTCCGTCATCGCGCTGGATGCCAACGACCCGGTGGGGCGCATGCTGCACCAGGCCTGCCGCGATGCGGAAGTCCAGCTGGAGAGCGACATCACGGTGCAGACCTACCATGCGGCGCTGGCATTTGCCCAGCACGGCACCGGCATTGCCATCGTGGACAGCTTCACGGCGCTGTCTGCGGACCCGGCGCTGGTCTCCGTCAAGCCGCTGGAGCCGATGGTCCCGGTGGCGCTGCAGGCCATGCGGCCGCTGGCCAAGGCTTCGCCGCCGGCCGTCGCGGAGTTCCTGGCCTGCGTGCGGCAGGTCCTCAACCCATAGATTTAAGGCATGGGGCGTATTCAAACTGTCAGTCGACGCATGGCCGGCTCTTGCGCACACTTCAGGCCATACCCCAACTGCCTTGAAGGAAAACCCATGAAATTCTGTTGCATCGTCCTTGCGCTCATGGCGCCGGCCCTTTCAGCCTCCGCAGACACCGTGAAGAAGGTGGCGGACAGCGGCAAGATCACCGTGGCCTACCGCGAGTCGTCCATCCCGTTCAGCTACGTCACGGGCCCGGGCAAGCCCATCGGCTTCTCGATGGACATCACCAATGCCGTGGTGCAGGAGGTGCGCAAGCAGGCCGGCAAGCCGGTGCTGGAGGTGGAGTATGTGTCCGTCACCTCGGCCAACCGCATCCCGCTGCTGGTCAACGGCACCATCGACCTGGAGTGCGGCTCCACCACCAACAACTCCACGCGCGGCAAGGACGTGGCCTTTGCCATCAACCACTTCTATACCGGCACGCGCCTGCTGGCCAAAAAGTCGTCGAAGATAAAGAACTATGCGGACCTGACCGGCAAGACCGTGGCCACCACCACCGGCACGACCAACCTGCAGGTGCTGCGCAAATACGACCAGGAAAAGAAGACGGACATGAAGTTCCTCTTCGGCCGTGACCATTCGGAGTCGTTCCTGCTGGTGGAGGGCGGCCGTGCGCTGGCCTTCGGCATGGACGACATCCTGCTCTACGGCCTGAAGGCCAACGCCGTCAACCCGAACGACTATGAAGTCGTGGGCGATGCGCTGCAGGTCGAGCCCTATGCCTGCATGCTGCGCAAGGACGACCCGAAGTTCAAGGCGCTGGTGGACGGCGTGATCGCCGGCATGATGAAGTCCGGCGAGTTCGACAGGCTCTATGCGAAGTGGTTCCAGCAGCCGATCCCGCCGAAGAACATCGCGCTGGGCGTGCCGATGAGCGCCGAGCTGCGCGCCAACGTCAAGGCCCGCTCCGACAAGCCGGCGATCTGAGGGCGGCTGCGGAGGCACCGGCATGCTGAACCAGCTTGAGCCCGTCGGCGTGCTCGGCGGCATGGGGCCGGCCGCCGGGGCGGACTTCACCCGCCAGTTCGTGCAGGCCTGCACCGCGCTCATGGCCGAGCGCGGCATACCGGTAAAGGACCAGAACTTCCCCGAACACTGGCTGGCCCAGGTGCCGGTTCCCGACCGCACCGCCGGGCTGGAGGAAGAGGGCGCCAGCGCAGCCCAGCCGCTGGAGCCGATGCTGCAGGCCATGGGGCGGCTGGCGGCGCTGGGCATTCGCGCCGTGGCCATTGCCTGCAACACGGCGCATGCCTGGCATGCGACGATGCAGTCGCGCTTTCCGCAGCTGGACGTGCTGCATGTGGCAGATGAAGTGGCTGCTCACCTGCGCGGCGCGGGCATCACCTCCACCGGCCTGCTGGCCACGCAGGGTACTTACCGCGCGGGTGTGTATGAGGTCTCGCTGGCGCGCGCCGGCATCCGCTGCCACCTGCCCACCGACGCCGAGCGGCACCTGCTGATGCGCGGCATCTATGAGGGCGTGAAGGCCGGGCACATGGAACTGGCCCGCACGCTGTTTGCGGACGTGGCCGAAGCGCTGGCCGAGCGGCACGGGCTGCAGTCGCTCATCCTGGGCTGCACCGAGATTCCGCTGGCCTTGCCGCAGCTGCCATCGCGCCCCGGCCTGCTGTTGATGGACCCGGCCGCGATCCTGGCCAATGCGCTGGCGCACCGGGCCTATGACGGGCGGCGCCCGGCGGCGGTGAGTGGCGGCTGGAGCAGGCGGGAAATCGCTTAGGCTGAGCTGCCGGGGCACTGGTATCGTCGGGAGTGCAGCCCGCCCGAACGAATACCGGAAATCCCGAAGTGACAGAACCATCCGCTCTCCCCGACCCTGACGAGGCCCTGCACACGGCGCAAGCGTATTTCCGGATGGCCACCCGCATCAGCAAGCTGGGCTGGTGGACGATCTCCCTCCCGGAACGCAAGCTCACCTGGTCTGACGAGACCTGCCTGATGCATGATGCGCCGCCCGGCTACGAGCCCACGCTGGCCGGTGGCGTGCTGACCTTCCTGCCCGAGCACCGCGCCATGGTGGCGCGCCATGTGGACCTGTGCGCAAGCGAGGGCATTCCCTACGAGTTCATCGCTTCCAAGCTCACCCTCAAGGGCCGCAAGATCTGGGTGCACTGCTTTGGCGAGGCCGTGCGCGACGCGTCGGGCGCCATCGTCCGCCTGCAAGGCGCCTTCCAGGACATCACCGAGAAAAGGCGCGCAGAAGCGCGCGCCGTGGCCGAGCTGGAGAACCGCGTGCAGCAGCGCACGGCCGAGCTGGAAATTGCCAACAGGGAGCTGCTGGCGGCCAACCGCGAGCTGGAGGCGTTCTCGTACTCCGTCTCGCATGACCTGCGGGCGCCGCTGAGCACCATCAACGGCTTCAGCCGGCTGCTGGCCAGGGTGGAGGCGCACCGGCTGGACGAGACCAGCAAGCACTACCTGAACCGCATCGAGCTCGGCACCCGGAACATGGGCGAGCTGATCGAGGGCCTGCTGTCGCTGGCGCAGCTGTCGCGCAAGAAGCTGCACATGGAAACGGTGGATCTTTCGGCATTGGCGCAGCAGACCGCGCAGGTCTTCCGCGATGCCGAGCCCGCGCGGGTGGCCGAGGTCGGCATCGAGCCGGGGCTGGCCGCCAGCGGCGACCGCGTGCTGCTCACGGCCGTCATGCAGAACCTGGTGGGCAACGCCTGGAAGTTCTCGGCCAGGCGCGAAGTGGTCCACCTGGCATTCGGCAGCCAGCCGGGCGAAGGCGGTGAGTGCGTCTATTTCCTGCGGGACCGGGGCGCCGGCTTTGACATGGCGTTCTATGGCAAGCTGTTCGGCACATTCGAGCGCCTGCATTCGCCCACGGACTTCACCGGCACCGGCGTCGGCCTGGCCACGGTCAAGCGCATCATCGAGCGCCACGGCGGGCGCGTCTGGGCCGAAGGCGTTCCCGGGGAAGGCGCGGTGTTCTACTTCACGCTGGGTCAGGCGCCGTCGTAAGGGATCGCGCCGTCCACCGTCTCCCAGATGAACTTGCCGCTGGGCCGTTGTGACTCTTCAAGGATGTGGCCCACCAGGCCGGCCGAGCGGCTGACCACCGCCACGCCGCGCATGACCTTCAGCGGAATGCCGATCTCGCCCAGCAGTGCGGCGGCGGCGCCTGTTGCGTTGATGGTGATGTGGCGGCCGGATGCCTTGTCCACCTCCTGTGCCAGCAGCCTGAGCGCGGCGATGTGCAGGCCGGGCACGCCCGCGCGCTCGGCCACTGCCATCATCCTGGGCGGGCGCGGGTCGTCCGGCTTGTGGTGAGGGTGGCCGAAGCCGTGCACCGGCTTCCTCGCGGCGGCATGCCGCTCGGCAATCGCGCGGGCGCGTGCCTGCTGCCCTTCAGGCGCATCCAGTATTTCCTGCAGCAGCACCGCGCATCCTTCCATGGTGCCGATGAAAGTCGGCCCCACACCCAGCAGGCCGGCGGCGACGGCCGACTGCAGCGCATCGGGCGCGGAGTGGTAGATCAGCCGTGTGGCAATGGCGCTGGGCGTGAGGCCATGCTCCATCAGAGTCACCAGCACGGCGTCAAGCACCTTTGTCTGCATGGCTGAAGGCCGCTGGCCGGTGAGTTCCAGCAGGAACATTTCAGTGAAGGTGAGCTCGCCGATGAGCCCGTCCACGAGGTTGATGCCGCGGATGAAGATGGCGTCCTTGTCGGAGCGGGCAAGGGCGGTGGTCGGGGTGGGGCTGGCTGGCATGTGCGGGTTCCTGGTATTGCGGTGCGTGGTGTTTCCGGTTGCCACGGTTTGCCAGAGATTTTACAATACCGAAAATCTTTTCTCAATATTGAATAGCAAGACATCCTAAGGAACGCCTGTGGCCGGACCGTTTTCCCATCTCCGCGTGATCGACCTGTCGCGCATCCTTGCCGCGCCGCTGGCCGCGCAGAACCTGGCCGACCTGGGGGCTGAAGTCATCAAGGTGGAGCGCCCCGGTGTGGGTGACGACACGCGCGGCTTCGGCCCGCCCTGGATGAAAGACGGCGAGGGCCATGACACGCGCGAGTCGGCCTACTTCCTGGCCGGCAACCGCAACAAGAAGTCCGTCACGCTGGACATCAGCCAGCCGCAAGGCCAGGAGATCCTGCGCAAACTGGTTGCACGCAGCGACGTGCTGATTGAAAACTACAAGGCCGGCAACCTGGCGCGCTACGGCCTGGCGTATGAAGACCTCAGGAAGATCAACCCGAAGCTGATCTATTGCTCGGTCACCGGCTTCGGCCAGACCGGGCCGTATGCGCAGCGGCCGGGCTATGACTTTGTGTTCCAGGGCATGGGCGGCATGATGAGCATCACCGGCGAGCGCGACGGCGAGCCCGGTGGCGGCCCGCAGAAGGTGGGCATCCCCATCGTGGACTACCTTACCGGCCTGTACACCAGCATTGCGCTCACGGCGGCCATCGCCCACCGCGAGCGCACCGGCGAGGGCCAGTGCATCGACATGGCGCTGCTGGACACCGCAGTGGCTGTCAATGTGACGCAGGTGCTGTCGTACTTCTGCTCGGGCAAGGTGCCGGGGCGGCTGGGCAATGCGCATCCGCACATCGTGCCGTACGAGGTGTTCCCGGTGGCGGACGGGCACATGATCCTGGCGGTGGCCAATGACGCGCAGTTTGCCCGCTTCTGCGAAGTGGCCGGCCGCGAAGACCTGGCGAAGGACCCGCGCTTCACCGCCAATGCGGGCCGCGTGGTGAACCGCAAGGAACTCATTCCGGTGATCCGGGAGATCCTGCTGACCCGTAACAAGGCGGCATGGATGGAGGCGCTGGAGGCGCGTGATGTGGCCTGCGGGCCGATCAACACCATCGAGGAAGTGTTTGAAGACCCGCAGGTGCTGCACCGCGGCTTGCGGGTGGACATGCCGCATCCGCTGGGGGCTGACGCGCCGACGCTGGCCAACCCGATCCGCCTGTCGGCCTCGCCGGTGGAATACCGCATGCCGCCACCGCTGCTGGGGGAACACAACGACGAGGTTTACTCCGGGTTCCTGGGGATGAGTGTGGAAGAGGTGGCATGGTTGAGGACCGCAGGGGTCATTTAGCAGCAGCGCCTGCGGCGCTGAGAATGTTGAGCCGCGCGTTGCGCGTCATCTCACGCACGGATTGTCTCCTGCGGCGAGCGGTGTATGCGCCGTGCCGGCCGACGTCACCGGCCGCCTTCGGCGGCTCCCCTGCGCTGCTCTGTCTTGCGGGCCACTGCGGAACTCGCTGCGTTCGCCTTCGGCTCTCTCCGCTCGGACAACCGCAGTGAGTCAGTTCACGAAGCGCGCTGCGCGCGCGCCCGCAAGCCATGCGCTGCTCGGCGGTGCCTCCACGGCCGGCCCGGCGCACACACCACTCACCGCGAGATGGGTGTTGCCTCTGGCGGTGCAGGAAGACCGCGACCGGTGCCGAACCACGATGCGGGCTGCAAGGTTGTGGGTAGGGCTGTGGGCGCGCCTCTGCGGTGCCGAGCATCGCAGAAATCGAGGGTTGCTCCGCGCAGCGGAGAAGCGAAGGAGCGATTTTGGCCATGGCGCGTTCAGCGCCCATGTCCAAAATCGACCCGTAGCGACCCCTCGATTTCGAGAAGCGCAGGGGACCCCGAAGCGCAGCGTAGGGGCGCCGCAGTGAAGCGCCCACAGCCCTGCCCACAGCCTTGCGCGAGGTACAGGCTAGGAAGAACGCGCAACGCGCGGCCCAAAATTTTCAGTGCCGTAGGCGCTGCAATTGAAGGGACTGCGGCGCACCTGGCACTTGAGCTGGTGCGATGAGGGGCAAGTGCGGGGTGGCCACTCTTGAGCTATCGCTTCATCATCACTTTGGCGGTGTACTCCAGCACCAGTTCGCCGCGCTGATTGATGACCCGCATCGCGACGCCGATCACACCGCGTGCCGGGTCCTTCGTCTCTTTCTTGCTGGCGATTTCCACCTCGGCATGCAGCGTGTCGCCGGCTTTGACCGGCGCATGGAAGCGGAAGCCGTCCATGCCCAGCCCGGCCAGGGTGTTGCGCCCGAGGATGCTCTCCATCATGCCGCCGGAGAACGACGCGGTCAGGAAGCCCGGCGCGATCGGCTCGCCGTAGGGCCCGCCTGCCGCATGGGCATGGTCGATGAACACTGGCAGGGTCATGCCCGCCATGGCGGTGAAGTTGACCAGGTGGGTTTGCGTGACGGTGCGGCTGTAGGTCAGATGCACATCACCGACATTGAACGCATCAAAGGTGGGTGTGGCCACCTCGATGCGGCGCCCGGTGGCGGCCGTCGCGACGGGCGCTGCGGCTGCCCCGCTCATGGGTTCACTTTCATCACTTGGCGATCCCCAGTGCCTTGGCGATGCGCGCGGTCTTCTCGGTCTCGGCCTTCATGCTGGCGCTGAACTCATCATTGGTCGGCGAGATGAGCTGCGCGCCCAGGGCCTGCAGGCGCTCCATGACTTCGGGCGTTTTCATGGCCTGCGTCACCAGCTGGTGCAGGCGGGCCTGCACCTCCGGCGGCAAGCCCGAGCGTGTCACGAAGCCATACCACAGCGGCGTGGCCACATAGTTCGGCTGGCCCATGCCTTCGGGCAGCGTGGGCACGTCAGGCAACGCGGGCGAGCGCTGGGTGTTGAACAGGCCGAGCGCCTTCACCCGGCCCGACTTGATGTGCTGCAGCGACAGCGGCATGGCAGACGGGTACATCGCGATCTGCCCGCCGATGACGTCCGTCATGGCCTGGGCCGTGCTCTTGTAGGGCACCTCCACAATGTCCAGGCCCAGTGCCTGCTTGAACAGCTCCATCTCGACCTGGCTCGGCGTGCCGGGGCCTGACGATGCGTAGCTCAGCTTGCCCGGGTTGGCCTTGACATAGGCGATGAACTCTTTCAGGTTGTTGACCGGCAGTGTCGGTGTCACCGTGAGCACGATGGGCACGATGGCGACCTTGGCCACCGGCACGAAGTCCTTTGACGGGTCGTACGGTGCCTTGGTGTTGGTGCCCGGCACGATGGTGAAGGGGTTGGCCACCATGAGCAGCGTGTAGCCATCGGCCGGCGCCTGCAGGGCGTTGAGCGTGCCGACGATACCGCCGCCGCCTTCCTTGGTGTCGATGACGACCGGCTGCTTGATCTCTTCCGAGATCTTCTGCCCCACCGTGCGGGCAATCACGTCGCTGCCGGTGCCGGCTGCAAAGGGCACGACGATGCGGATGGCCTTGTTGGGGAAGGGGCCGCTTTGCGCCCAGGCGGCGGGCAGCGTGCCCAGGCCGAGGGCAAGGGCACCGGCCAGTGCGGTGAGCTGGCGGCGGCGAAGGAGGGGCGTGGTTTGCATGATGGGTCTCCGGTAGTTCTGGTGTGGTTTGCGAATGAATGTGAATGGGACGTGTCTGGCGGAAAGGGGCGGCGTCAGCCGGCCTGCACGAAGGCGCCGCCGGCCCTGAGCGCGGCGATCTCTTCCCCATTGAACCCGAAGCTGCGAAGCACGTCGGCGCCATGGGCTCCCACGTCGGGCCACTGCGCGCGGGGCTCGCCGGCATCCAGCGGCGCCGCGCCGGGCGTGGCCGGGAAGCTGAAGCTGCGCCCCGCCACCTCGGCCTGCGGCACGATGCCGGTGGCCTGCACATGCGGGTCGGCCAGGAAGCTGCTCACGCTGTTGACGCGGCTTGCGACAACGCCGCCCGCCTGCAGTTGCTCCAGCCACTGCTGCGTGGTGCGCGCGGCGAACACCTTGCCGAACTCGGCCTCCAGGAACGGGCCGTGCGCGGCGCGCAGCTGGAAGCTGGCAAAGCGGGGGTCGGCGGCCAGGCCCGGCAGGCCGGTGGACTTGCACAGCGCGGCGTAGTGCGCCTCCTTGCTGAGGGTGATGGCCAGCCAGCCGTCCAGCGTACGGTACACGCCTGCCGGCACATTGAGGGGCTGGGGCGACTCGCCTTCGAGGCTGGCTTCCACCACCTTGATGCCGAGGAAGGCGGCGGTGGCCTGCATCAGGCTGATGTCGATGCGCCTGCCGCCTGCACCACTGCGCCGCGCATACAGCGCGACCGACACCGCCTGGAACGCATACAGCGCGGTAAGCTGGTCAACCGCCAGGAAGCCAAGGCGCCTGGGTTTGCCGTTGGAGTCCAGGTTCAGCGACATCATGCCGGAGAAGCCCTGGATGACGGTGTCCGTGGCGGGCAGGGTGGACTTGTCGCCGGTCTGGCCGAAGCCGCTGATCGAGAGGTAGATGAGGCCGGGGTTCTCGCGCAGCAGGTCTTCATGGCCCAGGCCCAGGCGCCCGGCGATGCCGGGGCGGTAGCTTTCAATGAAGACGTCGCATTGCGCGGCCATGCGCCGCACCATGGCAATGCTGCCTTCGCCCTTGAGGTCCACCGCAATGCTGCGCTTGCCGCGGTTGGCCGCCAGGTCGATGGCCGAATGCGAGCCGTGCCGCGCGCCGATGGCGCGGCTCCAGTCGCCTTCCGGGGGCTCCAGCTTGGTCACCTGCGCGCCGTACTGGCCCAGCAGCATGCCGCAGTGCGGGCCGGCCAGGCCCTGGCTCACGTCAAGCACGCGCAGCCCTGCAAAAGGCGCGTCATGGGAAGGCGTGTCCAGGGGCTTTCCGGCGATTTCCATTGACATCAATATTTCTCTATGAAAAAATAACTTTCAGTATTGTGAATTATGAGACAAGCCGGATCAAGCGGATTTACCTGCCTGAGCCCTAGGAATTACCCCATGAGAAGTTTTGATGTGGACGACGAGCTCTCGCCCGAGCAGCAGCTGCTGCGCGAGACGGTCGCCCGGTTCTTCGAGCGCGAAGTCACGCCCACCGTGGCCGGCTTCGAGCAGCGCGGCGAGTTCGACTGGACGCTGCCCGCGAGGCTGGCGGAGTTCGGCTTCCTCGGCGGCTTCCTGCCCGAAAGCGAGGGCGGCTACGGCATGTCTGCCATGGACTACACCGTGCTCATGGAGGAGGCCGGTTACTGCTGGCACAGCCTGCGCGCCATCTTCAACACCATGAACATGGCCATCCTGCTGCTGTCAAAGCTGGGCACGCCTGCCCAGAAGGAAAAGTACCTCTTGCCGCTGATGGCCGGCAAGCTCAAGGTCTGGGTCGGCATCACCGAGCCGGACCATGGCAGCAATGTGGCCGGCATGGAGACGAAGGCCCGGCTGGAGGGTGACCATTACATCGTCAACGGCACCAAGCTGTGGATCACCAACGGCGCCATCGGCGATATCGGCATCCTGATGGCGAAGGTGCCCGCCGGCAAGGACGGCCCGGAAGGCATCACCGCCTTCCTGGTGGACAGGACGCAGACGGACTACACAGCGCGCCGCCTCAAGACGATGATCCTGCATGCCACGGTCACGTCCGAGCTGTCATTCGCCGATGCGCGGGTGCCCAGGGAGAACGTGCTGGGCCAGGTGGGTGACGGCCTGCGCAACATCCTGCAGGCGCTGAGCTTCGGCCGGTTGAGCGTGGCCGCCGGCGCGGTGGGTGCGTCCCAGGCGGCGTTTGACCTGTCGGTGGACTATGTGAAGACGCGCCGGCAGTTCGGCTCGCCCATCGGCTCCTACCAGCTGGTGCAGCGCATGATCGTCGAGATGCGGGTGCGCACCGACGCGGCCCGCCAGCTGTGCCGCCGCGCTGCACGCGCGGTGGACCGCGGGCTGCCGGGCCGCATGGAGTGTTCCATTGCCAAGCTGTATTCGGCGCAGGCCGCGCACGAAGTGGCGGACTATGCGCTGCAGGTGCATGGCGGCATGGGCTACAGCGAGGACTACCCCATCGAGCGCATCTTCCGCGACACGCGCGGCGCCATCATCCCCGAGGGAACGACTGAAATCCAGACGCTCATCATCGGCCGCGAACTGCTCGGCCTGTCGGCGTTTTAAGCACAAGGAGACACCATGAGCGACCGCCTGCTCGACCGCATCAGCGACTATGTCCTCAGCTATGAGGACCTCAATGTGGGCGACACCTTCACCACTTCGGCCCGCACCGTGACCGAGGCCGACGTCGTCAACTTTGCCGGCCTCTCGGCTGACTACAACTCGCTGCATGTGGATGCGGAGTTTGCGGCCGGCACGCCGCACGGCGGGCGCATTGCGCATGGCCTGCTGGTGCTGGCCATCACCTCCGGCCTGTGCACGCGGCTGCCGCTGATGAAGTTCCTGGAGCCGTCCATCCTGGGCCTGGCCAACCTGGAATGCAAGTTCCGCCTGCCGTGCAAGATCGGCGACACGCTGCATGCGCGCCTCACCATCATCGAGAAGACACCCGGCAAGAAGCCCGGGCGCGGCACGCTGGTGATGAACCGCGTCGCCGTGAATCAACGCGGCGAGGATGTCATGGTCAGCACCTGGCATCTCGTCGTCAAGGCGCGCGGCGACGTTTCCCCCAATACCTGAGGACCTCACCACATGACCACCTACCTGATTTCCCCAGGCCGCCGCGCCACGCTGGTTCGCGCAGCAGGCATTGCCACACTGGCCGCCCTGGCCGTGGCTGCGCCCCTGACCGCCACGGCGCAGTCCGCCTGGCCCAGCAAGCCGATCCGCCTGATCGTGCCCTTCCCGCCGGCCGGCTCCACCGACGTGATTGCGCGCACCGTGGCTGAGCGGCTGGGCGCGGCGCTCGGCCAGAACGTCATCATCGACAACAAGCCGGGTGCTACCGGCGCCATCGGCCTGGAGGCGCTCGCGCGTTCCGAGCCCGACGGCTACACCATCGGCCTGGGCACCATCGGCAGCATTGCCATCAACCCGATGGTCAACCGGAAGCTCGGCTGGGACCCGGTGAAGGACTTCGCGCCCATCGGCTATGTTGGCGCCACGCCCTTCGCGTTGCTGGTCAACCCGAACGTCAAGGCGAACACGGTGGCTGAGTTCATCGCGCTGGCGAAGGCGCAGCCGGGCAAGGTGACTTATGCAACCGGCGGCAACGGCGGCTCGCAGCATGTGGCGGCCGTGCTGCTGGAAGACATGGCGGGTGTCAGCATGCAGCAGATCCCGTACAAGGGCAGCGGCCCGGCGCTGATCGACCTGATCGGCGGCCAGGTGGACTCGCTGATCGAGCCGGCCGTGTCGGCAGCGCCGCACATCAAGTCCGGCAAGGTGCGCGCGCTGGCGCTCACCGGTGCCAGGCCGTCGGCAGCCTTTCCCGGTGTGCCGGTGGTGGGCGATGTGGTGAAGGGCTATGACGTGTCGGCCTGGTTTGCGCTGTTCGCACCGGCGAAGACGCCGCCTGCCGTCGTCGCGCGGCTCAATGAAGAGCTGGGCAAGATCCTGCGCAACCCGCAGGTGGTCGAGCGCATGGCCGGTGTGGGCGTGGAAGTCGCGCCCGGGACGCCGGTGCAGCTGGGCGACTACCTCAAGAGCGAGATCGCCAAATGGGACAAGGTCGTGAAGAAGGCCAACATCACCGCCGAATGAACGGCGCACGCAGCAAACAAGGAGAACGGCGTTGGAACTGGGTCTGAAAAACAAGGTGGCGGTTGTCACCGGCTCCGGCCGGGGCATTGGCGCCGCAACGGCGCGCGCCTTTGCCGAAGAGGGCGCGCATGTGGTGGTGACCGACATCGACCCGGCCACCACGGCCGCCACCGCCCGGGCACTGGAGGCCGACGGCTTCAGCGCACTCGGCGTGGTGGCCGACGTCACGAAGGCGGCGGATGTCGAGCGGCTTGTGGCCGAAACGGTGCAGCGCTTTGGCGGCCTGCATGTGCTGGTGAACAATGCCGGCTTTCCGAAGGACGCCTACCTGACCAAAATGAGCGAGGCCGACTTTGACCTGGTAACGGGCGTCATCCTCAAGGGCGCCTGGCTGTGCTCCAAGCTGGCGGTGCCGCACATGATGGCCCAGAAGTGGGGCCGCATCATCAACATCTCGTCGCGTGCGCACCTGGGCAACCCGGGGCAGAGCAACTACTCGGCGGCCAAGGCCGGCGTGATCGGCCTGACGAAATCGCTGTCGTATGAAGAAGGCAAGTTCAACATCACAGTAAACGCCGTGGCGCCGGGCTTTGTCGAGACCGAGCTGGTGCAGGGCCTGCCGGCCTATGAAAGCATCAAGGAGAAATGGCTCAAGGCCACGCCGATGCCGCGCCTGGGCATCCCGCGCGACATTGCCGACGCGGTGCTGTTCCTGGCATCGGAGCGCGCCGGGTTCATCACCGGCGAGGTGCTGCACGTCACCGGCGGGCGGTACTCAAACTAGCAGCCGCGCTGCGGCGTTCAGGCGGCCACGGCCTGCATCTGCGCCACGGCTGCGGCAAGGGCCTTGGCATGCCTGGCTTCCTTGGGCGCCATGCGCGCAAGCGGGCCGGCGACAGCCACCGCGTAGGTCTCGCCGCCGAGCATGACGGACTGCGCCAGCGCCATCACGTCATCGACGCTCTCGCCCTGGGTGGAATGCCAGCCACGCTCTTCGCCGGCCGCCACATTGGCCAGCAGCTTGCGCGCATTTGAAATCGTGTTGCCGGTGACGGGGGTGAGGTCCAGCGTGGCAACAAACTCGCTGCGCCGGGGCTCTGGCATGGCGCCGATAAGCGCCTTGCCCAGTGCGCTGGAGTGCAGGGCGCGCAGGGCGCTGACTTCGGCGTTGAAGCGGATTGTCTGGCCGGATTCGGCAACATCAAGATAGATCACGAACTTGTCCAGCCGCTTGCCGAAGACAACGGTCTCGCCGGTCTTGTCCCGCAGCGAGGCGAGGGCGGGGGATACCTTCATCAGGATCGGGTCGCGGGCCAGGATGTTGCGGGCCAGGTCAAACAGCCGGCGGGTCGGGTAGTGCATGCGCTGGGTGCCGACCTCGCCGAGATAGCCGCGTGACGTGAGCGTGCGCACCAGGCCGTGGCAGCTGCTCACGGGCATCTCGACGGCCTTGGCCAGCTCAGACAGGTTCAGCGGCCGGCCCGCGCGGCTGAAAGCCTCGAAAACGTCGAGCGTCCTGTCGGCGGCCTTGACCCGCTTTTCTGTTGCCATGTTGGAGCCGTTTGATGTGGGATGCGATTACGCTTGACCAATGTTTTGATGTTATCGCAATGCATCATGTGCAGGCCAGCCCCGTTCGCATCGTCCAGACGCAAAAATGCCCGCCCCTGGAAGAGGGCGGGCATTCAGCGATGCTGGCCTGAAAGCAGCTTGCTTACTGGCGCGGCTCGCCCCGGGCGTTGACCGGAATGGTCTGGCCGGTGGGCGCGGTGGCCATCTGCACACTGTGCTCGGTGCCGCGGTAGTTGTAGGTCACGTCATAGTAGGCGGGTGTGGGGTTGGCCACGTTTTCGCACTTCTGCACGTCGCGGGTCGACTGCACGGTGCCGCCGCCGTAGTTCTTGCCGACCTGGTTGCCTGCATAGGCACCGGCACCGGCGCCGACCACGGTGGCAATGTCCTTGCCGCTGCCGCCGCCAACCTGGTGGCCCAGGATGCCGCCGAGCAGGCCGCCGATCACCATGCCGCCGACGCTGTTGGCCGGGCGTGCCGGCTCGGCAACGGCCTGGCGCTCAACCCAGCAACGCTGGTTCGGCGGGCCGACAACTGCGCGGACGGAGGTGATGGGTGCTTCATACACGCGCTCGTTCGCGCGGCGGCGCCAGGCGTTCGCCGGCTCGGGCGTCGGGTCCGGCATTTCATAACGGGCATTCCTGGAATTGCCTGCCGGGCGAACCGACGAGACGCGGTTGTTGAAGCCCATGGCGCGCAGGGAGTCGTAGCTGCCCGGGCGCAGGATCACGCAGTTGCCCTGGAAGCGCACGTCTTCGCAGACGAGCCAGCGGCCGCGGTCCACCACGACAGAGGAGGCCGCATCGTTGTAGCCGACACGGGTGAAATCAGGTACCGCGTTCTGGGCGGTGAAGACGCGGCCGCGATAGCCCTCGCCTTCGTAGAAATTGATCTGTGCCATGGCCTGGCCTGTTGCCAGAAGGGCGCCAATGACGAGAGCGCGTTTGGTGAAAGTGTTCATGAAATCTCCTTGTTGTGTTTCATGGACTCATTGTTTCCAAACCACGGCCCGGCGCTGTAGGCCGGCATCCCGCGAACAAGCAGGATACCGGCCCGTATGGGGCCTTTTCCCATACTAAATCACGGTTTGGCTTCCAGCACCATGTTGATCGGCGAGCGGGCAGCCACGCGGAACGACTTGAAGCCGCCCGACATCACCACCGAGCGCAGCCTGGCTTCACCGGCCTGCGCGCCCAGGGCGACACGGCCCTGCTTGAGCGCGCAGGGTGTGCACATCAGTGTGGAGGCCGCATAGAAGGCGCGGCCCACCGGGTGGATGTTGTCCTCGACGTTGTCGGCCGCGTTGGGCTCGACGATCATGAAGGTGCCGTCGGGCTTGAGCGTGCTGCGGATATGCGCCGCTGCGCCCATCGGGTCGCCCATGTCGTGCAGTGCGTCGAACACCGCCACCAGGTCGTAGTCCCCGCCCATGTAGTCCTGCGCGCTGCCCACTTCAAAATGCACATTGGCAGAAACGCCGGCGGCCTGCGCGCGCTGGCGTGCAACGTCGATGGAGCCCTGGTGGTAGTCGTAGCCGAAGAAGGTGCTGTTGGGGAAGGCCTGCGCCATCAATATGGTGGAGGCGCCGTGGCCACAGCCGACGTCAGCCACCCGCGCGCCCTTTTCCAGCTTGGCGACCACGCCGTCCAGCGCGGGCAGCCAACTCTGGACCAGGTTGGCAATATAGCCGCTGCGGAAGGCGCGTTCGATGCCGTGGAACAGCGAGTGGTCGTGCTCGTTCCAGCCGATGCCCTCGCCGGACTTGAAGGCCTCTTCCAGGCGGTCGGTGATCTTCACGGCGGCCATCGCCGTCTGGAACAGGCCGACGAGGAAGGCCGGGCTGTCTTCCATGGCAAAAGCTGCCGCCTGCTCCATGCTCATGCGGTAGCGGCCGCTGCGCGGCAGGTATTCAACGTAGTGGCTGGCCGCATTGGCGTTGAGCCACTCGCGCACATAGCGCTCGGCCAGGCCGGTGCGGGCTGCCAGCTGGTCGGAGGTCTGTGGGCCGGCCTCGGCCAGGGCCTTGTACAGGCCCAGCCTGTCGCCGAGCACGATCAGTGACGACTGCAGCGCGCCGCTGTAGTCAACGATGGCGCGGCCCATCAGCTCCTCGAGCTTCTGCATGTCGATTTCCTGGGTTTCCTGCTGCGCGGCTTCGCGCTCAAGTACTGCGTTCATGGTGAATCCTTGGGGTGGTGGATGAAAACCCGAGTCTTTCAAGCCTGCGTCCCCGCTGCGTCCTGCGTCCGGGATGCGGCGGCAGCGCCGGGGCAACGCCAAAAGGACGCTGCATTCCTAAAGTCCCTGCACCTTCATACCGACCGGAGATTTCCCATGCAATGGCTTGAGCTTCTCACCCTGGCACTACTGCCGGCTTTCCTGATCGCCGACTTCTTTTACCGGGCGCGGCGTGAGCCGTCGGTCGCTGGCTGGCGCCTGCGCGCCGGCGTGTTCACGGCGTTGTCGTTCGCCCTCTCGCTGGCCACAGGCGCGCTGTGGGCCACGGTGTTCGATGGCAAGTCGCTGCTGGACGGCGCGTCGCTGGGCATTGCCGGCGGCGCGCTGGCCGGCATACTCTGCTATGAGCTGTGCCACTACGCCTACCACCGCAGCGCGCACAGCTTTCGCTGGCTGTGGCGCATCCACCAGATGCACCACAGCGCCGAGACGCTGGATGCCTGGGGTGCCTATTACCTGCATCCGCTGGACGCGGTTTTCTTTGTCACCTGGTCGAGCCTGGTGATGTTCCCGCTGCTCGGGCTGGCGCCGGAGGCCGGGGCGGTGGCGGTTGCCTTCATCACCTTCGCGGGAATCTTCCAGCATGCAAACCTGAAGACGCCGCGCTGGCTGGGCTTCATCGTGCAGCGGCCCGAGAGCCATGCGATACACCATGCGCGGGCCGTGCATCATGAGAACTTTGCCGACCTGCCGTTGCTGGACATGCTCTTTGGCACCTTCAACAATCCGCGCCACAGCGTGGAGAAGCTGGAGCAGGGTTTTTACTTTGGTGCGTCGCGCCGCTGGCTTGAAAGCCTGCTGCTGCGCGACGTGACGTCGCCCCGGCAGCCCTGAGGCTCAGCGTTTCGCATGGCGCGCCACGAAGCTGTTCACGGCATTGACCACAGCGTCCGAGTCGCCGTGCCACAGAAAGTGGTCGTCGCCCGCCAGCATGGCCAGCTCGGCCCCGGGGATGTGGGCCGCCAGGTATTCGCCCGCGCCCTTGCGCACAATGCGGTCACCTTCGCGCTGGACGACGAGCGTCGGCACCGCGATGTGCGGCAGGCGGGCGCGCACGTCCATGCTGTGGAAGGCCTTGACCAGCGACGCGACGCTGTTCTGCGAGGCCGCCTGCCGCAGCATGCGGGCCCACCAGGACTGCACGTCCGGCTCCGCCGCTGCCGACGGGGCGAACATGTTCAGCGTGGGTATGCCGCCCCAGCCGGAGTGCAGGATGTCGATCCACTTCTGCAGCGCCGCGTCGTCCATGGCCCAGGGGTAGTCCTCGGCCCAGGCGCCGCGCGCATTGGCGCCGAACAGCAGCAGGCCGGCCACCCTTTCCGGATGCGTGGCCGTCATCTCGATGCCGATGGTGCCGCCCACCGACGAGCCGAGGATCCATGCCCTGGGTGCGCCAATCGCATCGAGCACGGCCAGCACGTCTTCAATCGCGGCCTCGGCGGTCGGGGCCACGCCGATGCGTTCGGACAGGCCGGTGCCGCGCCTGTCCATCAGCACGATGCGGTGGTTCACGGCCAGGCGGTCCAGGACCTGGCGGATGCGCGGCTCGTCAAGGGCCACTTCCACATGGGAGAGCAGGCCGGGGATGATGACCAGCGTTTCCGGGCCGCTGCCTTGTGCTGCGAAAGCCACCGCGCCGTCGCTCGTCTGCGCAAACTGGATCTGGACCCGGGTCTGCGGCTGCGCCTCAAGGCGCGCCTGTGCGTCGCCGTGCGCCACGGCGGCCGCATAGGCGGCCTCGATGCGCGCCGAAGGGCGCACGCCCAGCTCCCGGCGCAGCACCTCGGCGCAGTTGAAATAGGCGGTTTCCACAGCCGCCATGTTGCCGAGCCTGGCCCACGCGCCGATGACGGCTGCATGGGCCTTCTCGGCGCAGGCGTCGAGCTTGAGCACCTGCTCGGCCGCTTCGAGCGCGGCTTCGGGCTTGCCGCGCAGCAGCTGCAGCTCGGCCAGCCGCAGCAGCGCGCGCGAGACCAGCCGCTCATGCTCGGCGCGGTGGCGCGCGACCCAGTCAAAGAACAGGTCTGACTCAAGGCTGAAGCCGTGCAGGAACTGCGCGGCTTCAGCCTGCGGCAGCAGCGCGGCCTGCTGCTCCGGCAAGTCCAGCTCGCTGGCCCGCAGCACGGCATGGGCCGCGCTGCGCACTGCGACGACGTCGCAGCTGAAGTCCAGTGCATCGCTGATGTTGAGGGTGTCGGCATCGCCGGTGACGATCTCCACACCGGCGGTGGTGTTGACCTGGTGGGCCAGCCTGCGCAACCGGGTGCGGCCCAGGGCCTCATCGGCATCGGGCCACAGCATCATCGCGGCCTGCGAGCGCGACACCTTCCTGCCTGCCTCGGCCAGGTAGGCGAGCAGCGCCAGCCCGCGTTTCAGGTTGAGCGGCGGCTCTGAATCACCGACCCGCAGCCTCGGGTAGGCGTGAATCTGCAGCTTGACGGCGGGCAGGGAGGATGGGGGAGTCATGGCTGTCGGTGCGGCTCACAGGCTCCGCATTATCAGGCAAGCCCCTGAGCCATTGGGCGATCGCAACCGATGCCTGTGCGGCCTCGCGCACCCACGAGAAGTGGCGGCGCCAGGGGTTGTGCGCAGGCACGCCGGGGATCTCGCAGTGGGTTGGCTGCGCGGAAGGTATGAAGCTCAGCAGCTCTTCTGCCGCGCGGCGGGGTGCCACGGCATCGCCGCTGACGCACAGCGCAAGCACCGGCAGGCTCACCGTGTCCAGTACCGCCTGGCGCCCGCGCGGCCCCATGGGGTCGCCGGCGATGCTGTAGCGGCCGGTGGTGGCATTGACGGACCAGTCGCGCATCAGCCGGCGCGGCTGGTCGCCGCCGAAGCCGAGCCGGCGCCCCGGGTACCAGGGCAGGCACAGCGCCAGGAACCTGACCAGGTACACCATGGCCATGGCCTTGAGCCGGAAGCGGCCCCAGGCCCTGTAGTGCGCCGTGCCGCAGGCGGCCAGCACCAGGCCGGCAATGCTGTCGTGGATGCGCGGCAGCGCCAGCACGGCGAGTTGCCCGCCCAGGCTGTGGCCCACGATGTACAGCGGGCGCTCGGGAAACCACCCCATCAGCTGCTCTACATAGGCCGGGATGCAGTCGTCCACGATCTCGCGGTAGCCGAAGCTTGCGCCCCGGCGCGCCGCCATCCGGCTTGCGCCCTGGCCTGGCAGCTCGCCAATGGCCACGGGCCCCTGGAGCAGGTCGCACAGCTGGAGCGCCAGGGGCTGGTAGAAGGAAGCCGGTGTGCCCATGGCGGGCAGCACCAGGATGACCGGCGCGCCGTCCGGTATGCCGGCTTCAGGAAGGGCGACGCACATGGGCGTCGCGATGAGCGGGTTGGCGCCGGGCCGTACGATCGGCGCCGGCAGCCTGGTGAGGCGGGGCATGCAGGGAAGACTCCATCGGGAACAGCCCCGCATTGGGCCCTGCGGCTGTCCTTTTTGCGTCTGCTCAGTCGACCCGGATCTTGTTGCGGTCGATCACGCCCTGGTAGGTGGCCGTGTCTTTCTGGATGCGCGCGGCAAGCGCCTTGGGGTTGATCTCGTCCACACGCCAGCCCTGCAGGAAGAGCTTCTGGCGCATTTCGCGCGAGCCGATGATCTTCTCGAGTTCGGCAGCCAGCCTGGCCTGGCTGGCGGCAGGCATGCCCGCCGGCGCCATGACGGCATTCCACACCTCGATGTTCAGGCCCCGGGCGCCCACTTCTTCCATCGACGGCAGCGTGGGCGCGAGCGGGCTGCGTTTGGCCGATGTGACGGCAATGGCATCGATCTTGCCGGCCTGCACCAGCGGCATCACGGTGGACGACGGCAGCAGCGTCATTTGGACCTGGCCGCTCATCATGGCGTTCAGGATGGGCGGTCCGCCATTGAACGGCACATGCAGCGGGTTGATGCTGAGTGCCGACTTGAGCAGCTCCATGCCCAGGTGGCCGCCCGAGCCGGGGCCGATGGAGCCGTAGGCGAGCTTGTCGCCGTCGGTGCGGGCCTGGCGGATGTAGCTGTCCGCCGCGCCGCTGGCCGGCGACTTCGCCACCACCCAGACCAGCGGCGCGGAGCCGATGAGGGCGATCGGCGCGAAGTCCTTGAGCGGGTCGTAGGGCAGTTTGGCGTAGAGGAATTTGGAGCTGGTGAGCGGCCCATTGCCGATGACGCCGATGGTGTGGCCGTCATCGGCCCTGGCGATCAGGTCAGCGCCGATGTTGCCGCTGGCGCCGGGCTTGTTGTCAACGACCACCGGCTGGCCGAGGGCCCTGGACAGGGGCTCGGCAATCAGCCGCGCCTGCACGTCAGGCGACGAGCCGCTGGGGTAGCCGACGATCATGCGGATGGGCTTGACGGGCCATGCCTGCGCCTGTGCAGCGGTGCCCAGCGCCAGGCCGAGCGGCAGCAGGGCGGCACCGATCAGGAAGCTGCGTTTGGGGGTGTGGATGGTGTTCATGCGTTGTCTCCTTGGATGAATGGTGACAGCAATTCAGGGCGCTGGGGTTGCCGGGCTGAAAGCGGTGAGAGAAGCTCGTCCTGCCGGACCTGGGTCAGCAGTTCGAAATGATCGGGTGGCGTCACGGGCGTGAGGCCTGGTGCCAGGGCTTGCAGCAGTTGTTGCGTCGCCTCGCGCAGTGCGGCATCGTCCAGGTGGTCCAGCATCACGACAAACTGGTGCTGCGCTGCGGCGCCGGCATCCACGTTCGCCAGCGGGAAGTCGCTGGTGGGCCGGGCGGGGCCCCATTGCGCGCTCACGAGGCCGGCCTTGCTGGTGATGCTGCGCAACGCCGCGTCAATCAAGGCGCCCGCATCCGCATCGTCTGACTGCAGGTGGAGCGTCACCAGGCGCGATGCCGACGAGTTGCCATGGGCGCCGCCCAGCCCGCAGGGCATGCGGAAGAAGTCGCGCATCTGAGGCCGGATGCGTGCGGACCACACGGTGGGGTTGGTGAACACGTCGCGGTACTGCGGCGTGGCCAGCGCATCGGCCGACTCCAGCCAGTAGCAGGTGTAGTAGCGCAGCGGATTGGCCGTGGACCGGTAGCGCCGCGCCTCGATGAAGCCGGGCAGGCCGACGCGCTCGGGCACATGCTCGAAGCTGTGCCAGGTTTCGTATTCCTTCTGCACGCCCTCACCGCTGATGCTGTTCCACAGCGCGAGGAACGCGCGGGCCGTGCGCTGCGTCACAGCACCTCCAGGCCCGGCTGCACCATGACCTTGGTGGCAAGCTTGTTGCGCGCGAGGGCAAAGCCTTCCACAGCCTGCGACAGCGGCATGCGGTGGGTGATCATGTGGCGCAGCGTGTCCTGGTGGTCCTGCATGTAGGCGACCACCTGCGGCCAGGCGGCTTCCGGCGCGCGGTAGGATCCGCGGATTTCCTGGTGCTGGCGCACCAGCGCCGTCAGGTCCACCGCCACCGGCGCGGCATGGATGCCGGTGATGACGAGCACGCCATGGGGCTTGAGCGCGGCAAGGCCTGCGTTCACGACGGCTGCAGCGCCGGTGGCTTCGATCACCACGTCGAACCTGCCTTCGGCAAGGTAGGGTTTCAGGCCTTCGTCCATGCCGGCCTGTGCAAAGTCGATGAGGTCGGTGAAGCCCATGGTCCGCAGCACGTCCAGGCGCGGCTTGTCGTCATGGCCCGCCACTACGACCTGGCGCGCGCCGGCCGCGCGCGCGAACAGCGCGATGCCCTGGCCTATGTTGCCGGGGCCGAAGACCAGCACCCGGTCGCCCTGCTTCACACCGCCGGTGCGTACCGACTCCCAGCTCACCGTCAGCGGCTCGGCCAGCGCGGCGACCTCGGCGTCAACGCCTGCCGGGACCGGCACGCAGTTGCGCGCCGGAACCCGCACCCATTCGGCAAAGGCGCCATCGCGCATCACGCCGATGCCGCGCCTTGTGACGCAGGCGTCAAAGTCGCCGGCCTGGCAGGCGGCGCACTGGCCGCAGGTGGTGGAAGGCCGCACGGTGACGAGCTGCCCCGGCGCGAAGCCTTTGACGCCTTCGCCCAGCGTGGTGACTTCACCGCTGAACTCGTGGCCGATGGTCACCGGCAGGGCCGGCGTCATGAAGTGGTAGCTGGGCGTCCATTCGTCGATATGCAGGTCGGTGCCGCAGACGCCGGTGGACTGCACCCGCAGCAGGACTTCGCCGGGGCCGGGTGCCGGGCGGGGTGTGTCTTCCAGGGCCAGGCCGTGGGCGGGGGAGAGCTTGCGCAGGGATTTCATGGGCGTGAGTGTCGGCGGGCCAGTGACATACGTCAAAGACTCATTTAATATGAAATCCATACGTATTGAGTATGTGAAACCCGATGGAACTCAGGCATCTGCGCTATTTCGTCACCGTGGCCGAATGCGGCAGCGTGAGCCGCGCGGCCACCAAGCTGTTCATCGCCCAGCCGCCGCTGTCGGCCCAGATCCGCCAGCTCGAGGAAGAGGTCGGCGCAAGCCTGCTGGTGCGCCTGCCGCGCGGTGTGCAGCTCACGCCTGCCGGCATGTCATTCCTGGAAGACGCCCGGGCCATCCTGGCGCGGGCCCAGCAGGCCGCCGTGCGGGCGCGTGAGCGGCAGTCCGGGCACCGCAGCACGCTGCGCCTGGCGGTCATGCCATCGGCCACGCACTCCATCCTGCCGGGCTTCCTCAAGCGGCTCGAAAAGACCGGGCTGGACGTGGCGGTGGAGGTGCGCGAGATGATCCCGTCAAGCCGCCAGCTGCAGGCGCTGCGCAATTCGGAGATCGACCTGGGCTTCATCCGCCCCGGCGAAGACTCGCTGCCGCCCGAGACGGTGCATTACATCGACGACCCGTATTGCCTGGCCATTCCCGCAGGCCACGCCCTGGCCAAACCACGCGGTCCACTGAACCTGAAGCTCGCCGCGCATGAACGCTTTGTGGGCTTCTCACGCTACCAGGAGAGCGATTACTTTGACCAGACGGCCGCCCTGTGCGTGGAAGCGGGTTTCCGCCCTGACCTGCGGCATGAGGCCGGCCAGTTCGTGAGCGTGCTGGCCATGGTGGCCTGCGGCCTCGGCGTGGCCATCGTGCCCGCGTCCTGCGCCACGCTCGGCCCGGGCAAGGTGGTGTTCCGTCGCCTCACCGGCTCGCGCCACCGAAGCCGGCTGGTGATGGTGCGCGGCGAGCAGCAGGTGCAGGACGACTGGAGCGCGCAGGTTGTTGAGGCGGCCGTGGCTGAACTGAAGGCGCTCGCCTTGACGCTGAAGGCCTAAAGCCCCAGGTCACTCAACCCGGGGTGGTCATCCGGCCGCCTGCCAAGGGGCCAGTGGAACTTGCGGTCTCCGGCCTTGATCGGCATGTCGTTGATGCTGGCAAAGCGCCGCTGCATGAAGCCATGCTCGTTGAACTCCCAGTTCTCGTTGCCATAGCTGCGGTACCAGTGGCCCGAGTCGTCATGCCACTCATAGGCAAAGCGCACCGCGATGCGGTTGCCGGTGAAGGCCCAGACTTCCTTGATCAGCCGGTAGTCCAGCTCCCTGGCCCACTTGCGCTGCAGGAACTGCCTGACCTGCTCACGGCCCACCGGGAACTCGGCGCGGTTGCGCCACTGCGTGTCTTCCGTATAGACCTGCACCACGCGGTCGGGGTCGCGCGTGTTCCAGGCATCTTCGGCCATGCGCGCTTTCTTCGCGGCAGTTTCAGCGTCGAACGGGGGAAGCGGGGGCTTGGTTTCCATGGGCCGCGTTACTTCAGCGACGTGTAGTTCACCGGCACAAACACATAGCCCTTGCCCGCCGACGCCTTGCGCAGGTGGCCCAGGCCCGGGAACGACAGGTGCGATGCGCCGACAAGGTATCCGCCCCTGGCTGCTTCAGCATAGGCGGCCTTGCGCTGCTTTGCAGCGGCTTTGCTGTCGGTGTCGAACTGGATGGTCACTCCCGGGTCTTCAAACTGTACGGCGGCCACATGCATCAGGTCGCCCCAGAGCACCAGCTTTTCGCCGCCGCTCTCGACGACATAAATGGTGTGGCCCGCGGTGTGGCCGTGTGTTGCCACAGCCTTGATGCCGGGCACGAGTTCGGTGTTGCCCTCAAAGGTCTTGAGTTTGCCTGCTGCCTTGTAGGGGTTGACCGAGGCCATCGCGCCCTGGAAGAAGCCTTTGGCGTCGGCGGGTGCGGAATTCATCTTTGCCTCGTCGAGCCAGAAGTCGGCGTCGGCCTTGTCCAGCCGCAGTGTTGCATTGGGAAAGGCCATGGCCGCGCCGGCCATCAGGCCGCCGACATGGTCCGGGTGCATGTGGGTGATGTAGATCTCGTCCACCTGCGCGGGCTGGTAGCCGGCCGCCTTGAGGTTGTTCAGCATGTTGCCCAGCGTCGGGCCGAACAGGCCGGCGGCGCCGGTGTCGATCAGCACCAGCTTGCTGCCGGTGTTGATGAGGTAGGCATTGACGGACGTTTCCACCGTCTCGGGCAGGAAGGCGCGCTTGAGGGCGGCGCCTGATTTGGCCGGCTTGGTGTTGAGCAGCTTGGTGACGGGAAGCTTGACGGTGCCGTCGGAAATGGCGGTGACTTCAAAGCTGCCGAGCATCATGCGGTAGTAGCCGGGCGCCTGGGTCTTGACCATGGGGGCCTCGGCAAATGCCGCACCGGTGAAGGCGGTGCCGCCCAGCAGCAGGAGCGTGGCGGTGGCGAGGGAGGTGAGGTGACGACGTAGCATGGAGTTGCTCCTTGGGATGGCTTGGGTCCGGTATGGGACGCGTGCCACGCGGATACGCGCCATGGCACGGGGCACATTATGGAGTGCATCGCGCGCGCCTGCAGGCGCTGGCGCGGGCTACGGCAGCGTGACGGGCGTGGCCGGGCGGCGCAGGGGCAGCCAGAGCCTGAAAAGCGTTCCCCGCGCCGCCGGCTCCCAGCTGACGCGGGCGCCGATGGCCTCCGAGCGGCGCAGCAGGTTGTGCAGGCCCTTGCCGTTGCCGCCCTTGAGCGCCGCATCGGCGTCAAAGCCCTGGCCGTCGTCCTGCACGCTCACCAGCACGGCGTCGCCTTCGAAGGACGTGGCCACCCGGATCTCGCCGGCCTGCGTGTGCTTGATGACGTTGGTGAATACCTCCTGCAGGATGCGCAGGATGTGCAGCGCGCTGCGCGGGTCGAGCCAGTCAAGAGTCGGCACGTCGCGCACTTCCCAGCGCAGCGCGATGCCGGTGCTCTCCAGGCGCGGCCCGAGCCGGAAGCGCAGCGTTGCCAGCAGCAGGAGCAGGTCGGCCTCCACCGGCTCCAGCGAGTCGATGGCCAGCTTGAGGTCGTCAATGCATTCGCGCAGTACCTGGGCAACCTGCACCTCGCCAAGGCGGCCGCGCTCCACCACCTTGAGGGCGCTCATCAGCGAGGAGCCCAGCCCGTCGTGCATGTCCTGCATCAGCCGCTGGCGCTCCTGGCTCAGCATCTCGCGCTGCTCGACTTCGCGCAGGCGGTTGTGGCTGAGCGTGAGCTCGGCTTCGCGCTCGCTCAGCCGCTGCTCCAGGCCCATGTTGAGCTTCTCGACCTGGTCGATGGCGCCGATATAGCGGCGGTACATCACCACCATGAAGATCGCGAACGTGCCGATGCAGGTGTAGGGCAGCAGGTAGTAGCCGTCCACGCCGATCAGGTAGTTCTGCAGCATCCAGTCGTGCATGCCGCAGGGAATGGTCAGGCCGTTCCACACCGACAGCAGCATGCCGTCGCGCGAGCCCACCTGGCGCGACACCCAGAAGCCCGCCACGGAGGCCGCCACCGTGATGCCCAGCAGGATCAGGTAGGCCAGCGGCGCAAGCAGGGCCAGGTTGGGCAGCACGTCGGTCAGCGGCAGCGTGGCCGCGCTGGCAAACAGCATCAGGCCGACCAGCCAGCGTTCCAGCCGCCGGTAGCGGCGCTCGGCCAGCATGAAGGTGAAGAAGTAGACGTTGACCACCAGCCAGCCCAGCGAGTTCACCGTGAGCCAGCCGAACCAGTCCTCCGGGATCGGCAGCGGCTCCAGCCCCAGGTAGTAGTGCATGCAGCGCACGTAGAACAGCACCGAGGAGCCGAAGAACAGCAGGTAGATGGTCTCGCGCCGCCGCATGGCCCAGACACCCAGCGCGAAAAGGCCCACCGCCAGGAAGGCGCCGCTGCTCAGGAAGGGCAGGTCGGCCTGCAGCCACTCGCGCATGCGCTTGCGCCAGGCAAGGGCCTCCTCGTCGCCGATGTCGAAGCTGGAGATGGCGCCGCCGGCACTGCGCAGGCTGTCCATGCGGATCAGCACCGTGCCGGGCAGGCCGCTGTCGGCCTGCTCGTCCAGCGGGATCCACAAGGGGTGGTTGAAGCCGTTCCAGACCGGCCCGCCGCGCGAGCGGAACAGCAGCTTGCCGTCGCCATAGACGGCGATCCGCCCGATCGTCTGCCAGCGCGGCATGAACAGGTAGGTGGAGCCTTTGGCGGCCGGTTCGAGCCCGGCGATGTGGACGCGGTACCAGGTGGTGACGATGCCGGTGCCTGCGCCGTTGGCGGGGTTGATGTCGCGCGCGAGCGCATGGGGCAGGCTGACCGGGGACCAACTGCCCGGCAATGCGGCTTCGTCCACCGTCGGTGGCGGCGCGGCGAATGTGCCGGTGCCAGCGATGAGGATCTCGGCGCGATCGAAATGCAGGACGTTGCCGCCGGCGGCCCGGGCCTGCGTCATGCACAGCAGGAGGCAGGCGAACCCCAGCAGCCGGCTAGCGAGCCAGAATGCCCTGGTTCCTGGCCTCATAGATTGCCTCGGCTTTGGAGCTGACTTCGAGTTTTGCATAGATGCGGCGGACAAAGGTCAACACGGTGTGGCGCGACACGCCGATGAGCTGCGCGATCTCGTCATAGGCAAAGCCCTTGGTGATGAGTTCCAGCACTTCCTGCTCGCGTGCTGACAGCGTGGTGCGCCGCGCGTCGTCCGGCAGGGCCGGCGCAGCCGATGGCGCGGGGGCGGGCTGGCGGAAGCGCGTCAGGATCTGGCGCGCGATCAGCGGGCTGATCGGGCTGCCGCCGGCGTTGAGGCTGCGGATTTCCTCCACCATCTTGCGGGGCACGCTGTCCTTGAGCAGGTAACCTGCAGCACCGGCCTCGATCGACTGGATCACGTGGGCTTCGTCGCCGAAGGTGGTGCTCACCATGGCGTGGCAGGCCGGCCAGAGGATCTGCGCGGCCCGGATCACGTCGATGCCGGAACCGTCGGGCAGGCCCAGGTCCACAAGGAGCACATCGGCGGGCGGCAGCTGCAGCGCCTTCATGCCCTCGGCCCGCGTGGAGGCGACGGACACCAGCGTCATGTCGCCGGCCTCGGCGATGGCGGCCGCGAACGCATCCCGGAAATGGGCATCATCCTCGACCAGCGCGACGCGGATGAGGGAGGCATCGGGGGAGCCTTGCATCAGCGGATTGTCACATGCCGGGCCGGGTGTGCGCTGTCCCCTGTTCTAGCGACAGATGCGGTCCGATAATGCGCCGATGACACCGCAAACCCTGCTCCAGCATCTTGATTCCGGCCAGCTCTGGCCTTCGGCCCCGAGCGATGTGCCGGGCTTTGACGCCGCCGCAGCCTACCGCGGCGCGCTGGCGGTGCGGGCGCTGCGCATGGCGCGCGGCGAGGTGCCGCAGGGCTACAAGATCGGCTTCACCAACCGCAGCATCTGGCCGCGCTACGGCGTGTTCGCGCCGATCTGGGGGACGGTCTGGGACACCACGGTCACGCACTGCGACGGCGAAGGCAGCCTGTCGCTGGACCGCACGGCGCAGCCGCGGCTGGAACCCGAGGCGGTGTTCGGCATGGCCGCCACGCCGCCGGCAGGCGCTTCGCTGGAAGATCTTTTTGCCTGCATTGCCTGGGTGGCCCCGGGCTTCGAGGTCGTGCAGTCGCACCTGCCGGACTGGAAGTTCCGTGCGGCCGACACCATGGCCGACAGCGGCCTGCATGCGCGCCTGCTGGTCGGCCGCAAGCTTGCGCTGCGCGAGGTGGCGGCGTCGGCAAATGAGCTGGACGCAATTCTGGCCGCCTGCCGCGTCAGCCTTCGCCAGGGCAACAGGGTGGTTGACCAGGGCCAGGGCGCCAACGTGCTGGACAGCCCGCTGCGCGCGCTGCATCATTTCCTGGCCGAACTGCGCCAGTGCCCCGGCGCCACCGACCTGCAACCCGGCGACGTGATCACCACCGGCACCTGGACAGATGCCTGGCCGGTCCGGCCGGGAGAGGTCTGGACCGGCGACTTCAGCGCACCGCTGCACCCGCTGACGGTGAGCTTCAAATAGACCGTGCTATACTTTGCGGCTTCGCGGCTGTAGCTCAGTTGGATAGAGTACTTGGCTACGAACCAAGGGGTCGTGGGTTCAATTCCTGCCAGCCGCACCAAAATTCGTAAGAAAAAAGCCTGAAGAGCGATCTTCAGGCTTTTTTTTCGCTTTTCGTTGCGTTTGTCATCCCTCATAGCGTTGCCAGCGCGGCGTGGCGCGGTAGCACCACCCGGAACACCGACCCCTTGCCCGGCGCGCTGCGCACGTCGATCCGTCCGCCGTGCTGCTTGACGATGCCGTACGACAGCGACAGCCCCAGCCCGGTGCCGACGCCGACCGGCTTGGTGGTGAAGAAGGGATCGAAGATGCGGTCCAGGTGCTCGGCGCTGATGCCTTTGCCGTTGTCTTCCACTTCCACCCACACGTTGTCGTCGTCCTGGCCGGTGCGCAAGGTGATGCGGCCCTGTCCCTCGATGGCGTGGGCGGCGTTGATCAGCAGGTTCAGGAACACCTGGTTCAGGTGCGAGGGCATGCATTCTATCTCTGAAATCGCGCCATATTCCTTGACCAGCTCGACTTTGTGCTTGAGTTCGCTCCAAGCCACGTTGACGGTGCTGTCCAGGCCCTTTTCCAGGTTGGCCGGCTGCAGTTCGGTCTGGTCGACGTGGGAGAAATCCTTCAGGTCCTGCACGATGCGCTTGACCCGCTGCAAGCCGTCGACCGATTCGCTCAGCAGGCTGGCGACGTCCTCGCGCAGGAACACCAGGTCGATTTGCCGCTTCAGGGCGGTGACGGCGGCGCGGGTGGCGGGCGTGAGCTCGGCCTCCGCCGCCTCGTAGGCCGCCAGCGCCTTGAACAGGTCGGCCACGTATTGCTGCAGCGAGCCCAGGTTGGAGTTGACGAAGGCCACGGGATTGTTGATTTCATGGGCGACGCCGGCCGCCAGCTGGCCGATCGAGGCCATTTTCTCCGATTGCAGCAACTGGCTGTGCGCCTCCGCCAGCTTGCGGATCAGCTCTTCCTGGCGCGCCTTTTCGACTTCCAGCGCGGCGTTCGCCACGGCCAGCTGGCGCCGGTCTTGCTGGAACTGCTCGACGGCGCGCGCCATCTCGCCGATTTCGTCGTCGCCCGTCACCGTCAGCGGCGCCGCCTCGGTGTCGCGCCGGCGCAGGCTTTGGCTGACCAGTTGCAGCCGCGCCAGCACGTGCTTGCCGAGGAAGCTGTAGGCCGCCAGCCCGGCCAGCACCAGGCTGGCGGCCAGCAGCGCGCTGACCCAGCGCTGGTTGCGCGTCGAGGTGTGCGCCAGTTCCTGCACGGCGGCGCGGAAATCCAGGCTGAAGCGGTCCGATTGCAGCCTGGCCGCCGCCACCAGCGCGCTGGCCTGCTGCCGCAATTCGTCGAGGAACTGCCGGCTCTTGGCGCCGGGTTGGACCGCGCCCGCCGCCTCCAGTTCGCTTTCGCGCAACTGGGCGACGATGTTGGCGGTGTTGCGGAACAACTGGCCCGACTGGTGCAGTTCCAGGATCGCCAGCTCGTCGCCGCCGGCGGCCAGCTGGTCCGCCAGACGGTCGAACACTTCCAGCTGCTCGACGATGTCGGTGTAGCGCGCGCGCATCGCCGCGGCCGACACGGCCTCGGACAACTGGTAGGAGTTGCGCTCGATGAACATGGTGCGCTGGACCAGGTCTTGCGCCTGCTGCATGCGCACCAGCCGCTCCTCGGCCAGCACGCGGGTGGCGGCGGTGCCGACGCGCAGCGCGTAGATGGCGGTGGCGCCGCCGGCCAGGATCAGCAGGGCCAGCCCGGCGACGACCAGGGCGAATTGCCGCCCCAGCGAGCGCGGCAACAGCAGCCGGCGCAGCCGGGCCAGCCGTCCGGCGCCTGGCGCCGCTAGCGTTTCCATATCCGCTTGTAGGCGGCGCGGTAGCCGTTGTCGGGGTCGTATTGGCGCTGCGCGCCGCCGTCGAAGGCGATGTTTTCCGGCGTCACCAGGTGCACCGGCACCACGTAGCCGCTGACCGGCTGGCGCGCGAACAGGCGGTTCATCTCGTCGACCAGTTGCCAGCCGTGCAGGTTGAGCGGTTCGGCCACCGTGCCGCTCTGGAAGGTTCCGGCCTGGATGCGCAGGAAGGCGGCGGCGCTGCCGTCGCCGGCCGAGAGCATCTCCAGGCTGTTGCTGGCGCGCCCGGCCTTGGTCAATTCCTGCGCGGCGTAGTCGAAGTAGATGTCGTTGATGGCCAGCGCGTGGGTCCAGGCCTTGCCGTGGCGCGCCAGCAGCTCGCGCGTGACGCCGGCCATCTGCTCGGCGCTGCGCGAGATGGCGACGTCGCGCACCTCGAGCAGCTTGCAGCCGGCGCAGGCGCGGATCACGTCGGCCATGACGTTGGACTTGGCCGTGGCGATTTCGAAATTGCTGTCGGTGAAGATCACCACGCCGGCCTTGCCGCCCGACTTGGCCACCGCCGCCATCGCCGTGACGCGGGCGACGTCGAGCGGGTTGCTCGACACGTTCATCGCCACCGCGCTGCCGGCGACCGGGCCGGCGAAGGCGCTGACGTGCCAGCCGACCACCGGGATCGTCTTCGCGGCGAAGCCGGCCAGCTGCGGCTGCGCCGCCTTGGCGTCGACGCCGATCAGGATCAGCCCCTGCGGGCCGGACGCCAGCGCGTCGGCCAGCGCCTTGGCGCGGCCGGCGGGGCTGCCGCCGGCGTCGTAGACCTTGCTGCGCCAGCCGATGGTGGCCGTCGCTTCCTTGGCGCCCTTGACGACGCCGAGGATGCCGCCGTTGCGCAAATCCTCGCTGATTATCGCAACGGTCGCGCCCGGCTGGGCGGCCGGGCCGGTGACGGGGCCGCTCCAGGGCGCGCCGCGGGCGCTGGCCTTGGCCACCGCGCTTGTCATGTCGGACGCGCCGGCTTCGGCGGCGGCATGGGAGGCCGCCGGCAGCAGCGCCGGCAGGCACAGGGTGAATAGCCAAGCGATGTGGCGAAAACGTGGAAGCATGCGTCCCCCGGGGTAAGTTACCTGCGCCACCACGGGGGGAGGTTCCGCTCCCATGTTGCGTAGAAGTATCAACGGTCATCGTAGCAGGAGTTACGATGACCTTCAACAACTTACTCGGCCTGGCCCGCCCGCGCCGGCTGAGCAAGACGCGGGCACGTGAGCGCGGTTCGACGAGGCTGGGCCAATCACCGCCCATTTTGTTGAACAGATCTATCTTTGACATGTTTGGGTGGTGCGCCTTCAATTCTTCAAATACCAAGGCCATGCACCCGCAGCCGCGCACCGCACGGGTTCCGTCTGCGGGGACGCAAGTCCGATTCGCGCGGCGCTTGCGTGTTGCCTCATTTGAGCTATACTAGTGTCTTAAAGGAGACGGTCATGTCGAATTCCAAAGCAATCGCAAAACCAGCGGCAGCGGCCCGCGCCGCCAACGTCAAAGTCGCCCGGCAGGCCGCCAGCGGCGCTTTCGTCCAGCCGCAAACGGCGGCCGCTCAGACCATCGTCGTCGATGGTACACAAATTTACCAAATTTACCGCTTCGATCCCCAGGCGCGCATCGCCGTGATCCGGCAAGGCATCCCGGCGTCGATGGTCAGCAACCTGTCGTCGCGCATGGGCATGAGCAAGGAAAATCTGTTGTCCAGCCTCGGCCTCTCCCGTGCCACCATCAGCCGCAAGGAGAAGGACGCCACCGTGTTGTCCAAGGATGAATCGGAACGCGTGCTGGGCGTTGAAACGCTGATCGGGATGGTGCAGACCATGGTCGAACAGTCCGGCGATCCGGCAGGTTTCGACGCAGCGCGCTGGGTGTCCGACTGGCTGACCAAGCCGCTGCCGGCGCTGGCCGGCGCGACGCCCGCCAGTTACATGGACACCTTCGAGGGCCAGAAGCTGGTGGCCGAACTGTTGTCCATGAGCCAGAGCGGGGCATACGCATGACCGTGCCGGTCTGGCGCATCGCGGTCGAGGCACCGACCTACCCTGCCAATGATCTGAGCGGTACCGGCGCCAAGATGACAGGCGGACGCTGGAACAGCAAGGGAACGCCCGTCGTGTACTGCGCCACGAATATCGCGCTGGCCACCCTCGAGACCGTGCACTACCTGCGCAGCGGCGGCCTGCCGTTCAATCGCTACCTGGTGCGGATCGACGTTCCGGAAGCGGTATGGGACGCGCGGCAGGTGCTCGCCCCGCTGCCCGGTGGCTGGGACGCGATTCCGGTCGGACTGACCGCCAAGGCGGCGGGCGATGCCTGGATCGCATCGGGGGCCTCGGCCCTCCTGCTTGTTCCCTCGGTGATCGTGCCCGACGAATACAATGTGCTGATCAATGCGCAGCACGGCGACGCCGGCGCGATAGTAGCAACCACCCTCAAGCGTTGGATCTACGATCCCCGGTTTTTCCCCTGACGCGCAAAGCTGCCGCTGAAATGACTTTCGCTCGCGAAAGTAGGGGAGGCAGCAACGGTTTCAGTTCAACGAGCTGCGTGATCAGTAAGCGAGGCAATGGCAAAAGCCGGAAGTGTCGCCGGGCGGCCGTGCGCCGGATCGAAGAGCAAACAGGAGTCAACCGGCGACAAGTATACGCCGCGACCGTGCCCGCGACGGGCGCCTTGGTGGTCGCGCCAGAATGCCTGAGCGCCATCGCGATCACGACTTCGCGCAACGGAGAATTGGGCGCAAGCGCGTCGTAGACCTTGCTGCGCCAGCCGATGGTGGCCGCCGCGTCCTTGACGCCCTTGACGACGCCGGGGATGCCGCCGTTGCGCAAATCCTCGCTGAGGATTGCAACGGTCGCGCCCGGCTGGGCGGCCGGGCCGGTGACGCCGGCCATCAACAACTTACGGGAACCTCACGGGGCCCTCACGCGGCCGCGCCCGCCAGCGCCCGCGCCAGCCCGCCCCAGCTCTCCTGGAACAGGCCGGCGTCCATCAGCTTGACGTCGCGCATGATGGGGCGGAAGCCCATGTGGCGCAGGACGTCCTGCTCGAGGTCGATACCGGGGGCGATTTCAATCAGTTCCAGGCCGTCGGCGGTGAGCCTAAAGACGGCCCGCTCGGTGACGAAGAGCACGCTTTGGCGGCGCTGCGCGGCGTCGCGGCCGTTGAAGGTCACCTGCTCGACCTGTTCGATGAACTTGCGCGACTTGCCCTCCTGGACGATGCGCAGGGTGCCGTCGCCCACCGCCACCTCCAGGCCGCCGGCGGTGAAGCTGCCGCAGAACACCAGCTTCGGCGTCGAGCGGGTGATGTTGACGAAGCCGCCGCAGCCGACCGGGCGGCCGTTGAACTTGCTGACGTTGACGTTGCCGTGCTTGTCGGTCTGGGCCAGGCCGAGGAAGCTGGCGTCGAGGCCGCCGCCGTCGTAGAAGTCGAACTGCGACGACTGTTCGATGATCGATTCCGGGTTGTAGGCCAGGCCGAAGTCGCCGAACTGCGCCGGCACGCCGCCGTTGA
>JAZKHY010000037.1:0-6556 GCA_040385105.1 Pseudomonadota bacterium
CAGGCGGTGCCCTACGGCCGGGTGGTGGAGGTGGTCGGGGCGGCGCAGAAGGCCGGGCTCAGCCGCATCGGCTTCGTGGCCGAGCCGCGCGACGCCAAACCCTGAGCGGGCGCCGGGCTGCCCCGGGCAGCGACCAGCGGGGCGCCGGGGAGCGCCTCCACCTACAATTTCACCCATCATGCAAGACAAGTACAACCACCTCGAGGTCGAGCGCGGCGCGCAGGCGCAGTGGACCGCGAGCGATGCCTACCGCGTCACCGAGGACGCCGGCCGCAAGAAGTTCTACGCCTGCATGAACGGCTACAACGTGCTGATGCCCATGGGCTGGGACGCCTTCGGCCTGCCGGCCGAGAACGCGGCAATGAAGAACAACGTGCCGCCCGCGAAGTGGACCTACGACAACATCGCCTACATGAAGAAGCAGATGCAGGCGATGGGGCTGGCCATTGACTGGTCGCGCGAGGTTGCCACCTGCGACCCGGAGTACTACAAGTGGAACCAGTGGCTGTTCCTCAAGATGCTCGAAAAGGGCATTGCCTACCGCAAGACCCAGGTCGTGAACTGGGACCCGGTAGACAAGACGGTGCTGGCCAACGAGCAGGTGATCGACGGCAAGGGCTGGCGCACCGGCGCGGTTGTCGAGAAGCGCGAGATCCCGGGCTACTACCTCAAGATCACCGACTACGCCGAAGAGTTGCTGGACCATGTGCAGACGAAGCTGCCCGGCTGGCCCGAGCGCGTCAAGCTCATGCAGGAGAACTGGATCGGCAAGAGCGAGGGCGTGCGCTTTGCCTTCCCGCACGGCATCAAGGATGCTGCCGGCGAATTGATCCAGGGCGGGAAGATGTACGTCTTCACCACCCGCGCCGACACCATCATGGGCGTGACTTTCTGCGCGGTGGCGCCCGAGCATCCGCTGGCCACGCATGCGGCTGCAGCCAACCCGGCACTGGCGCAGTTCATTGAGGACTGCAAGAAGGGCGGCACGACCGAGGCCGAGCTGGCCCTGCGCGAGAAGGAAGGCATGCCCACCGGCCTGCACGTGCAGCACCCGGTCACCGGCCACGACGTGGAGGTGTGGGTCGGCAACTATGTGCTCATGAGCTACGGCGACGGCGCCGTCATGGGCGTGCCCGCGCACGACGAACGCGACTTCATCTTCGCGAAGAAATACAAGCTGCCCATCATGCAGGTGGTGCATGTGGACGGCGAGCACTACGACTACGAGCATTGGCACGACTGGTACGCTGACAAGCAGCGCGGCGTGACCATCAACTCCGACATCTACAGCGGCTTTGCGTACAAGGACGCGGTCAACGCCGTGGCCCATGCGCTGGAGCAGAAGGGCCTGGGCGAGAAGAAGACCACCTGGCGCCTGCGCGACTGGGGCGTGAGCCGCCAGCGCTACTGGGGCACACCGATCCCGATCATCCACTGCCCCGAGCACGGCGCAGTGCCGGTGCCCGAGAAGGACCTGCCGGTGGTGCTGCCGCAGGACTGCGTGCCCGACGGCTCCGGCAACCCGCTGAACAAGCGCGAGGACTTCCTGGCCTGCAGCTGCCCCGTCTGCGGCAAGCCCGGACGGCGCGAGACCGACACGATGGACACCTTCGTGGACAGCTCCTGGTACTTCATGCGCTACTGCGACCCGAAGAACGACCTGGCCATGGTGGCGGCCGGCGCGCAGTACTGGATGCCGATGGACCAGTACATCGGCGGCATAGAGCATGCCATCCTGCACCTGCTCTATGCGCGCTTCTGGACCAAGGTCATGCGCGACCTCGGCCTCGTGAAAGTGGACGAGCCCTTCACGAAACTGCTGACGCAGGGCATGGTGCTCAACCACATCTACTCGCGCAAGGGCGACAAGGGCGGCGTCGAATACTTCTGGCCCGCCGACGTTGACGATGTGCATGACGACACCGGCAAGGTGATCGGCGCGAAGCTCAGGAAAGACGGCTCGGCCGTGACCTACGAAGGCGTGGGCACCATGAGCAAGAGCAAGAACAACGGCGTTGACCCGCAGGACCTGATCGAGAAATACGGCGCCGACACCGCGCGCCTGTATACCATGTTCACCGCGCCGCCCGAGGCCACGCTGGAGTGGAACGACTCGGCCGTGGAGGGCAGCTACCGGTTCCTCCGCCGCGTCTGGAACTTCGCCGTCAAGCACGAGGCTGCGCTCAAGGCCGGCTTTGCCGCGCGCGGCAAGGCGCTGGACTATCCGCCTGCGGCCAAGGCCCTGCGCCTTGAGATCCACACCGTGCTGCGACAGGCCAACTACGACTATGAGCGCATGCAGTACAACACGGTGGTCTCCGCCGTGATGAAGATGCTCAACACGCTCGAAGACGCCAAGCTCGCCGGCAGCGCCGCCGACCAGGCCGCGCTGGCCGAATGCTTCAGCATCCTGCTGCGTGTGCTGTACCCGGTGTGCCCGCACATCAGCTTCGTGCTGTGGAACGAGCTGGGCTACGCGGCCGCAAGCGGTGACCTGCTCGACACATCCTGGCCGCAGGTCGATGAAGGCGCGCTGGTGCAGGACGAGATCGAGCTCGTGCTGCAGGTCAACGGCAAGCTGCGCGGCGCCATCCGCGTGCCGGCCGGCGCGAGCCGGGAAGAGATCGAGAAGGCCGCCGTCGCGAGCGAGGCATTCATTGCCTTTGCCAACGGCGCCGGCATCAAGAAAGTGATCGTCGTGCCCGGGCGCCTCGTGAACGTGGTCATCTGAGCCGGGAGCCTGAACATGCAACGCAGAACCCTTCTTGCCATCGCGCCGGCGGCCCTGCTGGCCGGCTGCGGCTTCCAGCTGCGCCAGGCGCCGAATTTTGCGTTCCAGACGCTCTACATCAACACCGGTGAATCCTCACCCGTCGGCAACGAGCTGCGGCGCAGCATCACGTCGGGCGGCAACGTGACGGTGGTCCCCGCCCAGCAGATGAATGCGGCCCAGGTCATCCTGGATGTGCTCACCGAGCAGCGCGAGAAGGTTGTGGTCGGCCTCAACGCCAGCGGCCAGGTGCGCGAGTTCCAGCTGCGCAGCCGGCTCAGCTTCAGGCTGCGCAACCAGCAGGGCCGGGAAATCATCCCCTCCACGGAAATCCTGCAGCAGCGCGACATCAGCTTCAACGAGTCGGCCGTGCTGTCCAAGGAGGCGGAAGAGGCGCTCCTGTATCGCGACATGCAGACCGACATCGTGCAGCAGCTTCTGCGGCGCCTGGCTGCGGTCAGGGAAGTGTGATCAGCACCCCCGGAACTTGAAAATAATTACTAAAGAATTATTTTCAGGAAAAATTTAAATAAATAAGTAGTATTTTGTAGAATCTCCGCGCTTGCGGAGCTTTGTGCGGCTGTTCCAGCCCCCGGTCTTTCAGGCAATCCATTTTCCGGCTCAGCGCCGGTCTGCCTGAAGGACTTCAACGTGATCCGTCTGCTTGTGGCCGCGGGGCTTGCCTGCCTGGCCTGCTCTTCCCAGGGCCAAGCCTCCAACCGGTACTCCTGGTTCCCGGCCGGGCCCTTTTTCCGGACACCCGGCGAAGCCTGTATCTGGGCACGCCAGTTCTATGACGACATCGAGCCCCGCACCATGAGCCTGGGCAAGGACGGCTTCTGCCGCGAATCGGGGGGAACGGGCTACCGCTACATCAAGCCCTACGTCTCGAACGACGGCGCAGTTGACGCCGCCAGCGGCCGGCAGGCCCTGCACGGCTGCACGCTTGAAGGCCTGGCAGGGCGCGAACGCTGGAGCGAGGCCTGCGGTGAGCTGGCAAGGTGGCCGGCTTCCGGCCCCGGCGCGAGCCATGCGGCAGGCGTCGCGCCGGCCGGAACCTATCGCAACGTCATATCGCTGGACGAGCCCGTGCCGGCATCGCATCGCCGGCATCCCTGAACGCCACCGGTGTGCGAAACTTCGCCGCATGCCCCTGCTGCTCATGAGCCCGCCCGATTACTTCGAGGTGAGCTATTCCATCAATCCCTGGATGGATCCGGCGCAGTGGGCGGTCGATGCAGGCCGCCTGTCGCGCGACGCGCATCAGGGCTGGAATGCGCTGAAGGCCAAATACGAGGAACTCGGCGCCACGGTCATGGTCAAGCCGGCCGCCAGGGGCTGGCCTGACCTGGTCTTCACGGCCAACTGTGCCGTCGTACTCGACCGCAAGGCCGTCATGGCGCGCTACCTGCGCCCGGAGCGCACGGGAGAAGAGCCGCACGGGCAGCGCCTGTTTGAGGCCCTGCAGGCGCGCGGCGACATTGACGCCATTCACCACATGCCGCAGGGCGTGTACTTCGAGGGCGCTGGCGATGCCATCTTTGACGCCGGCCGCAGCTTGATCTGGACGGGCTGGGGCCAGCGCTCCAGCCGGGAGGCAGCCCGCACGCTCACCGGTGTGCTCGGCCTTCCCTGCGTGCCGCTGGAACTCATTGACCCGCGCTTCTACCACCTGGACACCTGCTTCTGCCTGCTGTCCGGCGGCGAGGTGGTCTACCACCCCGCTGCCTTCAGCAGCGAAGGGCGCGCGCAGATCAGGGCCCATGTGCCGCCGGGCATGCTCATCGAGGCGCCGCTGGAAGACGCCGAACACCTGGGCGTGAACTCGGTCTGCCTGGGCCGGGACGTGGTCATGTGCTGGTGCACGGCGGCGTTGCGCGCAGAGCTGGAAGGGCGCGGCTACCGCGTGCATGTGGTGCCGCTGGGCTCGTTCAACCGGTCGGGCGGCGCGGCGTATTGCCTGACCTTGCGGCTGGACAACACCCGCACCCCCGACCCCCGGGCAGCCGCGTAAACTCCGCGCATGCAGCTCGCAGCCGCCCAACTCCCCAACCACCTGCAAAAGGGCCTCAAGGCCCTGTACACCGTCCACGGCGACGAGCCGCTGCTGGTGCAGGAGGCGGCGGATGCCATCCGCGCGGCGGCGCGTGCGCAGGGCTTTACCGAGCGTACCTCCCATACCGTCGCCGGCGCGCACTTTGACTGGAGCGAGGTGCTGGCGGCCGGCGGCTCGCTGAGCCTGTTTGCCGACAGGCAGATCGTCGAGATCCGCATTCCCTCGGGCAAGCCCGGCAAGGAGGGCAGCCCGGCCATCCAGCAGCTGGCGGAATCGTCGCAGGGCAATGACTCGACGCTGACCATCGTCATGCTGCCCAGGCTCGACAAGATGACGCGCACCGGCGCCTGGTTCACCGCGCTGGACAGCTTTGGCGTGACCGTCCAGGTGGACCCCGTGGAGCGGGCCGCGCTGCCGGCCTGGATCGCACAGCGGCTGCAGGCGCAGGGGCAACGCGTGACGGCGGGCGAGGAAGGCCAGCGCACGCTCGGCTTCTTTGCCGACCGCGTCGAGGGCAACCTGCTGGCGGCGTTCCAGGAAATCCAGAAGCTCGGCCTGCTGTATCCGCAGGGTGAGCTGAGCTTCGACCAGATCGAAAGCGCGGTGCTCAATGTCGCGCGCTATGACGTGTTCAAGCTGTCCGAAGCCGTGCTGGGCGGGCAGGTGGCGCGGGTGCAGCGCATGCTCGACGGCCTGCAGGCCGAAGGCGAGGCCGAGGTGCTGGTGCACTACACGCTGAGCGAGGATATCCGCGCGCTCAAGCGGGTGAAGGACGCCATGGGCGCGGGCCGCCCCTTGCCGATGGCCCTGCGCGAGCAGCGCGTCTGGGGCGTCAAGGAGCGCCTGTTCGAGCGCGTGCTGCCGCGCCTGACCGACGTGACGCTGGCCAACCTGCTGCATGCGGCTCACCAGGTGGATGGCATCGTCAAGGGCCTGAAGCAGCCGGACTGGCCGGCCGATGGCTGGCAGTCGCTGCACAGGCTTGCATTGCAACTCTGCCAGGCCTGTGCCGTACCGGCTGCCCGATAAACGGGCAAAATAGCGGGTTCCATGAACGCGCTGAACATTTCCGAATACATGCAGACATTGGGTCTTCAGGCCCGCACCGCGTCGTCCCTGATGGCGAAGGCGGATGCGGCCACGAAGAACAAGGCCCTGCGTTTGCTGGCCGCCTTGCTGCGTGCCAATGTGCAGGCGCTCGAAACCGACAACGCCAAAGACATCGCGCGCGCCACCGCCGCCGGCCTCGCCGCGCCGATGGTGGACCGCCTGAAGCTCACCCCCAAAATCATCGAGACCGTGGCCCAGGGCTGCGAGCAGCTGGCTGCCATGCCCGACGTCATCGGCGAGATCATCGGCCTGAAGCAGCAGCCCAGCGGCATCCGCGTGGGCCAGATGCGGGTGCCCATCGGCGTTTTCGGCATGATCTTCGAGAGCCGGCCCAATGTGACCATCGAGGCCGCGAGCCTGTCCATCAAGAGCGGCAATGCCTGCATCCTGCGCGGCGGCTCGGAAGCCATCGAGTCCAACAAGGCGCTGGCCCGGCTGGTGCAGCAGGCGCTGGCCGAAGCCGGCCTGCCTGCCGACGCGGTGCAGATGGTGCAGACCACCGACCGCGAGGCCGTCGGCCAGCTGATTGCCATGCCGCAATTCGTGGACGTGATCATCCCGCGCGGCGGCAAGGGCCTGATCGAGCGCATCAGCCGCGACGCCAAGGTGCCGGTCATCAA
>JAZKHY010000038.1:0-46927 GCA_040385105.1 Pseudomonadota bacterium
GCTTGCCCGTGCCGTCCATGATGCCCTTGATGTCGCGGAACTGGCGGCGCACTTCCACCACCACGGCGCCGGCGGCGCGGCCCACGGCTTCCATGGCCATGGCGCCGAACAGGTAGGGGATCAGGCCGCCGATGAACAGGCCGACGATCACCATGGGGTTGCTCAGGTCAAAGCTGATGGCGCGGCCATAGGCTTCCAGCTTGTGGGTGTAGTCGGCAAACAGCACCAGCGCGGCGAGGCCGGCGGAGCCGATGGCATAGCCCTTGGTCACGGCCTTGGTGGTGTTGCCCACGGCATCCAGCGGGTCGGTGATGTCGCGAACGCTCGCTGGCAGTTCGGCCATTTCGGCAATGCCGCCGGCGTTGTCGGTGATGGGACCGTAGGCGTCCAGTGCCACCACAATGCCGGCCATGCTCAGCATGGAGGTGGCAGCAATGGCGATGCCGTACAGGCCGGCCAGCGAGAACGAGGCCAGGATGGCCATGCACACAAAGATCACCGGCCAGGCGGTCGAGCGCATGGAAACGCCCAGGCCGGCAATGATGTTGGTGCCGTGGCCGGTCGTCGAAGCCTGGGCAATGTGCCGCACGGGCGCGAACTGCGTACCGGTGTAGAACTCGGTGATCCAGCACAGTGCGCCGGTCAGCACCAGGCCCACGGCGCAGGCACCGAAGAGCTTCAGCTGGCTGCCGGTGGCAGTGATGGCGTTGTCCGGGATGATCCACATGGTGACGAACCAGAACGCGATCAGCGACAGCACGCCGGCGATGATCAGGCCCTTGTAGAGCGCGGGCATCACGTTCTTCATGCCAGGCGAGGCCTTGACGAAGAAGCAGCCGATGATGGAGGCGATGATGGACACGCCGCCCAGCGCCAGCGGGTACAGCGCCGCATTGACGGGGGCCGTCGCAACCAGCAGCGAGCCGAGCACCATGGTGGCGATCAGCGTCACGGCGTAGGTCTCGAACAGGTCGGCCGCCATGCCGGCGCAGTCGCCCACGTTGTCGCCGACGTTGTCCGCGATCACGGCAGGGTTGCGCGGGTCGTCTTCAGGGATGCCGGCTTCCACCTTGCCCACCAGGTCGGCGCCGACGTCGGCGCCCTTGGTGAAAATGCCGCCGCCCAGGCGCGCAAAGATGGAGATCAGCGATGAGCCGAAGGCAAAGCCGATGAGCGGGTTCAGCAGGTCAGACAGCTTCTTGTCCGGCGTGAGGTTGCCGTTGCCCACGAGGAACCAGTAGAAACCGGCCACGCCGAGCAGGCCCAGGCCGACCACCAGCATGCCGGTGATGGCGCCGCCGCGGAAGGCGACGTCCAGCGCCGGGCCGATGCCCCTGGTGGCGGCCTGCGCGGTGCGCACGTTGGCGCGGACCGACACATTCATGCCGATGAAGCCGCAGGCCCCGGACAGCACCGCGCCGATCACGAAGCCGACAGCGGTCTTGCCGTCAAGGAAGATGCCGATCAGGATGGCAAGCACGACGCCGACCATCGTGATGGTCTTGTACTGCCGCGCAAGGTAAGCCGCCGCGCCGGTCTGGATGGCCGCCGCGATTTCCTGCATGCGGGCGTTCCCCGCGTCCTGGGAAAGAATCCAACCGCGAGCCCAGATGCCGTATCCCACGGCCACGAGCCCGCACACAAGCGCCAGAATCAGCGCTGAATTGCCTGCCATTTTTTTCTCCTACGTTGTTTCGCTTGGAGGGGGTGCCACGCTAGCGGAACCCCCGCTGCGTTGCTTCCTCGTTGCTCCCGTGGAGACGATTGGCCAACCGGCGGAATATAAGCTGAAACAGGGGCGATTCCCGCCCCGCGGGCCGGAAAGCAAGAGCCACGTCAGTAAAATCAGGGTTAATCCCGATCTCCTAAGCTTTAATCCAGAAACCAAAGAAGAAACCATGTCCCTCGACAAAGTCTCCCCCGGCAAGAATGTTCCCAATGCGTTCAACGTGATCATCGAGATCCCGATGAACGCCGACCCCGTGAAGTACGAGGTGGACAAGGAGTCCGGCGCGATCTTCGTGGACCGCTTCATGAGCACGTCCATGCACTACCCCACCAACTACGGCTATGTGCCCAAGACCATCAGTGGCGACGGCGACCCGGTCGATGTGCTGGTGATCACGCCGGTGCCGCTGATTCCCGGGGTGGTCGTGACCTGCCGGCCCATCGGCATCCTGAAGATGCAGGACGAGGCGGGTGAAGACGGCAAGGTGCTCGCCGTGCCGACCGACAAGATACTGTCGATCTACACCCAGTGGCAAAAGCCCGAAGACCTGAACCCGCTGCGCCTGAAGACCATTGCGCACTTCTTCGAACACTACAAGGACCTGGAAGAGGGCAAGTGGGTCAAGATCCTGGGCTGGGACGGCCCGGAAGCCGCCATGAAGGAAATCATGGACGGCATCGCGAACTACAACAAGTCGAAGGCTTGACCTGGCGTCAGCGTTCGGGGTCCGGGAAGATCAATCCATGAACCCCGCGCTTGCGCTGAAAGGCTTTCCAGCGCCCCGGCGCCTGCGCCAGCCTGTCGGCCACCACCCAGAATGCGCTCGGATTCAGGCCGAGGCCGACGTGGCTGGCGATGACCTCTACATTCTCGGTGTCCGGATTCGTGCCGCTCGGCGCCTGGATGCTTCCCTGCCAGGCGACGATGCCATCGGAGCGCGAGTAGATGCTGGTGGTGGGCACCGGCGGCGCTTCGGGCAGCTTGTAGTTCTCGGTCTCCCGCTCGATGCTGCGGCCGCTTGTCAGTTCATAGATGCGCCAGGCGTTGGTTGACCTGGGTGGCCCGGCAAAGGGCGTGCCGAGGGTAATGACACCGCGCACCATGTCGGGCAGTTCCTTGGCCAGTTCACGCGCATAGACGCCGCCCAGGCTCCAGCCGATCAGGCTGACCTGCCTGCGCCCGCCGGTATTGAATGCATTGACCAGTTGCTCCCTGGCCGACTCCAGCACGCCCACGCGGGGGCCGAAGTTGAATCCCTGGCTCCAGCCCTCGGTGCGGTAGCCGCGCGAGTCCAGGTAGCGGCGCAACGGAACGGTGGTGGCATCGCTCGCGCTCAGGCCGGGGAAGATGATGACCGTGTGGCCGTCGCCCGCAGGGGCCTTTGAAAGCACCGGCCAGGACAGCAGCAGTGAGCCGAACTCCCAGGGCGCGCGGAACTCAAGCGCGAGCAGGGCGAGGCTTGGCGGCTGCAGGTCGTGGAGGTTTGCGTGTCTCTTGCTTGCCATGGGCATCCGGTGTCTTCCTTGCTGCGGTTCCTGTGGTTTTGACGGTAGCAGCTTTTGCGCGCCGGGCCGGTGCCCTGGCGGTCACTTTAGAGGCTGGCGTCTTGCTTCGGGTCGCCTTGGGGACGCCGGATGCAGGGGTTACCACGGGGGCGGGTACTGCTTGCGTATTCGTCATTGCATAAAGGCGCCTGGCCTCTTCGAACGCTTCGACCAGCGCATCCGCCAGGTCCTGCACATGCGGCACAGCTTTCTTGTCGGCAATGACGCCGAAGTCCACGCTGCCCGCATAGGTCTGGATGGTGATGTTCAGCGCCAGGCCGTGGGTCACGATGGACAGCGGGTGGAAGGTCAGCATCCGCGCGCCGGCCATGTACAGCGGCACCTGCGGCCCCGGGACATTGCTGATGGCCAGGTTGGCCATCATCGGCAGCCGTTCGGCCAGGCCGGTGGCGCTGTAGGTCTTGAAGGCCGCCTTGGCCACGCCACCGACGATCCACGGGGCCAGCAGGGAAGGGTAGTCCGTGGGCAACACGCTCTTGAGGCTGACCAGCGCATCCTTGACCTTGGCGGTGGAGGCCATGATGGCGTTCATGCGCTTCATCGGGTGGCTGTACTGGGTGCCCAGGTCCACCAGGCTCATCGAGGCCTGGTTGTTGAGTTCCTTGTTGTTTTCCTCGCGCAGGCTCACCGGCATGGCGGCGATCATCGGCTTTTTGGGGATGCTGGCGTGCTTTGCAAGGTAGGTGCGCAGGGCCGTGGAACAGATCCACAGCACGATGTCGTTGAAGCTGCCGCCCACGGCCTTGGCCATGGCGCGGCATTCGCCGAACGGGATGCTCGCCGTCGCGAACACCCGGTTGGGTGTGATGGCGGTGTTGAACACCGTTTTGGGCGCTAGGCTCACCGGCAATTTGGGGCGCAGCGACTTGCCCGAGCCGCTGACGGACTGCCTGGCCACGGTGCCGCCGAGCGACGAGGCCGCCGCGGGCAGTGACTTCGCCAGCTTGGCGTACTGTGCCAGCGAGTTGGAGAACACCGCGCCGATCATGGCGCCGATCTTCAGGTCGCCCTGCTTCCTGCCTTTGCGTGACGGGTCGGGCGGCGGCACTTCGCGGGGGACGGGCGTGACGTCGAGCATGGCGTTGGCCAGCACCATGCCGCCCTTGCCGTCGAGCGCTGCGTGGTGGACCTTTGAATAGAAGCCCGCGCATTTGCGGCCGTCCGGCAGCTTGATGCTGTCGAACACATAGAACTCCCAGAGCGGGTGCGCGCGGTCGATGAGCTTGCCGTGCAGCTTCGCGGCCATGGCCTCCGCCTGCCGCACGGTGAGGTTGGCGCCCGTGATCTTGCGGATGTGGAAGTCCAGATCAACCTCATCGGCCTCCACCCACAGCGGGTGCCCCAGGTCAAAGGGCATAAAGGCCAGCTTGCGGCTGAAGATGGGGGCCAGGTGCATGCGGCTGGCGATATGGGCCTTGACCTGTTTGTAGAAGCTGCCCTTGAAGCCAGGGGGCAGTTCATAGAGGTTCAGCGAGCCCACATGCATGGGCATTTCGGGCGCCTCAAGGTAGAGGAAGGTCGCGTCCAGGCCGCTCAGGGTTTTCATGTTGTCGTGTCTCCTGAGGGCAAGGTTAGCCGCTGGCCTGTGACGCCGCCACTAGGGTTTGTGCCTGAACGGTGTACGGTGCTCCAGGTGCTCCAGGTAGTTCTCGATGCCTTGGCCCTCACGCTCGAGAAAGCGCTCGACAGCATCGGCAAAGGAGGGGTGGGCCAGCCAGTGGGCGGAGGTGGTCTTCACGGGAAGCAGCGCCCGCGCCATCTTGTGCTCACCCTGCGCGCCGCCTTCAAAGCGGCTGTAGCCGTGTTCAATGCACCATTGCAGCGGCTGGTAGTAGCAGGCCTCGAAGTGCAGGCAGTCCACCCTCTCAAGCGCGCCCCAGTACCGGCCGAAGGCTGCTTTTTCGAAGGGCGGTGCGCCGGGGACTGGAAGGGTCGGCCCGCCCTGCACCGCGATCAGGCTGGTGGCAATCGGTTTGCCCTCCCGCTCTGCAACGAACAGCAGCCAGTTCCCGGGCATGGTTTGCGCCATGCGCGCGAAGAAGTCGGGCGTGAGGTAGGGCGCATTGCCGTGCTCCAGGTAGGTGCGCTCATAGCAGTTGTAGAAGAACGCCCAGTCCTGCGGAGTGATGTCATGGCCCAATGACCAGCGGAATGTCACCCCGGCTTCGGCGACCTTGCGGCGCTCCTGGCGGATCTTCTTGCGCTTGTCCTGGTTGAGGGAGGCGAGGAAGTGGTCGAAGTCCGCGAACCGGGAGGTTTCGCCGCCGGGCCGCCCCAAGGCGAAACGCGCCCCCTCGGGGGGCAGCGAGGACACGTCAGTGCCGAGCGTGGGGGCGCTATTTGTCCAGTGGAACTGGACCGTGTGGCGGAGCATCAGGCCGGCCAGTGAGCAGGCAAGCACATCGTCGTCACTGCAAAAAAGCAGGTGCAGTGACGACAACTCTTCGTCTCCGCACCATTGCACCAGCGCCCGCACCAGCGCCAGCCGCGCCGCGGCGTCACGCGCCAGCAGCCTCGCCCCCGGCACCGGCGTGAACGGCGGCGCCACCAGCGCCTTGGGGTAGTAGGCGAGGCCATGCTGCTCGTAGGCGTTGGCCCAGGCCCAGTCGAACACATACTCACCATAGGAATGGCTCTTGCGATAGAGCGCGCAGGCCGCATGGAGCGCTTCACCGCGCCACAGCGTGATGAAGCGCGGCGTCCAGCCCGTCTTCGGCACGGCGCTGCGGCTGTCGTGCATGGCGGCCAGGTACTCATGGCGCATGAAAGGGCTGTCATGCGGCTGCGCCGCCAGCAGGCTGTTCCAGGCCTGTGCATCGACCTGCGCGGGCGAGGTCAGCACCCGGATGACATAATCGTTTGAATCGTTTTCCACTGGCCCTCGCACCCCCGGTACATGACTCTCAAACTCTGCATTGCCCAGCTCAACTTCGTCGTCGGTGACATGCAGGGCAATGCGCAAAAAATCATCGATGCCGCCAGAGGCGCCCACGCACAGGGCGCGCGGCTGCTGCTCACACCCGAACTGTCGATCTGCGGCTACGCGGCCGAGGACCTGTTCCTCAGGCCCGCGTTCATCGCTGCCTGTGATGATGCCGTGAAAACGGTGGCCCGCGAGCTGGCCGGGTTAAAAGACATGGTGGTGGTGGTCGGCCACCCGAGCGGCGGCGACACCCGCACCCGCAGCGTGGCGGTGCAAAGCCGGCACAACGCCGCCAGCGTGATCAGCGAGGGGCGCGTTCTTGACACCTATGCCAAGCGCGAGCTTCCCAACTACCAGGTGTTCGATGAACGCCGGTATTTCACGCCGGGGCAGGGCACCTGCGTGTTCAGGGTGCGGCATGGCAATGAGGAAGTCTCCATCGGCCTGCTGATCTGCGAGGACGCCTGGTTCGAGGAGCCGGCGCGGCTGGCCAGGGCGGCCGGCGCCGAGGTACTGGCAGTCATCAACGCCTCGCCGTTCCATGTGGGCAAGGGCGGCGAGCGGGTGGAGCGCATGGCCGACCGCGCCCGGGCCGTGGGCCTGCCGCTGGTGTATGCGCACCTGGTCGGCGGGCAGGACGAGGTGGTGTTTGACGGCGCCTCGTTCGCCGTGGCGGCAGACGGCACCATGGCGGCGCGCGCGGAAGGTTTCCGTGAGCAGCTGCTCGAAGTGCAGGTGGCGCGCCAGGGTGGTGCGGCGATCCTGTCCGGTGACATTGCACCCGCCCAGGAGGCCGAGGCCGAACTGTGGGACGCGCTGGTGCTCGGCGTACGCGACTACATTGGCAAGAACGGCTTCCCGGGCGTGCTGCTCGGCCTGTCGGGCGGCATCGACTCGGCGCTGGTGCTGGCCATTGCGGTGGATGCCCTGGGCAAGGACAAGGTCCGGGCCATCATGATGCCGTCCCCCTACACGGCCGACATTTCCTGGATCGATGCCCGCGAGATGGCAAGCCGGCTCGGTGTGCGCTATGACGAGATCTCCATCGTGCCGGAGTTCGAGGCCTTCAAGGCATCGCTTGCTGGCGAGTTCAGGGGGCTCGGGGAAGACACGACCGAGGAGAACATCCAGGCGCGCATCCGCGGCGTCATCCTGATGGCCCTTTCCAACAAGTTCGGCAGCATTGTGCTGACCACCGGCAACAAGAGCGAGATGGCCACCGGCTACTGCACGCTCTACGGCGACATGGCAGGCGGCTTTGCGGTGATCAAGGACCTGGTGAAGACAACCGTGTTCCGCCTGGCGCGATGGCGCAATGCCCATGACCCGTATGGCACGGGCAGCGAGCCCATACCGGAGCGCATCATCACCCGCCCGCCCAGCGCCGAACTGCGGCCCGACCAGAAAGACCAGGACAGCCTGCCGCCCTACGACATGCTGGACGCAATCCTCGAGCGTTACATGGAGAACGACGAAGGCGTGGCCGACATCATCGCAGCGGGCTTTGATGCCGCCGTGGTGCAGCGCGTGACGCGGCTGGTCAAGATCAACGAATACAAGCGCCGCCAGGCCCCCATCGGAATCCGGGTAACTCACAGGAGTTTCGGCAAGGATTGGCGCTACCCTGTGACCAGCAAGTTCCACGCATAACGCATCATCCACAAGCAATTTCCAAGGAGACACTCCATGAAACAGATCACCGCCATCGTCAAACCGTTCAAGCTTGAGGAAGTCCGCGAGGCCCTGGCCGAGTGCGGCGTGACCGGCCTCACGGTGACAGAGGTCAAGGGCTTTGGCCGCCAGAAGGGCCATACCGAGCTGTACCGCGGTGCGGAGTACGTGGTGGACTTCCTGCCCAAGGTGAAGGTCGAAGTGGTCGTCAAGACCGGCGATGTGGACCGCTGCGTCGAGGCCATCATCCGCGCCGCGCGCACCGGCAAGATCGGTGACGGCAAGATTTTCGTGACCAGCGTCGAGCGCGTCGTGCGCATCCGCACCGGTGAAGAGGACGAGACGGCCGTCTGAAGCCGCGCGCGCCAGGCTCGCATCAGGCCGGCGACGGTGCGCCGCCCAGCGTGAAATAGAAGGTCGCGCCGTTGCCCGGCACGGCGTCGGCCCAGATCCGCCCGCCGTGGTGCGCGACGATGCGCTGCACGTTGGCCAGGCCCATGCCCGTGCCCTTGAACTCTTCCTGCTCGTGCAAGCGCACAAAGGTGCCGAACAGTTCCCTGGCTCGGTCCATGTTGAATCCGGCGCCGTTGTCCCGCACGAAATAGACAGTTTCGCCATCCGGTCCGCGCTCGCTGCCGACGCTGATTTCCGCCACCGGCTTCTTCGAGCTGAACTTCCAGGCGTTGCCGAGCAGGTTTTCCATCACCAGCTTGAGCAGCCGCGGGTCACCCCAGGCCGGCAGGGGTTCCTGCACGCGCAGCTTCACTTCGCGGGCCGGCTCCTGTTCGTGCCACGCCTGGAGCAGGCTGCGGGCCAGCGCGGCCAAGTCAACGGTCTGCGGTTCCAGGGGCGCGCGCGACACCTTGGCGAGTGCCAGCAACGCGTCCGTCATGTCGTTCATCTGCTTCACACCTGACAGGATGCGGCCCAGGTAGTGCTTCGGACGATCTCCCGCATCCGGCGGCAGGGCCTTCTCCAGCAGCCGGCTGAAGCCGTCGATCGTGCGAAGCGGCGAGCGCAGGTCGTGCGCTACCGAATAGGAGAACGCTTCCAGTTCCCTGTTGGCGGCTTCCAGCTGCGCCGTGCGCAGGCGCACGCGTTTTTCCAGCTCGGCATTGAGGCGCAGGATTTCAGCCTGCGCCTCGTGCCGGGCGGTGACGTCCTGGAAATAAACCGCCAGGCCCTGGTCCGAAGGATAGGCCCGCACGTCAACCCAGATTTGAAGGGGAGGGTAGAAGGCCTCGAACTGCACGGCCACCCGGTCGTTCATGGCGCGCTTGTAGCCGGATTCGAACGGACTGCCCAGAGCCTGCGGAAACTCGTCCCAGATACACCGGCCCAGCAGTTCGGCACGCGGCCGCTCCAGCACGCGCTCGGCCTCGCCGTTGACGTAGGTGAAGGTCCATGCGCAGTCGAGCGTGAAGAAGGCATCTGTGACGCTCTCCAGCGTGTTCAGCAGGCGCTCGGTCAACAGCCGACTTTCCTCCTGGGCCGCCTTGCGCTCCGAGATATCCTGGAACGCGCCCTGGATGCGCCAGATGGTGCCGGTTTCGTCGCGCTGGGCCTCGCCGATGGCCCGCACCCAGACGCGCTGGCCACTGGCGTGGATGATCTGCGCTTCGACGTCGAACGGTGTGCCTTCATCGATGCAGGCCTGCACGGCCTGGCGCATGATGTGCCGGTATTCCGGCGCGTAGCGGTCCAGGCCCTCGTCCAGCTTCGGCGAGGTACCCGGTGGGTCGCCATGAATGGCGCACACTTCGTCAGACCAGCTCACCTTGCCGCCTGCAATTTCCACCGACCAGCCGCCCACGTGGCCGACGCGGCTGGCGATCCTCAGCAAGGCCTGGCTGGCCTGCGGTTCCTGCTGGGCCGATCGAGTTGGCGAAGGCATTTTGTCTCCGGTTGTCTGAGTCCTCCCTCAGCTAGGATCCCATTAGGAGCCGATCCGCAGGGAAGTCAAGCCTGTCAGATGGCATCGAGGCGCGGCGCGGGCGACAGGCCGCCTTGCTGCACCAATTCCTGCAGCAAGACATGCGGGTCACTGCCGATGCGGATCAGGGTCATCAGCCAGTCGTTCATGAACTGCTGGCGTACGCTGCCCTGCAGGAAGGCGATTAGGCTGTCGTAGTAGCCATCCACGTTCAGCAGGCCCACCGGCTTGTCGTGGTAGCCGAGCTGGCGCCAGGTCCAGACTTCAAACAGTTCCTCCAGCGTACCGATGCCGCCGGGCAGTGCCAGGAAGGCGTCGGCGCGCTCGGCCATCATGCGCTTGCGGTCGTGCATCGTGTCCACCACATGCAGCTCGGTGCAGTTGTCGTTGGCCCATTCCTTCTCGACCAGCGCCGTCGGGATGATGCCCACCACGCGCCCGCCGGCTTCCATCGTGGCCGCGGCCACAATGCCCATCAGCCCGTTCCTGCCGCCGCCATAGACGAGCTGGCCGCCATGCCGGCCGATCCAGTGGCCGGTTTCGCGCGCAGCGGCGGCGTGGGCCGGGTTGTCGCCGGGGCGCGAGCCGCAATACACGCAGACCGAGAATGCAGATGTCATGCAGCAAACCTCTGCACAAGGGCGGCGAGCCATATGCCGGCGCACAGGATGAGGCTCAGCAGCACTGCTGCGCTGCCCATGTCCTTGGCGCGCTTGGACAGGTCGTGCCATTCGGGGCCGATACGGTCGATGGCGGTTTCGATGCCGGTGTTGAGGAGTTCCACGATCATCACGATCAGGACCGAGCCGGCCAGCAAGGCTGTCTCGACCCAGCTGCGGCCAAGCCAGAACGCGGCCGGCACGAGCACGATGGCCGCGATGGCTTCCTGCCGGAAAGCGGTCTCGCCCCAGCCGGCGCTCAGGCCTTCAAGGGAGTAGCCGGTGGCATGCCAGACCCGGTTCAGGCCCGTGCGGGCCTTCTGTGGGTTGGACTCTGTAAGTGATTCGGGTGGCGCCATGGGCCGGATTGTCGCCTACGGGCGTGACAGTTTCAGCGGCACATTCAGCGGCTGAGCGGCGCGGATGTCACAAGCCGCGTTCCGGCCAGGGCGTCGTGCAGGAACTGGCGCTGCGGATGGAAGCGGCTCAGCAGGGCCCAGACCAGGACCCAGCCCGTGACCAGCACGGCGGACTCACCGCCCGACAGCCTGAAAGGTGCGATCGCAGCGAGCGCCGGAAGGAACCAGAGCCAGCTCAGCGCATAACGGGTCAGCGCCCGCAGCTGGGTGACCGGCCGGCCGTGCACGTCAACCACCCGGATGTCCCAGGTTTTCATGGCCAGCGTCTGCCCCTTGGCCCAGAACCATGTGAAGTAGATGCCGAAGATGACGAACAGGAAGGCCTGCAGGGCATGACGGTTGTCCATCGCGTGGCGCGTCTGGCTGAGGGTGCCGAACAGGTAGCCGGAAATGAACACGACACCGAACATCAGCATCCCCTCATAGAGCCAGCAGGCCATGCGGCGGCGCAGGCTGGGCGCGACAAGTGAAATGGGGGCGGGCGCGCTTTGCGCCTGGGGCGATTCGGCCCCGGTCTCTGCTGTCATCGGTCGGGTCAGGCTTTCAGTTGCTTTGCGTGGCTGCACCCGGCGGAACCGGGTTGGGCAAAAGCGTATTTTGATCGAGCTTGCCTGAAGCGCCGGCAATGGCGGGATGCTGCTTCTGCCCGGGCTTGCCGGTCGCACCGGGAACGACCGCGAGTTTTTGCGCAGGCACAGGCTTGACCGCTGGTGCGGCGCCTTGTGGCTTGGGCTTGGCGCCGGCGGCCAGCTTCTGCTTTTCTTCAGGGCTGAGGGCCTGGTAGGCCTGCCACTTGGCCTTTTTCTCGTCGGGCGAATGCTGCTGGGACTCGGCGAAGTTCAGCCTGGCTTCCGCACGCTGGCGCGGGCTGAGGGCGGCCCATTCGGTCATGCGGCTGTGCAGCCGGGCCTGCTCCGGCGCGGGCATGCTGGGGTAGGTCTGGGAGAGGGCGATCCATTTGCGCTTGTGCGCGGTGGTCAGCGTGGCCCAGTTGGCCTGCAGTGGCTTGAGCGCCTGCTGCTGGGCGGGGGTGAGCTCGTGCCACGCGGGGCTGGACAATGACGGTGTCGTGACCTTTGCGGCAGGCCTGGCGGCCGACGCCGCCTTGGCAGGGGCGCTTGCGCCCTGCGGGGCCTGGGCCCAGGCCCCGCATGCACCAAGTGCAAGCAAGGCGATGATGGCGAGGCGGGTGGCATCGCAGGCTGGTCCTGCGGGAGCGTCGTGGCCGGGGCTGTACTGCGTCATACTGCTGCGCAGCCGGGGTTATGGGTTGTTGTGGTTGGCGCCGGCCCGCAGGAACTGCACAAAACCGGGGTCGGCATAGGCAGCAGGCGGGAGATCGTCGATCAAAAGGGCGGTATCAACCTCGGCCAGTTCATTGGCGCGGTCTTCGTTCTGGACGACATTGATGGCTACCAGGCCGGCAACCAGCGCCACCAGCGGCAGGACCGACGCCATCCGGCTCCAGAAACCCGGCTCGTCGTCGCCACCCAGGGCAAGCGTGCCGCCGCCGGCCACCACCACGGAAGAAGCGGCGCGGGGCACCAGCTTGCGTTTGGCAACCGCCTGCACGCGGGCCGCACGCAGGCGCTCGGAAATGTCGTAAGGGAGGGCGGTTGCGCCTTCGGACAGGCGCGCAGCGACCTTCATGCCGTAGCGGTCATGGAGATTGTCAGCCTGTAGTTGGGTCGAATGCGTCATAGTTTTATTCCCTTTGCCTTCAGTGCTTTACTGAGGGCCTGGACCGCCCGGGAGCAATGTGTCTTGACACTGCCTTCCGAGCAACCCATGGCCGCCGCCGTTTCGGCTACGTCCATCTCTTCCCAGTAACGCATGAGGAAGGCCTCCCGTTGACGTGCCGGCAATTCCTGTACTTGAAGTTCAATCTCATGCAAGATCTGAGCCCGGCTGGTCGAGTCCTCGGCGCTCTCCGTACTCTGTGAGTCATCCAGGGACTCATAAGTTTCCAGCAAATTGAAATCCCCGTCGTCTGACGCGGATTCGAAGTCATTCATGTTGGAAAACAGCGCATTGCGGGTCTTCTGGCGCCGGAACCAGTCCAGGGTGCAGTTCGAGAGGATCCGCGCGAACAGCATGGGCAGCTCTTCGGCCGGCTTGTCGCCGTAGTGCTCGGCCAGCTTCATCATGCTGTCCTGCACGATGTCCAGCGCCGCCTCGTCGTCCCGCACGTGGTACCTGGAGCGCTTGAAGGCGCGTTTCTCCACGCTTTTCAGGAAATCGGAGAGTTCTAGTTCGGTTGCCAAATCTGTGGGCCGCTGGTGGCCTGAGCTGTGGAAGACGTGCCTTGCAGGGGCGGGATGCACACTTTAATTTACTTCGCGCGGCGGATTATGGCATCGCGATGGGGTTTTTTCGCCCGATTGAAGGCTGCGGCGGGCTGGAGCCATTGTGCAGTGCCATAATCCGGTTTGCAATTCAAACAGCAAACGGGTCATGGTCCGGCGCAGCAATCATCTCGCCCATGGCTTTGACCCAAAGTCCCGAAGCGGCTCCACAAGAGTCCGTCCGAGGGGCACCCAAGGTTTTTCGTCAGAGAAATTCACAAAGGTTGATCATGGAAATCACAAAGGCCGAAATCACTTCGGCAGCCGCAGCTTCCAGCGCGGCAAGCAACTCCGCCAATCCGCAAGAGCTCATGGGCGCCGAAATCCTGGTGAAATGCCTCCAGGCCGAAAGCGTCAAGCACGTCTGGGGCTATCCCGGCGGTGCGGTTCTCTACATTTACGACGCCTTCTACAAGCAGGACACCATCCAGCACGTTCTGGTACGCCATGAGCAGGCGGCGGTCCATGCGGCCGACGGCTACGCGCGCGCCACGGGCGAGGTGGGCGTTGCCCTCGTCACCTCCGGCCCGGGCGTCACCAATGCCGTGACCGGCATCGCCACGGCCTACATGGACAGCATCCCTATGGTGATCCTCACCGGCCAGGTGCCCACCCATGCCATCGGCCTGGACGCCTTCCAGGAGTGCGACACCGTCGGCATCACCCGGCCCATCGTCAAGCACAACTTCCTGGTCAAGGATGTGCGCGACCTGGCCGACACCATGAAGAAGGCCTTCCACATTGCCCGCAGCGGCCGCCCGGGCCCGGTGGTGGTGGATATCCCGAAAGACGTCTCGTTCAAGAAGGCGGTGTTCACCGGCTACCCCGAGACCGTCAGCATGCGCTCGTACAACCCGGTGCGCAAGGGCCATGGCGGGCAGATCCGCAAGGCCTTGCAGCTGTTGATGGCTGCCAAGCGCCCCTACATCTACACCGGCGGCGGCGTGCTGCTGAGCAACGCATCTGCCGAGCTGCGCACCCTGGTGGACATGCTCGGCTACCCCTGCACCAACACGCTGATGGGCCTGGGTGCCTACCCGGCCAGCGACAAAAAGTTCCTCGGCATGCTGGGCATGCATGGCACCATTGAGGCCAACAACGCGATGCAGAACTGCGACGTGCTGCTGGCTGTCGGCGCGCGCTTTGACGACCGGGTGATCGGCAACCCCAAGCATTTCGCCCAGAACGAACGCAAGATCATCCACATCGACATCGACCCGTCAAGCATTTCCAAGCGCGTCAAGGTCGACATCCCGATCGTCGGCGACGTCAAGGACGTGCTGACCGAGCTGATCGCGATGATCAGGGAGTCCGGCCTCAAGCCCGACGCCAATGCGCTGGGCGGCTGGTGGGAGACCATCGAAGGCTGGCGCAAGCGCGAATGCCTCAAGTACAGCATGGGCTCGCCCGATGTCATCAAGCCGCAGTATGTGGTGGAGACGCTCTGGAACATGACCAAGGACGCCGATACCTACATCACGTCCGACGTGGGCCAGCACCAGATGTGGGCGGCCCAGTACTACCGCTTTGACGAGCCGCGCCGCTGGATCAACTCCGGTGGCCTCGGTACCATGGGCGTGGGCATCCCCTACGCCATGGGCATCAAGCTCGCAAAGCCCGACAGCGAGGTCTACGCCATCACCGGCGAAGGCTCGGTGCAGATGTGCATCCAGGAGCTGTCCACCTGCCTGCAGTACAACACGCCGATCAAGATCATCTCCCTGAACAACCGCTACTTGGGCATGGTGCGCCAGTGGCAGGAAGTGGAGTACGCCGGCCGTTACAGCAGCAGCTACATGGATGCGCTGCCCAATTTCGTGAAACTGGCCGAGGCTTACGGGCACGTTGGCATGCTGATCGAGCGTCCACAAGACGTCGAGCCGGCACTGCGCGAAGCCCGCAAGCTCAAGGACCGCACCGTGTTCATGGACTTCCGCACCGACCCGACGGAGAACGTGTTCCCGATGGTGCAGGCCGGCAAGGGCATCACGGAAATGCTGCTGGGGTCTGAAGACCTGTAAACCCGCCGCCGCCATCCCGGGGCAGGCCCCGGGGCGCGGTACTCCCGAAGAATCTATTGTCCGCCGAGCCCGCGCATTACCGTGCGCGGGGGAGGGCGGCGAAAAGAGGAATCACATCACATGAAACACATCATTGCAGTCCTGCTGGAAAACGAACCCGGCGCCCTGTCCCGCGTGGTGGGCCTGTTCTCGGCCCGCGGCTACAACATCGAATCCCTGACCGTCGCGCCGACCGAAGACGCGAGCCTGTCTCGCATGACAATCCAGACCACCGGCTCGGACGACGTGATCGAGCAGATCACCAAGCACCTGAACCGGCTCATCGAGGTGGTCAAGGTGGTGGACCTGACCGAAGGCTCCTATACCGAGCGCGAGCTCATGATGGTCAAGGTGCGGGCCGTCGGCAAGGAGCGCGAGGAGATGAAGCGCATGGCCGACATCTTCCGCGGCCGCATCATCGACGTGACCGAGAAGAGCTACACCATCGAGCTGACAGGCGACCAGGGCAAGAACGACGCCTTCCTGGAGGCCATCGACCGCAGCGCGATTCTCGAAACCGTACGCACCGGCGCCAGCGGCATCGGCCGGGGTGAGAGAATCCTGCGCGTCTGAAAATATCAAATACCCATACATCCACCAAATTCAACCAGGAGAAAGAAACCATGAAGGTTTATTACGACAAAGACTGCGACCTGAGCCTGATCAAGGGCAAGACAGTTGCCATCATCGGCTACGGCTCGCAAGGCCACGCCCACGCGCAGAACCTGAACGACAGCGGCGTCAAGGTCGTCGTCGGCCTTCGCAAGGGCGGCGCTTCCTGGCCCAAGGTCGAGAAGGCCGGCCTGAAGGTCGCTGAGGTCGCCGACGCAGTGAAGGCCGCCGACGTGGTCATGATCCTGCTGCCCGACGAGCAGATCGCATCCGTGTACACCAACGACATCGCGCCGAACATCAAGCAGGGCGCGTCCCTCGTGTTCGCCCATGGCTTCAACGTGCATTACGGCTTCGTGACCCCGCGTGCGGACCTGGACGTCTGGATGGTCGCGCCCAAGGCCCCTGGCCACACCGTGCGCGGCACCTACACCCAGGGTGGCGGCGTGCCCCACCTGGTGGCGATCCAGCAGGACAAGTCGGGCAAGGCCCGTGACCTGGCCCTGTCCTATGCCATGGCCAATGGCGGCGGCAAGGCCGGCATCATCGAGACCAACTTCCGCGAAGAAACAGAAACCGACCTGTTCGGCGAGCAGGCTGTCCTGTGCGGCGGCACGGTGGAGCTGATCAAGGCGGGCTTCGAGACGCTGGTGGAAGCCGGCTACGCGCCCGAGATGGCGTACTTCGAGTGCCTGCACGAACTCAAGCTCATCGTGGACATGATCTATGAAGGCGGCATCGCCAACATGAACTACTCCATCTCCAACAACGCGGAATATGGCGAGTACGTCACCGGCCCGCGCATCGTGACGGACGAGACCAAGAAGGTGATGAAGCAGGTCCTGAAGGACATCCAGAGCGGCGAATACGCCAAGAGCTTCATCCTGGAAAACCGCGCCGGCGCACCGACGCTGCTCAGCAAGCGCCGCATCATGGGCGAGCACCAGATCGAAGTCGTGGGCGAGCAGCTGCGCGCGATGATGCCCTGGATCAAGAAGAACAAGCTGGTGGACCAGACGAAGAACTGACGATGCAACAAGGGGCTGCCAGGCGGCCCTTTGCGCACCGGAAGGCCGCCCTCGGGCGGCCTTTTTTCAGGGCCAGTCTGGCTTACACTGGCTCCCTTGATACGACCACTGACCCTCCATGCATGACGGCAATGAAATGAACCCGGACAACGGCGAAGAAGTCGTGGTGATCCGCAAGCGGCGCAAGGGCATCTACATCCTGCCCAACCTGTTCACGCTGGCGGCGCTTTTCGGTGGCTTCTATGCAGTGGTCATGGCCATGAACACCCGCTTTGACCTGGCTGCGGCCGGCATTTTCTGCGCCATGGTGCTGGACAGCCTGGACGGCCGGGTGGCCCGCATGACCAATACGCAAAGCGCATTTGGCGAGCAGATGGACTCGCTGTCAGACATGGTGTCTTTCGGCGCCGCGCCGGCCCTGATTGCCTACGAATGGGCGCTCAAGGGCCTGGGCCGCTGGGGCTGGATCGCGGCCTTTGTGTATTGCGCCTGCGCGGCGCTGCGCCTGGCGCGCTTCAACGTCAACACCGGTGTGGTGGACAAGCGCTACTTCCAGGGCCTGCCGTCGCCTGCGGCTGCGGCGCTGGTTGCAGGCTTCATCTGGGTGGTGACCGACGGCGGCATCAAGGGCAGTGACTACCTGCTGGGCCTGAGCATTCCCTGGATCATGTTCGTGCTGGCGCTGTATGCGGGCCTCACGATGGTGACCAACGTGCCGTTCTACAGCTTCAAGGATGTGAGCATGAAGCGCAGTGTGCCGTTCGCCGTCATCGTGCTGATTGCCCTGGGCATTGCCGTCATCAACATCCACCCGCCCACCGTGCTCTTCAGCCTTTTCGTGGTGTATGGCGTCAGCGGGTATGTGATTTACGTCTGGCGCAAGGCCAAGGGGCAGCGCACCAGCGTGATCAGCACCTCCACCGACGAACCCGAAGAACGCGGGTTGCACAAATAAGCAGTGACAAATAGCTGGCGTTCCCCCAAAAAGCTGTGCTAGAGTCCGGTTATGAACCAAATTTCGCTGGCGCTACTGCTAATCCCCTACGGGCGGAGTCGGTAGCGCACGCGCAAACCCCTCAAAACGGCCCGTATGCACCAGCAACGGGCCGTTTTGCATTTGGGTTGCTGGTTTTCAAGTTTTCAAGGAAATGACCATGTTGAAGCAGCCTCAAGCCAAATACCGCGCCTTCCCGCGCGTCCAGTTGTCCGACCGCACCTGGCCCGACGCCGTCCTGACCAAGGCCCCGATCTGGGCCAGCGTGGACCTGCGCGACGGCAACCAGGCCCTGATCGAGCCCATGGACTCGGTCCGCAAGCTGCGCATGTTCAATGCACTGGTGAAGATCGGCTTCAAGGAAATCGAGATCGGCTTCCCGTCCGCGTCGCAAACCGAATTCGACTTCGTGCGCAAGCTGATTGACGAAAACCTGGTGCCGGATGACGTCACCATCCAGGTCCTGACGCAGGCGCGCGAGCCCCTGATCCAGCGCACCTTTGAGTCGCTCAAGGGCGCCAAACGCGCCATCGTGCACCTCTACAACGCCACGGCACCGGTGATGCGCAAGGTTGTGCTCGGCATGAACGACGACGAGATCGTCGAGCTGGCCACCACCAATGCGCAGCTCATCAAGGACATGGCTGCCAAGCAGCCCGAAACGCACTGGACCTTCGAGTATTCGCCGGAAATGTTCTCGGGCACCGAGCTCGAGTTCTCCAAGCGGGTGGTCGATGCTGTCACCGCCGTCTGGCAGCCGACGCCGCAGCGCAAGTGCATCATCAACCTGCCTTCCACCGTCGAGCATTCCACTCCGAACATCTTTGCCGACATGATGGAGTGGATGCACCGGCACCTTGCGCGGCGCGATGCCATCGTGCTCTCGGTGCACCCGCACAATGACCGTGGCACGGGCACTGCCGCCGGCGAGTTTGCACTGATGGCCGGCGCCGACCGCGTCGAAGGCTGCCTGTTCGGCAACGGCGAGCGCACCGGCAATGTGGACCTGGTCAACATCGCGCTCAACATGTACACCCAGGGCGTCTCGCCGGGCCTTGACTTCTCCAACATCGACGAGATCCGCAGCACGGTCGAATACTGCAACCAGTTGCCCGTGCACCCGCGTCACCCCTATGTGGGCGACCTGGTCTACACCTCGTTCTCCGGCTCGCACCAGGACGCGATCAAGAAGGCCTTTGCAGCCCGCAAGGAAGCCGACATCTGGGACATGCCCTACCTGCCCATCGACCCCAAGGACCTCGGCCGCAGCTATGAGGCGGTCATCCGGGTGAACAGCCAGTCGGGCAAGGGCGGCATCTCGTACCTGCTGGAGAGCGAATATGGCCTTGAATTGCCGCGCCGCCTGCAGATCGAGTTCAGCCAGGTCGTGCAGCGTGTGATGGATGCCGAGGGCAAGGAACTGACGGCGCAGGCCATCTGGCAGATCTTTGAGCGCGAATACGGGTTTGCCGCCATCAAGGCGCCACAGCACCAGGTGCTGGAGGAGTCCGCCGACGGTTCGTCGGTGCGGCTTGCGGCAGACGTCGAGATCGCCGGCAAGGCGGTCAAGATCCAGGGGCAGGGCACAGGCCCGATCGATGCGTTCGTCAATGGCCTGAACCAGGCGACCGGGCGCGCTGTCCGTGTGCTGGGCTACCACGAGCACTCCGTCGGCTCGGGCGCCAATGCCCAGGCCATTGCCTACCTGGAACTGCGCATCGACGAAGACCAGACATTGTTCGGCGTGGGCATGGATGCCAACATCGTGTCCGCATCGCTCAAGGCCATTGTGTCGGGCTTCCATCGCGCGCAGCCAACCGTGCGGGCCGCCGAGTACGCTCAGGCAAAGTAAGCTGAAGGGCCGGGTGCCGCAGAATCCCCCGGCGCCTCAACGAGTTACAAAGTAAAGCTGTACGGGTTGCTGCACAAATGGGGGCATGGCCCCTATAATTTAACCGGCAGGTGAGGAAGGTCGCGTAAGTCTTTGATCTTGCGCGACTTTTTTCATTTGTGTACACTGGCCCATCGCATCATGCTTCACCGGAGTTGAATACATGCCCCACCGTGTAGTCAGACAAGTAAGTCATGTGTTCAATCGAACACTCAAATCTCTGGTGCTCGGCACCGCTTTTTGCACCCTTTTCACCGTGACATTCGCTCCGCAGGCCCAGGCCGCGGAACGCGTGCGCGTCGTGATGGGCAAGCAAAACGCCAAGGTCGTTGCCAAGCGCAAAGCCGTCAATTTCACCCGCAACGCCCGCAAGGCCGAAATTGTGGCCAAGCGCCGCTCGGTGGTCCGGGTTGCGGCCGTGCCGCCCCGTCCCTCGTTTGGCCAGCTGGCCGGCCTGCATGCCACCGCCGACGAACTGGACCTGAAATCAAGCGTTGCGCTGGTCGTCGACCAGGATACGCGTGAAGTGCTCTTCAGCAAGAACGACTCGGCCGTGCTGCCCATCGCCTCGCTCACCAAGCTCATGAGCGGTGTTGTCGTGAGCGAAGCCCGGCTCCCGATGGATGAAGTCATCACCATCACCCAGGACGACGTGGACACCGAAAAGGGCAGTCGCTCCCGCCTGAAGGTGGGCACCACGCTGACCCGCGGCGAACTGCTGCACCTGGCGCTGATGTCCAGCGAGAACCGCGCCGCCCACGCACTCGGCCGCACCTACCCGGGTGGGCTGGCAACCTTTGTGGGCCTGATGAACGCCAAGGCAAAGACACTCGGCATGCGCGATACCAGCTATGTCGAGCCGACCGGGCTTTCAAGCCGCAACCAGTCCAGCGCCAAGGACCTGGTGACGCTCGTTACCTTTGCCTACAACGACCCGAAACTGCGCGAGCTCTCCACCTCGCCCGGCCACCAAGTCGAAGTCGGCAACCGGACGCTGCAATACAACAACACCAATCGGCTGGTGAAGAACCCCGAGTGGGACATCGGCCTCCAGAAGACCGGCTACATCTCCGAGGCCGGCCAGTGCCTTGTGATGCAGGCCAAGATTGCCGGGCGCAAGCTCATCATGGTGTTCCTCGATTCCGCCGGCAAGCTCAGCCGCCTGGGTGATGCGGAACGTGTGCGCAAGTGGGTTGAAGCCCACCCGCAAGCAGAGCCCACTCTCGTGCGCCACATGGGCGGCTGACCCTGCAGCGGGGCCTTCAGGCCCCCGCTGCCTTGTAGCCCAGCGCGTTCGAAATCTCTGCAGCGGTGGCCTGCAGTTTTGCGAGCCAGCTTTCATCCAGCCTGTCGGCCGGCGCTGAAATCGACAGCCCGGCAATCAGCTTGCTCTGGTCGTCGTAAATTCCGGCCGCCATGCAGCGCACACCCAGTTCCAGTTCCTCGTTGTCACGCGCAATGCCCTGCTGCCGCGTCCTGGACAGTTCGCGTTCGAGCACCGGCAGTTGCGTGATGCTGTTGCGGGTGTGGCCGGCCAGGCCGGTGCGGGTGGCATAGGCGCGCACGCGCTGCGGGTCGTCCGCCGACAGGAACAGCTTGCCGGTGGAGGTGAGGTGCAATGGCGCGCGGCCGCCGATGGCGCGCACCACCTGCATGCCGGACCGCTCGCTGAAAGCCCGCTCGATGTAGACGATTTCGTCGCCCTGGCGCATGCTGAGGTTGACCGGCTGCTGGATCAGCTTGTGCAGCTCACGCATCGGCACCAGCGCGGCATCGCGCACATTGAGCCGGCCTTTCACGAGGTTGCCCAGTTCTAGCAGGCGCATGCCGAGACGGTAGGTGCCGGCCTCGGGGCGGTCCACGAAGCGACCGGTGGCCAGGTCGTTCAGGATGCGGTGGGTGGTGGAGGGGTGCAGGCCGGTCCGGGCGCTGATCTCCTTGAGCGAAACGGCTTCCTCGCGGGAGGCCAGCACGTCGATCAGAGCGAACATGCGTTCGATGACCTGGATGGCGGGTGTCGCCGGAACGCTGGGGTCGGTCTTTCGCATGGACAGGCTTTGGGATTGCAGTCAGCGCATTTTACTTGGTGAAATGCAATGCCGCATGCCATTTGTGCATCGCAGCACCAGGACGGGGCGGCTGATCAGGCGGGTGTGTCCGTGCCTGCCGCGACCCAGTTGCCGTCCACCAGGATTTCACTGGGCAGGAAGCGGGCCTTGTAGTTCATCTTCGGGCTCTCTGCGATCCAGTAGCCGAGGTACACATGCGGCAAGCCGAGCTGGCGCGCCTGCTCGATCTGCCACAGCACGCTGTAGGTGCCATAGCTGGCACCGGCGTCGGGCTCGTAGAAGGTGTAGACCGCCGAGATGCCGTCGTTGAGTACATCCAGGATGGACACCATCTTGAGCGCACCGGCCGAGCCGTCGGGCAAGGTCTCGCGGAACTCGACCAGCCGCGAGTTGACCCGGCTTTGCAGCAGGAACTGGGTGTACTGGTCGATGCTGTCGTGGTCCATGCCGCCGCCTGCGTGGCGGCCGTTCTGGTAGCGCAGGTAGAGCTGGTAATGCTCGGGCACGAAGCACAGCTTGAGCACCCGCGCCTGCAGGTCCTGGTGGCGCGCCCAGGCGCGGCGCTGGCTGCGGCCCTGCCTGAAGCTGCCCGTCTGCACGCGCAGCGGCACGCAGGCACGGCAGCCGTCGCAGTAGGGCCGGTAGGTGAACATGCCGCTGCGGCGGAAGCCGCTGGTGACGAGTTCGGAGTAGGTGTCGTTGTGGATCAGGTGGCTGGGCGTGGCCACCTGGGACCGCGCCTGCCGGCCCGGCAGGTAGCTGCACGGGTAGGGCGCCGTTGCATAGAACTGCAAGGTCTGGAGCGGTAGATCCTTGAGGTGTGTCACGCTGGCACGGGCTTTACGAGTTCGTTCCAGTATACGGGCTCAAAGTGCCACTGGGGTGCCGGCCGGCGCGCGTTGTGTGCGACTTGCTCCACAAAAGCGGCGCGGTCGATCTCCCGCGCGCCCAGCGATGCGAGGTGACGCGTGTTCTGCTGGCAGTCGATCATGGTGATGCCGTGGTGCCGGCAGAAAGCCACCAGCGCGGACAGGGCGATCTTGGAGGCATCGGGCTCGCGCGTGAACATCGACTCGCCGAAAACTGCCTTGCCCAGGCCCACGCAGTACAGGCCGCCTGCCAGCCGCCCGTCGATCCAGGTCTCGATGCTGTGCGCATGGCCCGCCTCGTGAAACGCCTCGTAGGCCTGCACCATCGCCGGCACGATCCAGGTCCCGTTCTGCCCTGGCCGCGGGCTGGTGGCACAGGCCCGGATCACCTGCGCGAACGCGCTGTCAATGCGGATCTCGCAGCCGGCATCGGCGCCGAATTTAGCGAGCGTCTTGCGCAGCGAGCGGTGCACGCGGAACTCGCCGGAATGCAGCACCATGCGCGGGTCGGGGCTCCACCAGAGCACCGGCTGGTCATCGCTGAACCACGGGAATATCGCCGACGAATAGGCACGCCTGAGCGTCGGCACATCCAGCACGCCGCCCCCCGCGAGCAGGCCCGGAACCGGGTCATCCGCGCCCCAGGCGCGCGACGGTGGGGGAAATGCTTCGCCAGGTGCCAGCCAGGGGAGTGAAAAGGCAGGTGTCTTCATGGGCGTGACATTGTTGGCGAAAGCGCCACATTAAGAGTTGGCGCCTTCAGGTATGCCGCTGATATTTGGTCTTTTGGCTTCATTCCGCAAGGGCCTTGGGCTATATTGCAATGAGGTGTAAAGCTTGTTACGCCTGTTGTCCTGCTGTGTACGGATCATGCCCGTGTTCCACGCAGAAAGGCACGGAGGATCATGATGCCTAGAACAAAATCCGGCGCGGCTGCTGTAGCCGTCCGCCGAATATCGTCAACAGTCGCCTTGCCTCGCCGTGCTCCGCCCGGCAGCACAACGGTGCGATACCAGCGGGTGGCGCACCGTCCCCTCTCCATTGCACTCTACTCGGCTTTTGCCGGCGGCGTTGCCAGCTTCATGCTGCCGGCCACGCTGGCCTGGGCCAATCCGCAGGGCCAGCAGGTGGTGCGTGGCAGCGCCAGCTTCCAGGCCAACGGCAATACGCTGACCGTCACCAATACGCCGGGCGCCGCCATCAACTGGCAGAGCTTCTCGATCAAGGCCAACGAAACCACGCATTTCCAGCAGGCGAACTCCGCGAGCTCGGTGCTCAACCGGGTGGTGGCCAACAACCCCTCCGAGCTGCTCGGCAATCTCACGTCCAACGGCAAGGTCGTGCTGATCAACCCGTTCGGCATCACGGTCGGCCGCGGCGCGGCGGTGGACACGGCGGGCTTTACCGCGTCCACCCTGAACATCACCGACGCCGACTGGGCCAACGGCAAGCTGCGTTTCAAGGGCAATGCGCTGTCGGGCGACGTCAAGGTCGACGGCGTCATCCGCTCGCCCAACGGCGACGTGATGCTGTTCGCACCCAATGTTTCCGTGGGCTCGGAAGCGCTCATCAAGGCCGATAACGGCAACGTGATCATCGGCGCAGGCCAGAAGGTTGAAGTGACGGGCCGCGGGCTGGAAGGCATCCGCTTCGAGATCCAGTCGGCCGACAACAAGGCAGTCAACCTCGGCCGTATCGAGGGCAATGCCGTCGGCGTGTTTGCCGGCACATTGCGCCACAGCGGATCCATCACCGCCCAGACTGCCGCCATGGAAGGCGGCAAGGTGGTGTTGCGCGCCATCAAGGACATCGAGATTTCAGGGCCGGGCGCTGTCATCAAGGCTGATGGTGCGGCGGGCAAGGCGGGCGGCCAGGTCTCCATCAGCTCGTCCACTGGCGATGTGCTGGTTGGCGCAGGGGCCCGCATCACGGCCAACGGCGGTGCGGGGGCGGCAGGCGGCACGGTCAGCGTGGCGGCGGAGCTGGGCAAGCTCGTTGTCGAGCAGGCTTCCGTCGTCTCTGCCAATGGATCGCCGGCCGGCTCGGTGCGCCTGTTCGGCGCCACGGAAGCGCGGGTGGCCGGTGTGGTCACTGCTGCATCGCCGGTGCGCACCGATTCAGCGACGCAGATCGAGCCCATCAGCCTGGCGCTCAACCAGGCGGTCGGCGGCAAGGTCGAGGTGCTCGGCAATGAAGTCAAGCTGCTGGCCGGCGCACAGGTCGATGTATCAGGTGATGGCGGCGGCGGCATCATCCTCATCGGCGGCGACTTCCAGGGTGCGAATGCCGCAGTACCCAATGCGAAGAACACCGAGGTGGCGCCCGGTGTCACCCTCACGGCAGACGGCCGCGCGCAGGGCAATGGCGGCAGGGTCATTGTCTGGGCCGACAACGACACGCATTTTTCCGGGACCATCAGTGCCAAAGGCGGCCTGTTCGGAGGCGACGGCGGCTTTGCCGAGACTTCAGGCAAGAAGCACCTGTACTACCGAGGGCGCACCAACCTGACCGCGCCACGCGGCACGACAGGCACGCTGCTGCTCGACCCGGATGAAATCATCATCATGGGCGGCTCGCAGGATGGCTCCGACACGGGCGACTCGCTCGCCGGGACGCTGAACAACGGCACAGGCCTGGGTACGGTGGCAGGCGGAACGGGCGCGTTCACCATCTATGAGTCGGAGATCGAGGGCACGCAGGCCAACGTCTACCTGATGGCCACCAACAAGATTTCCGTCGGCGGCACCTTCACTGGCGGTGCCAGTGGTGAGCTGACCATCCAGCCGGGCTACAACCTGCGCATGCAGGTCACCAACGCTACCACGGGCACGCATGGCATCGACCTGACCACCAGCGGCAACGGTTATGGCCTGTCTGTCAGGGCAAGCTACAGCACGCTGACTTCGCAGCGCGGCACCATCTCGCTGGAGACCACCTCGGCCAGCAGCAACGGCAGTGTCAAGGTCGGCTCGCTGGTGACGGACGGCGGAGCGGTGTCTATCCAGGCGCAGGGTGGGGTCACCATCGGACAGAGCGGTTTGGGTGGCATCGACACCAGCAGCACCACGACCCTGACTGGCGGCGGTTCGGTGACGATCCTGTCCAAGGGGGCCATCAACGTCCTGAGCGACATCAAGACCGGCACGCTGTCTGCAATTGGTGGCGTGATTGACCTCACGGCACAAACCGGGTTGGGCAACGGGGACATCAATATCTACGGCTCACTGTTCACCAATGGTGCCAATGTCAACGCCACGGGCTGGTCGGTCAATACCCTGTCGGGTTCCACCACGGGCCAGATCAACGCCGGCCTTGGCGGCGTCAGCCTTGTGGGCTCCGGCAATTCCATAGGGTCGTTCAGCGGCGGCGTGTCCATCGGCTTCGGCAGCTCGGTCAAGGGCTCCTCGGTTGGCATCTCGGCCGACCGCTTTTACATGCACTCGTCCGCCGTGGGCCTGACCGGCACCTCAAATGTGGCGATAGCGCCTTTCAGTGTGTCGCGCGACATCAATATCGGCGGAAGCGACGACCTGGGCACGACTTTCCTGGGCATCACCCAGGCCGAGAACGCCAAGATCACCACACCGCTGCTGCGCATCGGCAGCATCAGCAACACCGGCAATATTGACGTTTCCACGAGCTTCTTGCGGCCGGGCGATGCGCTGTCGCTGATCACGCAGGGCGATATCGGACAGGCAACCCTGAATCCGATCACCGCTTCGACGCTGATGGTCTATGGCGGCTCTGTACAGCTGCTGTCCAAAAATCTCGTGACCACTTTTGCCGGCAAAGCGACTGCCGCCGGGCTCTACTACCGCAGTGACGGTTCGTTTACGGTCGGCGCAGCGGACTTCCTTACCATGACGTCGGCGGGCACCACGGGCCAGCTGGTATTGCAGGCGGACGCCGGCGGCGGCACCATCACCCTGGCGTCGGACGTCAAGACCGCCGGTGCCAACATCGTGTTTGCAGTTGACCGCATCCAGGTCGGCAATGCATCGGTCAATACGGTCACCATTGACAGCAATTCCTCAACCGTGGGCGCAGGCGGCAACATCCAGTTCCTGGGCGACATCACGGCGGCCCAGTCGGGGCGCAAGCTTCTCATTGATGCAAGCATGGGAGGCACCGGCAACGCAGGCGGCAATATTTCCCTGAACAGCATCACGAATATCGGGGGCGCCTACCTGAACCTGCTTGACGTCAACGGGTATAGCGACGCAGCGGTCGGCACGGTCAGTTTTCCGTCCGGGAGCGCGACGCTCTCTCTCGGTGCCAACGGAACCGGCGTCGTGAACCAGGCATCGCTGTCGATCCGCAACGCGCGCATGTCGGTTGGCAACCACGTGACGCTCAACACCAATGCCGGGGGCGGAACGCTCACGGCAGGCGGACTCATTGACGTGTCCAGCTCGGTTGTGTACGGCGACGCCAATCACCGCAGCCTGAAGCTGGTCGCAGATGGCGGCACCAATGGTGACGGCGGCACCATCAGGCTTGGAATCGTGACCAACCTCTCTGATGACTATTTGGGCGAGGTTCATGCCTCAGCCGTGGGCAATGGGACCGGCGCCATGGGCCTGCTCCAGCTGTTTGGAGATATCTCCACCACGTCATCGTCCAGCACGATTGCACCCGCCAGCGGCGATGTCAGGCTGTACGGCAATGTCTTCCTGTACAACGATGTGTCCATCCGGACTTCGTACCAGACGGAAGCAAGCTCGGCAGGCAGCGTGTTCCTTGGGACGAGCGGCGGAGAAATTTCGTCCGCAGCGGCCGGCCGCACGTTGACGGTTGACACTTCCGGCGCGACCACGGGCATCAATGGTGGCAATGTCTTCCTCTGGGAGGTCGGCAACACGGGAGGGCAGTACCTGAGCGGCCTCAACATCAATGCTGCAGGTGACACCAACGGTGTGGTGTACCTCAATGGCGCCAACATCAACCTTTCTGCCAAGGGCACACTGGCCAGCGACCAGGCGACGCTTTCAATCCAGAACGCGCACCTGTGGGTCAACGCCAATGCGACGCTCAACACCAATACGGCAGGCGCCACGTTGACGGCCGGCGGCCGACTCGACCTTGAAACTGCGCGGGTAGGCGGCACCAGCACCCATGCCACCCTGGTTCTCAAGGCCCATGGCGGCGCAAATGGCGACGGCGGCAACATCCGCATCGGCGAAGTGGCAGCATATTCGGATTGGCTTGGGGGCCTGACTGCTTCCGCGCTCGGCAATGGCACCGGTCTGATCGGATCCGTCGAACTGCATGGCGACATCGCCACCACCCAGAGCACGCTGTCCCCGGCAACCGGCAACGTCATGCTGGACGGCAACGTCGTGCTGTACAGCAATGTGAACATTTTCACCTCCACCGAAACCTTTGCGCCCGGCGCAGGCAGCGTGCTGATCGGCACCTTGGGCGGCAGTGTGTCGGCGGCGTCAAAAGGCTATACGCTCAACATCAATACATCGCCCGCCAACTCGGGCTTCAGTGGAACCTGGGCAGGCAACGTCAGCCTGCCGGCGTTTGACGATGCGGGCGACAGCTACCTTCGGGGGCTGCTGGTTACTTCAAGGGCGAACACCTTCGGCGGGGATGGGGCCGTCAGGCTCAACGGCAGTGTCCTGCTGGACCGGGGCGCTGCGCTGGATGGTGTGGAGGCAACCCTCAACATCAATGCGGGCTACCTGGAGCTCAGCAAGCCGTCGTCCACGCTCACCATCGACACCTTGCAGCAAACCACCGGCTCGGGCGGGCGCGTGGTTCTTAACGTCGACAAGATCAATGCAACTTCCGCTGGAACGGTGTTCAGCATCGACACCAGTACGCCAGACAATTTTGCGTCCCGCCACGGCGGAGACATTGAAATCCGGGGGTCGATCAGCAGCGACGGTGCGGCCGCAGGATTTGCGCCGGCATCCGTGTACGTCAACGCCACCGCGGTATCGCCTGCCACCAATGGCGAAATCCTGCTTCGTGGCGACATACTGGTTGCAGACAGCGGCACGATAAGCGTCAACGGAAGCGTCGTGCTCGGCGGCAGCTCTGGGTACTGGGTGCTTGGCAGCGACTCCGGCACGGGTAGCGTTGACGTCACGATCGCCGGAAGTGTGGATTCCGACTTTTTCGGTGAAGGCCTTGTCGGGCTTGACATCTATGCAGGCAACGCAGGCGTTGTTGACCTGTCGATGGCCACGATTGGCGCGGGCACACCACTGGAAGACCTCTACATTGAAGCGAACCGCGTCACGCTGGGGCCAACCCAGACGCGCGATGCCATCTCGATTGTTGCGGCTGACTACGTCAACCTGATGGGCGACCTGCTGTCGCGCGGCGGCAATATCTCGGTGACCGCCACCGCCGGCACACTTGGTGTACACGGCAACGTGCGGTCCATCGGCTACGTCGGCGTTGCAGATGCCGGCGGCAATATCGCGCTTGCAAGCACCAATTCAAATGTGGTCATTGCGAACACGAAGGAAATCCTGTCTGAAGGCGGCGCGGGTGCGGACTCCGATGCCCCTGACGATTTTGCCTACAACGGCGGTGCAGGGGGTACTGTCAGCATCTCGGGCAAGAGCATCCTGATCGGCAATGACGTGACGATTGCCTCGCGCGGCGGGCAGGGTGGTGATGGGCTTGCCGGCGTCGGCAATGGCACATCCGGCGGCAAGGGTGGCAATGGTGGCCTGATCAGCCTGACCAGTACAACAGGCGCGTTGACCATTGGAAGCTCGGTCACGCTCGGTTCCTATGGCGGCCGTGGTGGCCACGGTGCCAATGGTGCGCAAGGAGCCAACGGGTCCAATGCCTTCTCTTCCACGGTAGCGGGAGCCGGGGGAGCGGGTTACGACGGCGGTTCTGGCGGTATGGGCGGCTCCGGCGGTGCGGTAAGAATCTCCGCGCCCCAGCTAGCTGTTTCGGGGGTCGTCATCAGCCTCGGTGGCGACGGCGGTAACGGCGGTTATGGCGGCGACGGCGGTGTTGGCGGCGCGGGTTATGACGACGGCTTCTTTGTCCACGCCTCGGGCGATGGCGGCGTCGGAGGCTACGGCCAGAATGGATCAAGCGGCGGCGATGGCGGACTCATCAGCCTCAGCGCAGGAGCGCTGGGCTCGCTGTCCATCTCGACGACGAGCATTGTTTCGCAAGGCGGCACGGGAGGCATTGCCGGCGGGGACGGCCTTGGCGGGCTGCCTGGCACGCCCATGGGAAGCGGTGGCAGCGGCTCGATGGGGGGCTCGCCCGGCGGCACCTATTACAGTGGCGCCGATGGCGGGGCAAGCACGCTCAGCCTCAGTTCGTCCGGCGGCAAAGGCATCGTTGTGACCGACAGTTTGCTCTCCGGCCGCAGGGTTGAGCTGCGCGCCACCGGCGGTGATGGCGACGACGATGTTGTACTGGCGGGGAACAGCAGCATCGACTCCGCCGATGGTGCTTATGTCAGCGTGGCAGGTGGCGACCTGGTGATGGGCAAGTTCGCGACCATCACCGTGAACCACTCTGACCCCGACTACAACGTGCTGACGCTGCTGTCCGACCAGCGGGTGGAGCTCGGAGCCTTGAGCGCGCCCCGGATCGAGGTGATTGCACCCGTCATCGAAAGCGCGACGGGCTTCACCGGCGTCCACCTCACCGGTGAAGTCGCCTTCCTCGGCGACAGCACGATCTACAGCGACGTCGGCACCATGCTCAACCCGATCAAGGTGGAGCTGTCGGGTGGTTTGCAGGTGCAGGCCAACCGCAACGTCTGGGTCGAGAGTGACGCAGACCTGTACCTCAGTGGCGTGCAGACCCATGTGGCCACGGGCGCGGGCACCATCCACATCCACTCCGGTGATTTCCTCAGTGCATCCGCTGGCGTCGTTGGCAACAGCGGTGCCGGCAACGTCAGTGTGTTTCTCTCGGGCGATGGCGGGCTGGAAGTCGGCGCGTCCGCCAACGTGCAGGCATCGGGCACAGGCACGCTGCAGCTTCTTGGCGGCTCCGGCTGGGTTGATATCTATGGGACTGCAGGCTCGGCAAGCGGCCAAACCTCGATATCGGCCGGGGATATCTGGGTCGATTCATCCGGCACCGTGACGTCCTCAACCGGCCAGATCAACCTCACCGCCGACACCATCTATCTTGACGGCCGGCTGGACAGCGGCAGCACAGGCATTGCCGTGGTCCTTGTCACCGACAGCTTCGACATGATGGGCACCATTGCGGCTGCCGGCGGCACGGTGGCCCTCATGCCACTGACGACCGGCCTGGACATCGCTGTGGGGTCGACCGGTTTCAATGCACCGCCCTCGACGCTCAAACTGATCATCGAGGACAGCTACTTCATCACCGCCAATGCCCTGCAGCTGGGCAATGCCGACAAGAGTGGCGGCGACGTGACGTTCTATAACGCCTACAACCCGCCGGTCACACGCACGCTGGCTGTGTACGGGGCGAATATCACCCAGAACAGCGGGGCAACGCTTAGCCTGAACGGCTTGATGGCATACGGGACTGGCGCCGTCGAGCTAACAAGGTCCGGCAACAACATCAGCACGGTGGCCGGCCGCTCCGGTGCCGGCTCGGACTTCCGCATCACCTCGTCCAACAACCTGACGGTCGGGACGGTTGCGGGCGTCAGCGGCATAGACGCGGGCGGTGGTGCGGCGAACAGCGCGGTCGGGCTGGCATCGGAGGGGGGCAGCGTTTCGATCAGCGGCGTCTCCGTCCGCGGCACGGGCGGCACGCTTCCGGTGGGTGTTTACATCATCGCGAATGATCTCAACATTGATGCCATCGGCAGCATCGATGCGGGCGGCACTGGTTTTGCCATCAATCCGTACTCCTCGAACCGCCTGCTGGACCTTGGCGGCTCGCCCGGGGACGGCGAGTTCCTGCTGAACGCGGCAGAGCTGCCAAGAATCCAGAACTACAACGCGTTCTATGCAGGCAATTCCCTGGGTGGAAAGGCCTTCGGCAACGTCGAGGTCGGCTCTGCCGTCAGCTTTGGCACGGCCGGCCTGGTGATCCATGCAACCGGTGCGGTGACCCAGGGCGTCAATGCCATCACGGCCGGTGGCTTGCATGTGGAGGCCGCGTCGGTCAACCTCGCGACCGCAGTCAACTCGCTCAGCACCGGCCACCTGGGCGGGGAGGCGACGTCAGGTGACTTCGCCTTCAAGTCCTCCGGCACCATCAAGATTTCCGACACCGGCATCAGCGCGTCTGGTGATGTCAGCCTGCATTCCACATCGGGCAGCATCATCAACAGCAGCTCGATGGGCCAGCAGATCGAGAGTTCCGGCGGCAACGTGAGCCTGGTGGCGGCGACGGGCATTGGCGAATCGGGCGGCAACGGGCCGCTCGTCGTGCTCGCCAGCGGCCAGCTGACAGCCTCCATCGGTTCGGGCGATGCCTGGCTCACCTCCGACGGCGATTTGGCCCTCGGCGCCTTCAGCTCCTCTGCAGGTGCCAACAGCATCAATGTCACGACAACCGGGGGGGCGGTGAACCTGACCGTTTCCGGCCCCAGCAGCGGCGACGACAACTGGAACCTCCAGGCCTCGGGCGACATCATCCTCGACGCTTCGGGGGCCATCGGTGCCGCCTCGGCAACCCTCACGGCGGGCGCCGGCTCCATCCTGACCAATGCATCAACCGGCACGACCGCCGGTGTCACCGGCCTGCTCAAGCTCAACGCAGCCACCATCGGCAGCGCCGCCAACCCGATCCGCTTTGATGCGGGCACCGTGTCGGCCTCCGTTTCGTCCGGCGGCATGTACCTGCTGTCGGTGCCGGCATTTGACCTGGCCGACTTCACCTACACCACGCCGTCCGCATTCACGGTCAGCCTGGCCAGCGAAGGCATCATCAGCGTGGGCGGGTACATGTTTGCCGGCAATGACGGCGCATCCACCTTCTCGCTGACATCCGCTGCAGGCATCGTGTTCGACGGCGGCACTGTCACGCCAGGCACGGTTGCCGGCACCGGCGGCATCCTCGCGCTGTCCGGTCCGGTCTCGGTGCTGAATGACCATGTGTTCCAGGCCAAGGTCCTGCACACCGGCTCGTGGAGCATCACGGGCGGCGCGGCGCTGCAATTCAATGCAGGGGACAACTCCCTCGGCAGTTTCAGCATCACGGACGGGTCGGCCAGTTTCTCCAGCGGCTCCAGCAGCATCGGCAGCCTGGCGAACGCTGCGTCAGGCACGCTGAGCCTTGGAGGCGGCAACCTGTCGGCCGGAACTGTGGCCAGCCAGGGCGGCCTGATCGACCTGGGCAGCGGGGGCTACACGCTGACGGTGGCGGCAGGCAACCTGACGAACGCGGGCATCATCACCGGCGCCGGCACCGTCCACCTCACGGGCGCAGGCGGCACCCTCGTCAACAATTCCCTGATCACCCCCGGTGGCGACGGCGCCGTTGGCACCATCAGCATACTGGGCAACCTGGGGCAGGGCGCGTCTGGCCGACTGAAGATGGACTGGGCCGCTTCGGGCATGAACGATCACATCAATGTCCAGGGCGACTTTGCCAGCGGCGGCACACTGAGCGTGGGCGAAAGCGCGGGCGTGTTCCTCACAGGGTCCGAGCAGTTCAGCGCCATCTATACCCAGGGCACGATCACGGGCGGTGTACCCGCCATGGAGTCACGCACGGCGGGCGTGGTTTTCGCAGGGAACTTCACTGCGGGCGCAGCGGGCCACCTGATGGTCAGCCCCGCCAGCATCACCAACTTCTGGACACAGAACACCAATGCGGTGGAGAACTGGGGAACCGGCACCAACTGGTCGCGCGGCCATGCGCCCACGGGCACTGAAGATGCCGTGATCGCCGTGGGTAACAACCCGCAGATCGACATTGCCTCGGGCTTCCATGGGGCCAGGTCCATTGACCTGCAGGAACGCCTGCAGGTTTCGTCGGGCGCGGTGCTGACGGTCGGCACGGGCGACCTGAACGTCGGCACTGGCGGAACGCTGGCGCTGTCAGGCGGCCAGCTGGACGGCGCAGGGGATTTCAACTTCAACAGCGGCAGCACGCTCAGCTGGACCAGCGGCAGCATGGGCGGTACCGGCGACGCCTTTGTGCTCGCAGGCGGCATAGCGAACATCGGTGCTGGTCTGGCGCGCGACCTGGTTCGCGACTTCCATAACGCAGGCACCTTCAATTCCAGCGCGCCGCTGACCTTCTACAGTGGTGTGACGCTGGGCAACTCGGGGTCGATGTCGCTGCTGGGCATTGGCGACAACAACTTCACCGGCACCGGCACAGTGAGCAATATGGTGGGCGGCACCATCACAACGGCCGCCGGCACGTCGGCGCGCATCGGCACGGTGTTTGACAACGCCGGCCGCGTCTCGGCCAGCGCGTCGGACCTCTGGCTCCAGGGTGGCGGCAGCTCAACCGGCACCATGGCGATTGCCTCGGGCAGGACGCTGATGCTGGGCGGTACAGCCTTCACCGCCGGCGGCAGCATCGTCAACAACGGCGGCACCCTGCTGCTCAATGCCGACAACGCGGCCACCATCACCGTGGGCGGCGGCTACAGCGAGAGCGTGGCCAGTACCCTGAGCATTGCCGGTGCCAGTGGCAATGCCTACGCCACGTTCAACGGCAACCTGTCCACCGCGAACCTGCTGCAGTCCAACGGTGTGCTGGACGGCCCGGGCAACGTCACCGCGGGCTACTTCACCCGCACCGGCGGTGTCATGACCGGCACCGGAACGCTGCAGACCAATACGCTGGCCACGATGTCCGGCGGCGGCTACATCGAGCGCACCTGGAACGTCAACGGCGCCCTGAACCTGACGGGCGGCTACATCGACCTCGTGGCCGGCGGCACGCTGGGCATCAACGCCGGCGCAGTGCTGGACCTGCAGTCGAGCTTTTTTGACGGCGGCCTGCTGACCATTACCGGCGCCGGCACCCTCATCAACATCGGCACGCTGCGCAACTCGTACCAGAATGTCGACACGGGCAAGCACCTGGCCATCGCCGTGGGCTCGTTGCAGAACAATGGTGTCATCGAGTTTGGCGCCGGCGCGAACGTGCGCAACCTCCAGATCGGCGGCAACAGCACGCACAGCAGTGGCGCGACGGTGAACGTGGCAGCGGGCAAGCAGCTGATGTTCAGGGACGGCGGCACTCACAGCTTCGCTGCCGGCTCCCTGCTGGACATTGCCACTGGCGGCACGCTGGCCAACAGCTGGGGCGCGACGGTGAACGTGAGCGGAACTTTCAGCAGCGCGGGGACACTGGCTGCTGGCAACGGCACGATCAACTTCAATACAGGCAGTGAAGTGTTGTTGCCGGCGCTGGTGCTGACCGGTACGATCGGCGGGAACGACGCCATCACTGTCACCGGCGCGGCGCAGATCGACGGCATCATCAACGCGGGTACCGGGGCATTCACCATCGGCACGGGCGCGACGGCCACATCGGGCACAGGCTTCACCGTTATCTCCCGCACCCTGCACAACGACGGCACGCTCAACCTCACGGGCGGCCTGCTGATGCTTGAAGGCATCATGACGTTCTCCAATGACGGCCGTTTTGTCCAGTCCGGCAACTCGACCGTTCATGACCAGTTCTCCGATGCCGGCCCGGCCACCATCGCCAACCAGTCGGGCGGCGTTTATGTATTCAACAGCACCGAACTGAACGGCATCGAGCCGTACTTCCAGAACGGCGTCGGGGCCACGCTGTCGGTTGCCGGCGGCCGCGCGACCTTTGCAGGCGGCGGGTCGCAGTCCGGCCTGATCGACCTTGCCGCGGGCACGACGCTGTCCACCGCGGGCGGCACGCTGGTCAATGCATCCGGCGCCGTCATCCAGGGCGGTGGCACGCTGGACGCTTCGGGCGCGGCACTCATCAACAACGGGCTGCTGCGCCCTGGCGGTGCCAGCGCCGCCGGGACGCTCACGGTCATGGGCCTGCTCGACATGGCTTCCGGCACAGTCGAGACCGAACTTTTCGGGCCCGCCAGCTATGACGTCGTCCAGGTTGCCGGAAACCTCGTCAAGGGCGGCACCCTATCGGTCAGTGAGGGCGCCGTATTTGTAGCCGGTGGCCAGTCGTTTGACATCGTCACCTTCAGCGGAACACTCACCGGCTCGACGCCGGCCATCGTCTCCTCCGTCACAGATGTCAGCTTCGGCCTCACTGCGCCGGGCAACCTGCTGCGCCTGAGTGCCGACTCGGTGACCAACCGCTGGGCCATTGATTCCGGTGGCGCCTGGAACGTCGCCGGCAACTGGTCGCGGGGCCATGCGCCGAACCAGCTCGAGAATGTCATCATCGACCGCTCCCTCGCGGCGCCGGTGGTGACGCTGGGCTCGGCAGGTGCGCAGGCCAAGTCGCTGGTGGTCGTGGGGGACGACACGCTGCTCATCGCGGGCGCATCGGCTTCGCTGTCGATTGGCGTGGGCGGTGGCAACCTCAGCAACCTCGCCATGGTGGGCGGGACCCTTGCGGGCGGCGCCATCATCCATAGCGGCACCGCCGATTTCAGCGGCAATGCCCAGGTGCAGTCCGGCTTCACCAGCACCGGAACACTGAACGTCAGCGGAACAGGCGTGGTGTTCTCGGGTGGCGGCCTGCTGAACGCCGGCACGCTCAACCTGGCAGGTGGCAGCGGCATCAGCTTCAACGCAGGAAGCTTCAACCTGCTCAATGCCACGATCACCGCATCTGGCGATACCTTCAACATCACCAACAACGGCCACGTGACCCTGAGCGGCACAACGGCGCTGGCCGATGTCTACCTGAACATCGACGGCACGGCGGGAGCAGGCGGGCACCTGACCCTCAACAACACCGGTGCGAACACCACCGGCGACTTCTACATGCACGGCGCCAACGCGCTGCTCGACGGCTCAGCCGCCCTGACTGTCAACGGCGACTTCACCTGGTCGGGCGGCACCATGGCTGCCGGAGGCACCGTCACGGTTTCCGCGGGTACCGACTATTCCATCAACACCAACACCGTGTCGTTGCTCCACCGGACACTGGTCAACCAGAACCTGCTGAGCATCGTGGGCAGCAACGGGCTGACGCTGGGCACCACCGGCACCATCGTCAATGACGCAGGCGCCACGCTGTACCTGACCCCTGATGGCAGCGGCGTGATTTCCACCGCATCGGGCGGCCGGCTCATCAACAACGGGACGGTCGCGTTCAGCGGTGCCTTCGCACCCTCCAGCACATCGGCCATCAATGCGAAGCTGGACAACAACGGCACCCTGGCGGTTACTGACGGTACGCTTGTGCTGGCCGGCATACTCTCGGCCAACGCCGGCGTGATCGACCTGCAGGCATCGTCGTCGGCGCTGTCCACCAGCAGCCGCGACTTCGTCAACAGTGCCACCGGCAGCATCATCGGCTTCGGCACGCTCAACCTGGGTGGCGGCACGCTGACGAACAACGGCAACGTCAACCCCGGCGATGCTTCCGGTGCCGGGGTGCTCAACATCGCCGGCAACTATGTCCAGGGCAGCGGCGGCACGCTGACCATCGACGCGGCTTCGAGCAGCCTGTCTGACAAGCTGCAGGTCAGCGGCACGGCCGCACTGGCCGGCACGCTCAACGTCGGCGAGACCGGCGGCTACACCATCGGCTATGGCGACGGCTATGTGGCCGTCACCGCCGCATCGGTGGGCGGCACCTTCACCGTGATCAGCGGGCCCATGGGCGTGACGCTCACGCCCGTCTATGGCGCGTCCAGCGTGAGCCTGTACACGGCAGGCGGCCCGGTCAACAGCTGGATTGGCACCGACGGCGACTGGAGCAACAGCGCCAACTGGTCACTCGGCCGCATCCCGGCCACCGGCGACGTGGTCATCATCGACCCGTCCGGCGTGCGCACCATCACGCTTGCCAGCGCAGCCGCGGGTGGCCTGTTTTCACTGGACTTCAGCGCCATCGGCAACGACGACATCTTCCTGTTCAGCACCGGCGGTACGTTGTCACTGCCGGCTGCGGCCACGCTGGGCGGGACGCTGCATATCGCCGGCGGCACGCTGACAAGCGCCAGCGGCCCGCAAACGGCCAACATGCTCAAGCTGTCAAGCGGCAGGCTGGCGAACTCCGATGTCTTCAACGTCACCAATGCGACGCTGGCTTCAGGCACGGTCATTGGCCCGGGCACCCTCAATGTGTCTGGCGCGCTGGACTGGACGACCGGCATTTTCAGCGGCGGCACGCTCAACACTAGTGGCACGACGACGCTTGCGAATGGCACCCATGTGCTGTCCGACGCGCTATGGACCAACACTGGTACGGTGACCCATTCGGGCGGCTCCTTCAGCCTCACGGACTCGATCTTCAGCAACCAGCAGGTCTTCATCAATACCGAGGCGGGTGGCGACCTGTTCGAGTCGACGGCGGGCAGCAACCTCGTCCACAACACCGGCACGTTCAACTGGAGCCAGGCTGGCACGCGCGGCTCCGGCCTGACGCCGTTCAACAATGACGGCGTCGTCAATGTGAACACCGGCGCGACGGCCAACATGCAGTCCGGCGGCAGCGGTGCAGGCTTCTGGGTGGCAGCCAACGGCGCAACGCTTAAGTTCAGTGGCGGCACACGTTCCGTGGACACGGGTTCGAACATCGTGGGCGCCGGCACCATGCTGGTCAATGGCGGGATCGTCTATGTGGACGGCTCGTTTGGCATCGCGAGCAGCGGCACCGTCGCCATGCAGGGCGGCGAGCTGTACCTGAACACCGGCACGGCCGTGAGCTTTGCCCATGGCGTGACGCTCAGCAGCGGGGCCACGCTGGACCTCGCGAACGACACGACGTTCCCGAGCCTTGTAATCAACGGCTCGGAGGTTACTGGTTCGGTCAACAAGACAGTCAGCGGATTGCTCACCTTGAACGATGGCGCGGTCGCCGGCGGCACGCTCACCACCAGTGGCGGTGCCAGCCTGGGCGGCGCAAACCAGGTCCTCAGCGACCTGGTTTGGCTGAACCCGGCCACCATCGCCCACACCAGCGGCACGCTGCACCTGAACAACGACTCGACACTCGTCAACCAGGCCGGTGGCGTGATCAATGAAACCGGCAATGGCGGGACGCATCCCGCGGCTGTCACCGTGAGCAGCGGCGCGAACGGCTTCATCAGCAACGCAGGCACCATCAACTGGAACGCCACAGGCAGCCGCAGCATCTCCGGCGATGTGGGCCTGGACAACACCGGCACCATCAACGTGACCGGCGGCACGCTCAACATGGCTGGCACGGCCGGCTTCGGCCAGTCGGGCAAGCTGGTGCTCGGCGCCGGTACCACCTTCCAGCGCAATCCGGGTTTCAACAACACCGGCTACATCGCCGGCACGGGCACGATCGACGTGGCTGGCGGCACCGTGACCAACATGGGAACCCTAAGTCCCGGCGGGGAAGGCACTGTCGGCACGCTGCGTATTGCCGGCAACCTCAACATGTCGTCCGGCACCTTGCTGGCCGACCTGGCCGGCACGGCGTCGTTTGACCTGCTGGCCGTCAGCGGCAACCTGGTGCAGGGCGGCACGCTGGTGGCCGGCGAGCAGGCACCGTTCATTGCGGGTGGCGACAGCTTCAATGTGGTGACTTACGGCGGCACCCTGACGGGCACCGTGCCCACGCTGTCGGCTGCCATACCTGACGTCACGCTCACGCTGGGCGCAGGCGCTGGTGCGCTGACGCTCACCGCCGCATCGGTCACCAACCGCTGGATCGACTTCACCTCCGGCGACTGGAGCAATGGCACGAACTGGACGCGCGGCCATACGCCGAATGCGCTGGAAGATGTGATCGTCAATCCGCTGGGCGTGCAGACCGTGACGGTGGGCTCGGGCGTGCAGGCGGCCCGCTCGCTGCAGGTGCAGGGGGATGACACCCTGTCGCTCACCGGTGGCTCGCTGGCGCTGGGCCAACTGTCCACCGTGGCCAGCGGCGCGGCGCTGCTGCTTTCTGCCGGCACACTGGGCGGCGCAGGCGGACTGAATGTCGCCGGCAGCTTTGGCTGGACAGGCGGCACGCTGACGGGCGCCGGGGCAATGAGCACGGCCGGACCGGTCAGCATTGCCGGCGGGACCCATTTCCTGAACAACAAGGCCCTGACCATTGCGGCGGGTACTGCCACCTACACCGGCGGGTCCATCAATGTCACGGGCACGGGCGGCACGCTGGCTGTTGCATCCGGCGCCACGCTCAACCTTGCGGTGTCCGACTCCACCTCCACCGATGTTGCGGGCGACGGCACTTTTGATGCGAAGTCCGGCTCGACCATCAACATGACGGCGCCGGCAGGATCAAACAGCATCTACACCAACCAGGTGAACTTCGCCGGCACGCTCAACCTGCTCAATGGCTCGCTTGATTTCGACAACCCGGTGTACGGCAGCACCATCGACATCTCGGGAACGCTGAACCTTGCCAACGGCACGAGCATCATCGGCTACAACGCGCTGGGCGGCACGCCAACCGTGGTCAACTTCAATCCGGGTGCGGCCATCAACCTCGCATCCGGCTCCGCCGCCCTCAATGTCAACAGCTGGGGCCTGAACTTCAACACGCCGCTGACCCTGCCGGCCGGCGTGAGCATCAACCACAGCGGCAACACCGTGACTGCCGGCGCCAATGTCGTCGTGGGCGGCACCTATGCCCTGTCGGGCGGCATGCTGACCGGTACGGGCAATGTCACCCTGAACAACGCCTTCAACTGGAGCGGCGGCACCGCAGGCGGCACGGGTGTGCTGGCCACCAGTGGCGTAAGCAACCTGAGCAACACGGTCACGCTCACGGGCAAGACCCTGGACAACAGCGGCTCCATGCAGATCGGCTCCGGCGCGACGCTGCTGTTGTCGTCCGGCGCGCAGCTGAACAACCTTGCGGCCGGCACGCTGGTGGTCGGCAATGCGGGCGGGCAGGGGATCGGTGCCGTGAGCGGTGGCGGGTCGATCAGCAATGCCGGCAAGTTCGAGCTGAACGGCTCGACGATTGCCACCGGCGGCGGCAGCTTCAGCAACTCCGGCACGCTCATCGCGTCCGGCAAGCTGGACCTCGGCGGCACCGGTTCGTTCTCCAACGCTGGCCTGCTCAGGATCGCAGGCGCCGGTTCAACCGGCACCCTGTCAGTCGCCGGCAATGCCAGCCTGGGCACCGGCACGCTGGAAGTCGACCTGGCGGGGCCGGCCAGCTACGACCTGCTGGCCGTCAGCGGCAACCTGGTGCAGGGCGGCACACTGGGCGTGTCAGAGAACACGGTTTTCATTGCAGGCGGCGACACCTTCAATGTGGTCACCTATGGCGGCACCCTCACAGGCACGGCCCCGGTGGTCACCGACGGCATCGCCGACGTCGGGTTCACCCTCAACGCAGGCTCGGGTGCCCTGCAACTGGTGGCAGCCACGGTCAGCAACAGCTGGCTGAACGTGTCGGGCAACTGGGCGACAGGCAGCAACTGGTCGCGTGGCCACACGCCCAACTCGTTTGAAGACGCATTCATCAACCCGCTGGGCACACAGCTTGTCACGCTGTCCAGCGGCGCCCAGGCGCCGCGCTCCCTGCAGCTTGTGGGTGACGACACCCTGTCCGTTACCGGCGGTTCGCTGGCGATCGCCAACGCTTCCACCGTGGGCAGCGGCGCCTCGTTCGTGCTGTCCGGCGGCGTGCTCTCCGGCTCCGGTGCGCTGGACGTAGCCGGCTCCTTCAACTGGAACGCCGGCAAGATCACGGCCGGAGCGGTCAATGTGGCAGGCGTGCTGACCATCGGCAACGCGGCAGTCAAGGAGCTGACAGGCACGCTGTCGCACAGCAATGCCAGCGGCTTGAGCAGCTGGATCGGCGGCGACAACGGTGCTGGCGGCGTCATCGACATCATCGGTGGCGGACGCCTTGTCAACCAGGCCGGCGCCGTGCTGGAAATTGCCACAGGCGGCCAGAGCAACCGCGTGGGGGCCTATGGCTTCTCGCCGGTCGGCTTCATTGACAACTACGGCACGCTGGACGTCACGGGCGGCGGCATGTTCGCTTTCTCGCCCTCCAACTGGGCGAACCAGCAGCACCAGCTGCGCAACTTCGCAACAGGCGTGGTCAATGTCACCGACTCGCACCTGTACATGCACAATGACGCTTCCTCGCCGATCGCGCAGCTGGGCACCTGGAACTTCACCGGCTCGGGCGGCACGGCGCTGCTCAACCTCTACGGCAACAACACCTGGGGCGCAGGCGCCACCATCAACACCAGCGGCGCCACCTCGCTTGCCATCAACGGCCCGACCCAGCTGTATTCCGCTGCAGCGCAAAGCTGGGCCACGGTCAGCATCACCGGCGGCAGCTCGCTGGCAGTCAACCAGAACTTCACTGTGACCGACGCGATGTCCTGGGCTGGTTCGGTGACCGGCTCGGGCGGCGCAGCCATCACGCTGGGCAGCGGTGCCAACACGACCATCACCGGCACTTCCTCGCTGGGCGGTGCCAACCTGGTGAACGGCGGCACGCTCAACATTGGCAGCGGCGCAACCCTGAATGCCGGGCAGCTCGTGAGCAACGCCGGCCTTGTGGCGCTTGGCGGCGGCACCCTGACGGCATCGTCAGGGCTTGCCAACAGCGGCACAGTGTCCGGCAAGGGGCGGCTGAACACCGGCGGCACTGTTACCAACACCGGGACGATCACGCCAGGCGGCGCAGGTACCGTCGGCACCCTCAGCATCTCGGGCAATGCGGACCTGTCCGGCGGAACGCTGGATGTTGACCTTGCCAGCCTTTCCAGCTATGACCTGCTGGCCGTGAGTGGCAGCCTGGTGCGGGGCGGCACGCTCAATGTTTCAGAGACCACACCGTTCATCAGCGCCGGCGACTCTTTCGACGTCGTCACCTATGGCGGCACCGTCAGCGGCAGCGCCCCGGTGGTCAACTCCTCCATTTCCGGCGTCGCGATGGGCACCACCACCACGGCTCCCACGGGCGGCGCCCTGCGCCTTGCACCGACGTCGGTGACCAACATCTGGCTGACCGGCAGCGGCGACTGGGGTGACGGCAGCAAGTGGAGCCGGGGCCACGCGCCCACCAATGGCGAGGCCATCACCGTTGATCCTTCAAGCGGCGCGGAAACCGTGACGGTTTCCAGCGGCGCCAGCGGCCTGGCGTCTTTGATGCTCGGCACCGACGACAGCTTCCTGCTCACCGGCGGCAATTTCGTCCTTCCCGTTGCGTCAAGCATTGGCGGCACCCTGACACTGGCCGGCGGCACGCTGACCAACTCCGGCGCGGCGCTGAGCGTGTCGGCGCTGAACTGGGACACCGGCACGATTGGCGGCACGGGCAGCATTGCCGGCGCGCTGTCGCTCTCCGGCACGGGATCGCGCGTCCTCACCGGCTCGACCGTCACCTCATTTGGCGGTGTCACGCTCTCAGGCGGCGACCTGCAGCTGGACGGCGGCGCCTTCGGCTGGTCTTCGGGCACGTTGACTGTGGCAGGCGGCGCCACGCTGGGCATCAACGGTGGCGCGATTGACGCCAGACCGCTGCTCAACCAGGGCACGGTCGCCATCGGCAGCGCGGCGTCCGCGCTGACCTCTCTGGACGGCGGCGGCACCCAGACGGGCCAGTTCACCATTGCATCGGGCAAGACGCTCAACCTGGGCACCGGCAATGTCACGCTGGCCGCGGGCGCGGGCATCTCCGGCGGCACCTGGACGATCGACGCAGGGCAGGTCAGCATTGCGGGTACCCTGGACCGCGGCGCAGGCGCTGCCACCGCGCTGGGTGGCGGCACACTCAGCGTGGCGGGCGCATTCACCACTGCCAGCCTGGCGGTTTCCGGTGGACTGCTCAATGGTGCCGGTGACCTGACCGTGACCGATTCTTTCAGCCAGGGCGCGGGAAGCCTGGGCACGGCATTTGACGAAGTCCGCATCACCCAGCAAAGCGGCGACCTCACCATCGCAGGTGTGGGCGCCGCCAGCGTGACGCTGGCCTCCCTGAACGGCAGCATCCTGGACGGCAACGCAGGCGCGACCAACATCACCGCCGGCAACGTCAAGCTCTCTGCCTCCACCGGTATCGATATCGACCTGAACACGCCGCTGCTGGAAGCCAGCCTCGGCGGCGCGGGGACCATCGACGTCAGCAACACGGGAGCGCTCGAGCTCACGGCCATCACCGCGGCATCCGGCAGTGCCAACTTCACGGTGGGCGGCCCCCTCACGCAGAGCGGTGCAGTCCAGGTGATGGGCCCGGTGTCGATCAGCACGGGCGGCGCCGGTGTCACGCTCAACCATGCGGGCAACCAGTTCGACGGCACGATCTCGCTCGTGGGCACAGGTGCAACCAGCATTGTGGATACGTCGGGGCTTTCAGTGACAGGCAGCGCGTCGTCGCTGGCGCTGGACGCGCAGGATGTCTCGGTCGGCTCACTGGCCGTCTCGGGCCCGCTCACCATCATTGCTTCCGGGCAGATCAGCCAGGGCGCAGCCATCAGCGTGACCGGGCTGACCAGCCTGTCGGCATCGACCATCGTGATGCCCACAGCCAGCACCTATTCCGGTGGCGTGACCTTCAATGCCGGTGGCGCTGTCACCCTGGCCTCCAGCGGCGCGCTGGTGCTGCGCGGCACGGCCAACCACGCCGGCGGCACGCTGTCGCTGACGGCGGCAGGCCCGGTCTCGCAGACCAGCGCACTGACAGCCGTGGGTGCGGCTTCCGTGTCGGCGGCAGGCGAGACGGTTGACTTCGGCAGCCTGGCCAACGACTTCTCGTCGGTCAGCTTCAATGCCGCGAGCGTCCTCCTCAATGACATCAACAGCGTGGGTATCAGTGGCTCAGTCACGGGCAATGTGGCAATCACCGCCGCCAGCGGCGTCAACAGCGCCGGCAGCGTGAACTTTGGCAGCCTCGACATTACCCTCACTGGCACCGGCTCCGTCAGTGTTGTCGGCAGCAATGTGGCGGGCGCTGCGAGCTTCGCCACCTCCGGTGCCGGAAGCTACCAGGACATCATCTATTCCAACAACAGCGCGACGGGTTCGGTTGGCGGCTCCATCCTGGCTTCAGGCACCGTGACGCTGGCGTTCAAGAACGCCGGCCTCGCACTGCCGCAGATTCAGGCGGGCACACTGTTTGTCGGATCTGGCGGCGCGCTGACCCAGACGGGGGCGATCAGCGCGGCGAGCACCGAACTGAACGCCGTGGGGTACGACATCAGCCTGCTGTCCGGCGCCAATCACATGGGCACGCTGGTCATCAAGGCGAACAATGCCAGCATCACCGATGCGGGCACGCTGAATATCGACGGCGACATTGCCGGCGCACTGCAGATCAGCGCCGCAGCCCTGTCCCAGACGCCTGCCAATGCACTGCGCGCGGGTTCGGCGACGCTGTCCGGCACATCAGGCATTGCCATGATTGGCGCGAATGAGCTGGGCACGCTGGCGGCCCTCAGCGGCGGTGCCATCACCGTCAACGACATCGGCGCTTCGCTCACGCTGGGCGATATTTCCACGCCTGCATCGCTGGCCGTGCAGTCTGGCGGCGCGGTGCTGCAAAGCACAGGTGCGACGCTTTCGTCGGGCTCGCTGGATATGCTGGCCCTCTCCATCGGCACGCCGGTGCAGCCGTTGAATTTCTCGGCGCCGGTTGCAACGCTTTACGGTGTTGACGGCGGCGTCCATGCGCAGTCGGCGCAGGCATTCACCCTGGCAGGCCTTGGCGCCACAGGCGATGCCAGCGTGTCGTCGGCGCAGGCACTGTCGGTTGTGGGCGAGGCCTTTGCAGGCGGAAGCCTGTCGCTGGCAGGGCAGGGCCTCACGGTGCATGGCCAGGTCACGGCGCAGGGCGTGTCGCTCAACGCCGGCTCCGGCACCCTGGCCATCGGCGGCGGTTTGCCTGGCGGCGTGTTCGGCGCCACATCCGTCGCCCTTGCGGGCCATGACATCCTGGTCCAGGGCGGCGCGCAACCGGGTTACGGCGCCCAGGTCATTTCCGACGGCAGCATCAGTGTCAACGCCGCCGGCAACTTCATCATCCAGGGTGGCTCGAAAGCGGGCACGCTTGCGGAGGTCACCTCCTTTGGCCCGCTCAGCGTCACGGTGGGCGGCGCACTCGATGTCATCGGTGGAAGCGGCGATGGCGCCTATGCCAAGCTCGACCCTGCAGCGCAATCACTGCTTTCAGTCAATGCTCAGTCGGTGACGCTGCAGGGTGGCACCGGCGCAGGCGCCTACGCCGCCATCGTGTCGGAGGGTGACATCACTGTAGTGGCGCCTGGCGGCATCACCATGGCGGCGGGCATCGGCCCCGATGCTGATGCAGTGGTCGTGTCGTACTTCGGCAAAGTCACACTGCCCAACTGCAATGGTTGCGTCAAACTCACAGCGTCACCGTTCGGAAACGGAACGGCAGAGACGGGCGTGCTGGGCGGCGATGACTACCTGGCGATACTATTCGATGGTTTCGTTGACACAAATGAGCTGATCCAGGCCCGCCAGACGCTGTACAAGGTCGCTGAAACAGAGTCGGAAGAAGAAAGAAGAAGGCGGACAAGTGCCGATATCGTCATTGAGGGCGAAGTCTGCAAGTAAGCGGAAAGTCCGTGTCGGTGCGATAACGCACAGGCACGGCTGCAAATATTCCCGTTCCATGAAGCCGGGCACCTGAAATAATGGTGCCATGCAGCAACTTCCACCCGAGCGCAAGGACGCGCCGGCGGCCCAGGCGCCGTTCGACGCCAATTCGACCACCCACTACCAGGTCAAGATGACCAAGGCACCGGTGTGGTTCTGCTCATTCATGGCCAGCAACAGCCGCGAGAAGCGCCGCCTGCGCGATGAACTGGTGATGATGAAGGGCGCATGGCCGCTGCTGATGAAGCAGCGACGCGGCGGCACCTGGACACCTGAAGACAAGGCGGAACTCAGCGCCATGGTGAAGTCGGCTTCACGGGTGAGCCCGTACCTGTTCATCTGGGCGCTGCCCGGGTCGGTGCTGTTGCTGCCGTTCCTGGCCTGGTATCTGGACAAGCGGCGCAAGAGCCAGGCCGCGAAGTAGCGCACGGCTCGCTCGCCGCAAGGCGAATATCCAGGGGCATGTCGAACGCCAATGGAAAAAGGCCTTGCAGTTGCCTGCAAGGCCTTTTTGATTTTTGGCTCCTCGACCTGGGCTCGAACCAGGGACCTACGGATTAACAGTCCGGCGC
>JAZKHY010000039.1:0-16097 GCA_040385105.1 Pseudomonadota bacterium
GCGGCAAGGGCCTGATCGAGCGCATCAGCCGCGACGCCAAGGTGCCGGTCATCAAGCACCTGGACGGCAATTGCCATGTGTATGTGGACGACCCGGTCGACGTTACCATGGCCGTCAAGGTCGCCGACAACGCCAAGACCCAGAAGTACAGCCCCTGCAATGCCAGCGAAGGCCTGCTGATCGCGCGTGGCGTGGCCAAAGAGTTCCTGCCAAAGATTGGCGCCATCTATGCCGCCAAGGGTGTCGAGATGCGCTGCGACGCAGAAGCCCGGGCCATCCTGGATGCCGTTCGGCCTGAGCTTGTCGAAGGCTCCCTCAAGTCCGCCACCGAGCAGGACTGGTACGAGGAATACCTCGCGCCCATCATCAGCATCCGCGTGGTGGACGGCATTGATGCGGCCATCGACCACATCAACCATTACAGCAGCCACCACACCGACGCCATCATCACGCGGGACCACGTGAACGCCCAGCGCTTCCTGCGCGAGGTGGACTCGGCGAGCGTCATGGTGAATGCGAGCACCCGCTTCGCCGATGGCTTCGAGTTCGGCCTCGGCGCTGAAATCGGCATCAGCACCGACAAGTTCCATGCCCGTGGCCCGGTCGGCATCGAGGGCCTGACCTCGCTCAAGTATGTGGTGCTGGGCACGGGCGAAGTCCGTACCTGAACGCCCACCTGTCCGGCCGACCCCCCGCCATGCACGACTTCTGGCCCGCCTGCGGCTACGGCCTCATGGGCCGCACGCCCGACAACCGGCTGCTGGTCAGCGACGACTTCCTGCGCTCGCTGCTGATGCGCCCCGAGCTCGCCCCGATTGCCGACTCCTGCTTTGACGAACGCGCCACCCATGAGCGGCTGATGGCCAGCCCGCGCGCGGAGGTGAGCCCGGAGCAGCTGGCCAGAATCCGCGATGAAGACGCGCGCGAGAACTACGCCGTCTGGCTGCGCTTCCGTGCGCGCCTGCTGGCCGGGCCTTCGCTGGAAGCCAGCTACATGGGGTTGTTCCAGGGCGAGGGGGTGGATGTGCCGCCGCAGTTTGTGCACCTGCTCACCCAGATCCTGCTGCGCCATGTGCTGGGCAACGCGGCCTCGCCGCTGGAGGCGCGGGCCGCCGAGATGCTGTTCCGCACCCAGAAAATCTCGGTCATGGAAGACGGCGCCGTGATGGCGGCCGACGACGAGACGGTGGAGCGTCACGCGGTGGCCGCCGGTTTCGGCACCATTGGCGAGCTGCTGAAAAAGGGCGGCGCCATGCTGCGCACCACCGACCTGGACGTGCTGGGCGAAGCCAATGGCGGCGAATACTGGGGCCGTGACGAAAACCACGACCTGGTCGTCAGCCTGAACTATGACCAGCCCGCGCTGGCTGCGCTGTGCCAGGTGCTGGAGCGCTGGATCGCCCATTTCCTCGGCGCGGATGTCCGGATCAGCATCGACAAACAGATCGACGATGACCAGTGGGTCTGGCATGTCGGCCTGGATGCGCAGGCCAGCAGCGTGCTGAACGACCTTTACACCGGTGTGGACGTGGCCGAAGAACGCATGGCCAGGCTGCTCGCCCTGTTCCGGCTGGAGTTCACCGACCCGGCCGCCATGCGGGCGGACATCGCGGGCCGGCCGGTTTACCTGGCCATGGCGATGGATGGGGACAAGCGGCTCAAGCTCAAGCCGCAGAACCTTCTGTTGAACTTGCCGCTGGCCCGGCGGTCTTAAGACTGCGCCGGAAAGCTGGCCAGGCTGCAGGGCGGCAAGGTTTTGGGCCTTGCAACCGCCCGGCCCGCCCTTATATCCCTAGAATTCAGTCAAACATTCCAAAAAAGAGGGCCGCATGGTTCCGCATCTCATCACGGCACTCACCGGCCCGATCAACGAACTCGAACAGCGCGTGCTGGACTCCACACCGGCGATCGAGCGCTGGTTCCGGCTGGAGTGGATGGAGCACACGCCCCCGTTCTACAGCTCGGTGGACATCCGCAATGCCGGCTTCAAGCTGGCGCCGGTGGACACCAACCTCTACCCCGGCGGCTGGAACAACCTGACTCAGCAGATGCTGCCGCTGGCAGTGCAGTCGGCCATGGCCGCCATCGAGAAAATCTGCCCCGAGGCCAAGAACCTGCTGGTCATCCCGGAAAACCACACCCGCAACACCTTCTACCTGTCCAACCTCGCGCAACTCAAGCGGATCTTCCAGATGGCGGGCCTGAATGTGCGCATCGGCTCGATCAACCCCGACATCAAGGAGCCGACGACGATCGAGCTGCCCGGCGGCGAGTCGATCACGCTGGAGCCGGTCATCCGCGGCAAGCGGCGCCTCGGCCTGAAGAACTTCGACCCCTGCACCATCCTGCTGAACAACGACCTGTCGGCCGGCATCCCGGGCATCCTGGAAGACCTGCACGAGCAGTACCTGCTGCCGCCGCTGCATGCGGGCTGGTCGGTGCGCCGCAAGAGCAACCACTTCAAGAGCTATGAAGAAGTCTCCAAGCGCTTCGGCAAGCTGCTGGGTATTGACCCCTGGCTGATCAACCCGATGTTCAACCAGTGCGGCGAGGTCAACTTCGCCGAGGGCACGGGCATGGACTGCCTCACCAGCAACGTTGACGCATTGCTCACCAAGGTGAAGCGCAAGTACAAGGAATACGGCATCAACGAGAAGCCCTTCGTCGTGGTCAAGGCCGACAACGGCACCTACGGCATGGGCATCATGACGGTGCGCGACGTCAAGGACCTTGACGTGCTCAACCGCAAGACCAAGAACAAGATGTCCGTCATCAAGGACGGGCAGGAAGTGCACGACGTCATCATCCAGGAAGGCGTGCTGACCAACGAGCGCATGAACGATGCCGTGGCCGAGCCGGTGGTCTACATGATGGACCGCTACGTCGTGGGTGGCTTCTACCGCATTCACGCCGAGCGCGGCATCGACGAGAACCTCAACGCCCCGGGCTCCAGCTTCGTGCCGCTCGCCTTCGCCGAGAGCACCCAGATGCCCCAGCCCGGCGTCAAGCCCGGCGCCAGCGCGCCGAACCGCTTCTACATGTACGGCGTGATCGGCCGCCTGGCCATGCTGGCCGCCAGCTATGAGCTGGAAGCCACCAACCCCGATGCCGAGGTCTACGACTGAACAAAACCCCAGTTGTTGCAGTGCAACATTGCTGCAATTAACCGGGTTTAGAGGTTCCAGCCGCTTGCAACCCCCGCTCGCGGGAGCAAAATAGCCAGCCCCAGGTAACGGAACCCCGCCGGCCCTAGTTTGATGGGCCGTCCCGGGGGGTTTTAGTGCAAAGCTCGAAATCCTCGCTCGCCGCGCTCACAGTCGGCGCTGTCGGAGTCGTCTACGGCGACATCGGCACCAGTGTCCTCTATGCCATGAAGGAAGTCTTTGGCTCAGGCCATGTTCCTTTCACCCACGACAACGTCTTCGGCATCCTCTCGATCTTTTTCTGGACACTGACCACCATCGTGTCCATCAAGTACGTGTTGCTCGTGCTGCGCGCGGACAACGCCGGCGAGGGCGGGCTCATTGCCATGCTGGCGCTGGCCTCGCAGTCGGTCAAGGACAAGCCCGAGCTGCGCAAGGTGCTGCTGCTCGTGGGCATCTTCGGCACCTGCCTGTTCTATGGCGACGGCGTCATCACCCCGGCGATTTCGGTGCTGTCTGCGGTGGAGGGGCTGGAGGTGGTGTCGCACGGGCTCAAGTCCTATGTGGTGCCGATCACGCTGGTCGTGCTGTTCCTGCTGTTCTTCGTGCAAAAGCGCGGCACCAGCGGCATCGGCAAGTTCTTCGGGCCCATCACGCTGGTGTGGTTCGTGGTGCTCGCAGTGCTTGGCATCTCGCACATCGTGACCAACCCGGTGATCCTCTGGGCGATGAGCCCGCACCATGCGCTGCGCTTCATGTTCGGCAACCCGGGCACCACCTTCATCATCCTGGGGGCCGTGGTGCTGTGCGTGACCGGCGCGGAAGCGCTGTATGCCGACCTCGGGCACTTCGGCAAGAAGCCGATCCGCCTGGCCTGGTTCTCGGTGGTCATGCCGGCGCTCACCCTCAACTATTTCGGCCAGGGCGCGTTGCTGCTCAAGAACCCGGAAGCGGTGAAGAACCCGTTCTACCTGATGGCACCCGACTGGGCGCTGGTGCCGCTGGTGATCCTCGCCACGATGGCCACCGTCATCGCCTCGCAGGCCCTGATCTCCGGCGCCTTCAGCGTGACCAAGCAGGCGGTGCAGCTGGGCTACCTGCCGCGCCTGCAGATGCGCCACACCAGTGTGCGCGACACGGGCCAGATCTACATGCCCTTCGTCAACTGGGGCCTGTTCGTGGCCATCGTGCTGGCAGTGGTGATGTTCAAGTCTTCCAGCAACCTGGCGGCGGCCTACGGTGTGGCGGTCACCACCGACATGTTGATCACCACCATCCTCACCTTCTTCGTCATCCGCTATGGCTGGAAGTACCCGCTGTGGTTGTGCATTGCCGCGACGGGCATCTTCTTTGTGGTGGACTTTGCCTTCTGGGCGTCCAACCTGCTCAAGCTGTTTGCCGGCGGCTGGTTCCCGCTGGCCATCGGCGGCGTGGTGTTCCTGCTGATGACGACCTGGAAGCAGGGCCGCCACCTGCTGTCCGAGAAGCTCAAGAGCGACGCCATCGACCTGCCCAGCTTCCTCGAGGCCGTGTTCGTCAGCCCGCCGGTGCGCGTGTCCGGCACGGCCGTGTTCCTGACCACGGAAACCGGCAGCGTGCCCAATGCCATGCTGCACAACCTCAAGCACAACAAGGTGCTGCACGAACACAACCTGTTTGTTACCGTGCGGCACCACGAGGTGCCGTGGATCGGCCTGGACAAGCGGGTTGAGATCGAGTCGCTGGGCCACCACTGCTGGCAGGTCGTCATCCACTACGGTTTCAAGAACGACCCCGACGTTCCGCGCGCGCTGGAGCAGATCCGGGCCCGCGGCTGCGAGATCGAGACCATGACGACAAGCTACTTCCTGTCGCGCGACACTGTTGTGCCGACCATCGGCAGCGGCATGTCGCAGTGGCGCGAGAAGCTGTTCGCGCAGATGCACCACAACGCCAGCGGTGCGGCGGACTTCCTGAACCTGCCAAGCGGCTCCGTCGTGGAGTTGGGTTCGAAAATCGAGATCTAGCCGCGCGACAATGCGCGCATGAGATTTTTCAAAGACCTGAGTCTTTCGGCGTTCACCGCCGGCTTTGTCGCCGTGCTCGTCGGCTTCACCAGTTCGGTGGCCATCGTGTTCCAGGCGGCCCTGGCGTTCAAGGCCACGCCCGAGCTCATCAGTTCCTGGATGTGGGCTCTGGGCCTGGGCATGGGGCTCTGCTCGCTCGTGCCGTCGCTGATCCTGCGCAAGCCCGTCATGGTGGCCTGGTCCACACCGGGTGCGGCGGTGCTGGCCACGGCGGGCCTGGCGGGCGGCTTTTCCATGGCCGAGGCGGTGGGCGCCTTCATGGCCTGCGCAGCGCTCATTACCCTCTTTGGCATCACCGGCTGGTTTGAAAAGGTGATGAACCGCATCCCGATGGCGATCGCCTCGGCGCTGCTGGCCGGCGTGCTGGCGCGCTTCGGGCTGCAGGCCTTTGCGGCGGCGAACACGGCCCTGCCGCTGGTGCTGCTGATGCTGGCCTGCTACCTGGCGGGCAAGCGCTTCCTGCCGCGGTATGCGGTGGTCATCACGCTCGCAGTGGCCGTTGTGTATGTGGCACTCAAGGGGCAGCTCGCCTGGACGGCGATCACGCTGGACTTTGCGCGGCCGGTGTTCACCATGCCGCAGTTCACCGTGAGTGCCCTCGTCAGTCTTGCCGTGCCTCTCTTCGTGGTGACCATGGCCTCGCAGAACCTGCCGGGCGTCGCGGCCATCAAGGCAGCGGGCTACGACATGCCGGTCTCGAAGATCATCACCATGACCGGCGTCGCCACGCTGGTGCTCGCGCCGTTCGGCGCCTTTGCCCTCAACCTGAGCGCCATCACCGCCGCCATCTGCATGGGCCGCGAGGCTCACCCGGACCCCGGCAAGCGCTACACGGCGGCCGTGTCCTGTGGCGCCATCTATGTCGTCATCGGCATCTTCGGCGCTGCGGTGACAGGACTGCTGACGGCCTTCCCCACCGAGTTGGTGGTGGCGATTGCCGGGCTGGCGCTGCTGGGCACGATTGCCTCGGCGCTCGCGGCAGCCCTGCAGGACGAGCCGCGGCGTGAAGCCGCGCTCATCACCTTCCTCGTCACGCTAAGCGGCGTCGCAATAGCCGGCGTCGGCTCGGCCTTTTGGGGGGTGGTGGCGGGCACGATTGCGCTGTTCGTACAACAATACGGGCGGCGCACAGGTTGATGCAGCGCCGGACCTCACCGAATGACCCCCATGAACATACTCTTCGTCGCCGACCCGCTCGATACCTTCAAGATCTACAAAGACACCACCTTCGCCATGATGCGCGAGGCGCAAAAGCGCGGCCACACCGTGTCGGCCTGCGAGCCCGCGCAGCTGACCTGGGTGCGCGGCGGCAAGGTCATGGGCCATGTGCGCGACATCCGCCTGACCGGCGATGAAGACACGTGGTTCGCGGAGGCGGGCAAGCGCACCGTGCCGCTTGCGGACTTTGGCGCCGTCATCATGCGCAAGGACCCGCCGTTCGACTCCGAATACTTCTATGCGACCCACCTGCTGGAGCAGGGGGAGCGCGACGGCGCCAGGGTGTTCAACAAGCCGCGCGCCCTGCGTGACCACCCCGAGAAGCTGGCCATCCTGGAGTTTCCGCAGTTCATCGGCCCGACGCTTGTCACGCGCGATGCAGACGATATCAAGCGCTTTCACGCCGAGCACAGGGACATCATCCTCAAGCCGCTGGACGGCATGGGCGGCATGGGCATTTTCCGCGTGGGCGCCGACGGCCTGAACCTTGGCAGCATCACTGAAACACTCAACCAGCATGGCCAGGTGACCGTCATGGTGCAGAAGTTCCTGCCCGAGATCGTGGAGGGCGACAAGCGGGTGCTGGTCATCGGCGGCAAGCCGGTGCCCTTCAGCCTGGCGCGCATTCCGCAGGGCAGTGAAGTGCGCGGCAACCTCGCGGCCGGCGGCAAGGGCGTGGCCATGCCGCTGACCGCCCGTGAGAAGGAAATCGCCGAAGCCCTCGGCCCGGTGCTGGCCGCGCGCGGCCTGCTGCTGGCCGGCATTGACGTCATTGGCGGCTGCGTGACCGAGATCAATGTGACCAGCCCCACCTGCTTCCAGGAAATCACCCAGCAGATGGGCTTTGACGTGGCGAAGATGTTTGTGGACGAGCTGGAAGCGGCAATGGTAAATTGAGGATTGTCTTCAACAACAATTCTTCCACGAGGCACACCATGCTCTTGCGCGCAGCGGCTCCCGCAGCCCCCTCCCTTGTCCTTGCTCTTGCCCTGTCCCTTTCCATGACCGGCCTCGCGGCCCAGACCCTCACCGGCCTGCAGGTCGACCGCACCACCGCCAAAACCGGTGAGCCCGTGACGGTGACGGCAGCGTTCAGCCACGGCGAAAGCATCAACTGCGGCATGCACATCAAGTGGGGCGACAACACGCCCGGCAACGACTACAAGATCATTGATGCAGGCAGCATCCCGCTGAAGGCGACCCATGCCTATGCCCAGCCTGGCGACTACACCATTACGGCCGAGCCGAAGAAGGTCACGACCCACCTGGGCTGTGTTGGCAAGAAGCGCACCGCCGTCGTGAAGGTGGTGGCCGCAGCGCCGGCTGCCGTACCCGCTCCGGCGCCAGCCGCACCCAAGGCGGCGGCCCCGGCAGCGCCTGCCCCGGCCAAGGGGCCGCAATGCCCCGAAGGCTGGACCCTCAATGCCAAAAGCGTCAACAAGAAGACAAATGCCTTCACCTGCACCGCCAAGGCCAATACGCCAGTCGCCGGCAACAAGATCAATTGCCCCGGCGACCTGACGTATTTCGAGAACAGCAAGAAGGGCCAGCTGGGCTGCCGGCCCTGACAAGCCGGGCAGCGACTCAGGCCGCAACCGACGCGTCGGGCTTGCGCTTGAGGCCAAACAGCTTCTCGTTGACGCGCTCCAGCCCTTTCCAGAACTCCAGCTCTTCCAGCACCGGGTTCAGGAAGTTGGTGATCGAGCAGTAGTGCGAGTCCTTGCGGCCGCTGTGGTGCTTCGCATGGTGCCGCTGCGTCTGGATCAGCTTGAGCTTCTGCAGCCAGGTCACGACGCGGCCGTTCTCGTGCGGCGCGCTGTGGGCCCATTTGTGGACCTGGTTGGCATTGGCCGTCACCGCCGCGAACAGCCAGACCTGCCAGCCCAGCAGCTTGAGCCACCAGGCGCCGGCCACCACCGCCAGCGACACCAGCGCCAGGTCCCATGAGCTTTCCCACCAGCTGCGCACGACAAAGGCGCGCGGCTTCACATGGTGCTCGATGTTCGCCTCGCCTATCCATTTGCCGATCACCGGCGTGTCCTTGCGGGCATAGGCGTCTTCCGCCCAGTGCACCAGGCCGCTGAAGAAGTCGGCCAGCAGGATGGCGCCGGTGGCTTGCAGAACGAGGTTTGACATACATGCGGCGCGGTCTGCGCCTTGGCCTTTCACGAGTTGAACAAGGCCGCCAGGAACCGTAAATCCCCGGCGGTTGGCGCATGTTCAGAGAGGCGGCCGAAACGGAGCCGGACGCATGCGGAGTGGCGCGCCCTGATACCGGCGGCGCTTGCCGGAGCTACCCGAGGGCCTGGTCAGGCCAGGGTTCCGTCGACAAACACCTTGACCTCGCCCGGCGCGAAAGCCGTCCAGGCCTCGTCGGTCGTCAGCGGCGCCGTCACGACCACGGCCACCCGGTCGGTCGGCGTGGTGTTGCGGGCGAAGTCGATGGAGAGGTCTTCGTCGCTGAGCGATGCATGGGCAAACGGGTGCTTGCGCAACACATAGTGCAGGTGGGTCGAGGCATGGGCCCACAGCGCCTGGCCGTTGGACAGCATGAAGTTGAAGGTGCCGTGGCGCGAGATACGCGGCGTGAGCTCGCGCAGCGTGAGCGTCAGCTCCTCCACGGTCGGCACACCGGCATGCGACTTGGCCAGCTCCTGCATGATCCAGCAGAAGGCTCGCTCGCTGTCGGTCGTGCCCACAGGCTTGAAGCTGCCGTGCAGGCGCGGGTGGAAGTCCAGCAGGTCGCCGTTGTGGGCAAACACCCAGTAGCGCCCCCAGAGCTCGCGCACGAAGGGGTGGCAGTTTTCCAGCGAAATCTCGCCCTGGGTGGCCTTGCGGATGTGCGCAATGACATTGCGGCTCTTGATCGGGTAGCGCCGGATCAGCTCGGCCACCGGCGAATCAAAGGCCGGTGAATGGTCCACAAAGTGGCGAAGGCCCCGGCCCTCGAAGAAGGCGATGCCCCAGCCGTCGGCGTGGTGGTCCGTCCGCCCGCCGCGCTCGGCAAAGCCCGTGAAGCTGAACATCACGTCCGTCGGTGTATTGCAGTTCATTCCCAGCAGCTGGCACATGGGCTTGATTGTGTCATTGCGCAGGCGGTTCCTCGGCCGGCCTGGCGGGAACGCGCAGCTGCCAGGCGGCCACCAGCGCCACCGCGCAGAGCGCGGCCAGCATCAGGAAGGATTCATTGAAGGCCGCCAGCCGCGCCGGGCTGGTGGCCGCCGTGGCCAGCGAGTCGCCGTGTGCCGACAGACGCCATTCGAGCACGATGGCGCACAGGCTCACGCCGGCGGCACCGCCGAGCATGCGCACGAAGTTGATGGTGCTGGAGCCCTGCGGCACCAGCATCCTGTCCAGCCCGCGCATCGAGCCGAGGTTCAGCGAGGGCAGGATGAAGCCCAGGCCGATGCGGCCGAGGGTTGCCCAGATGACGAGCAGCCAGATCGCGCTGTGCAGGTTGATCGTGACCATCAGCGCGAACGAGGCCGCCAGCAGCGCCAGGCCGATGCTGACCAGCAGCCAGGTGGGCTGCCTGTCGGCCAGCCGGCCTACGAACGCAATCGTCACGGCCAATATGAAGCCTGCAGGCATCAGGATGGTGCCCACATACGACGCCGACAGGCCCAGGCCCAGCTGCATGTAAACCGGCAGCAGGTAGGTGGAGCCGAACAGCGCCGTGCCATAGATGAAGGCGACGACGCTGCCCATGGCAAATTGCCGGTAGCTGAACAGCGTGAGGTTCATCAGCGGCTCGCCGCCCCCGCGCGCAAGCCTGCGCTGCCACCAGATGAAGGTCGCGAAGGAGGCCGCCGCCGTGCCCAGCAGCAACAGCCCCGGCGCCGGTGGCCCGTTGCTCAGCTCGACCAGCCCGTTGAGCAGGCAGAGCGTGCCGGTGGCGCCGAGCACCAGGCCGCGCCAGTCCAGCGCCGCACCCTGCGGGTTGGCGGCCACGCCGCCGGGGGAGGTCATGGGCACGAACTTGCGCGCCATGTACAGCGATGCCAGGCAGAACGGCACCACCATGAAGAAAATCGAGCGCCAGCCAAACAGGTCCACCAGCACACCGCCGATGCTTGGCCCGATAGCCGGCGCCAGCACCACGCCCATGCCGAAGATGCCGCTGGCGCGGCCCTGCTCATGCGGCTCGAAGGCCCGCATGATGATGATGGCTGGTATCGGCTGCACCACGCCGGCCGCAAGGCCTTCGGCCACCCGCGCCGCCAGCACGAGGCCGAAGTTGCCGGCCAGCCCGCCGACGATGCCGCCCGCCAGCAGCAGCCACATGCAGCCGGAGTAGGTGCGGCGGTAGCCGTAGCGCGCCAGCAGCCAGGGCGTGGTCAGCATCGACACCGTCATCGCCACCATGAAGCCCGAGGTCACCCACTGCGCCCGCTCCTGGCCCAGCGTGAAATGGTGGCTCATGTCCGGGATGGCCACATTGACGATGGTTGACGACATGATCGACGCCATCGTGCCGATCATCACCGACAGGAGCAGCAGCCAGCGGTAGCGCTCGCCGTAGCGTTCGCGCAGGGTGGTGAGGCCGGAGGCGGACTCGTTCACGAGCGGCGGGCGCTGCGGGCCTGGCTCACGACGTGGCGGGGGTCATGAACACCCGGGGTGTCAGGACCGGGGCTCGGACCACAGCTTGCCGCCGGTGGCCCAGTTGTCCTTCTTCACCTCGGTGATGATGATGTCCACCGACTCCGGCGAACTGCCCAGCGCATCAACCGCGGCCTGGGTCACTTTTTCGACCAGGGCCTTTTTCTGCTCGGGCGTGCGGCCTTCGAACATCTCTACGTGAAAGGTGGGCATGGGGATTCCTTTTGCTCAGGCTGGGGTGGCGGCGGATGCGGCGCAGGCCGCGCAGATGCAGGCCTTGTTGCGCGATGCCGGTGGGATGCGCGACAGCAGTTCTGCGCTGAAGCTGGCCTGGGTGCACCAGCAGGGCGGCTGCCTCACGCCTGTCTCGCGCTCGACTTCCATCGCGCACCGGTTGGCCTGGCCGCAGAGCGGACAGAGCACCGGGTCAGGCATGGAAAGGGCTGCGGTCATGCGCCCAGTTTACAGGCCGGCGTTGCGGCCGCGGCAGCGCTTATGCTTTGCGCAGCGTGGCGGTCAGTTCAATTTCAGGCACGCTTGCCAGTGCTTTCGACAAGGGGCAGTCGCGCTTCGCACCCTGTGCGATCTCCTGGAATTTTGCCTCGTCGATGTCCGGGATGGTGGCTTCGAGCCACAGGCTGATCCTGTCGATGACAAAGCCGCCCTCGACGGGCGAGAGGCGCACCTTCGCCTGCGTGTCCACGGCGTTGGTCGCAAAGCCTGCCTTGTCGCAGGCAAAGGAGAACGCCATGGTGAAGCAGGCCGCGTGTGCCGCGCCCAGCAGCTCCTCCGGGTTGGTGCCCCGGCGGTCGTCCTCAAAGCGGCTGCCAAAGCCGTAGGGGTAGTCCTTGAGGGCGTCGGTCTCGGTGCTGATCTGGCCCTGGCCCTTTTTGCCCTGGCCTTCCCAGTGGACTTTTGCTGTCTTGATGATGGTCATGGTCAATCCCTTGTGAAGAGGCTGGTCTGGCGCTTGTCGATGCCGGGGCCGGACTCGACCACCGGGTCGGCATCCTCGTCCTCGATGTCCACGGCCATGACTTCGGTGCTGTCCGGTATCGCCGGCCGGCCGGCAACCGAGGCTTCGGCCTCCGGCTTGTCTTCGCGGTTCACATCGGGCTTCGGCTTGGGAAACTGCTTGTCTGGCTCGTGGAGCACTTCCCCGGCGTGGGGCGTGGGGTCGATGGGGCACATGGCGGATCTCCTTGGTGCGGCCGGTCATGGTGGGCGCAAAAGTCCATCGTGGCGTCTGGCCCCCCAACGCGCAACAGGACGGCCGCGCGCGCGGCCGTCAGAGGGCGCCTACACCGGTGCCCCGGCAGTGCTAGGCTTGCGGACACGAACAACAAGGCGGAGACGGTTTCATGACATACCAGGACGGGCTATTCGCAGGCAAACAGGTGCTGGTCGTGGGCGGCACCAGCGGCATCGGTGCCGGCATCGCAGGCGCATTCCTGCAGGCCGGCGCGCAGGTGGCGCTCACGGGCGCCACGCCGCAGGACGTCGCGATGGGCCTGCAGGATGCGTCGCTCAAGGGCGCCGTCATTGCGCAACTCGACGTGCGCGACGATGCCGCCGTGGTGCGGCAGGTCAGCGGCTGCGGCCGGATCGATGTGCTGGTCAACTGCGCCGGGATGATCCGGCGCGGCGAGGAGCTCAAGCCCGAGGTGTTTGCCGGCGTGCTCGACGTCAACCTCAACGGCACGATGCGCGCCTGCGCAGCAGCCCGCGAAGCCCTGGCGGCCACGAAGGGCAGCATCATCAACATCGCCTCGATGCTGAGCTTCTTTGGGGGTGGCCTGGTGCCGGCCTACTCGGCAAGCAAGGGCGGCGTGGCGCAGCTCACCAAGTCGCTCGCCATCGCCTATGCCGACGACGGCATACGGGTCAATGCGCTGGCCCCCGGATGGATTGCCACGCGCTTTACCGGCGCGCTGCAGGAAGATGCGGCGCGCAGCCAGGCCATCCTGGCACGCACGCCGCTCAGGCGCTGGGGAACGCCGCAGGATGTCGCAGGCGTTGCGCTGTTCCTGGCGTCGCCCGCGGCGGCGTTCGTGACAGGCGTTGTGCTGCCGGTGGACGGCGGCTACCTGATCTCGTGAACACAACAAGGACCACGGCCATGATCGTCCAGCTCCCCGGCATCCAGCCGGAAATCGCCATCCAGGCCATTCCCGATGACGAGCGCGTCTGGGTGCCGCAGGCGCCCGATGTCTGGTTCCGCCCGCTGCTGCTCAACACCGTGACCGGCAGCTGGTGCAACCTGCTGCGGGTGCGCAAGTCGGGCGTGCTGTCGCGCCACATCCATCCGTCGTGGGTCACAGGCTATGTCATCAAGGGCGCATGGCGTTACCTGGAACACGACTGGGTGGCCACCCAGGGATCGTTCGTCTATGAGCCGCCGGGCGAGATCCACACCCTGGTGGTCGATGCGGCGAATGCGGGCGAGGACCAGGAGATGATCACCTTCTTCAACATCCATGGCGCGATGATCTACCTGGACGGCAAGGGCGGGACCACGGGCTATGAAGACGTGTTCACCAAGATCGCGATGTGCCGTGCGCACTACGAGGCCTGCGGCCTGGGCACGGCCTACGTGGACCAGTTTGTCCGCTAGAAGCGCCGCACCAGCTCCACCCCGGCGAAGAAGCTGCGGCCCGGCGCCGTCTCGAAGAAGCGCGCATTGCCTTCGTTGACGATGACCGCGCCCGCGTAGGGGCGGTTGGTGAGGTTGTCCACCCGCACGAATTCACGCAGCTGCCAGTTGCCCGACTGCTGCTGGAAGCGGACACCCAGGTTGAGCACGGTGTATGCGGCCACTGCGTCGCTGTTGCGGTCGTTGGCCTGCACATTGCCGCTGTGGCGCAGCTCCAGCGTGAAGGTGCTGCCGGCCCAGCCGGGCTCCCAGTCCACCTTGGCATACGCCTGGCGGCGCGGGATGCCGGGCATGCGGTTGCCCGCGGGGATGACAAGGTTGGGCGCGGCGCAGGGCGCCGCGATGCAGGTGGTGAAGCTGTCTTCATAGGTGGCGTTCATCAGCGTCAGCGCCGAGCTGAAAGCCAGCTTGCCCCATTGCGCTTCGCCCGACAGTTCCACGCCCTGCCTTCGTGTGCGGCCGGCATTCTGGAAGGTTGAGCGGCCGCCGCTGTTGGACAGCACCACGATCTCGTCCGTTGTGAGGATGTCGAACACCGTGGCAGTCCAGGCCCGGCCACCGCCGCGCCCGCGCAGGCCTGCTTCGATGCTGCGGCTGCGGCTGGGCTTGAGGGCCGTGTTGAGGCCGGTTCCGCCAAAGGCGCGGTAGGCCACTTCATTGAGCGTCGGCGTCTCGAAGCCGCTGCCGGCGCTGGCAAAGGCCTGCACCCCGGGCGAGATGCGGTACCGCAGGCCGATGACCGGGCTGGTGCCGGTGTATTGCACCGCGCCGCTGTCGTCCGGGTTGCCGGGCGCGATGTAGCGATCGCCTGAAGACAGCTTGACGGTGGAGCGCCGCACACCGGCCGTCAGCGTCCAGTCCGCGCTGTCCCATTCCACCTGTGCATACGGGTCGAGCGTCGTGGCGCGGTTGGTCTCGTCGCGCCGCAGCCGCCCCTGCACGCCGAGCATTGCGCCCTGGAAGTTTTCATAGCCGCGCCGGTCTTCGTCCTGCCGGTCGGTGGCCAGGCCTGCGGATGCCGTGAGCTTGCCGCTGTCGAATTGCCTGTCGAGCCGCCATCGCGCATTCAGGCCCCAGTAGGTCCGGTCCAGGTCAATGATGCCGCCGGGGCTTCCCGGCGCGGCCTGTGTACCCACCGGGATCGCCTGGTACTGCACCAGCGCGCGCTGGCCGGTGTAGCCCATCAGCTCCATCTGGTGGCCCCCGCCCAGGCGGTGCTGCCAGGCCAGGCCCAGCTGCGTCTGCTGCACCGACTTGCGGGTGTTGAACAAGGTGGCGTTGGGCGTGGCCTGGTACGGGTCGGCGTTGAACTCCGCGCGAGACAGGCCCAGCGGGTCCTGCGCCTGGCTGACCTGGCGGTCCAGCAGCATCACCAGGCGGCCATCTTCGTAAGGCCGCGAGAGCTTGATGCGCGCCGAGTCGCGCTCTGCTGCTGACTGCGGTCGCAGGCCGTCGGTGGCGAAGCTGGAAACGTCGATGGCGTAGTTGTAGCGGCCCAACCGGCCGTTGGCCTGGGTGGAGGCCCGCCACAGCCCGTCGGCGCCTGCGGCAAGCCCCGCGCGCCATTCGGGCGTGCCGCCGTCGGCCGTGTACAGCGCAATCACGCCGCCGGACGAGCTGCCGTAGAGGGCGGAGTAGGGCCCGCGGATCACCTCGATGCGTTCGGCGCTGCCCAGCGGGAAATTGGCCGTCTGACCCTGCCCGTCGGGCGCGCTCGCCGGAATGCCGTCCACAAACAGCCGGACGCCGCGCACGCCGAAGGTCGAGCGGGCGCCGAAGCCGCGGATCGACACCTGCAGGTCCTGGGCATAGTTCTGCCGGTTCTGGATGGTCAGGCCCGGCACGCGGCCCAGGCTCTCCGACAGGTTGACCTGCAGTTGCCCGGCGCGGATCTCGTCGCCCTCAATGACATCCATCGAGGCCGGCGCCGTCCAGGGCTGACGCCCCGAGGTCTCACCAGAGATCACAACGGGGCGCAGCGTGGCATCCTGCGCCGCTGAAAGCAGCGGCAATAGCAACCCGCACGCGGTTGCATGAACCCTTGAACCAGCAAAACTCAGACGGTGCATCCGCCGATTTTCAGCGGAAAGCCTGTGCTTTTGCGTGCGCTTGCGCACGCAATCCCGGCGGCCTTAACCTGCCTTCACTTTCAGCCGCCACGCATGCAGCAGCGGCTCGGTGTAGCCGCTGGGCTGCTCAAGCCCCTTGAAGACGAGATCTGACGCGGCCTTGTAGGCGGCCGAAGTCTTGAAGTTCCCCGCCATGTTCTTGTACAGCGGATCGCCTGCGTTCTGCTTGTCCACCACGGCGGCCATCCGCTCGAAAGTCTCGGTCACCTGCGCCTTCGTCACCACGCCATGGAGCAGCCAGTTGGCCATGTGCTGGCTGCTGATGCGCAGCGTGGCGCGGTCTTCC
>JAZKHY010000040.1:0-22495 GCA_040385105.1 Pseudomonadota bacterium
AGATCACGAGGCGCAGGTTGGCCTCGATCATTTCCTTCTTGGCATCGCGCGAGGAGGCTTCGCCTTCATTCATGCGCTTGTTGATGTCCTTGAGCTCGGCCAGCGGCACGACCACCCGCGACTGGATGTCGGTCAGCTTCTGCTGCAGTTCCTGGATGGGCGGGATGTTCCGCGCCATCACCGTGCTCCAGGGCTTGCCGGCAGCGGCCTGCTTCTCGACCCACTTGAGGTTCAGCAGGTTGGCCGGGAATTCCTTAATGAAAACTTCCTGGGGCAGGCCGCACTTGTCCACGATGATGCGGCGCAGCTCGCGCTCCTTCTTGCGCACGTCGTCCACCTGGCTGCGCAGCATGTCGCACAGCTTCTCGATGGTGCGGGCCGTGAAGCGGATGGTCATCAGCTCTTCAGAGAGCGCATGCTGGGCCTTGACATAGGCGGGGGTGCCGTAGCCTTCCTTGTCGTAGACCTTGTGGACCTTTTCAAAGAGATCCCGCAGCTTGTCAAAGCGCGACAGGGCTTCCTTCTTGAGTTCTTCAAGCTTCTTGGTCAGCGCCTTGGAGCCGCCGTTGCCGTCGTCGTCGTCATCGGCGTCGAACTCGTCGAAGTCTTCCTCGGCCACATAGTCGTCGGCCTCGTTGGGGTTGGAGAAGCCGTCCACCACGGTGGAGATGACGACCTTGCCGTCGCGGATGTCATCGGCCAGGCGGAAGACTTCGGCGATGGTGGCAGGGCTGGCGCTGATGGCTTCCATCATGCGCATCAGGCCGCCTTCGATGCGCTTGGCGATCTCGATTTCGCCTTCACGTGTCAGCAGCTCGACGGTGCCCATCTCGCGCATGTACATGCGGACCGGGTCGGTGGTGCGGCCGAACTCGCTGTCCACGGTGGACAGGGCCGCTTCGGCTTCTTCTTCGGCCTCTTCCACTGACGACGCGGTGGGCGTGGTGTTGTTCAGCAGGAGCATTTCTGCGTCCGGCGTCTGCTCGTACACCGCGACGCCGAGGTCGTTCAGCATCGTGACGACGACTTCCATCGTCTCTGCGTCCACCAGCTTGTCGGGCAAGTGGTCGGAGATTTCGCCCTGCGTCAGGTAGCCGCGCGTCTTGCCCAGGGTGATCAGGGTCTTCAGGCGTTGCCGGCGCTTGGCCAGGTCTTCCTCGGACAGGACGGTTTCGTCCAGACCGAATTCCTTCATCAAGGCACGTTCCTTGGCCTTGCTGATCTTCATGCGCAGGGGCTTGACCTTCTCGGTGGTCTCGGCGACAGGTTCGCCGGCGAGGTCGGACTCGATGTCGGACAGGTCAGTGTCGTCAGAGCTGCCCATCGGGTCAGCCGAGGCATTCTTGGGCTTGCGGCCGCGCTTGGCGCCGGTCTTGGCAGGCGCTTCAGCGCCGGGCACGACAGCCTTGGGCGGACGGCCGGGTTTTTTCTTGACGACTTCTTCGGTGGCAGCGACTGCTGCGGCCTTGGCTGGCTTCTTCAGCTCTTCTTTGGCAACGGGCTTGGCGGAAGGCTTGGCGGTAGAGGGCACTGGTTTCACTTTCGTTGCTGGCTTGGCCGGCGGTTTGGCAACAGCCTTGGCCGCCTTGGGGGCAGCCTTGACTGGCTTTGCGGCCGGCCTGGGTGACGCGGACTTTTTTGCAACGGGCTTTGCAGCAGGCTTGGCGGGCTTCCTGGACTTTTGAGCGGGCATGGATCTACCTCAGGACAAAAACAAACGAAGAAACACAAAGCGCCACTGTTATCCCGGCGCGGGCGGCGAGCCGGACGGGAACGTGAATCCCCGACGGCTCATTGGCAAGATGTGTGGGCGAACATTTGGTGTGCAGTCCTTGCGGGGAGGTGGCGGGTCGGGCGCATATGTCCGCGGTTGGCCGGTGTCCGGAGGTGCTGCTGTCGCTCTTGCCGAGTAGCTAAGCCTTACATTATACCTTTTGAGGCCGAATTCAAGGGCTGTTCAGGGGCTTCCTGCGGTTTTGGGTGCCGTAAGCGCCCGCCTGCGTTCCTGAAGCTCGCGGTACCGCTGCAGTGCCGCAGGGTCGTCGCCTGCAGCTTCCAGTGCCTCCGTCTCCAGCAGTTTCAGCCTGTCCACCAGCATCAGGTTGAGCAGGGCGCGCAGCTCCTGGCCGGACTCTTCGGCAGTCACGCCCGACGGGTCCGCACCGGGCCCGGACATCAGCTTGAGGGCCAGGTCCTCGAATTCAAGCTCGCGCAGCTCCTCGCGCAGCGCACCCCAGGTCAGCGGACCATGCTCATGCAGCTGGCCTTCGAGCCAGACGAAGAGCGGGCCGTGGGGAGGCGCCAGCTCGCACAGCATGGCGTGGTCTTCGCCGGACAGGCCGTCCCAGGCCGCCACGTTCTCAAGCAGCAGCCGCGCAGCATGATCCGCCCGGCTGGCGGGCAGCGCGCGGCCGGTACGGCCGCCGGGTGGCGGCTGGCTGGCGCGGGGCTTCTGGCTGTAGTCACCGCCGCCTTTGTAGGGCCGGGCGGCACCATCCCTGGTATTGCGGGCGGCACCGTCCTGTTTCTGGGGCCTGGTCGTTCCCCAGATGTCGGTGAGCTCGCGCCCCGACAGCTGGACGAGGTCGGCGATCTCGCCGAGCAGCTGCCGCTTGAGGGCACCGTCAGGCATCTGCGTCCATAGCGGCTTGGCGTTCGACGCCATGTGGGCCCGGCCTTCGGCGGTGTTGAGATCGCAGCCCTCGCGGGCGGCTTCCACGAGGAACCTGGACAGCGGTGTGGCCTCGCTGACGTACTTCGAGAACGCTTCGCGGCCGAATTCGCGGATGAAGCTGTCGGGGTCATGCTCGGTCGGCAGGAACAGGAACTTCACGCTGCGCACGTCGGTGGCATAGGGCAGGGCGCCGTCCAGCGCCTTGCGTGCAGCGCGCCGGCCGGCGGCGTCGCCGTCGAAGCTGAAAACGACCGAGTCGGTGAAGCGGAACAGCTTCTGCACATGGTCAGGTGTGCAGGCCGTGCCCAGGGTGGCCACCGCATTGGGAAAACCCAGTTGCGCAAGGGCGACCACGTCCATGTAGCCCTCGGTAACCAGCACGTAGCCGTGCTCGCGCAGGGCGTTTCGGGCCTCGAACAGGCCATAGAGCTCCCGGCCCTTGCTGAAGACTGGTGTTTCGGGCGAGTTGAGGTATTTGGGCGTGCCTTCGCCCAGCACACGCCCGCCGAAGCCGATGCACTCGCCCTTGACATTGCGGATGGGGAACATCACCCGGTCACGGAAACGGTCGTAACGCTTCTCGTCGCCCCCGCCTTCGTCCGCGTTCAGGATGACCAGGCCGCTTTCTACGAGCAGGGGGTCGTCGTAGCTCGGGAATACGCTGGCCAGGCTGCGCCAGCCTTCGGGCGCATAGCCCAGGCCAAACTGCTTTGCAATTTCGCCCGAGAGGCCGCGGCCCTTGAAGTATTCGATGGCTTTCGGGGAGTTCCTGAGGTGCTTGCGGAACGCCTCGCCGGCCTTTTCCAGCACATCGGTCAGCGTGGCCTGCTTCTCACGCTGCTCGGCGGCCCGTGCCCTGTCCTGCGGGCTGGCGTCGTCTTCAGGCACCTGCATGCCGAATTGCTGGGCCAGGTCCTTCACCGCCTCGATGAAGGTCATGCCCGCATGCTCCATCAGGAAGCTGATGGCATTGCCGTTCTTGCCGCAACCGAAGCAGTGGTAGAACTGCTTGGAGGGGCTGACGGAGAACGATGGTGACTTCTCGCCGTGGAAGGGGCACAGCCCCATGAAGTTGGCGCCCCCCTTCTTGAGCTGTACGTAGCGCCCGACGATCTCCACCACGTCCGCGCGGGCGAGCAGTTCCTGGATGAATGACTGGGGAATGGCCACAAATGCATTGTCGTGCAAAGCCGGTTCTGGGTATTTTTACGTAGTGCCGCTGCGCGCCGAAAGCGGCTAACCTTGCCGCAGAACAAGGAGACAAGATGCCGAGCATTTTTGACGAAGGCCTGCCGCGCACGCAGGCCAACTACGCGCCTATCACCCCGCTGTCCTTCCTCGAGCGCGCAGCCGACGTTTACCCGCAGCGGCTTGCCGTCGTGCACGGCGCATTGCGCCGGAACTGGGCCGAGGTTTACGCGCGCTGCCGCCAGCTGGCAAGTGCGTTGACGCAGCATGGCATCGGCAAGGGCGATACCGTGGCGGTCATCCTGCCCAATACGCCGGCGATGGTCGAGGCGCACTTCGGCATCCCGATGGCGGGTGCCGTGCTCAATGCGCTGAACACGCGGCTGGACCCGGAGACGCTGGCTTTCATGCTTGACCATGGCGAGGCCAGGGCCGTCATCGTTGACCCGGAGTTTGCGGCAACGATGCACAAAGCCATTGCATTGCGCAAGAGCGCGAAGCCGCTGCTTGTGATTGACGTCGAGGACAGTGTGTACACGGGCGCAGTGCAGCGCATAGGCAGCATCACCTATGACGAATTCGTGGCGCAGGGCGACCCGGCGTTTGCCTGGGATCTGCCGGGCGATGAATGGGATGCGATCGCGCTCAACTACACCAGCGGCACGACGGGCAACCCCAAGGGCGTGGTTTACCACCACCGCGGCGCAGCCATCAACGCCATTTCCAACATCCTCGAATGGGACATGCCCAAGCATGCGGCCTACCTGTGGACGCTGCCGATGTTCCATTGCAACGGCTGGTGCTTTCCCTGGACAGTGGCGGCCCGGGCGGCGGTCAATGTCTGCCTGCGCAAGGTCGAGGCGCAGGCAATCTTCGATGCCATCCGTGACCATGGCGTGACCCACTATTGCGGCGCGCCCATCGTGCATGGCCTGCTGGTGAATGCGCCCGACGCGATGAAGGCAGGCGTGCCGCGCGGCGTCAAGGCCATGGTGGCCGGGGCCGCGCCGCCGGCCTCGATGATCGAAGGCATGGAGCGCATGGGCTTTGACCTGACCCATGTCTACGGGTTGACGGAGGTGTATGGCCCGGCCACGGTGTGCGCCAAGCATGGGGAATGGGACACGCTGGATATTGGCGAGCGGGCACGCCTCAATGCGCGGCAGGGTGTGCGCTACCACCTGCAGCGCGACGTGAAGGTACTCAACCCTGAAACCATGCAGCCCGTGCCGGCCGATGGCGAGACCATGGGCGAGATCATGTTCAAGGGCAACATTACCATGAAGGGTTACCTCAAGAACCCGAAGGCGACGGACGAGGCGTTTGCCGGCGGCTGGTTCCACAGCGGCGACCTGGCGGTCACCTACCCGGACGGCTACGTGAAGATCAAGGACCGGAGCAAGGACATCATCATTTCGGGCGGCGAGAACATTTCGTCCATCGAGGTCGAGGATGTGCTCTACCGGCACCCGGCCGTGCTCGCGGCGGCTGTCGTGGCCAAGGCTGATCCGCGCTGGGGCGAAACGCCCTGCGCATTTGTGGAACTGAAGGCGGATGCCGCCGTTACGGCCGATGAGATCGTGGCCCATTGCAGGAAGCACCTGGCAGGGTTCAAGGTGCCGCGCGCGGTGGTGTTCGGGGAGCTGCCCAAGACATCCACCGGCAAGATCCAGAAGTTCGAGCTGCGCAAGCAGGCGGGCTCCGCCGCCGCCATCGATACCTGAGCCGGCGGAGCGTAGGTCAGCCGGGCTTCATGGCGAGGCCCAGGCGCTCGATCATGGCCTTTTCCTTGACGAAGTTGTCGGCAGCGAACTTGGTGTAAGCCGCCGTGTCCATGTAGATCACCGACTGGTCGTATTTTTCGAATGAAGCGAGCACCAACGGATCTTCGAGGGTTTTCCTGAAGGCGTCATGCAGCCGCTTCGTGACGGCGGGCTCCATGCCTTTGGGACCTCCGATGCCGAAGGGTGAGTCGGAGATCGTGTCATAGCCGAGTTCGTTCAGCGTTGGTACATTGGGCCAGCGCTTCGTGCGCTTGGAACCATAGGTGGCAAGCAGGCGGCAGGTACCGGCGTCAACATGCGGGCCCCATCCCGTGGCGTCGCTGGCGGACATCGTATGGCCGCCCAGCAAGGCCTGCATGTTTCCGGCGTTGTCCTTGAACGGGACATGTTGCAACTTGATGCCCGCCTTCATTGCGAACTCCTCGACAGCGAGGTGAGGTGTGGTGCCGTTGCCGGTGGATCCGTAAGTAAATTTGTCCGGATTGGCCTTTGCATAGTCGACGAGGTCTTTGATGGACTTGATCGGTGAGTCGGCCCGGACAACGATGCCGAAGGTGTAGCCTGTGAGGCAGGCAATATATGTGAAGTCCTTGAGCGGGTCGAACTGCATCTTCTGCATGTGCGGCAGCCGCACCACGCCGATTGTGAGCTGCGACAGCGTATAGCCATCCGGCTTTGCACTCAGCAGTTCATTGGGGCCAAGCATCCCACTGGCCCCCGCCTTGTTTTCCACGATCATCTGGCCACCAAGCGCTCTGGCTGCGCTGTCAGCGAGCACGCGCATGACAGCGTCGGTTGACCCGCCTGCACCCCAGGGGCAGATCAGACGAATGGGGCGGCTGGGAAAGGCCTGGGCATGCGCGAGGCCGGGTACCGCGATGGCGGCGGCAGCAGCCAGGCTGTTTTGCACAAAAGTGCGGCGCGAGGGAAGGCTCGATGTCGTTGAGCGGGTCATGTGGTCTCCTTGCGGTGCGTCCGCTATGGCTCGAAAGCAATGGATTTGACTGGCAGGCTGCTGTTTGAGTCTTTATGGCTCAGGAACTTTAGGCCATTAGTCAATAACTGCCAACGAGGGTAAGACCCGGGTACTTGTCGCCGTGGCGACTGGCGCCGGCCGCGCCTGCGGCCGGGCTTCAAGGCCTGGCGTCAGCGCGGCGCGAGGCGGATGGCGCCGTCCAGGCGGATGACTTCACCGTTGAGCATGTCGTTCTCGATGATGTGCCTGGCAAGCTTGGCGTAGTCCTGCGGCGTGCCCAGGCGTGACGGGAAGGGGACGTTCGCCGCGAGCGCATCCTGCACCTCCTTGGGCATGCCAAAGAGCATCGGCGTGCCGAAAATTCCGGGCGCGATCGTCATGTTGCGGATGCCGTTGCGGGCCAGGTCGCGCGCAATCGGCAAGGTCATGCCGACGACACCGCCCTTGGACGCGCTGTAGGCAGCCTGGCCGATCTGGCCGTCGTAGGCCGCCACGGATGCGGTGGAGATGAGCACGCCGCGCTCACCGGTGGATTCGGGCTCGTTTTTGCACATGGCGTCTGCTGCCAGGCGGATCATGTTGAAACTGCCGACAAGGTTCACCATGATGGTCTTGCTGAACACGCCCAGTGAATGGGCGCCGGTCTTTCCCACTGTCTTCTCGGCGGGCGCAATGCCGGCGCAATTGATCAGACCCATGAGCTTGCCAAGGGACACCGCCCTGGCAACCACGGCTTGCCCGTCGGCTTCGCTGCTGACGTCGCACTTGACGAAAGCTCCGCCGATTTCCCGCGCCACGGCTTCACCCTTTTCAACCTGCATGTCAGCGATGACGACCGTTGCCCCGTTTTCCGCCAGCATGCGCGCCGTGCCTTCGCCCAGCCCGGAGGCCCCGCCGGTGACGATGAAAACCTTGCCTGCAATCTCCATGGAATTCTCCTGAGTGACGTTTACGTAAACGTCAATTATGGCCCAACAAAAAGCCCGGACTGGCCGGGCTTCATGGGGGCAGGGGCGCTGCTTATTTGAAGCCGACGCGGTCCAGCATCTGCTGCACCTTTGTCTGGTTGGCGGCCACATTGCTGATCGGGATGGTCTCGCTCTTGAACGGGCCGTTGCTCATCGCCTTGAGGGCTGCGTTGTCCGTGGAGACGCCTTTGGCAACGGGCCATTCATTGTTGCCGTTGGCGAAGTAGTTCTGCGCTTCTGCGCTGGCGAGGTACTCCAGGAACTTCACGGCGTTGGCCGGGTTTTTGGAGTTCTTCGCCACCGCGCCGCCGGCGATGTTGAGGTGCGTGCCCCAGGTTGCCTGGTTGGGGAACACAACGCCAACCCGGTCTGCGATGGCCATATCCTCAGGGTTCTTCGACCGCATGATGCGGGCCAGGTAGTAGGTGTTGGTCACCGCGATGGAGCACTCGCCCGAAGCGACGCCCTTGATCTGGTCGGTGTCGCCGCCCTTGGGTGCGCGGGCCAGGTTGTCGGCCACACCCTTGAGCCAGGCTTCCGCTTTCTGCTCGCCCAAGTGCTCGGTGACCGCGCCGAACAGGGACAGGTTGTAGGGGTGCGAGCCGGAGCGGATGCAGATCTTTCCCTTGTTCTTGGGGTCGCCGAGCTCTTCGTAGGTGTCGACGTCTGCCTTCTGGACCTTGATCTTGTCGTACACGATGACGCGGGCGCGCGTGGAAAAGCCAAACCAGGGAATACCGCCGTCAGCGGCGGGCTTGCCGCGCAGGTTGGCCGGGATGGCGTCTTCAAGCGTCTTCGATTTGACGGGCTGGAACAGGCCGTCCGTTTCGCCCTTGTAGAGCCTTGCGGCGTCAACCAGCAGGATCACATCGGCGGGAGAAGCCGTGCCTTCCGCCTTCAGCCGGGCGAGAATGCCGGCATCGTCCGCATCCACGCGATTGACCTTGATGCCGGTGGCCTTGGTGAAGTTGCTATAAAGGCTCTCGTCCGTCGAGTAGTGGCGCGCGGAGTAGAGGTTGACGACTTGCTCCTGTGCTGTCGCTGCGCCTGCGGCGGCGAGCGACAACATGGCAACGAGGGCGGTTTTCTTGAGCATGCTGGTTCCTGAATGGCAGATTGAATTTCCCTGATGATAATCCAAACACGAATCATTCTTAATAAAATCCGTAGTGACTGTAGGCTTGGCCTGCATATGCTGCGGATGATGACGCTGCTTGTCGCTGCCGCGGTGTTGTCAGCCTGCAGCACAGCGCCACGGTCTCCGTTACCACCCGAACCTGTGGCTGTGCCTGTTCCCAAGCGCGCGCCGCGCGTAGGCCTCGCATTGGGCGGCGGCGCAGCCAGGGGTTTTGCGCATGTCGGCGTCATCCAGGTGCTCGAGGAGTCGGGACTGCGGCCTGATCTCGTTGTCGGGACATCCGCCGGCAGCCTGGTGGCGTCGATTTACGCGAGCGGGCGCAGCGGAGCCCAGTTGCAGCAGGTTGCCGAGAGCATGGAGGAGGCGGCCTTCACGGACTGGACATTGCCTTTCTTCAGCAGGGGCGTGCTGCGGGGCGAGGCGCTGGCGCGCTACGTCAACACGCAGGTTGGCGGCAAGCTGATTGAAGACATGGTCATACCCCTGGGCATTGTGGCGACAGACCTGGGCAGCGGGCAGGGCGTGCTGTTCCAGCGTGGCGATACGGGAAGTGCGGTGCGGGCTTCCAGCGCCGTTCCTTCGGTCTTCCTGCCGGTGCGCATCAGCGGCCGCGAGTATGTTGACGGCGGGCTTGTCTCACCAGTGCCCGTGCGCTATGCGCGGCAGATGGGTGCCGAGCTGGTGATTGCTGTGGACATTTCAAGCGCGCCGGAGGGCAACCCGGCGGGTGACACGCTGCAGATACTGCTGCAGACGTTTGCCATCATGGGCAAGAGCATCAACAGCTATGAACTGCGTGATGCCGACGTGGTGGTCCGGCCCTCCCTGCCGGGCGTGAAGGGGGCGGACTTCGCGTCCCGGCGCAAGGCGATCGACGCCGGGCGCGCAGCGATGCAGCGGGCCCTGCCGCAATTGCGCCTGGCGATGGAGGCAAAAGCCAGATAGGTATAAAAAAAGGCCAAGTCTTGCGACTTGGCGTGCGCTTCGCGACGCCGTGGGCGGTATAAAAAAAGGCCTAGTCTTGCGACTAGGCCTTAAGGGATCCCTGAACCTGAGGTTTCGAAAGGACCCGAGGAGACAACTGGTAGAAACCGGTGTTTCTGGAACACCAAGTATCGTATTCAGGCCTCGAGGTTGGTAGAGGCCGCGCTCCAGAAAGCTTGGGGCGCGGGCTCGAAGTTCAAGCCGGGGCTCAGCGCTTCTTGGTGGCCGTCTTGGCTGCGTTCACGGCGGTGCTGGTGACAGCGGCCATGTTGGCTTCGGCGACGTCGGTGGCTTGCTTGACTGCCTTTTGCACGGACTCGAATGCGTTGTTGGCAGCAGCCACCGCGCTCTTCATCACGGCAACGGCGGTTTCGGAGCCGGCCGGTGCATTCTTGGCAGCGCTGTCAACCAGGCCGACAAAAGCCTTCTGGGCTTCCGCAGTCTTGTCTTCAAAGGCCTTGCCGAATTCGGCGCCGGTGCCCGAAGCGATGTCATACAGGTGACGGCTGTAGGCGGCGGTCTTTTCAGCAAGGGGCTGGAACAGGCTGGCTTGCAGTGCGAGCAGTTCCTGCGCGTCCTTGACGCTCAGCACGGCTTGCGTGGTGCCGGCGGCTTCGGCGATGGCGGCCTTGGAGGCGGTGACGTTCAGGTCAACCAGCTTCTCGACGCCGGCGAAGGCTTTGGTGGTCAGGCCGAAAAGGGTTTCGACGTTGGCTTTGTGGGATGCAATGATTTGTTCAGCGGTCAGCATGTTCGTATCTCCAGATAAAAGGGTAATGGAAGGTATCTGCGCTGGTTCAAGTTATGTTGCAGTGCAGCATGGATTGAAGTATAGGGTTATCCCGGGGATTTGCAAGAAGAATTTGTTGCGGTGCAGCATATTAGGAGCCATCCTCTAGCGAACGGCTTTTCCTGCCTGCCGGACAATGCGGTGTGCTCGCTTTCTATGCTGATCAGTTTGTCCTTCCTCTGCCCTCCGGGCACAGGTTTCCCATGGGCAAATACCAGCTGCTGCGCGACAGATTGAAAGCCGAGCTGCCAGAGGTGCGCATGGCCCAGGCGCCGCGGGCAAGTGACGGGGAACTGGCCCTGGCCCACACCCCTTCCTATGTGAATGCAATTGCAGAGGGCTCCCTCAGCGCGGCGGCGCAAAGGGAGATCGGCTTTCCCTGGAGCCCGGCCATGGCGGAGCGGGCCAGGCGGTCCGCCGGGGCCACCGTCGCGGCATCCAGGGCTGCCCTGGGGTTGGGGGCGGGGCAGGGAAAGCCCGGAACGCCGGCAGAGGGGGTGGCGGCCAATCTCGCTGGCGGCACCCACCATGCCTATGCCGACAAGGGAAGCGGCTTTTGCGTGTTCAATGATGCGGCGATTGCCGCGCGCCTCATGCAGGCCGAGTGGGGGAGGAGCCGTGCCCGCGCGTTGCAGGTGGCCATCATCGACCTGGATGTGCACCAGGGAAACGGCACGGCCAGCATTTTCAGGAACGACCCGAGTGTTTTCACCCTGTCCCTGCACGGCGCCAGGAATTTCCCTTTCCGCAAGGAGCCTGGCGATCTGGACGTCGACCTGCCCGACGGGTGCGCCGACGACGGGTACCTTGAGGCGCTGGATCTTGCGCTGGACGAACTGGACCGCCGGTTCCAGCCGGGCCTTGTGATCTACCTCGCCGGTGCCGACCCCTTCGAAGGTGATCGCCTGGGCCGGCTCAAGCTGACTTACGATGGTCTGGAAGCGCGCGACCGCCGCGTGTTTGACTGGGCCTGGCAGCGGCAGGTGCCGATGGCCATGGCGATGGCCGGCGGCTACGGCAAGCGGATCGAGGACACGGTCCAGGTGCAGGTCAACACCTACCGCGTCGCAACAAGCTACTGGCGACGCTGGCAGAATAAGGCCCGATGAGCGACGCACCCCCTGCCAAACCCCGGCCCGAACCGCGCGATGCCTATCGGGTTTTCCGCACGATCAACACCCGCTGGATGGACAACGATGCCTACGGGCACGTCAACAATGTCGTCTACTACAGCTGGTTCGACACCGTGGTCAATGCCCACCTGATCGAGCAGGGCGCGCTGGATATCCACAAGGGCGAGACGATCGGCCTGGTGATCGAAACCCAGTGCAACTATTTCGCCCCTGTTGAATTCCCCCAGACAATCGAGGCCGGGTTGCGCGTGGCGAAGCTCGGCACCTCCAGCGTTCGCTATGAAGTGGGCCTCTTCATCCGGGGAGAAGCCGTCACGGCTGCCAGGGGGCACTTCATTCATGTGTATGTTGATCGTTCAACCCGCAAGCCCGTTGCCCTGCCGGGCAAGCTCAAAACCGTTCTGGAGAAGCTCCTTTGACTCAAGCCCAGGTCACCACCGTCATCAACGATCCCGCAAGTGTTGATGCCGCCATTGAAAGCCGTTTCTCGGCGCGCGCATTCCTGCCGCGCCCGGTGCCGCGAGAGACCATTGAAGACATCCTGCGTGTCGCCAGCCGGGCGCCGTCAGGAACCAACACGCAGCCCTGGAAGACTTATGTCCTGCAGGGGGCCAGCCGCGACAGTCTTGTGGAAAAGGTGTGTGCCGCGCACGAATCGATGAGGGCCGAACCGGCCCTCGCAGCAGAGTACGTGGAGGAGTACGACTACTATCCGCAGAAATGGGTGTCGCCCTATATCGACCGGCGCCGCGAGAACGGCTGGGGCCTTTACGGCCTGCTCGGCATCACCAAAGGCGACAAGGACAGCATGCATGCCCAGCACCAGCGCAACTACCGGTTCTTTGACGCGCCCGTGGGGTTCATGTTTACGATTGACCGGGTGATGGGGAAGGGCAGCCTGGTTGACTACGGCATGTTCCTGGAAGCCGTGATGGTCGCAGCCCGCGCGCGGGGGCTGCATACCTGCCCCCAGGCAGCCTGGAACGGGTTCGCAAAAATCATCATGCCCCACATAGGCGCAAGCGACAGCGAGATGCTGGTATGCGGAATGGCACTCGGTTATGCGGACGAGGCGGAACTGGTGAACTCCTTCCACACGCCGCGCGTGCCTGTGGAGGAATTCACCAGATGGGTCTAGCGCTGTGCCTTCCGCTTACTTGCGGCCGAACTTCACTTTGGCGTCGTTGACGCAACGGTCCTTGACGTCGCCGGCAAAGGTGTCGCAACGCTCAACAGTGGCCTTGTAGTTGGCGTCATTCTGGTCGGAAACAGAGTCCTTGCGGGCTTCGGCGACCTTTTGCGTCCTGGCCGTATCAACCTCGTTCGCTGCCTTTGTGACCTTCGCGTCAGCCTTGGCCTTCACGTGGGCTGCCTTCGCATCCTTGACGCAAACGTCCTTGGTGTTCCCGGCCAGGTCGTCGCACTTTTCCTTGGCCACTTCGTATGCCGCATCGGCACGGGCCTCATTTACCTTGTAGGCATTCTTGTCGCCGGGCTTGTAGGCCGCTTCAAGCTCTGCTTTTGCAACCTTCTCTGCCCCTTTGGCCTCTGCTTTGCAGATGTCATTGGCATTGGCTTTCAGGCTGCCGCAATTCTTCTTTGCAGACTTGTAGTCGGCTTCAATGCGGTCCTTCTGGGCCTTGTATTCGCCTTTGGTCATTGCGAATGCGCTGCCGCAGGTGAATGAGGCGGCCACAGCAAGCGCCAGGAGTTTGTGCTGGTATTTCATTTTTGCTCCTTGGATGAAGTGAACTGGTGGTTCAGGACTTTTCGAACACGAAAGAGGGATTGCGTTTTTCCCAGTCCTTGACCTGGACGTCCGCTTCGTCCTTGCTCAGGCCGTGACGCTCCTGGATGCGTCCCAGCAGTTGCTCGCGCTTGCCGGCGATGACGTCAACGTCGTCGTCGGTGAGCTTGCCCCACTGTTCCCTGACCTTGCCCTTGAACTGCTTCCAGTTGCCTTCGATGCGATCCTGATTCATGGTGTTCTCCGTGGAATGGGTGTGAGAAGACTTTAGAGCGCGTGGAAGCGGGCAGCAGTAGGATTTGCCGGCCACAGCGGGTAGGCAGCTGCCTACACGCAATCCTCTACACTTTGCAAGCGCCCGGTGGCGGCGGAGAGGTGTTTGAAACCTGACCGGGCAATGGCCGGTCTTCAATCCGGAGACAAATGTGAAAGCTTTGCTGAAGGCAACGGGCGTCATGGTCGCCCTGGCGCTGACATCTTCCTGGCCAGGGCTTGCCCAGGCTGCTGAACTGGACGGCAGCAAGCTCTCCGCAGCCTGGGGCATTCCTTTTGCAGGCCTGCTCCTGTGCATCGCGTTGTTGCCGCTGCTGACCCCTGCCTTCTGGCACCATCATTTCGGCAAGGTTTCTGCCGCGTGGTCCCTTGCATTCATCGTGCCTTTTGCCTTGCTGTACGGGCTGCCCGCTGCCGGCACCAGCTTCACGCATGCTCTGCTGGCCGAGTACATACCATTCATCGTGCTGCTGACGGCGCTCTTCACCGTTGCCGGTGGTATCCATATCCGCGGAAACCTGCACGGCAGTCCCGGCCTGAACGCTGCCTTGCTCGCCATCGGCGCGGTGCTGGCGAGCTTCATGGGTACAACGGGTGCCTCCATGCTGATGATCCGGCCGTTGATCCGGGCCAATGACAACCGCAAGCACACGGCGCACATCGTGGTGTTTTTCATCTTCATCGTCTCCAACATCGGCGGCTCGCTGACGCCGCTGGGTGATCCGCCGCTTTTCCTCGGCTTCCTGAAGGGGGTGGACTTCTTCTGGACTCTGAGCCACATCTTCCCGGAGACGCTGTTCTGTCTGGCTGTCCTGCTCACGGTGTTCTACCTTCTCGACCGCTGGTACTACGCAAAGGAGGGTGTCCTGCCGGTGGACCCAACGCCCGACACGCGCAAGCTCGGCTTTGACGGCGCCCGGAATTTCTGGCTGCTCGGCGCCGTCGTGGCGCTGGTGCTCATGAGCGGCTTCTGGAAGTCGCCGGTCTCGTTCAATGTGTTTGGAACCGAGGTCGGCCTCCCTGGATTGCTGCGTGATGCCGGCCTTGTCGCTGTAGCGCTGATCTCGCTGAAGATTACGCCCACCACGGTTCACCAGGACAACCAGTTCTCATGGGGCCCGATGGCGGAAGTAGCCAAGCTGTTTGCCGGGATCTTCCTCACGATCATCCCGGTGATTGCGATGCTCAAGGCCGGTACAGCCGGTTCATTCGGTGCTGTCGTGTCTGCGGTCACGAACGCCGACGGCTCGCCCAACCCGGCGATGTACTTCTGGGCGACCGGGGTGCTCAGTTCATTCCTGGACAATGCGCCGACCTATCTCGTATTCTTCAATACGGCCGGTGGCGACCCGGCCGTGTTGATGACCACGCTCGCGCCCACCCTCGCGGCGATTTCGGCGGGCGCAGTATTCATGGGCGCCAACAGTTACATTGGCAATGCGCCGAACCTCATGGTCAAGGCCATCGCGGAAGATCGCGGCGTGAAGATGCCGAGCTTCTTTGGCTACATGGCATGGTCGGGCGGCATACTGGTTCCCCTTTTCATTGCCGTTACTTTCATCTGGTTCTAGCAACTCATGAGCAAATCAAGAATACTGGTGGCACGGGCCATCTTCCCTGAAGTCATCGAGCGGCTGCAGCAGCACTTTGATGTCGAGTCCAACCAGGCTGACGAGGTATGGACGCGGGAGCAGCTGGTGAAGCGCCTCCAGGGGAAGGAGGGCGTCTTCACCACCGGCTCCGAGCGGGTTGACGGGCCAGTGCTGCAGGCCTGCCCCGGGCTGAAGATCTGCGCCAACATGGCCGTGGGCTACAACAACTTCGATGTCGATGCCATGACCGCCCAGGGTGTCCTGGCCACCAACGCGCCGGACGTGCTGACGGAAACGACGGCGGACTTCGGCTTTGCATTGCTGATGGCCACGGCGCGCCGCATGACCGAGAGCGAGCATTTCCTGCGCGCCGGCAAGTGGCGCAAGTGGAGCTACGACCTGTTTGCGGGCTCCGATGTCCACGGCTCCACGCTCGGCATCCTTGGCATGGGCCGGATCGGGCAGGGCATTGCACGGCGCGGCTCCCATGGCTTCGGCATGAACGTGCTCTACCACAACCGCTCTCGCCTGGACGCGGCGACAGAGGCTGATTGCAAGGCCCGTTACGTGAGCAAGGAGGAGCTGCTCAGGACCGCTGACCACCTGGTGCTGGTGCTGCCTTACTCGCCGTCGTCGCACCATGCGATCGGTGCCGCGGAGCTGGCGCAGATGAAACCGACCGCCAACCTGGTCAACATTGCGCGCGGCGGCATCGTGGACGATGCCGCCCTGGCTGCGGCCTTGCGCGGGAAGCAGATTGCCGCTGCGGGGCTTGACGTGTTTGAAGGGGAGCCGACGGTGCATCCCGACCTGCTAACCCTCCCGAACGTCGTGCTGACGCCCCATATTGCCAGCGCGACCATCCCGACACGCCTGGCCATGGCCAACCTGGCGGCAGACAACCTGATCGGCTACCTTGTCAACGGCAAGCCGCTCACGCCGCTGAACCCGGCCGTGCTGGCTGCAAGGTAAACCGGAAATGGCGCCACTCGAAACCTGGCTGGTCATCGGGCTGGCCATTGCCAACCTGGTATTGCTGGCGTGGCTGCTCCTGCGCAAGCCCGCCGACTCCGGCCGCGCGGAGCTGCTTGCGGCCAGCGAGCGTCTTGAGCGCGAGTTGCGGCGGGAGATCAGCGAGTCGTCCCGTGGCGGCAGGCAGGAGCTGACGCAGGCCTTCGCCACCTTCCAGCACACGCTGGTGCAGCAGAGTGCCGAGGCCACGCGGACCCAGAACACCCAGATTGATGCGTTTGCCCAGCAGCTGGCGCTGCTCCAGAAGACACTGTCCGACACGCTGACCCTGCAGCTCCAGGGCCTGGGTGAGTCCAATGCGCGGCGCATGGCCGAGGTGCGCGCCACCCTGGAAGCCCAGCTCAACCAGTTGCAGCAGAGCAATGCGGCCAAGCTGGACGAAATGCGCAAGACAGTCGACGAGAAGCTCCAGAGCACGCTGGAAGCGCGGCTGGGCGAGAGCTTCAAGCAGGTGGCCGACAGGCTCGAACAGGTGCACAAGGGCCTGGGCGAGATGCAGACGCTGGCGCAGGGCGTGGGCGACTTGAAGCACCTGTTGACCAATGTGAAAAGCCGCGGCATCTACGGCGAGGCCCAGCTCGGTGCGCTGCTCGAGCATGTGCTGGCGCCAGACCAGTATGCGGCCCAGGTCGTCACACGGCCCGGCACCCGCAACCCGGTTGATTTTGCGATCAAGCTGCCGGGCAAGTCAGCCGATGGCACGCCGCTGTGGCTGCCGGTCGATGCCAAATTCCCCAACGAGGACTATGAGCGGCTGCTGGATGCACAGCAGCGCGCCGACGTGCTTGGTGCCGAGATCGCGGCCAAGGGGCTTGAAACGCGCATCCGGCTGGAAGCGAAGTCCATGGCCGAGAAGTATCTGGAGCCGCCGCACACCACCGACTTCGCCATCCTGTTCCTGCCCACCGAGGGCCTGTATGCGGAAGTGCTGCGGCGCCCCGGCCTCATGGAAGGTCTGCAGCGCGAGCATCGCGTGACGCTTGCGGGTCCTACAACACTGCTGGCGATGCTCAACTCGCTGCAGATGGGCTTTCGCACACTGGCGCTTGAAAAGCGCTCCAGTGAAGTCTGGCAGGTGCTCGGCGCGGTCAAGACCGAGTTCGCCAAGTTCGGTGATGTGCTCAGCAAGGTCAAGGAGCAGACGCAGACCGTGCTCAATACGCTGGACCGGGCCCAGACCCGCAGCAACGTGATGAGCCGTGCCCTGCGCACTGTGGAGGCGCTGCCCGAGCAGCAGTCGGCCGGCCTGTTGCCAGGCCTTGATGCAGGTGGTGCGGGCGGCAGGGACGCCGAAGACACTTGAACAAGGAACTGGCCCGCCTGATTGCCAGCCAGGTATTCCTGCATGCCTGCATGGCAGGCACGCGCCTGGCGGCACCGCTGCTCGCACTCAAGCAAGGGTATAGCGCGGCCGCAGTGGGTGTGCTCCTGGCGCTGTTCGCGCTGTCCCAGGTTTTCCTGGCGTTGCCCGCAGGGCGCTTTGCCGACAGGCACGGCCTGAAAAGGCCGGTTGGCCTCGGTGTCCTCGCCTGTGTGGCGGGTGCTGGCCTTGCAGTTGCGTTCCCGGTCTTTCCAGTGCTTTGCCTGGCGGCTCTCATGACAGGCGGTGCCACCGGCTCCGCGGTGATTGCCCTGCAGCGGCATGTCGGGCGGGCGGCCGCAGATACGACGCAACTGAAGAAGCTGTTCAGCCTGCTGGCCATCGGCCCGGCCATCTCCAACTTCATCGGCCCGTTCAGTGCGGGCCTGCTGATTGACCATGCCGGGGCGGTGCCCGGGGATCTGACGGGCTACAGGGCTGCGTTTCTGCTCATGGCCTGCCTGCCGCTGCTCAGCTGGTTCTGGGTGCGCAAGGTCGAGGAGCTTGCGCCCGTGATACACCCGGCCGGCAAATCCCGCCCCAAGGCATGGGACCTGCTCGCCGACCCGATGTTTCGCCGCCTGATGCTGGTCAACTGGCTGATGTCGTCCTCATGGGACGTACACACGCTGGTTGTGCCCATCCTCGGCCATGAGCGGGGGCTCAGCGCGTCGGTCATCGGCACCATCCTTGGCGCATTCGCGATTGCCGCGGTTGTGATCCGGCTGGTGATGCCGCTGGTCGCCGACCGCCTGCGCGAGAACGTGGTCCTGGGCGTGGCGTTTGTCTGCACCGCGCTGCTGTTTGCCATCTATCCGTTCATGCACACGGCGGGCGCCATGACGGTGTGCTCGGTGCTGCTGGGCTTTGCGCTGGGCTCGGTGCAGCCGATGATCATGAGCATGCTGCACCAGATCACGCCTGAACACCGCCACGGCGAGGCACTGGGCCTGAGGCTGATGTTCATCAATGGATCGAGCGTGGCCATGCCCTTGCTGTTTGGCACCGTGGGCACGCTGGTCGGCGTCGGCGGGGTGTTCTGGGCCGTGGGTGCCGCAGTCGGCGCCGGTGCCAGGTCGGCCTGGGGACTCAGAGCTTGTAAAACGCCTTGATGACGGCCCAGGCTTCCTCGGCGTCGTCCACATAGGTGAAGAGCTTCAGGTCTTCGGGCGAGATGGCGCCTTCTTCCACCAGCACATCCAGGTTGATGAGGCGCTTCCAGTGGTCCGAGCCGAACAGCACGATGGGCAGCGGCCGCGCCTTTTTGCACTGCACCAGCGTCAGCGTCTCGAACAGTTCATCCAGCGTGCCGAAGCCGCCGGGGAATGCCACCAGGGCCTTGGCGCGCATCATGAAATGCATCTTGCGCAGCGCGAAGTAGTGGAACTTGAAGCACAGGGCCGGCGTGACGTAGGGGTTCGGCTCTTCTTCCTTGGGCAGCACGATGGACAGGCCGACGCTGATGCCGCCGGCTTCGTGGGCGCCCCGGTTGGCCGCTTCCATGATGCCGGGGCCGCCGCCGGTGCAGATGAAGAGCTTGTCTGCCGGCTCCTTGTCCTTGCTGTAGCGGGCCACCAGCCCGCCGAATGCGCGGGCCTTTTCGTAATAGTGGGCATTGCGGGCAATGGCGCGTGTGCGGGCGATATCCTCGTCAACACCGCGGCCCTCGGCGGCCGCCACCAGTGCGGCGCTGGCTTCCTCGCTGCGGTAACGCGCGCTGCCAAAGACGACGACCGTGTTTTCGATGCCGTGCGCCTGCTGCTCAAGGTCCGGCTTGAGCAGTTCCAGCTGGAAGCGGATGCCGCGTGTTTCGCGGCGCAGCAGGAACTCCGGGTCCGCGAAGGCCAGCCGCCTTGGGTCAGGCTCCAGCGGGGCCACCGCATCGGTGTCGGATTTGAGGGCGGCCCAGGCGTCGCCCAGGCGTCGGTCATGCAGGTCAGGTGTTGAGTCCATAACCGCATTTTCAACTCAATTTGCCGATTTCTCCGTTATCCTTGGCGCCGGAGCGAGGATTACAAAAATGGACGTGGACAAAACCTCCAAATATCACGTGGTGCTCGAAGGACGTCGTATTGGGCCCTACGACCGCAGGACGATCGCGGGGATGCGCATCAAGCAGACCCTCAGCAGCGACCATGTCCTGGTGGACCGTGATGGCCGTGAGTTGACGGTTGCCGAGTTGCTGGGCAAACGCAGCAGTGCGCCCGCCGGGTTCAACCCGTCGCAGAGTGGCGCGTTTTCGCTGGTGCAGGCAACCTATTCAGCGAGCCTGCTTGGCGTGGCGGGTCGCGGGCTGGACATTCCCGATTTCAAGGGCGAGATGGAAGTGCGTTTGCACAGCGACGTGCTGCGCCTTGCCGGCCGGTACCGCAGGCCGTTCTCCTGGAAGGACACCCGCATCAAGATACCGCTGGGCCTCATCACGCAGGGCCAGACCCAGGGCTCACGTGTGGACCTCTGGCTTCGCAGCTCGACCGATGTCGTGGTCACGCGGGATGCTCCGCTTCAGCGGCTTTCGCTTGACCTGTTCAGCCCCGATTCGGCGCGCGAACTGCTGGCGTCGCTGCCCTCGGTTTCCGCGCCCGATGCAGCGCAATCCCAGGCGGTGAACATCCCGGCATCAAAGGCCCTGCTGACCTGGGGCGCCATGATTGGCGTGGTCGCCGTGATCGGCGCGGTGGTCCTGATGCTGATGTTCCGCCGGGCGTTCTGAAGGGCCGTCCGCGCTACAGCGCGAGGGCCAGTGCGACCGGTATGAAAACGACCGCCAGCGCATTGCCCAGCAGGATCATCGCTGCGACTTTCTCTGGCTCCTGCTGGTAGCGTTCTGCGAGCATGAACTGCAGTACTGCAGGCGGCAGGGCTGCAAACAACACCAACTGGCCCCTGGCGTCATCATCGAGCTTCAGCGCCCAGGCCAGGGGAAGCGCGATCAGCAACCCGGCGATGGGCCGCGCGAATGCGCCCAGCAGGCCCAGCGGAATCGATTCACGCCTGAGCGCCGTCAGCCGCACCCCAAGCGCGAACAGCATCATCGGCAGCATCGCCTCGCCCAGCAGCTTCATGCCCGACAACAACACGTCCGGCGGGCGCAAGCCGCTCCAGGCGCTCGCAAAGCCGAGCGCCGTTGCAATCATCAGGGGGCTCAACAGGAGTTCGCGCGTGCCGGCCTGCGAGCTTGTGATGCGGGCCCCCAGTGAAAAATGCAGCAGGTTGGAGACCGAGAACAGGGCCACTGCGGCGCCAAAATGCTCCGGGCCGAAGGCCAGCAACGCCAGCGGGAGTCCCATGTTGCCGCAGTTGTTGAACATGACGACTGGCACCAGCGTGCGCGGTTGCGTGCCGGTGGCGCGAGACAGCAGCCAGCCGGCCAGCCCGCAGCCCAGGATCAGCAGGGCGCCGCCAAGCAGCAGGGCCAGGTGATCCTGCAGCCGGAACTCACGCGCCGCAAGCGCCGAGTACACCAGCACCGGGGCCAGCACGTCGAGCACGATGCGGTTGAACGACGACAGGTCGGGGCGCGTCCTGCGGCCGTAGAAATAGCCGATGGCCACGATGAAGAACACCGGGATGATGATCTGGCCGATGCGCTGGATGAGTTCCATCAGGGGTAGGTGTTGTTGAGCCAGTGCAGCAACGGCGCCCTGGCGGTGGTGAGGTTCTTGTAGGCCAGCGTGGCGTCCGACATGGATGCCAATGCGTTGCGAAGCCGGTGCGCGTCACCTGCGGAACTGATCGCCTGTGTGAGCGGCTGCAGCATCACCCGGATGGTAAACACGGCCTGGGATGGGGCGCCTTCCACCGGCAGCAAGGTCTGGCGTTCCGCCCGGAAGAAACAGCCGGCCGCGAATCCGGCAGAATTTTCGCCCGCAGGCCATGCTGTGCGTGCCTGGCGTGACGGATGCTGGTCGTACCGGCCCGACGGGGAGACGGTCCAGACGAACCGCTCCCAGGGGCCGCCGCCGGTTGCAAGCCGGACGAGCTGGCTGGACGCGGCCAGCAGGGCTGCGTTGTCTGCAACGGGTGCATGGACGGCCGCGAAGTCAAGGCCAAGTTTGTCTTCCGGCGCCCAATGCGACGGCGTGCAGACGCAGAGCCAGGCGAGCTTGCCGGTGTTGCCGTCCAGCACGGCAAAGTCTTCTTCAAAGGCCAGGGGCAGGTCATCAACCGATGCGAGCCGCGCGGCGTGCCCCTCCCGTTCCGCCTGGCGGGCAATTGCTTCAAGCGCCGGCCCGGTTTCAAAGCCCTGCAGGCCATGAAAGCACTGACCTGCCTCCACGACCTTCAGTTTTTCCTGGTACAACGGGCCATCGGGGGCGAGCGGTGTCAGGTGCGCTTCGCCGCAGGCCATGCGCCGCAGGCCGGGCTGCATGCGGAACGGTACGGCGATGTGATTGAAGTCGAAGTCCATGACAAAAGAAAAAGGCTCCGGAAAGGAGCCTTTCATAATGCCGCAGCTTGCTCAGACGCGCTTGCGGTATTCGCCGGTTCGGGTGTCGATTTCGACCTTGTCGCCCTGGGCCACGAAAATTGGCACGCCGATCTCGAAGCCGGTGGCGATCTTGGCGGGCTTGAGCACCTTGCCTGACGTGTCGCCCTTGACGGCAGGTTCCGTCCAGGTGATCTCGCGTTCCACGCTGGTGGGCAGTTCGACCGAGATGGCCTTGCCGTCATAGAACACCACCTCGACGGTCATGCCGTCTTCGAGGTAGTTCAGCGCATCGCCCATGTTCTCGGCTTCGACTTCGTACTGGTTGTACTCGGTGTCCATGCAGACATACATCGGGTCGGCGAAATAGGAGTAGGTGCACTCCTTCTTGTCCAGGATGATCTGGTCCATCTTGTCGTCGGCCTTG
>JAZKHY010000041.1:0-62601 GCA_040385105.1 Pseudomonadota bacterium
GACAACTGCATCATCATCTGCTCGATCGAGAACCTCGACCCGATGGGCGTGCACACCGGCGACTCCATCACCGTTGCGCCGGCGCAGACGCTGACCGACAAGGAATACCAGATCATGCGCAATGCGTCGCTCGCGGTGCTGCGCGAGATCGGCGTGGACACTGGCGGCTCCAACGTGCAGTTCTCGGTGAACCCGAAGGACGGGCGCATGATCGTCATCGAGATGAACCCGCGCGTGTCCCGTTCATCTGCGCTGGCGTCCAAGGCCACGGGCTTCCCCATTGCCAAGGTCGCGGCCAAGCTGGCAGTCGGCTACACGCTCGACGAACTGCGCAACGAGATCACCGGCGGCGCAACGCCCGCGAGCTTCGAGCCCAGCATCGACTATGTGGTCACCAAGATCCCGCGCTTTGCCTTCGAGAAATTCCCGACGGCCGACTCGCGCCTCACGACGCAGATGAAGTCGGTTGGCGAGGTCATGGCCATGGGCCGCACCTTCCAGGAGTCGTTCCAGAAAGCCCTGCGTGGCCTGGAGGTCGGCGTGGACGGCCTCAACGAGAAGACCCAGGACCGTGAAGTGCTGGAAAAGGAACTGGGTGAGCCCGGCCCCGAGCGCATATGGTACGTGGGCGACGCGTTCGCCCAGGGCATGAGCGTGGACGAAGTCTTCGCCCTGACGAAGATCGACCCCTGGTTCCTGGTGCAGATCGAGGAGATCGTCAAGATCGAACTGGAGCTGGAAAAGACCAGCCTGGACAAGATCGACGAGCCCACGCTGCGCATGCTCAAGAAGAAGGGTTTCTCCGACAGGCGCCTGGCCAAACAGCTCAAGACCACCGACAAGGTGATCCGCGACCTGCGCCGCTCGCTGAACGTGCGCCCGGTCTACAAGCGCGTGGACACCTGCGCCGCCGAGTTCGCCACCAACACCGCCTACATGTACTCCACGTATGAGGACGAGTGCGAGGCTGAGCCAACCAACAACAAGAAAATCATGGTGCTGGGCGGCGGGCCCAACCGGATCGGGCAGGGCATCGAATTCGACTACTGTTGCGTGCACGCGGCCCTGGCGATGCGCGAGGATGGCTACGAGACCATCATGGTCAACTGCAATCCCGAGACTGTCTCAACGGACTACGACACTTCCGACCGCCTGTACTTCGAGCCGCTGACGCTGGAAGACGTGCTGGAGATTGTGGACAAGGAAAAGCCGATGGGCGTCATCGTGCAGTACGGCGGCCAGACGCCGCTCAAGCTCGCGCTCGACCTCGAAGCCAATGGCGTTCCCATCATCGGCACCAGCCCCGACATGATCGATGCGGCCGAAGACCGCGAGCGCTTCCAGAAGCTGCTGCACGAGCTGGGCCTGCGCCAGCCGCCCAATGCCACGGCCCGCACCGAGCCGGAAGCGCTGGAAAAGGCTGCTGCGCTGGGCTATCCGCTGGTGGTGCGCCCCAGCTACGTGCTGGGTGGCCGCGCCATGGAAATCGTCCATGAGCAGCGCGACCTGGAGCGTTACATGCGCGAGGCTGTCAAGGTCAGCCATGACTCGCCCGTGCTGCTGGACCGGTTCCTCAACGACGCCATCGAGTGCGACGTGGATGCGCTGTGCGACGGCCAGCGCGTGTTCATCGGCGGCGTGATGGAGCACATCGAGCAGGCCGGCGTGCACAGCGGCGACTCCGCCTGCTCGCTGCCGCCGTATTCGCTGTCGAAGGACACTGTCAACGAAATGAAGCGCCAGACGGCCGCCATGGCCAGGGGCCTGAACGTGGTCGGCCTGATGAACGTGCAGTTCGCCATCCAGGAGATCGACGGCAAGGACGTGATCTACGTGCTGGAAGTCAACCCGCGCGCCTCGCGCACCGTGCCGTACGTCAGCAAGGCCACCGGCATCCAGCTGGCCAAGGTTGCCGCCCGCTGCATGGTCGGGCAGTCGCTGGACTCGCAGGGGATCATGGAAGAAGTGACGCCACCCTACTTCAGCGTCAAGGAGGCCGTGTTCCCCTTCGTCAAGTTCCCTGGCGTGGACACCATCCTCGGCCCCGAGATGAAGTCCACCGGCGAGGTGATGGGCGTGGGCAAGACCTTTGGCGAGGCCTTCGTCAAAAGCCAGCTCGGTGCGGGCACCAAGCTGCCGCGCCCTTACAACGTGCGCGGCGAGAAGACCGGCAAGGTCTTCCTCACGGTGAAGAACAACGACAAGCCGCGTGCCATCGAGGTGGCGCGGCAACTGGCCGCGCAGGGCTTCGAGCTGGTGGCAACCAAGGGCACGGCCGCCGCCATCAGCGCGGCCGGCATCGCCTGCGTGATGGTCAACAAGGTGACCGAAGGCCGCCCCCATGTGGTGGACATGATCAAGAACAACGAGATCGTGCTGGTCATCAACACGGTGGAAGAACGCCGCAACGCCATCGCCGACTCGCGTGCCATCCGCACCTCGTCGCTGCTGGCGCGTGTGACGACCTTCACCACCATTGCAGGGGCCGAGGCCGCCGTCGAAGGCATGAAGTACATGGACTCACTCGATGTGATTTCAGTCCAGGAAATGCATGCGTTATTGGGCTAACCCCCCGAAGCGCCTTCGGCGCCTCCCCCCTCAGGGGGGCGCAACGAGCGGCCCGGCAAAGCCGGTTCCGCCGTTGCCCGCGCATCGACAATAGCGGATAATCTCCCGCAACAGACACCGCCGGACGGCAACGCTCGGCGGTTTCCTTTTGTATCTCCGGAGAATCCATGGCCACCATCCCGATCACCAAGCGCGGCGCAGAAAAGCTCAAGGCCGAACTGCATGAGCTCAAGACCGTCCAGCGTCCCTGGGTCATCAATGCCATTGCGGAAGCGCGTGCCCAGGGCGACCTGAGCGAGAACGCCGAGTACGAGGCTGCCAAGGACCGCCAGGGATTCATTGAAGGCCGTATCCAGGAAGTCGAGGGCAAGCTTTCGGCAGCGCAGATCATCGACCCCACGGCGCTGGACGCCGGTGGCAAGGTGGTGTTCGGCTCCACCGTCGAGCTGGAGGAAGAGAGCTCAGGCGAGAAGGTCAGGTACCAGATCGTCGGCGAGGATGAAGCCGACCTGAAGCTTGGCCTCATCAATGTGTCCAGCCCCATCGCACGCGCGCTGATCGGCAAGGACGAGGGTGACGTGGCGGAAGTGCAAGCCCCCGGTGGTGTCAAGCGCTACGAAATCGTCGCGGTGTCGTACATCTGAGCGCCGGTCGGCGCCTGCAGCAATGACGGCATGGAGGCATCGCCTTGCGGTATTCGCCGCCGCCCTCTGGTGGGGCAGCCTCACCGCAATCGGCTTCCTGGTGGTGCCGATGCTTTTCGCAAACCTTCCAACGCCGGCCGTGGCCGGTGGCATGGCCGCGAAACTCTTCAGCGCCCAGACCTGGGTCACCGTCGGCTGCGGTGTTGTGCTGCTGATGCTGTCGCGCCCGCGCGACCCGGGCGAGATCGTTTCCTGGGCGGCCCCGGTCCTGATGTTCCTGCTGGGCGGCATGCTGCTGGCCCTGCTTGCGGAGTTCGCCGTCGCGCCCCGCATCGTGGCCCGCGAGAACTTGAGGCTCTGGCATTCAGCCGGCAGTGCGATGTACCTGCTGCAGTGGATTTGCGCGGCGGTGGTTTTGTGGCGGATCCAGGGCGCCGGTCCGGCGCCGGGACGTCAGCCTTGACGCTTCTTGACGCTGGTCTGTTTCGGCTTTGAACGTTTGACCTTGCCGCCAGCGGTAAGCCGCTGGTTCCCGAGCACCCGCAGAGTCTTGACTTCAGGCCGCTGGCCACCGCGGCTGCTGTATTTGAGGACCTTGAAATCCCTGGGGCCGGGCATGCGGTCTTCATCGACCGTCTTTTCCTTCGCCGGCTTCGGGCGCCAGAGCACCAGCAGTTTGCCGATGTGCTGGATCGGGGCGGCATTGAGCTCGGTGGCCAGTTCCTGGTAGAAGGCCTCGCGCTGGGCACGGTCGTCGGAAAACACCCGCACCTTGATCAGGCCATGGGCCTTGAGCGCGGCGTCGGTTTCCTTGCGGACGGCGGGTGTCAGGCCGTCGCCGCCGATCATGACCACCGGGTCGAGGTGGTGGGCTTCGGCGCGGTGGGCCTTGCGCTGGACGGGGGTAAGTTGAATTTGGGGCATGGTCGTATTATCGGACGCTAAGGCGCAGCAGGATGAAAGTCAAAACACAAAGCAAAAAGGTGAACAAGTCATGGTTGAACGACCATGTCAACGACACCTACGTCAAGCTCGCCCAGAGGGAGGGCTACCGGGCCCGTGCGGCGTACAAGCTCAAGGAAATCGACGAAACCCTGGGTTTGATCCGGCCAGGCCACCTCGTCGTGGACCTCGGCTCCACGCCCGGAGCCTGGAGCCAGTATGTCCGGCGCAGGCTGTCTCCGGGCGGGGCGGCGGTGGGCGCTCTCAACGGCACCATCATTGCGCTGGACATCCTGCCGATGGAGCCGGTGGAGGGTGTCCATTTCATCAACGGAGACTTTACCGAGCCGCAGGTGCTGCAATTGCTGCTGGACCAGCTGGCGGGCCGCAAGGCGGACGTGGTGGTGTCAGACATGGCTCCCAACCTGTCCGGCATCGAATCGACCGATGCCGCCCGCATTTCCGCACTGGTGGAACTGGCGCTTGATTTTGCGGTCCACCACATGAAGCCGGAGGGGGCGCTGGTGGTCAAGCTGTTCCATGGCAGCGGGTACAGCCAGCTCGTCAAGACCTTCAAGGACACCTTCCGGCAGGTCAAGCCGGTCAAGCCAAAGGCCTCCCGCGACAAGTCCTCCGAAACCTTCCTGGTGGGCATCGGCTTGAAACAACTCGGGGGTTAAGCCCTTCTGCGTCAATGGATGTCGTAGCGAAAATACATCATTCCAGCGCTTGAAACGCCTAAAATGGGTCGCAGGTACGTGGCTGACCCTCAGCTACAAGCGAATCGGAGATTCAGTTGAACAATCAGTGGTTCTCGAAAATTGCAGTCTGGCTGGTGATTGCCCTTGTGCTTTTCACCGTCTTCAAACAATTCGACACGCGTGGCGCGGCAGGCGCAACTGTCGTTGGCTACTCCGATTTCCTTGACGAAGTCCGCAGCCGGCGCATCAAGAGCGCCGTCATCCAGGAAGGCCAGGCCGGCAGCACCGAGATCGTTGCCGTCACCAACGACGACCGCAAGATCCGCACGACCGCCACCTACCTCGACCGCGGTCTCGTGGGCGACCTGGTCAACAACAGCGTGAAGTTCGACGTCAAGCCCCGCGAGGAAGGCTCGCTGCTCATGACCCTGCTGGTCAGCTGGGGCCCGATGCTGCTCCTGATCGGCGTCTGGATCTACTTCATGCGGCAGATGCAGGGCGGCGGCAAGGGCGGGGCATTCAGCTTCGGCAAGAGCAAGGCCCGCATGCTTGACGAGAACAACAACACCGTTACCTTTGCCGACGTCGCTGGCTGCGACGAGGCCAAGGAAGAGGTCAAGGAAGTCGTGGATTTCCTGAAAGACCCCCAGAAATTCCAGAAGCTCGGCGGCCGCATCCCGCGCGGCCTGCTGCTGGTCGGCCCGCCCGGCACCGGCAAAACGCTGCTGGCCAAGGGCATTGCCGGCGAGGCCAAGGTGCCTTTCTTCAGCATTTCGGGTTCTGATTTCGTCGAAATGTTCGTCGGCGTGGGCGCGGCCCGCGTGCGCGACATGTTCGAGAACGCCAAGAAGAACGCGCCCTGCATCATCTTCATCGATGAAATCGACGCCGTCGGCCGCCAGCGTGGCGCCGGCCTGGGCGGCGGCAACGACGAACGCGAGCAGACGCTCAACCAGATGCTGGTCGAGATGGACGGCTTTGAAACCAACCTGGGCGTGATCGTGGTTGCGGCCACCAACCGGCCCGATATCCTGGACGCCGCCTTGCTGCGCCCGGGCCGTTTCGACCGCCAGGTCTATGTGACGCTGCCCGACATCCGCGGCCGCGAACAGATCCTCAATGTGCACATGCGCAAGGTGCCGATCGGCCAGGACGTCAACCCCAGCGTCATCGCCCGCGGCACGCCCGGCATGTCCGGCGCCGACCTGGCCAACCTGTGCAATGAAGCCGCCCTTATGGCCGCGCGCCGCAATGCCCGCGTGGTCGAGATGCAGGACTTCGAGAAGGCCAAGGACAAGATCCTGATGGGCCCCGAGCGCAAGAGCATGGTCATGCCCGAGGAAGAGCGCCGCAACACGGCCTACCACGAGTCAGGCCATGCACTGATCGGCAAGATGCTGCCCAAGTGCGACCCGGTTCACAAGGTCACCGTCATTCCCCGGGGCCGGGCCCTGGGCGTGACCATGAGCCTGCCGGCGCAGGACCGCTACAGCTACGACCGTGAATACATGCTCAGCCAGATCAGCATGCTGTTCGGCGGCCGGATTGCCGAGGAGGTCTTCATGAACCAGATGACCACCGGCGCCAGCAACGACTTCGAGCGCGCCACCAGCCTGGCCCGCGACATGGTGATGCGCTACGGCATGAGCGAGGCCTTGGGCCCGATGGTCTATGCCGACAACGAGGGCGAGGTATTCCTTGGCCGCTCGGTCACCAAGACGACCAACATGAGCGAGCAGACCATGCAGAAGGTCGACATGGAGGTGCGCCGCATCATTGACGAGCAGTACGCCCTGGCGCGCAAGCTCATCGAGGACAACTCCGACAAGATGCACGCCATGGCCAAGGCCCTGCTTGAGTGGGAAACGATTGACGCCGACCAGATCGACGACATCATGGCCGGCAAGGCGCCGCGCCCGCCCAAGGACTGGACGCCGCGTACGCCGCCTACGGGTGGCAGTGGCCCCGGTGGTGGTGCGGTGGCCGCAGATCCCGCACCTACAGCGGCCTAGGAAGGACGCCCCCCGTCCGCCCTTCGGGCGCTCCCCCCACTGGGGGGCGAAGCCAGTGGCCCGGCAAAGCCGGTTCCACGGCTTCCTGGAAGGATACCCATGATCTGGCAAACCTCCCGCTTCAACATCGACCTGTCCAGGCCGCAGGTCATGGGCATCGTCAACGTGACGCCCGACTCGTTTTCCGACGGCGGCCGCCATGCGGGCGCAGGCTCGGCGCTGGCGCACTGCGAGCAACTCATTCGTGACGGCGCCGACATCCTGGACATCGGCGGTGAATCCAGCCGCCCCGGCGCGCCGCCGTTGCCGCTGGAGGAAGAACTGGCGCGCGTGGTGCCTGTCGTCCGCGAGGCCGTGAAGCTCGGCGCGCCGGTATCCGTGGACACCTACAAGCCCGGCCTCATGCAGGCCGTGCTCGACCTGGGTGCCGACATCATCAACGACATCTGGGCGCTGCGCCAACCCGGCGCGCTGCAGGTCATCGCCGGGCATGCAGCCTGCGGCGTCTGCCTGATGCACATGCACCGCGAGCCGCAGACCATGCAGGCCAAGCCCATGGAGGGCGATGTACTGCCCCAGGTGCTGGAGTTCCTGGCGCGGCGCACCTCCGCATTGCTGGCCGAAGGCGTCAACCGCAACCGCATCGTCTGGGACGCCGGCACCGGCTTCGGCAAGACCGTGGCGCAGAACTTTGCGCTGCTGGCGCGGCAGGCTGAGCTGCTTCAGGCAGGCTACCCGGTGCTGGCCGGCTGGTCGCGCAAATCGTCACTGGGCGCGGTCACCGGGCTCGAGGTGCAGGACAGGCTGGCGCCCAGCATTGCCGCAGCGCTGCTGGCGGTGCAGCGTGGTGCGTCCATCGTGCGGGTCCATGACGTGAAAGAGACGGTGGGTGTCCTCAAGGTCCTGCAGGCAGCGGTAACCGCACAGACGGTGCAAGCTGCATCGCAGACAATCCAGCCATGACCAGAAAATACTTCGGCACGGACGGTATCCGCGGCACCGTCGGCCAGCCGCCCATCACGCCGGACTTTGTGCTGCGCCTGGCGCATGCGGTGGGGCGTGTACTCCGGAAGGCCGAATCACGGCCCACCGTGCTCATCGGCAAGGACACCCGCATTTCCGGCTACATGCTGGAAAGCGCGCTGGAGGCGGGCTTCAACTCGGCGGGGGTGGACGTCGTGCTGCTGGGGCCGCTGCCAACCCCCGGTGTTGCCTACCTGACCCGCGCGTTGCGGGCCAGCCTCGGCGTGGTCATCAGCGCAAGCCACAACGCCTACCCGGACAACGGCATCAAGTTCTTCAACGCCCAGGGCGCCAAGCTGCCGGACGAGTGGGAACTGGCCGTCGAGGCCATGCTGGAAGAGGCCCCGGTCTGGACCGACTCGGCCGCAGTCGGCAAGGCCCGCAGGCTGGACGACGCGGCGGGCCGCTACATCGAGTTCTGCAAGAGCACATTTGCAAGTGACCTCACCCTCCGGGGCTTGAAGATCGTGGTGGACGGCGCCCACGGTGCGGCCTACCAGATCGCGCCCAAGGTCTTCCACGAACTGGGCGCGGAAGTCTCCGCCATCGGCTGCGCACCCGATGGCACCAACATCAATGACAAGGTGGGCGCCACCCATCCCGAGGCGCTGATCGAGGCGGTCAAGGCGCACAAGGCCGACTACGGCATTGCGCTGGACGGCGATGCCGACCGGCTGCAGCTGGTGGATGCCACGGGCCGCCTCTTCAATGGCGACGAAGTCCTCTACCTCATGGTGACGGAGCGCCTGGCGCGGGGCGAGCGGGTGCCCGGCGTTGTCGGCACGCTCATGACCAACATGGCCGTGGAAATGGCGCTCAAGCACCTGGGCGTGAAATTCGTGCGGGCCAAGGTTGGCGACCGTTATGTCCTGGAAGAGCTGACACGGCACAACTGGCTGCTGGGCGGCGAGGGCTCGGGCCACCTGCTGGCACTGGACAAGCACACCACCGGCGACGGCCTGATCAGCGCGCTCCAGGTGCTGCAGGCCTGCGTGCGTGGCGGCAAGAGCCTGGCCGAACTGCTGGCCGATGTGACGCTGTATCCGCAGACGCTCATCAACATCAGGCTGAAGCCGGGGCAGGACTGGAAGTCCAATGGCGAGTTCGCCACCATGACAAAGGTCGTCGAAGCCGAACTGGCTGACCAGGGCCGCGTGCTGATCCGCCCGAGCGGCACCGAGCCGCTGCTGCGCATCATGGTGGAGGCGCGCGACGCGGCCGTGGCCCGGTCCAGCGCCGAGCGGCTCGCCGCAGTGCTGACGGCGGGCTGACCGGTTCAGGCGCGCCGGGCGAGGCGGTCGCGCAGCCGCCAGGATTGCAGCGCCGCGAATTCGCCCACGCCGCGCACGAGTGCGAAGGCAAGGGCGGCCATTTGCAGTGGAAAGAGGCTGATCCGGTTCATCCCTGGAACTCCGTGCGTGAGGCAGTCCACCTTAGCAGCGCCATATGGCAGTTTTGTGTCACACGGCAGGCCGTGCCTGCGGTAAGCTCGCGCCGCCCGACCCACTCACAGCCCGCACCACCCCTTGCCCTCCCACAGGCTTCCCGAACTTGATGAACTGGAGCGCGTGATCGCGCCCGGCGCGGGGCATCTTGAAGTCCGCAGCGTGCCATCGACGGCGCTGGCTGATGGCAGCCGGTTGCCGGTCTACATGGTCGCGATGGGCAACCCTTCACCGGCCGTGCCCGCCGTGGGCTTTTTTGGCGGGGTGCACGGCCTTGAGCGCATTGGCGCGCAGGTGGTCATTGCCTGGCTGAATGCGCTGGTGATGCGGCTGCGCTGGGACGCCTCGCTGCATGCCATGCTGGAGAACCTCCGCATCGTTTTCATGCCCGTCGTGAACCCCGGCGGGATGCTGCGGCACACGCGCGCGAACCCCAATGGCGTGGACCTGATGCGCAATGCCCCCGTGGAGGCGGGCGACCCGGTGCCGTTCCTCGTTGGCGGCCAGCGTATCAGCGCGGGCCTGCCCTGGTACCGCGGCCGCGCCGGCATGCCGATGGAGGCGGAAAGTGCGGCGCTGTGCGACTGTGTGGCCCGTGAACTGCACGGCCGGCCCTTCAGCCTGGCCCTGGACTGCCACTCGGGCTTCGGCATGCGCGACAGACTGTGGTTTCCGTATGCGCACCGGCGCAGCCCGCTCCCGGACCTGTCGCCGCTGCATACGCTGCACGGCATTTTCTGTGACAGCAACCCGCACCACCCCTATGTGTTCGAGCCGCAGAGCCGCCAGTACCTCACGCATGGCGACCTGTGGGACCACCTTTGCCTGCGCGCGGGAGCCAATACCTCATCCGTCTTCCTGCCCTTGACGCTGGAGATGGGTTCGTGGCTCTGGGTCAAGAAGAACCCGCGCCAGCTGTTCTCGCGGCGCGGCATCTTCAACCCCCTGATCGCCCACAGGCAGCAGCGGGTACTGCGGCGCCACCTGCCGCTGCTGGATTTCGTCACCCGCGCTGCGGCAGCCAGTGCGCATTGGCTGCCGCAAGGCGATGCGGCGCAGGAGCAGCACCGGCAGGCGCTGGCGCGCTGGTATGCACCGTCGCGTTGAGGCCCGGCGTCAGGGCTTGATGGCAGCCACCTCTGCCAGCGAAGGGATGCCGGTGACCGCGCCACGACGGGTGACAGACAGCGCGGCTGCGGCATTGGCCCATGCCATGGCCCGTGGCAGGGGCTCGCCCCGGGCCAGCGCGGCCGACAGGGCGCCGGTGAAGGTATCGCCTGCACCGATGGTGTCGGCGACAGCCATGCTGCGGCCCGGCAAGGCCAGCGGCGGCGCATCCGGGCGGTACAGGCGGCAACCTGCTGCGCCAAGCGTCACCAGGACGGCACCGGGGCCGCGGCGCAGCAGCGCGGCGGCGGCTTCGTCCACCGAGGCTGCGTCCGGCGCGAGCGCCAGCAGCTCGCTTTCGTTTGGTGTGACCACATCCACATGTTCGAGCAGGCCCGGCACCAGCGGCCGGGCCGGGGCAGGGTTGAGCACGGTGAGGGCACCGGCGGCACGCGCCAGCCGGAAGGCTTCCAGCGTGGCCTCCTGCGGAACCTCGCATGAGGCCATGACCACGCGGCAGCCGGCCAGCAGGGATGCGGCCCTGCGGGCATGCGCCGCGCCCAGCCCGGCGCCTGCACCCGGCGCCACCGCGATGCTGTTGTCGCCGTCCTCATAGACCAGGATCTGCGCCACGCCGCTGCGCTCACCCGCAGCCTGCTCGACATGGGTGGTGACGATGCCCTCGGCCTGCCACAGCGCCATGCCCATGCGGCCAAAGTCGTCGTCGCCAATGCGGGCGATCAGCGCCGTGCGCGCGCCCTGGCGGGCCGCAGCGATGGCTGCATTGCTGCCCTTGCCGCCGGGGCTGATGCCGAATGACGACGCCATCAGGGTTTCACCGCGGGCCAGCGGCCGCGCAATGCGCGAGGTGAGGTCCGCGTTCCAGCTTGCGACGCAGACCACGTCCGCTGCGCCACCGGCCATCACTTGCCCCCGTAGCCCATGGTCTGCGGCAGCCACAGCACGATCTGCGGGAACAGCGTCATGGCCAGCAACAACAGCAGCAGCATCACGAGGAATGGCCAGCCTTCCTTCATCATCTCGCCAATGGGGATGCCGGTGAGCGCCTTGGTCACGAACAGCAGCATGCCAAAGGGCGGGTGGATCAGCCCGATCATCATGTTCAGCACCACCAGCACGCCGAAGTGGACCAGGTCCACGCCCAGCAGCTTGGCGGCCGGCAGCAGCATCGGCACGAACACCAGCAGCAGCACCGACACATCGAGGAAGCAGCCCAGCACCAGGAACATGACGTTCACCATCAGCAGGAAGCCGGTGCGGCTGAACTGCATGCTGTCCACCCAGGTGGCCATGGCCTGCGGCACGCCTTCGGCGGTGAACGCATAGTTGAGCATGAAGGAGCCGGCCAGGATCATGGTGATCACCGCGCTGCCGCGGGTGGACTCCAGCACCACACCCCAGAAGTTGCGCCAGCTGAGCGCGCGGTAGATCACTGCTGCGAGGATGAGCGCATGGAATGCCGCCACCGCTGCGGCTTCCGTCGGGGTGAACGCCCCCGAATAGATGCCGCCCAGCAGCACGATGGGCATGGAAAGGGGCAGGGCGCCCCGGTAGATGATCGCGGGCCAGTCCTTCAGCGGGATCTTGTCCTCGCGCGGCATGTTGCGCTTCACCGCGATGAAATGCACCACCACCATCATCAGGAACGCCATCAGGAAGCCCGGCACCACGCCGCCCAGGAACAGCGCGCCGACCGACGCGCCGGATACCAGCGCATAGATCACCATCGGGATCGACGGCGGGATGATGGGGCCGAGCGTGGCGCTGGCCACCACCACGGCGCCGGCGAATCCGCGCGAGTACTCCGGCTTCTTGAGCATCTGGCGGATGGTCACCAGGCCGGGGCCGGCGGCGTCGGCAATGGCGCTGCCGCTCATGCCGGAGAACACCACGCTGACCAGGATGTCCACCTGCGCCAGCCCGCCGCGCATGCGGCCGACCAGGATGCGGCAGAAGTCGAAAATCCGCTCGCTCACCGTGCCGGCATTCATGATGTTGGCGGCGAAGACGAAGAGCGGCACCGCCAGCAGCACATAGCTGTTGTACAGGCCGTTGCCGATCTGCTCGGCCACCAGGCCGACGTCCTGCCCCTTGGTCAGCAGGTAGGCGATGCCGGCGGCGATCATTGAAAAACCGATGGGCATGCGCAGCAGCATGCCTGCCACCAGCACCAGCGTCAGTACCAGGAGTCCGGTGCTCATATGCGCAGCTCCGCTTCGAGGCCCACGCCCTGGAAGGCCTGCCAGATGCTCCAGGCCGACCGCACCACCAGCGCTGCCAGCAGCAGCACGAAGGGCATGAACACCCAGCTGAAGGGCAGGCCCAGCACCGGCGTTCCCTCGCGCCCCATGAAGCGCACGTAGTCAAAGCTCGCCGGTATGCCGCACAGCGCCAGCCCGCCGATGAGCAGGTTGCCGGCCACCTTCATGACCTGCCGCGCGCGCCAGCTCACGTTGTTCCAGACCAGGTCGAACACCACCTGCTCGCGCTCGGGCACGCAGAATGCTGCCGCCCAGAGGATGACCCAGACATACAGGACGACTGCGGCCTCGTCGGTCCAGGGCATGGGTTTGTTGAAAGCGAACCGCGCCGTGACCTGGATCACGAACACGATGAACAGGGTCAGGAAGAGGCCGCCGCCGATCAGGTCGGCGGCCTTCTTGGGCCAGGTTTTCATGAGTGGCGCCTAGTACGTGTTGCCTGGCGGTTACTTCGTGGCGTTGATGCGCTCGAGCAGGCCCTTGGGCCAGACCTTGGCGTACTCGGAGTTCTGGTAGGCCGTCTGAACTGCCTTGCGGAAGGATTCGACATCGGGCGTCGTCACCGTGAGGCCTTCCTTCTTGAAGAAGTCCACCAGCTGGCCTTCTTCCTTGATGCGGTTCTCGTTGTTGTAGGCCGATGCGGCCTGGGCCGCCGCCTTGACCTTGGTCTTCTGCGCCGCGCTCATGGCGTTCCAGGCCTTGTTGGAGATGGCGATGAAGATGCCGTCCACCAGGTGGCTGGTCAGCGTGATCTGCTTGGTCACTTCATAGAACTTGGCGGCGCGCACGGAAGGCAGCGGGTTGTCCTGCCCGTCGATGGTGCCGGTCTTCAGGCCCAGGTAGACCTCGCCGAATGCCAGGGGCGTGGGCGTGGCGCCCAGCGCTTCGCCGAGGAACAGCCACTCCTTGGAGCCGGGCATGCGCAGCTTGATGCCCTTGAGGTCCGCCGGCGTCTTCACGTTCTTCACGTCGCGCAGGTTGACCTGGCGCGTGCCGAGGTAAACGGTGGACAGCGGGGTGACTTCCATCTTCTCGGCGACGGTCTTGAACAGTTCGGTGCCGATCGGGCCGTTGAACACCTTCTGCTGGTGGTCCGGGTCGCGCACGATGTAACCGGCGGTGAAGATCGAGAACTCGGGCACCAGCTTGGCGATGTCAAAGGCCGAGATCGAGCTCAGCTCCAGGTTGCCGCGCGCCATGGCAGCCGGCTCGGTGCCCTGCTTGAACAGCGAGGCATTCAGGTTGATCTGCACGTCGAACTCGCCGGGCGCGCTCTTTTCAAGCGTGTCCTTGAACACGGTCCACATCTTGGCATGCCAGTCGTCCGGCACGGCGGGCGTCGAGACACGCAGCACGGTCTTGGTCTGAGCATGCGCGGCGGGCGCCAGGGCACCGGCCAGGGCGAGGGTGGATGCGGCGGCCAGCAGGCTGCGGCGGACGATGGAAGTCTTCATGGTTGTCTCCTTCTGGGGTTTTGGGGTTTCAATCGGATTCTGTCTCAATGCCGAAGCCGCGGATGGCTTTTTCAAGGGCCTTGTATTCGTCCTGCGTCAGCGCAACCAGGGGCGCGCGCACCCGCAGCCAGGCCGGGTCGTTGTCAATCATGGCCATGATGCCCTTGAGCGCCGGCATGAGCGAATAGCCCTGCAGCAGGCCCAGCAGCGTGAGGATGCGTTCGCGCTGCGCCGGGGTGGTGGCTGCGTCGGGCTGGGTGACGAGCTGATTGACCACGCGCGGCATGAAGTTGGCCAGGCCGCTGATGGCGCCGGTGCTGCCGCGCCGGCCCATCTCGGGCAGGTCGGGCTCATAGCCGACATATACCGTCATGTCCTTCATGAAGGCATCGGCCAGGCCCACCGAATGCTTTGTGTCGCAGGCGCTGTCCTTGATGCCAAGGATGTTTTTGGGGTAGCGCTGCTTCAGCGTGCTGATGACGTGGTGCGACAGCGGCACGCCTGTGACCTGCGGTATGTGGTACAGGTAAAGCCTGAGCTTGCCCTGCTCCGCAGCATCAAGGCCGTCGATCACCTGGCAGTAACTGTCGATGATGCCCTGGTCCGGCACGCCTTTGAGGAAGAAGGGCGGCAGCATCAGGCAGCCATGCACGCCGGCATGGATGGCATGGCGCGTGAGCTCCAGCGTCTCGGGCAGTGCACTACAGCTGGTGGACACCATGATCTGCCCGGCCGGCAAGCCGTTGGCGACCAGCTGGTCGATGGCCTGCCTGCGTTCTGCCAGGGAAAAGGACGGGCCTTCGCCGGTGGTGCCGAAAACCGTGACGCCCCGGCAGCCGCGGGCGATCAGCGACTTGCAATGCGCGGCGAACTTCGCATGGTCGATGGACAGGTCTGCCTTCAGCGGCGTGAGCAGCGCGGGCCAGATGCCGCGGAAAGCGCCGGTGAGATCCGTTGAGGATGCGGCAGAAGAGGGAACGGTCATTCAGTTGTCTCCAGAGACCACGGCATTTCGGGCCGTGGCAGGCCCAGCACGCGGCGGTGCGCGCTGTCGATGTGGTGGCACAGCCGCTCGATCACGGCGGCGGCGTCGCGCCGCTTGAGCGCTTCTATGAACCAGAGGTGTTCTTCCATGGCGGGCACCAGCACGTCGGCCGACAGCGTGGAGCCTTCCAGCCTGATCAGGCGCACGCGCAGGCTGTTGATGCGGTAGACCTCGGAAATGAGTTCGTTGCCCAGCGCGTCGATCATCAGGTCGTGCAGGCCCCAGTCCACCGTGGTGGCGTCCTTGAGCAGGTTGTCGTCAATACGGGCCTTGCGCGCGCGCCGCACGATGTCCAGGTGCGCCTGCTCGATGGCGGCCAGGTCGGCATCGGAGACCGTCGTGACGAAGCGGGCGGCGGCCTCGCGCTCCAGCAGGCGGCGCAGGTTGAAGGCATTGTTGATGAGCTTCAGGTCCACATGCGCGACCTGCAGGCCGCGCTGCGGCACGGTCTTGAGCAGGCCTTCGGCTTCCAGGCGCGGAATAAGCTCGCGCACCGCGCCCAGCGGCATGCCCAGCAGCTGCATCAGCTCGCGCTGCGAGATGAACTGGCCCGGCCGGATGTTGGCGTCGACTATCTGCTGCTGGAAGCTTTCATAAGCCTGCACACGCAGGCTGGCCGGCGCGCCGTTGACGGTTTGGGCGGCGGTGCTCATGGGTTTGCGCCGTCGTTTGCGCCGTCGATGGCGATGACGCCCTTGCGCAGCAGGATGTTGCCGTACTTGCGCTGCTCGCCGGTCTGCAGGATGAGGAAGGCGCCGCGCGCCTGTTCGTAGAAGGCAAATCGCTCAAGCGGCAGGGCAGGGCGCTCGCCGGCGCGTTCAAGGGCCTGCGCGAACCGGGCCACCGGCTCCGGAACGGCAGCCGCATCGCCCACGACCTGCATGGTCCATGCGGCGTCGGGCACGAAGTTGTCCAGCGGCAGCACCTGCAGGACGGCCTCAAGGGCTTCCGGCGAGGTGGCGCCGGCCAGCCGCACCAGCGTTGCCCCGCCTTGCCGCGCCACGCGGTCCGCCGGAAAGTTGGCATCCACAATGGCCAGGTCATCACCATGGCCCATGGCGGCAAGCGCATGCAGGGCGTCGGGGGTGAGCAGGTGTGGAATGTTCTTGAGCATGGTGGGTTGCCGGACCACGGGATTTCCCCGTGTTGAGGCTGACATGTTAGTTGTAGGATGGGTGAACTTTCATCAGTATTTACCCGGAAACCAGCCAGCATGGGTCATTCGCCACCAACCAGCTTTCCTTCCTGCGCCGGCAGCGGCGCCCGCCTGGGCCTGGGCGGCGCGCCATTAGGCAACCTGTTCACGCCTGTCAGCGACGAGGATGCGGCTGCCTTGCTGCAGGCGGCATGGGCGCGCGGCTGCCGCAGCTTTGACACCGCGCCGCACTATGGCCACGGCCTGTCGGAGCGGCGGCTGGGCGACGCATTGCGGCACCGTCCGCGCGATGAATTCGTGCTGTCCAGCAAGGTAGGCCGGCTGTTGACGCCGCATGAGGGCGCGGCGCGCGCGCAGCACAGCTATGTGGACATCCTGCCGTTCAACCAGCACTGGGACTACAGCGCTGCCGGCACCCGCCGCAGCGTGGAAGACAGCCTGCAACGCCTGGGCCTGGCGCGGCTGGACGCAGCCTTTGTGCATGACCCTGATGCCGCCACGCACGGAGATCGGGCGCCGGAAGTGCTGCGCCAGGTGATTGCCGAAACGCTCCCGGCGCTGGGGCAGCTGAAGCGCGAAGGGCTGATACGCCAGATTGGCCTGGGCACCAATGATGTGGCGGTGGTGCTGCAGGTGTTGCGTGAAGTTCCGCGCGAGGCAGCGCTGGACGTGCTGATGCTGGCCGGCCGCTACAGCCTGCTTGACCACAGTGCATTGCCGGAACTGCTGCCGCTGTGCCTGGCGCGCGGTGTGCGGATTGCATTGGGCGGTGTCTTCAACTCGGGCATTCTCGCCACGGGCGTGCGCGGCGCCGGCGGGGCGGTGCCCACCTTCAACTACGCGCCGGCATCTCCCGAATGGCTCGCGCGCACCGGGCGCATCGAGGCCGTGTGCGAGGCGCAGGGCATACCGCTGCGCGCAGCGGCGCTGCAGTTCCCGCTGGCCCACCCGGCCGTGGACATCGTGATGCTGGGCGCCCGCAAGGCGGCCGAATGGGACGACGCGCAGGCCATGCTTGCCCACCCGATACCGCCGCAGTTCTGGCATGCATTGCGTGCGCAGGGCCTGCTGCCGCCGGAGGCGCCCTTGCCATGAGCATCGATGCGCACTTTCATTGCTGGCAGCTTTCAAGGGGCGACTACGGCTGGCTCACACCTGCATTGGCGCCCATCTGGCGCGATGTGAGCGTTGCCGACTGGCAGCGTGAATCATTCCCCCACGGCGTGACCGGTGGTGTGCTGGTGCAGGCCGCGCCGACGCAGGCGGAAACGCAATTCCTGCTGGACCAGGCCGACGCCCACCCGGCCGTGCTCGGGGTGGTGGGCTGGGTCGACATGCTCGCGGCCGATGCGCCCGCGCGCATTGAGGCGCTGGCGCGGTACCCGAAGCTCAAGGGCCTGCGGCCGATGCTGCAGGACATTGAAGATGTGCAATGGGTCCTGCAGCCCGGGCTTGCGCCCGCGCTGCGGGCCATGGCGCGGCGCGGGCTGGTGTTCGATGCGCTGGTCAAGTCCGCCCACCTGCCGCATATCCTCACCCTTGCTGCGCGGCATCCGCAATTGCAGATCGTGATCGACCATTCCGCCAAGCCGGACATCGCGCGTGGCGAATGGCAGCCCTGGGCCGATGCGGTGGCGCGGCTCGCGGCTGAGACGGATGCCGTGTGCAAGCTGTCGGGCCTGCTGACAGAAGCCGGGCGCGAGCCGGCGCCTGGTGCGGTGCACCGCTGGGGCGAGCATGTGCTCGGCTGCTTCGGGCCGCAGCGGGTGATCTGGGGCAGTGACTGGCCGGTGCTTGAGCTGTCCGGCAGCTACGCGGGGTGGCGGGAGGAGACGCGCGGCTTGCTGGGCCCGCTCGATTCTGCCGGACAGTCAGCGGTGATGGGCGGCAACGCCCGAAGGATTTACCGGCTCTGAGTTCCCCTTGGCTGTCACGGCAATGTCTTGCCGGTGTCATGTTCGCGTCACCGCGGCCTTTCAAACTTCCTTCATCAAAAAGAAGGAGTGATCCATGAAAGAGCTGCCCAACCCGACGTTCCCGCTGTCACCCATTGCCCTGCCGCGTGTCTGGTTCCCCAGGCTGGAGCGCAAGGCCGAGGCCGCCGCGCCCGCGCCGCAGGAGCGCGGCGGGTTGCAGGTGTCATGGGCAAAGCACCAGGACGAAGTGCGGCAGGCGCAGCGGCTGCGCTACAGCATCTTCGCGGGCGAGATGGGCGCGCGCCTTGCCACGCCGCTGGCAGGGCATGATGTGGACATCTTTGACGACTTCTGCGAACACCTGCTGGTGCGGGAAACCGGAACGATGGAAGTCATCGGCACCTACCGCGTCCTCACACCCGCGCAGGCGCGCCGCGTGGGCAGCACCTACAGCGACACCGAGTTTGACCTCACCCGGCTGCGCGGCCTGCGCGAGCGCATGGTGGAACTGGGCCGCAGTTGCGTGCATGCGGAGCACCGCCAGGGCGGCGTGATCATGGCGCTGTGGGGGGCGCTTGCCGAGTTCATGGTGCGCAACAAGCTCGACACCATGATCGGCTGCGCCAGCATCCCGATGCAGCACAACGGCGTGCAGGGCGGCCACGCCGCTGCCAGCATCTGGCGGCAGCTGCGCGAGACCCACCTGGCACCGATTGAATACCATGTGCTGCCGCGCCTGGCACTGCCCGTGGGGCAACTGGACGATACGCTGGACATCGACCCGCCCGCGCTGATCAAGGGCTACCTGCGGCTGGGCGCCAAGGTGCTCGGCGCCCCGGCCTGGGACCCCGACTTCAACACCGCAGACCTGCCGATGCTCATGCGCATTGCCGACCTGCCGCCCCGCTACCGCAAGCATTTCCTGGGGGCCTGATGCGGGCCGCCTTCGATGCCTTCGGCGGCGCGGGCTTCGGTCCCTGGAGCGGCGACGGCTCCGGCGATGAATCCGACACCGGCGATGTGCGCCAGCGCTACCGCACCATCTTCATCTCCGACCTGCACCTGGGCACGCCAGGCTGCCAGGCCGCGGCCCTGCTGGACTTCCTGAAGGCCCACCCCAGCGACAACCTCTACCTCGTGGGCGACATCGTGGACGGCTGGCAGCTGCGCCGCAAGTGGTACTGGCCGCAGTCACACAACGACGTGGTGCAGAAGCTGCTGCGCCGGGCGCGCAAGGGCTGCCGGGTCATCTATGTGCCGGGCAACCACGATGAGTTTGCGCGGCAGTTCCTCGGCCACAGCTTCGGTGGCATCGAGGTGATCGACGAGGCGGTGCACACCACGGCCGACGGCCGCCGCCTGTGGGTCATCCACGGCGACTATTTTGACGGCGTCATCCAGTGCGCCAAATGGCTGGCTTATGTCGGCGACAACCTCTACGAATTCACGCTCAAGCTCAACCGCTACCTGAACAACTGGCGCGGTCGCATGGGCCTGCCGTACTGGTCGCTCTCGGCTTACCTCAAGCACAAGGTCAAGAAAGCACTGAACTATGTGACGGACTTTGAGGTGGCGGTCGCTGCCGAGGCCCGGCGGCGCGGCCACCAGGGCGTGGTCTGCGGCCACATCCACCGCGCGGAGATGCGCGAGATCGACGGCACGCTGTATTGCAACGACGGCGACTGGGTGGAAAGCCGCACGGCGCTGGTCGAGCATTTCGACGGCCGCCTGGAACTGGTGCATTGGGCCACCGGCATGGCCGGTGCGGGCAGGGGACAACTCGAGAAAGTGGTGAACGCATGAAGATCGCTCTGATAACCGATGCCTGGGCACCCCAGGTCAATGGCGTGGTGACCACGCTGGTGGAACTGGTGCGTGAGCTCACGCATGTGGGCCACCGGGTGGATGTCATCCAGCCCGGCATGTTCGCCACGCGGCCGTGCCCTGGCTATGCCGGCATCGACCTGGCGATCCGGCCGAAGAAAAAGCTCGGCGAGCTGCTGGACGACTGGCAGCCCGATGCCATCCACATCGCCACCGAAGGCCCGCTGGGCTGGGCGGCGCGGTCGTACTGCCTCAAGCACGGGTTGGCATTCACCACGGCGTTCCACACCAAGTTTCCCGAGATCCTCAATGCCTATACGAAGCTCCCGGTGTCGTGGGGCTATGCGCTGTTCCGCCACTTCCACCGGCCTTCCTCGGGCGTGATGGTGCCGACGCAAGGCATCCTGCGGATGCTGGAGCAGCGGGGGTTCCGCAACCTGCGCGGCTGGACGCACGGCGTGGACACCGAGCTGTTCAGTTTCGAGGACCATGTGCAGGTGTACCCGCCGCTGGGCGTGCTGGCGCGGCCGGTGGCGCTGTTTGTGGGCCGCGTGTCGCATGAGAAGAACATCGAGGCCTTCCTCAAGCTGGATTTCCCGGGCACCAAGATCGTCTGCGGCGTCGGGCCTCTGGAGGCCTCGCTCAAGGAGCGCTTCCCGAAGGTGCGCTGGATGGGGGTATTGCCAAGGGATGAACTGGCAAAGGTGTACGCTGCGGCAGATGTGTTTGCCTTCCCGAGCCGCTCCGAAACCTTCGGCCTTGTCATGGCCGAGGCCATGGCCTGCGGCACACCGGTGGCCGCCTACCCGGTGGACGGCCCGCTGGAAGTGCTGGGCCAGACCCGGCCCGACGGCTCGCCAGGCGCAAGCGGGGGCGCCCTGCATGAAGACCTGCGCCACGCCTGCTACAACGCGCTGGCCGTGCCCAGGCATGAGGCGCGCAACCGGGCGCTGGAGTTCAGCTGGGCCCATGCGACCCGGCTGTTCCTGGGGCACCTGGTCAGCGCGCGCCGGCCTGGTGTGCACAAGGCTGTCACATCACTGTCATCAAATACATAAACACTTGTCATAAATCCTGCCGGTGCCCCCGGTCATCCGCTTGTACCTCCCGAACGCATCCATGTCCGCTCCAGCCGCTGCCACGCAGGCAACTGCCGTCGCGTCCGTTCCCTTCCTGGACCGTGACCACAGCATCCTCGCGTTCAACGAGCGGGTACTGGACTGGGCGCGCCGGCCGGACGTGCCTCTGCTGGAGCGGCTGCGCTACCTGTGCATCGTGTCGTCCAACCTGGACGAGTTCTTTGAGGTCCGCGCCGCGCCGCACCTGACCGGCCTGCAGGGCACCGACCGCAAGGCTCCCTATTCCGCCTCGTCATTTGACGCGCTGGCCGCCGCAGCCCACGACCTGGTGGCGCGGCAGTACGCCGTGTACAACGACGAGCTGCTCCCTGCCTTTGCAAAGCAGCACATCCAGATCATTTCGCATGGCGACCGCAACGCGGCCCAGAAGCGCTGGGTGCACGAGTATTTCGAGCGCGAGGTGCGGCCGCTGCTGATTCCGGTGGGGCTTGACCCGGCGCACCCGTTCCCGCAGGTGGCCAACAAGTCGCTGAACTTCATTGTTCGCCTGAGCGGGCGCGACGCATTCGGCCGGGAGAACGAAATCTCCATCGTCAAGGTGCCGCGCGTGCTGCCGCGGCTCATCCGCATGCCGGCGAAGGTGTCAGGCAAGCAGACGCTTTTCGTTTCACTGTCCAGCGTGATCCGGGCTCACCTGACCGAACTGTTCCCGGGCCGCGAAGTGGGGCAGTTCTCGCAGTTCCGCGTGACGCGCCACTCCGACCTGGCGGTTGACGAGGACGATGTGCGCAACCTGCGCACCGCCTTGCGCCAGGGCCTGCAGCACCGCCACTACGGCCAGGCGGTGCGGCTGGAAGTATCGGCAGGCTGCTCTGAGCACCTGTCAAGCTTCCTGCTGTCGCAATTCAACCTGCCCGAGGCGGCGCTCTACCGGGTCCACGGGCCCGTGAACCTGGTGCGGCTGACCCAGCTGATCGACCTGGTAGACGAGCCCCGGCTCCAGTTTCCGCCCTACAGGGCGAGCTACCCGGTGCAGCTGGTGCCGGGCCAGAGCTTCTTTGAGCGGCTGAAACAGGGCGAGGTCCTGATCCACCAGCCGTTCGAGAGCTTTGACGGCGTGCTGGCCTTCCTGCGCGAAGCCGTGCATGACCCGCAGGTCCTGGCCATCAAGCAGACCATCTACCGCACCGGGACGGACTCCGCCCTCATGGACCTGCTGCGCGAAGCAGTGCGCAATGGCAAGGAAGTCACGGCTGTGGTGGAGCTGAAAGCGCGGTTTGATGAAGAGGCCAACATCAACTGGGCGGAGATGCTGGAGTCCATCGGGGCTCAGGTGGTCTATGGGGTGGTCGGCCTCAAGACCCATGCCAAGATGCTGCTGGTGACGCGCCGCGAGGGCCGCCAGCTGGTGCGCTACGCCCACCTGTCCACCGGCAACTACAACCCGCGCACGGCACGGCTCTACACGGACCTCAGCCACCTGACGGCCGACCCGGCCCTGACGTCGGACATCGAGCAGGTGTTCGTGCACCTGGCAGGGCAGAGCCGCCTGCCAAAGCTCAACCATGTGTGGATGGCGCCGTTCCACCTGCACAAGCGCTTCATTGAGAAGATCGATGCGCTGGGCGAGGCCGCTGCGCGCGGCGTGAAGACCCGCATCGTGGCCAAGATGAATGCGCTGACCGACGAGGCCCTGATGCTCAGCCTGGTGCGCGCCGGCCAGCGCGGCGTGAAGATCGACCTCATCGTGCGCGGCGCCTGCATGCTGCCGGCGCAGCTGCCCGGCATCACCGACAACATTCGCGTGCGCTCGATCATCGGGCGCTTCCTGGAGCATTCACGCGTCTTCTATTTCCGTTCGGGCCATGACGAGGATCTGTACCTCTCCAGCGCCGACTGGATGAACCGCAACATGCTGCGCCGCATCGAACTGGCCTGGCCGGTGAACGACCCTGCGCTGCGCCAGCGGGTCATCGACGAATGCCTGGTGGCCTGTCTGCACGACGGTGTCGATGCCTGGGACCTGGGCCCGGATGGCAAGTACAGGCGTATTGACGCGACCGGCAAGGCCGGCGGCCATGGCGCCCAGGCGGCCTTGATGGCCCGCTATGCCGGTGCCCAAGAGGACGAGGAGTAGCACCTGTGGACCTGATCCTCTGGCGCCATGCTGAAGCCGAGGACTGGCAGGAGGGCTGCGACGACCTGGAGCGCTCGCTGACCCACAGGGGCGAGAAGCAGGCCGCCCGCATGGCCGGCTGGCTGGACCGCCAGTTGCCGGAAGGCGCCAGGATCCTCTGCAGCCCGGCGCGGCGCTGCGAGCAGACAGTGCTCGCTCTGGGCCGCAAATACAAAACCCGGGGCGACCTCGCGCCGGATGGCACGGCCGCGCAGTTGCTGGAGCTGGCGCACTGGCCACACGGCAAGTCGGCCGTGCTGGTGGTCGGCCACCAGCCCACCCTGGGCCAGGCCATTGCACAGCTCATGGGCCTTCAGGCCAGTGAATGCGCCATCAGGAAGGGCTCGGTCTGGTGGCTGCGCAGCCGCGACCGCGACGGCGCGGCGCAGACCGTACTGGTGACGGTGCAATCGCCCGACACACTCTGACTCAGTAGTACTCCGGCACGAGGATCTCCTGCGGCACCGGTCGCCGCGCGTAGTCGTCGTGGCGCTCGCGCTCGGGCAGGGTGATCTCGTTGTGGGCAACTTCGGTGTAGGGCACCTGGTCCAGCAGGTGGCGGATGCAGTTGAGCCGGGCGCGCTTCTTGTCGTCGGCCTGCACCACCCACCAGGGGGACTGCTGCGTGTGGGTGCGCTCCAGCATGACTTCCTTGGCGCGGGTGTACAGCTCCCAGCGGCGGCGCGACTCCAGGTCCATCGGGCTGAGCTTCCACTGCTTGAGCGGGTCCTTGATGCGGCTCATGAAGCGCAGGTTCTGCTCTTCGTCGGAGATCGAGAACCAGTACTTCACCAGCTGGATGCCCGAGCGGACCAGCATCTTCTCGAACTCGGGCACGCTGCGGAAGAACTCCTCGTACTGCTCGTCAGTGCAAAAGCCCATGACGCGCTCCACACCAGCGCGGTTGTACCAGCTGCGGTCGAACAGCACGATCTCGCCGGCAGCCGGCAGGTGCGACACATAACGCTGGAAGTACCACTGGGTGCGCTCGCGGTCGTTCGGCGCGGGCAGCGCGGCCACGCGGCAGACGCGGGGGTTGAGCCGCTGGGTGATGCGCTTGATCGCGCCACCCTTGCCGGCTGCGTCGCGGCCCTCGAACACGATCACCATCTTGTGGCCGCTGGCCACCACCCAGTCCTGCAGCTTGACGAGCTCGCCCTGCAACCGGAACAGCTCGCGGAAGTAGAGCCTGCGCGTCTCGCGCTCGGACTCTGTCAGCGAGTCGTCGCCGATGTGGTCGTCAAGCTCGAGCTCAAGCTCCTCGTCAAAGCTGTCGATCATTTCGCGGCGCAGGCCGCGTTCTTCTTCCTGGGTGTCCATGCTTGTTCCGGCAAAACCAATGAGCCTTCGAGGCTAGCGGGTTTCCACGCCGAAAGGTGAATAGCCGATGGCGCGCCGGGGGTGTCACGATGCTGACACAACGACGGACTGCTGCCGTCAGATCGAGCGCTGGTTCACCCGCTTCATCAGTTCAGCGGCACTTTCCACCCGCTCGCTGTAGCGGTCCACTAGGTAGCCGGACACACCGCGCGTGAGCAGGGTGAACTTGACGAGCTCTTCCATCACGTCCACCACACGATCATGAAAGGCCGAGGGCTTCATGCGGCCGGATTCGTCGAACTCCTGGAAGGCCTTGGCAACGGACGACTGGTTGGGGATGGTGATCATGCGCATCCAGCGGCCCAGCACGCGCAACTGGTTGACGGCGTTGAAGGATTGCGAGCCGCCGCTGACCTGCATCACTGCCAGCGTCTTGCCTTGCGTGGGCCGTATCGCGCCTGAGTTGAGGGGAATCCAGTCGATCTGAGATTTCATGATGCCGGTCATGGCGCCGTGGCGTTCGGGCGATGTCCACACCATGCCTTCAGCCCATTGCGCGAGTTCGCGGAGTTCCCGGACTTTGGGGTGGGAATCGGGCGCGCCATCGGGTTGCGGAAGGCCGGCAGGATTGAAGATGCGCGGGTCCGCGCCCATGGCGGTGAGCAGCCGCGCAGCTTCTTCGGTCAGCAGGCGGCTGTAGGAGCGCTCGCGCAGCGAGCCGTAGAGCAGCAGGATGCGGGGAGGGTGCTCGGGACGCGAGCCGGGCCAGCTGTCAGGCGGGCCGGGAACCCGAAAGGCATCGGCAGCCACGCGGGGCAGGTCAGCCAGCGGCTGCGCGGAAGTGTTTTCGTTGGTTGTCATGGAGGCGTCACAAGCGAGTCACGGGCAAGTCATAAATCATTTCAATAATCATTGTATTATTGAATCATGAACGAAGCACAAACCGTATCCGCCCTCGCCGCACTGGCCCAGGTGCAGCGCCTGCGCGCCTTCCGCGCGCTCGTTGTCGCCGGGCCCGAGGGGCTGACACCATCGGCGATCGCGGGCTCGCTGGGGATAGCGCCCAACGCCCTGTCATTCCACCTGAAGGAGCTCAGCCACGCCGGCCTCGTGGCAAGCGAGCCGCGCGGGCGCAACCTGATCTACCGCGCCAACTTCGGGGCCATGAATTCCGTGCTGGGCTATCTCACCGAGCATTGCTGCGAAGGCGCGGCCTGTGAGGTGACGGACCCGGCTTCCTGCACCACCTGCTGATTGCAACTACCTGACAAGAGGACTCTTTTCCGTGAGCGACCAACACATCAACGTGCTCTTCCTGTGCACCCACAATTCTGCCCGCAGCATCCTGGCCGAGGCCATACTTAACGACATCGGGCGTGGCCGATTCAAGGCCTGGTCTGCCGGCAGCAGCCCGCGCGGGAACCAGAAGCCCAACCCCCTGGCCCTGCAGGCGCTGGAAAAGGCAGGCATCTCCACCGAAGGGCTTTACAGCAAGAGCTGGGACGAATTCGGCAAGCCCGATGCGCCACAGATGGACCTGGTGATCACCGTGTGCGACAACGCCGCAGGCGAGGCCTGCCCCTACTGGCCAGGCCAGCCGGCCACAGCCCATTGGGGCTATGCAGACCCTTCGGAGGTTGAAGGCACGGACGAGCAGAAGCATGACGCCTTCCGCAGCACGCTGCACGCCATCCGCAAGCGCCTGGAATTGCTGGTCAACCTGCCGGCCGACCGCGTGAACAAACTGATGCTGGAGCAGACGGCGCGCGATCTGTCCCGGAGTTGATGGCCCGCGGCTTGCGCCAGGCGGTGCTGGCGGAGTTTCTTGGCACGGCAATGTTGCTGTGTGCGGTGATCGGTTCCGGGATCATGGGCGAGCGCCTGGCCGGCGGGAACACAGCAGTCGCCTTGCTGGCCAACACGCTCGCTACCGTTTTTGCCCTTTATGTACTGATCGAAACCTTGGGGCCGTTCAGCGGCGCGCACTTCAATCCGGTTGTCACCCTGTCACTCGCGTTGATGGGTAAGGGCCCTGATGGCGGCGCAAAAGCGGTGGGGATATTTGTCGCCGCGCAACTGTTCGGGGCCATGGCGGGCGCCTGGCTGGCCAATGCGATGTTCGACATGCCGGTGCTGCAGTGGAGCAGCAAGCTGCGTGGCGGCTGGACGGCAGCAGGCGGCTTTACGGGCTGGGGCCAGTGGCTCGGCGAGTTCGTGGCGACAGCCGGGCTGCTTTTCGTGATCCTGGCGGCGCCGGCGGGCAGGGGCAGTGCACTCGTTGCCGCCTACATCGGCGCGGCTTACTGGTTCACGTCGAGCACCTCATTCGCCAACCCTGCGGCTGTGTTCGGCCGCATGTTCAGCGACAGCTTTGCCGGCATTGCACCGGCAAGCGCGCCAGGCTTCGTGCTGGCGCAGTGCCTGGGCGCCGCCTGCGCGGTGCTGCTCTGGCGGATCAGCTTTTGCCCGAAGGGCGGCCCGTCTTGATGGTCGGGACGGCCTTGACGGCGGCGAGGAAGCCCGCGTCAGGCATGGCCGCAAGGGCCTTGATACCGGCGCGCAGCAGTTCGCTCTTCTTGACCGGGCTGGCCAGCTTGCTGGCGCGGAGCTTCAGTGCATCCAGCACGGCGTATTCGGGCTTGGGCATGGTGAAGCTGTCACGCACCTGCTTGGGCTTCTTGACCTTGGGCGGCTTTTCGGCCTTTGGCGCAGGCGCGGCTTTCACCGGTGCCTTGGGTGCCGGCTTGGCAACGGGTGGCGACACGGGCTTTGCTGCCGGTGCTGCTGCCTTTGCGGCGGTTTTTGCTGCCGGGGCAGTACGGGTGGCGGGTTTGCTTGCGGGAGCGGCTTTTTTTGCGGCCGGCTTTTTTGCAGTTGCCATGGAATATTCCTCTGGTTAAAAACGGTATATACAGTTTACACCGTTTCAACCCAAAGGCCTAACACCCCGTCAGTGCCAGCGTGCAGGGCGTTTTCTGCCAGGCCACCACTTCCTCCCTCAGCAGGTGGGCCGACTGCGGGTAGGCATCGGCCCAGCCGGGCCGGCAGGCCAGTGTGAAGGCTGCCGCCGGATCGCAGGTGGCCACCAGCTCCATGCCCTTGAGGTCAGGGTCGCGCCGCGCATGGCACAGGATGACCGCCAGGCGCAGCACCAGCAACTGCCGCACGAAGACCGGGTCGCTGAAGTCGGCATCCAGCTTGCGCAGCTTGCCGCGATGCCCCAGCACCAGCAGGCTCAGCCGGTGCAGTTCGGGCAGCGCGAAGCCCGGCGCATCGGCGTTGTCCAGGATGTACGCGCCGTGCTTGTGGTAGTCGCTGTGGGAGATATGGCTGCCGATCTCGTGCAGGCGCGCGGCCCAGTCCAGCTTGCGCAGGTGGCGGTCGGGTTCGTCGCCTTCTGCGGCCGGCTGGATCTGGCCGAACAGTTGCACTGCGACCCGCGCCACCCGGCCTGCCTGCGGCGCATCGACATTGAATTTTGTGGACAGGCGCTCCACGCTGGTGGTGCGCAGGTCGGTCTGGCCGTGCTCGCGGTCGAGCAGGTCGTACAGCACGCCATGCCGCAACGCGCCCTGGGCGGTGTGCATTTCGTCAATGCCCAGCAGGTCGAACACCGCGCGCAGCACGCTCACGCCGCCGCCGATGACGGCGCGGCGGTCGTCCTTCATGCCGTCGATCCTGAGCTTGTCGGCACTCTGGGCCTTGAGCAGGCGGTCCAGCAGCCAGTCCAGCCCTTCGCGGGTGACGGTTCCGGGCGCAAAGCCGCCGGCGGCCAGTACATCACCCACTGCGCCAACGGTGCCGGATGAGCCGTAGGCCACGTCCCAGGTGTCCCGGCGGTAGGCATTCAGTGCTTCATCAAGAACGGCCTTGGCTGCCACCTCGGCCTTGCGGAAGGCCGCAGGGGTGAACTGGCCGTCGGGGAAATACTTCATCGACCAGGCCACGCTGCCCACGCGGTAAGACTCCATCACCGAAGCCTCATACGCCTGGCCCAGGATGAGTTCGGTGGACCGCCCGCCAATGTCCACCACCAGCCGGCGTTCGCCTGACTGCGGCAGCAGGTGGGCCACGCCCTGGTAGATCAGCCTGGCTTCTTCACGGCCCGGGATCACGTCGATCGGAAAGCCCAGCACCTCATGGGCGCGTGCCAGGAACTCGTCGCGGTTGCGGGCCTCGCGCAGGGTCTGGGTGGCCACGGCACGCACCTGGTACTTGCGGAACCCCGCCAGCCGTTCGCCAAAACGTGCGAGGCACTCCCAGCCGCGCTGCATGGCTTCGGGCGTGAGGTTGCGGTCTTCGTCCAGGCCGTTGCCCTGGCGGACGGTTTCCTTCAGGTATTCTGTGCGGTGGATCTGGCCGTGGTCCAGGCGGCCGATTTCAAGTCGGAAGCTGTTGGAGCCGAGGTCCACAGCGGCGAGGCGGATTCCGTTTTGCATTGCTTGTCTGGAGTGTGTCGGATCAGCATAGCATTCGCGGGGGACTCTCATGGTGCGTGATGCAACAGTCGGCGCCGGGCCGCCCCAAGCCGGCTGCGCCCCCTTGGGGGGCAGCGAGTACGCGAGGCGACGAGCATGGGGGCCACACCTTTCAGCCGATCAGGCGCCCGTCGGTAGCCAGCATGCTCTGCGTCACATAGGTGCTGCCCCGGCGCTGCTGGTTGAAGCTGACCCTGAAGCCGCCAACATCGACATCCGCCCGGCGCTGGAACGCGGTGAGGACGTTCTGGCGGGTCAGGGCGCCCTCCATGTCGTTCAGCACCTCGAAGGTGTAGCGGGCCGCGATATAGCCGGCAAGGCTCAGCGAAGCGGGGGGTTCGTCGAACAGGCGGGCCAAGGTCTCGCGGTAGCTCCGCACGACCTGCAGCTTCGAATTGTTGACGGTGGGCACTGCTTGCGTGGCAATGACCGGCGTGGAACGCGAGCCGCCCATCTGGATCATGGTCTGGAGGTTGACGTCGGCCAGCGCGATCACATAGCGCTGGCGCGACTGCTTCTCCAGCCCCTGGGTGAACTGCACCAGTTCGGGCGTGCCGCCTATGAAGAGGACGATGGCCGCGGAATTCTGGTCGAGCCGCTGGCCCAGGGTTTTGAGGTCTGCCTGCGGCGCGATGGACTTGATCTTCAGGTTCAGGCCCGCCGCAGTGCGCTCCACATCCTCGCGGTACAGGCCGAACTCGCGCGCCGACGCGTAGACGGCGCCGAAATCCTGCACGCCCATCACGGTGAGCGATTTGAGTGCATGGCCGATCTGCTCCTGGCGGGTGGCGAAAATCGGGAACGTGCGGTCATCGATGTTCACGCTGGAGTTCTGCAGCCAGGGGGCCACATGCGCGATGTCCAGCTTTTCTTCGTGGAGCAAGGCCACCAGCTGCGCGGCAACCGGGTCGCTGGCGGTGCCCGAGAGCGCCAGGCATGAGGGGTTGTCCCTGAGCTGCGCCAGCGCGGCGCGCAGGCTGGCCGGCGTGCCGTCGATCTCCAGTGACAGGTGCTGCACCTGCCGGCCGCGAACCCCGCCTTTTTTGTTGATGTCCTGCCAGGCGGCGCGCGAGCCGATCAGGAAGTCCTTGGCGACGTCCTGCTGCTCGTTGGACACGTCGATGATCTGTGCGATGACGGGCGCGCGGGAAGGCGCGGCCCTGCCTGGCTGTGTCCAGGCCGGGAAGGCCACACAAGCGGACAGGGCAGCGCCACCCTTCATCAGGTGGCGGCGGTTCATCTCAGCGCGGGGGCATCAGCACGCGGTCAACGGTGTGCACCACGCCGTTGGTGGCGGAAATGTCGGCGGTCTGCACCATGGCTTCCTCCACCGTGACAAAGGTACCTGCCCTGGACAACGCGACGTTCGCGCCGTTCACGGTCTTGGTATTGCCGTTTTTCACGTCGGCAGCGGCCACCTTGCCGGGGACCACGTGGTAAGTCAGCACGGCCTTGAGGCGGGCAGGGTCCTTGCCCAGGTCGTCCAGGGTCTTGGCAGGGACGGCCTTGAAAGCCTCATTGGTGGGCGCGAACACGGTGTAGGGGCCGGGGCCCTTGAGCGTGTCGGCGAGGCCGGCCTTGACAACCAGGCCGTTGAGCGTGCTCAGGGCGGGGTCGTTGGCGATGGTGTCGGCAACGGAAACAGGGGTGGGGGTGGTGGCGCAGCCGGCGAGGGCGGCGGTCAGCGCGGCAAGGGCGAACAGGTGACGGTGTGTCATGAGGGGTTTCTCCGGGTGTTGGAACTGCGTGAAGCGTACTTTTGTTGCGTGACAGAACCGTGACGCCTGGATGAATGCTTTGTGACTTGGAAAACATGGTTTCCCAATGGCGGGAGGGGTTTTGCGGGCTGGAATGTGTCATGCCTCTGTCACATTGGCTTCGTAGAGTCCTCCCATCGCAAGAACTTTTCCCCCCTCCGAATTCCATCCGAAAGGTGTAACAAAAGCCATGAAGAACACAATCAAGTTTGCCAAGGTCGCGCTCGCTGCGGCCGCTGTCGCCGTTTCCGCATATGCACAGGCCCAGGAAGTCACCGGCGCAGGCGCCAGCTTCCCGGCTCCGCTGTACTCCAAGTGGGCGGCCGACTACAACAAGGCCACCGGCGTCAAGATCAACTACCAGTCCGTCGGCTCCGGTGCCGGCCTGCGCCAGATCGAGGCCAAGACGGTGGACTTCGGTGCCTCCGACGCGCCCCTGAAAGACGACGAACTGGCCAAGAAGGGCCTGATGCAGTTCCCCACCGTGATCGGCGGCGTGATTCCCGTGGTCAACATCAAGGGTATTGCCCCCGGCCAGCTGCGGTTGAGCGGCGCGGTGCTGGGCGACATTTACCTGGGCAAGATCACCAAGTGGAACGACGCGCCGATCAAGGCCCTGAACCCCACCCTGGCGCTGCCGGACGCTGCCATCGCACCGGTCCGCCGCGCGGACGGCTCGGGCACCAGCTTCATCTTCACCAACTACCTGAGCAAGGTGAACCCCGAGTGGAAGGCCAAGGTTGGCGAGGGCACGGCCGTGAACTGGCCCGTGGGCGCCGGCGGCAAGGGCAACGAAGGCGTTGCCGCCTTCGTGGGCCGCCTGCCCAATTCCATCGGCTACGTCGAGTACGCCTATGTCAAGCAGAACAAGATGACTTATGCGCTGATGCAGAACTCGGCCGGCAGCTTTGTCGCCCCCGATGACTCCGCCTTCAAGGCCGCCGCCGCTGGCGCCGACTGGTCCAAAAGCTTCTACCAGATCCTGACCGAGCAGCCCGGCAAGGATTCCTGGCCCATCACCGGCGCGACCTTCATCCTGATGCAGAAAGCCCAGGACAAGCCCGCGCAGGCCGCAGCTACTCTGAAGTTCTTCGAATGGGCCTACAAGAACGGCGACCAGACCGCCGATGGCCTTGACTATGTGCCGATGCCTGCAGCCGTGAAGACTGCCATCGAGAAGGCCTGGGGCGACATCAAGGACACCTCCGGCAAGGCCGTTGCGTTCAAGTAACCCCGGCGGCCACGCCCCGGGGCATCAACCTGAAGGTTTCTCACGTGTCCTCTACACTTCCAGCGAATACGGCGTCCTATGAACTGCCCGGCAAGTCTGCCGGGCGGGACCAGCCTGAAGCCATGACCAACCCTCCTCCGCGCAAACCGGTGAACATGGGGCCCCTGGCCGACCGCCTCTTTGGCTGGATGGCGAGGGCGGCTGCGCTGATCACGCTGGCGCTGCTGGTTGGCATTCTGGCGTCCCTCGTCGTGGGCGCCTGGCCCGCGATGGAAAAGTTCGGTGCCGGCTTCCTCACCAGCAGTGTGTGGGACCCGGTGAAGAACGAGTACGGCGGCCTGGTGATGATCTACGGCACGCTGATGACCTCGTTCATCGCGCTGCTGATCGCGGTGCCGGTGAGCTTCGGCATCGCGCTGTTCCTCACCGAGCTGTCGCCGGCCTGGCTCAAGCGGCCGCTTGGCACCGCCATCGAGCTGCTGGCGGCCGTGCCATCCATCGTGTATGGCATGTGGGGCCTGCTGGTGTTCGGCCCCATCCTGGCCACCTATGTGCAGCAGCCGCTGCAAAGCCTGTTCAGCGGCGTGCCCTACCTGGGCGCGCTGGTGTCCGGGCCGCCGGTGGGTATCGGCATCCTGTCGGCCGGCATCATCCTGGCCATCATGATCATCCCGTTCATCGCCTCGGTGATGCGCGACGTGTTCGAGGTGACCCCCGCCTTGCTGAAGGAGTCGGCCTACGGCCTGGGCTCCACCACCTGGGAAGTGATGTGGAAGGTGGTGCTGCCCTACACCAAGGGCGGTGTCGTCGGCGGCATCATGCTCGGCCTGGGGCGCGCGCTGGGTGAGACGATGGCCATTACCTTCGTCATCGGCAACACCAACCAGCTCAACTCGCTGTCCATGTTCGAGGCGGCCAACAGCATTACCTCGGCGCTGGCCAACGAGTTCGCCGAAGCAGGCGATGGCCTGCACCAGGCCTCGCTGTTCTACCTCGGCCTGGTGCTGTTCTTCATCACCTTCGTGGTGCTCACGCTGTCCAAGCTGCTGCTCGCGCAGCTTCGCAAGGGCGAAGGAACCAAGTCATGACCACCGGTGAAATGCTGATCAAGGCGGCGAGCGCCGCCAGCGCGCGCGAAGCCAAATTCGCGCAGCGCAAGCGCGTCAACCAGATCGCGCTGACCCTGTCTCTCGCCGCGATGGCCTTCGGCCTGTTCTGGCTGATCTGGATCCTGTTTGAGACCATCCGCCTGGGTGTCGGTGGCCTGTCGCTGGCGCTGTTCACCCAGATGACGCCCGCGCCCAACGATGTGGGGGGCCTGGCCAACGCCATTTATGGCTCGTTCCTGATGGTGACGCTGGCGACCTTCGTCGGCACGCCGGTCGGCATCATGGCGGGGATCTACCTGGCCGAATACGGCGCGAAAGACTGGCTCGCATCGGTCACGCGTTTCGTCAACGACATCCTGCTGTCGGCCCCGTCCATCGTGATCGGACTGTTTGTCTACGCGGTCATCGTGGCCCGCTTCAAGAGCTACTCCGGCGCCGCCGGCATCGTGGCGCTGGCCCTGATCGTCATACCGGTGGTCATCCGCACGACCGAGAACATGCTGCAACTGGTGCCATCGGCCCTGCGTGAGGCGGCCTATGCGCTGGGCGCGCCCAAGTGGAAGGTCATCATGAGCATCACGCTGCGCGCCGCGCGTGCCGGTGTCGTGACGGGCCTGCTGCTGGCCGTGGCGCGCATCTCAGGCGAGACGGCACCGCTGCTGTTCACCGCGCTCAACAACCAGTTCTGGACCTCCAGCCTGGGTGAGCCGATGGCCAGCCTGCCGGTGACGATCTTCAAGTTTGCGATGAGCCCGTACGAAAACTGGCAACAGCTGGCCTGGGCCGGCGTCTTCCTCATCACCATGGCGGTACTGGGTCTCAACATCCTCGCCCGCGTCCTGACGCGAAGCAAAACCTGACAACAAGGCAAAGAAATGAACGCCATCACCTCACAAGACGCCGGCTCGAAGATCTCGGTCAAGAACCTGAACTTCTACTACGGCAAGTTCCATGCGCTGAAAAACATCAACCTGGAAATCCCGGAAAAGAAGGTCACCGCCTTTATCGGCCCTTCGGGCTGCGGCAAGTCCACGCTGCTGCGCACCTTCAACCGCATGTTCGAGCTGTACCCCGAGCAGCGCGCCGAGGGCGACATCGTGCTGGACGGCGAGAACCTGCTGACGTCCAAACGCGACGTCGCGCTGATCCGCGCCAAGATCGGCATGGTGTTCCAGAAGCCCACGCCGTTCCCGATGTCCATCTATGACAACGTGGCCTTCGGCGTGAAGCTGTTTGAAGACCTGAGCGCTGCCGACATGGACGAGCGCGTCGAATGGGCGCTGCGCAAGGCGGCGCTGTGGGGCGAAGTCAAGGACAAGCTCAACCAGAGCGGCGCGGGCTTGTCTGGCGGGCAGCAGCAGCGCCTGTGCATCGCACGCGGCATTGCCATCAAGCCGGAAGTGCTCCTGCTGGACGAGCCCTGCTCGGCGCTGGACCCGATCTCGACGGCCAAGATCGAGGAACTGATTGCGGAACTCAAGAACGACTACACCGTCGTCATCGTGACCCACAACATGCAGCAGGCCGCGCGCTGCAGCGACTACACCGCCTACATGTACCTGGGCGACCTGGTCGAGTTCGGCGAGACCGAGCAGCTGTTCTTCAAGCCGCGCCGCAAAGAGACTGAAGACTACATCACAGGACGGTTTGGCTGAACGGCCGGACAACAGGAGCATCCATGCCCGACAAACACCTATCCACCCAGTTCGACAGCGAGCTCAACGGCGTGTCCTCGCGCGTCATGGAGCTTGGCGGCCTCGTCGAATCGCAGATCCACCAGGCCATCTATGCCTTGCAGCAGTTCAGCGCCGAAGCGGCCGAACGCGTGACCGAGAACGAAGCCCGCGTCAATGCGATGGAACTGGAGATCGACCGCGAGCTGTCATCCATCATCGCGCGGCGCCAGCCGACGGCACGTGACCTGCGCCTGCTGATCGCCATCTCCAAGACCACCGCCAACCTTGAGCGCGTGGGTGACGAGGCCGAAAAGATCGCGCGCATGGTCAAGAGCATCATCCACAGCGGCTCCGCCCGCTCGCTCCCCTCGTCTGACCTGCGTGTGGCGGCAGACCTGGCCTCGGGCCTGCTGCGCAAGGCGCTGGATGCATTTGCCCGGCTGGACACGGCTGCGGCGGTGTCCATCCTCAAGGAAGACGACCTGATCGACAAGGAGTTCGACGGCTTTGTGCGCAAGCTCATCACCTACATGATGGAAGACCCGCGCACCATCTCGGCGAGCCTGGACCTGCTGTTCCTGGCCAAGGCCATCGAACGGATTGGCGACCATGCCAAGAATATTGCAGAATTCATCATCTACATCGTCAAGGGCGCCGATGTGCGTCATGCGTCGATGGAGAAAGTGGAGTCCGCGGTCCAGTGAACCGGATGACATCATGAAGAACATGCCCCGCGTCCTGATCGTCGAAGACGAACCTGCGATTGCCGAGCTGATCGCGGTCAACCTGCGCCACAACGGCTTCACGCCCATCTGGGCTGAAGACGGCAACTCCGCGCAGCGCGAGCTTGATGCGGTGCTGCCCGACGTGATCCTGCTGGACTGGATGCTGCCCGGCCAGAGCGGCCTGGCGCTGGCACGCAAGTGGCGCGCCGATGCCCGCAGCAAGACCGTGCCCATCCTCATGCTCACCGCGCGCGGCGACGAGCCCGACAAGGTGGCCGGGCTTGACGCCGGGGCCGACGACTACATCACCAAGCCTTTTTCCACGCAGGAACTGCTGGCCCGAATCCGAGCCGTGCTGCGCCGCCGCGCGCCGGAGCAGTCGGCCGAGAGCGTGGCCATCGCCGGCCTGGTGCTGGACACCGCGACGCACCGCGTGACCTGGCAGGGCCAGTCGCTCAAGATCGGCCCGACCGAGTTCAAGCTGCTCAACTACCTGATGAAGCACTCCGAACGGGTGCACAGCCGGGCCCAGCTGCTGGACAAGGTCTGGGGCGACCATGTGTTCATCGAGGAGCGGACGGTCGATGTGCATGTCAAGCGCCTGCGCGAAGCGCTGGGCGCTGCGGGCGCCATGGTCGAGACTGTCCGTGGCGCCGGCTACCGGCTGACGGCCCAACCCCAGGTGACGGCACAGGCCTGATGGCCCTGATGCGGGCAGTGCTGCGCATCAGCCCCCACAATTTGCGCACATGCTTTTTCGCCTGACAAGTTTCGTTTTTCTGGAGGCCCTGGGTGGCCTTGCCGGCTGGTGGCTTGCCGCGGGCTGGACGGCGCAATGGCACGGCGCGCTTGCAGGGGTGGTTGCCGGGGGCGCGGCCTGGGTGCTGGTCGACCTGCTGCGCGGCTCACGGGTGCTGCAGTGGCTGCGCCGCGGCGACTCGGCCAGTGCGCCGGCCATGGGCGGCCTGTGGGGCGAGGTGGCCGACCGCACGCGGCGCCTGCTGCGCAACCGCGAGCAGGAAACGCGCGAGAGCGAGTCGCGCCTGCAGGAGTTCCTGGCCGCCATCCAGGCCTCCCCCAATGGCGTGGTGCTGCTCGACGATGAGGGCAGGATCGAATGGTGCAACCTGACCGCCGCAGGCCACTTTGGCTTTGACGCGCAGCGCGACGTGCTGCAGCTCATCGGCAACCTGGTGCGTGACCCGGCCTTTGCCGCCTACTATGCCGGCGGCGACTATGCGCAGGAGATTTTCATCAGCGGCAGGGGCGGCGCTGCGGGCCGGCCGATGCGCCTGTCAGTGCACTTGCACCCCTACGGCGAAGGCCGCCGGCTGCTGCTTTCGCGCGACGTGACCGCGCTGGAGCAGGCCGACACGATGCGGCGGGACTTCGTCGCCAATGTGTCGCACGAGATCCGCACACCGCTCACGGTGCTCAGCGGCTTTGTGGAGACCCTGCAGACCCTGCCCCTGAATGCGGAAGAGCGCTCCCGCTACCTGGGCATGATGTCCCAGCAGGCCCATCGCATGCAGACGCTGGTCAACGACCTCCTCACCCTGTCAAAGCTGGAGGGCAGCCCGCCGCCCGGCGCCGGTGAATGGGTGCCGGCCACCGCGCTGATGGCGCAGTGCGAGCAGGAGGCGCGCGAGCTGTCGCAGATGCTCACAGGCGACACCCATGCCCTGAGCTTTGCCGGTGGCACGGCGTGCGAGGTCTCGGGCTCGCATTCCGAGCTGCTCAGCGCCATGTCCAACCTTGTCAGCAACGCGGTGCGCTACACGCCGCCGGGCGAGACCATCGAGGCCACCTGGGAAGTATTGCCCGATGGGCGCGCCGAATTTGCCGTGAGGGACAGCGGCCCGGGCATTGCGCCCGAACACATCTCCCGCCTGACGGAGCGCTTCTACCGGGTGGACAGGAGCCGCTCGCGCGAGACCGGCGGCACGGGGCTGGGCCTGGCCATCGTCAAGCACGTGGTGCAGCGGCACGGCGGCGAGCTGCGCATCGAGAGCACGCCGGGGCAGGGCTCGACGTTTTCCATCGTCTTCCCGGCCGGCCGCATCAGGCTGGCGCAGCCGGCGTTCGCGCCGGTGCAGCCACCGGCTATGCCCGCCGCCTCACGGCCCGCCACAGAAGCGCTACAAAAATAGCCGCCGTCGCGGCCAGGGCCACCGCACTTGTGGCCCAGAACGTCGCGGGCTCGGGCCGCGCTGCAAGGCTGCCAAGCCCCCGGTACGACAGGACATAGCCGCCGGCCAGCCCCATGCCCCAGAGCAGCACGCAGTAAACCACCAGCGGCGCCACCGTCACGCGGTAGCAGCGCAGCACAAAGACGCAAAGCGCCTGGGTGGCATCGGCCAGGTGATACACAGCCACCCAGGCGAGCAGGCCGCCGGCCAGTGCCACCACTTCGGGGTTGGCCGCATAGACCGAGGCCAGGCCTGCGCGCGTGGCAAATGTCAGGGCGGCCAGCACCGCAGACGCCAGCAGTACGAGCTTGAAGCCGGTGCGGATGGCAGCGCGCGCCATCCGTGCGTCGCCGGCGCCCAGCCACCAGCTCACCCGCGAGCTGGTGGCAATGCCCATGGCCAGCGGCGCCATGTACAGCACGGCAGCAAAGTTGGACGCGATCTGGTGGCTGGCGGCGGCGATCACGCCCTGGCGGGCAATGAACAGCGCCATCAGGGTGAACGAGGTCACCTCGACCATGATGGCCAGCCCGCCGGGAATGCCCAGCCGCGCGAACTCGCGGATGCGTGCCCAGTCAGGCCGCTCCAGCCTTTGCCAGATGCGGTAGGGCTTGTAGAGGTCCTGCGTGCGCAGCAGGTACAGCGCCACTGCCAGCATGAGGTAGTTGACCACCAGCGTGGCCCATGCGCAGCCCACGGCGCCCTGTGCCTCCAGGCCCAGCCCGCCGAAGGTGAACCAAACCGACAGCGGCACCTTGACGCCCAGCGAGCCGATCTGCAGCCAGGTCACCAGCAGCGGCTTGCCCAGGCTCTGGTTGAGCGTGCTGTACATGCGGAACACCAGCGCCGGCATCAATGCCATGGCCAGCACCGCCAGATAGCTTTCCACCTCGCCCCGGATCGCCATGGGCACTTCGGCCCAGCGCAGCAGCGCGCCGGGAAAGAGCAGGGCGGCCATGCCGATGACTACGGTGATGGCGCACAGGTACAGGGCCTGCCGCCAGGAGCGGCCCACTTCGGTGAATCGCTGCGCGCCCTGCAGTTCGGCCCAGACGGGCAGCAGGGCCTGCAGCACACCCATGAGGGCGACGAATACGCTCAGGAAGATGGCCGTGCCCACGGACAGGGCGGCCAGCGCCGACTCGGCATAGCGGCCTGCCACGATGGTGTCTGTCACGCCAAATGCCATGACTGCCAGCTGGCCCACGAGCACGGTGCCGGCATGCCGGCTGATGGTCTTGAACTCGGACACGCAGCGGCTACCGGGGCTCCCTGCGGAACAGCAGGAGGTCGTCGTTCTCGTCGTTCATGCGGCGGATGCTGGCATGCAGTTGCCAGTTCTTCATGTTGACCGCCGAATTGAGCGAGTCCAGCGCGTCTGCATCGACAACCAGCCACGGGCAGGCGGCAACAGTGCCCGCATAGCGCAGCGCCAGGCCGCCGTGGAACTCCAGGGCCGCGATCTGCGGGTGGCTCAGGCCGTGCACCTGCGCGCAACCCGGCCTGTCCATGCGGGCCACAAGGCTGCCGACCTGCGCCTTGTAGCTGCGCGCATAGTCCAGGAGCGGCATCCACAGTGTCATCAGCAGCAGCCAGCTCAGGGCCGCGCCGCCGGCCGGCAGCACCAGGCTCTTCCAGATGGCGGCGCGGTTGCGGCCGGCCCGCCATTTGACGAGCCAGGCCCAGGCCAGTGTGGCCGCCAGCGCAATCCCGAAAGCCACCAGCGAGAAGCTCGGCACGAAGCCGGGCGCGAGCTTGGCGACATTGGCTGCCGGCTGGCGCGGAAAGCCCGTCTGCATCGCGATCCAGATGACCCAGATGATGAAGGCGCAGCCGCTGAAGAACAGCAGGGTGAACCAGTCGACCAGCGCGGCCACGCTGCGCTTGAGGGTGGGCAGCGCAAATGCGGCGAGGGCCGCAAAGGCGGGCAGGCCCAGCAGCAGGGAGCGGTCGGAGGACTGGGTGGTGATGGTCGTGGCGGTTGCAACCGCCGCAAACCACAGGGGCAGGGCCACATGCCGGCTGCCAAGCTGGCGCCGCCAGCGCCACAGCGTCCACAGCGCCAGGGGCCAGGCCGGCCAGGTGAACCAGAGCAGCAGGCGGGCCAGGCTGCGCCATTCGCGCGAGTCTGCATGGGGCAGCGCAATGCGCCAGCGCCACAGGCCGAGTGCCCAGGCCAGCGCGGCCGCCGCCACGCAGACCAGCACGATGGCCGCGGCCCAGCGGATCTGGCGGCTGCGCTCCTGCTGCGCATCACCCTGGTTGCCGCGCTGCCATCCGGCAGCACAGATGGCGGCACTGCCCAGGCCGAACAGCAGCCCCATGGCCGGCGCGCCGCTCAGCGAGAGGCCGAGCAAGCCCGTGACAAGGCCGATGGCCGGCGCCACGGTGCGCCAGGGAGTAGCCGCCGCGCCATAAAAAGCCAGCGCGGTGAAGCACAGCTGGGCCTGGGCGGGCGTGGTCTCGTGCGACAGCTGGGCCAGGCCGAGGCAGGCGATAAGGGCCAGCAGGCCGCCGTCGGCCATGGCGCGCGCATAGTCAGCGGGCGCGGCCTCGCCGCCAAAGGCGAAGGCCACGGGCTGCGCCTGGGGGCTGCGGGAAAGGTAGTAGGTGCCGTACCAGGTGGCCACCAGCGTGAGCGCCAGCAGGATGCCGAAGGGGACCCGGGCGGCAAAATCGGGGGCCACCCAGGCGGGCGAGACCTGGATCGCCCATGCGCCGAGCCAGTAGGGCAGCAGGGCGTCGATGTCCGGCCGCTGGCCGAGCAGGGTCGGGTTGAGCCAGGCGGACACGCCCTGCGCAAGATCCGCCATGTAGCCGAACGCGGCAATGTCAGCGCTTTTCCAGGGTTCACGCCCGATGAACCCCGGCAGCACATAGGCGGCGCAGAACAGCAGCAGGGCCAGGCGAGGCAGGCGGCGCACGGCGCTCTGGGCAACGATGGCGGGGGTGGGCTGGTTCACGGGTCCAAGTGTGGCATGGTTGGCCGGCAGCATCTTGCCATGCCGGTTCGCGGGCCCAAGCAAAAGGGCAGCGCGGTAAACCGGGCTGCCCTTGGCTGGGTCCTGCAGGCTACGGTCATGCCGTAGCTGCCGAATCGTTTGTCGCTGTTCCTGTGCCCTGGCTTATGCAGCCTTGGCCGGCTCGCCCTTGGCGGGGGCCTTGCCGAACTTCTTGAAGAACTTGTCAACGCGGCCGCCCATGTCGTTGACCGACTTCTGGGTGCCCGTGTAGAAGGGGTGCGACTCGCTGGAGGTGTCCAGCTTGTACAGCGGGTATTCCTTGCCGTCGTCGTGCTTGGCCATTTCCTTCGTGTTCACGCAGGAGCGGGTCACGAACTTGAAACCGTTGGACAGGTCCACGAAGAGAACTTCGCGGTAATTGGGGTGAATGCCTTCTTTAGCCATGATGAATTCCTGATGTTTCGGTGTGGGAGCCGAGGCGGACCGCCCGCCTTACTTTCCACAAGTAAGCCCAAGATTATAGCCCGATCAGCCGCCGCGCCGCATCATGTCGAAGAACTCGACATTGGTCTTCGTGGCCTTCATGCTCTTCAAAACCATTTCCATGGATTCGATTTCGTCCATGTTGTACATGAACTGGCGCAGGATGCGGGTCTTCTGCAGGATCTCGGGGGCCAGCAGCAACTCCTCGCGGCGGGTGCCGCTGCGGTTGAGCTGGATGGACGGGAACACACGTTTTTCGTACAGGCGGCGGTCCAGGTGGATTTCGGAGTTGCCGGTGCCCTTGAATTCTTCAAAGATCACTTCGTCCATGCGGCTGCCAGTGTCAACCAGGGCTGTGGCAATGATGGTCAGCGAGCCGCCTTCTTCCACATTGCGGGCCGCGCCCAGGAAGCGCTTGGGACGCTGCAGCGCGTTGGAATCCACACCGCCGGTAAGGACCTTGCCGGAGGACGGCACCACGTTGTTGTAGGCGCGGGCCAGGCGGGTGATGGAGTCCAGCAGGATCACCACGTCTTTTTTCAGTTCGACCAGGCGCTTGGCCCGCTCGATGACCATTTCGGCCACATGCACGTGGCGGGCGGCGGGTTCGTCAAAGGTCGAGGCAATCACCTCGGCCTTCACCGAGCGCTGCATTTCAGTCACTTCCTCGGGCCGCTCGTCCACCAGCAGGACCATCATGTAGCTGTCAGGGTAGTTGGCGGCAATGGCGTGGGCCATGTGCTGCATCATCACCGTCTTGCCGCTCTTGGGCGGGGCAACCAGCAGGGCGCGCTGGCCCTTGCCGATGGGGGCAATGATGTCGATGACGCGGGCGGTGATGTTCTCGTCGCCCTTGAAGTTGTCGCGCTCCAGCTTCATCTGCTCCTTGGGGAACAGCGGGGTCAGGTTCTCGAACATGACCTTGTGCTTGTTGTTCTCCGGCAGGCCGCCGTTGACCATGTCCAGCTTGGTCAGGGCAAAGTAGCGCTCGCCGTCCTTGGGGGTGCGGACTTCGCCTTCAATCATGTCGCCGGTGTGCAGGTTGAAGCGGCGGACCTGGCTGGGCGAGATGTAGATGTCGTCGGTGCTCGCGGTGTAGCTGGTGTCGGGGCTGCGCAGGAAGCCGAAACCGTCCGGGAGGATTTCAAGCACACCGTCGGCAAACACCTGTTCGCCGGCCCGGGCCCGCTTCTTGATGATCGCAAACATCAGCTCCTGTTTGCGCATGCGGCCGGTGTTTTCGATTTCAAGCTCTTCGGCTTGCTTGAGGACTTCAGAGACGTGGAGCGCCTTGAGTTCGTTTAAGTGCATGGCTGAACCTGCGTTGGTGCACCCTTTGGCGGGTGTTCTGTGGAAAAACGGGGGGAGGTTTTAAAGCAAGGCTGGAGGCGCCTTGAAACCGGGTTATCGAACCGGTCCGCCCTGCAGGCGAATCGGTGAGCTTAGCGGATTATGACAGGAAAAAGGACTGCAGCCGAAACGCGTTGTTCCGGCTGCCGGGAGGGGAGATCAGGCCAGTTGCTGGTCGATGAAAGCCGTCAGTTGCGCCTTGCTCATGGCGCCGACCTTGGTGGCCGCAAGCTGGCCGTCCTTGAACAGCATCAGCGTCGGGATGCCGCGGATGCCGAACTTCGCGGGAATGTCGCGGTTTTCGTCCACGTTCATCTTGGCGATCTGCAGCTTGCCCTGGTAGGTGCTGGACACTTCGTCGAGGATGGGGGCAATCATCTTGCAGGGGCCGCACCACTCGGCCCAGTAGTCCACCAGGACGGGCTTGTCGGCCTGCAGCACGTCGGACTCGAAGGACGCGTCGGAGATGTGTTTGATGAGTTCGCTGGCCATGGAGGTTTCCTTGTGCAGAGTGTCGGTACAGGTAAAGTGGGGAAATTGTGACAGAAACCAAGTGCCACCGTTGGCGTCATGCCCGCTATGGATGAGATAGCAAAAAACCATCACGCCGGCAGGGCCTGGCTGGCTGTCGCTGCACAGATCAGCGAAGCGCTGGCGCAGCGCGGCGCGCACCCGGCGCGCACGGTGGTGCTGGTGCCGTATGCGCAGCTGATGCCGCAGGCTACCGCTGCATGGGCGGCGGTTCACGACGCCGCGGGGTTCTCGCCCCGGTTTGAAACCACCATGAACTGGGCCGGCAGCGAGGGCGGCTTCGTGCCGGGGCCGTCCGACATCAGCTTTGATACCGCGAGTGATGTCCTGACAGCGGCCATGCTGCTTGACGGCGCGGGGCTCGGGGCGTCGAGGGAAATGCTCGCGGGCCGCGTGGTTGAGGCCGCACACGACCTGGCGCGGCTGGCTGCGGCCGTGCCGGAGCCGCAGCGCGCGCGGTGGGCCGACGGCATGCGCGTGGCCCTTGCCGGCCTGCCGGGCGGCATGATGGATTCGCCGTTGCTCAGGCTGGAGGCCGCCGTGGCGCAGGTCGCCCTCGCATGGGCGGCCAATTCATCCTACGCGAGCGACATCCTGTTTGCGGCCGACCTGGACTGCTTTGTCCTGATCGAAGGCTTCCAGTCCGACCCGCTGGGGCAGGCCTTGCTGCGCCACTTCGGCAGGAGAGCCTTTGCGTTGCCGGTGCCGGCCGACGGGCCCGTGGTCATGCCGGCCCTTCATGCTGCGGCCCATTCGGAGGACGAGGCGGCGCTCGCCGCCGCCTGCGTGCTGGCCCACCTGGCGCAAGGCCGTGCGCCGGTGGCCCTCGTCGCCCAGGACCGCACACTGACGCGCCGGATCCGGGCGATGCTCGGCGCGCGCGGTGTGCTGATACGTGACGAAACCGGCTGGAAGCTCTCCACCACCCGCGCCGCTGCGCAGTTGATGGGCCTGCTGCGCGCGGCTGTGCGCGACGCCTCTGCCGATGCCGTGCTGGACTGGCTCAAGAATGCGCCCGCCTTCGACGCCGGCGAGGTCACGGCGGCCGAGGTGCTGATGCGCCGCAACGGCGTGCGCGAGTGGCGCGGCTTGGCACCGTCGCATGCAATTGCGGTGCAGGCCAATGCATTGCGCGAGAGCCTGCAGGCCGGCCGCCCGCTGGCGCGCTGGCTGCAGGACCTGCGGGCTGCGCTGCGGGCTGCAGGGCAGTTCGAGGGCCTGGCCAATGACGCGGCAGGTGACGCGGTGCTCTCGGCGTTGCGCCTGCACGAAGGCGCTGAAAGTGAATTTGCGCACCTGTCCCGCCGCATGGATTTGCCGGCTTTTACCGCGTGGGTGAACAGCGCGCTGGAGGCGGCGAGCTTCAAGCCTGTGCACCCTGCGCGTGCGCAGGTTGTGCTCCTGCCGCTGAGCCAGTTGCTCGGCCGGCCGTTCGGCGCGGTCGTCCTGCCGGGGTGCGATGAAGTGCGGCTGCCGGTTTCGCCCGAGCCCGCAGGTGCATGGACGGCCGCGCAGCGCGCGGTGCTTGGCCTGCCGTCGCGTGAAGAGCTTGCCGCTGCCGGCCGGGCTGCATGGAACTACGCCCTGCGTTCACCCCGAATGGACGTGCTGTGGCGGAAAAGCGAGGGCGGCGAGCACCTGCTGTCCAGCGGGTTCGTGCAGGAACTCGTGCTCGGGCAATCGCCTGCCAACGCCGCAGATCCGCGTCACCAGCGTGAACTTGTCCCGCAGCCGGGCAAGCCGCCACTGCCTGTGGGACAGGCGCTGCCGCTGGAGCAGCTTTCGGCCAGCGCCTATGGCGACCTGCGCGCCTGCCCGTACCGCTTTTTTGCCTTGCGCCAGCTGCGGCTGCAGGAGTCCGACGAGCTTGAAAGCGAGGTGGACAAGCGCGACTTCGGCAACTGGCTGCACCTGGTGCTCAAGCTCTTTCATGAGCGGCTGGAGGCCCTGCCGGTGCCCGACGGGCCGGGCCGCCTGGCCCTGATCGACGAAGCGGCTGACAGTGCGACGCAGGAACTGCGCCTGGGCCACAGCGAGTTCCTGCCCTTTGCCGCGGCCTGGCCGCAGGTACGCGATGGCTACCTGCCGTGGCTGGCGAAACATGAGGCCCAGGGCGTGCGCTTTGACGAGGCCGAGGCAGAGAGGCGCCAGCCACTGGGTGACGTGGCGCTGGTCGGCCGGATCGACCGCATTGACAGGCTGCCGGATGGGAAGGCGCTCGTCATCGACTACAAGACCGAGAGCCGGGCGACGACCGCCGACCGCATCAGGGAACCCACCGAAGACACCCAGCTTGCGTTCTATGCAGCCCTGCTGCCCGACGACGAACTGCAGGCCGCCTACCTGAACCTGGGCGAGCGGGACGGCACGAAGTCCTATGAGCAGCTTGATGTGGTTGCGGCGCGTGACGCGCTGGTTGAAGGCATCGTCCATGACATGAAGCGCATCGGCCAGGGCGCTGCGCTGCCCGCGCTGGGCGAGGGAAAAGCCTGCGACTACTGCGCGGCGCGGGGCCTGTGCCGCAAGGACTTCTGGGAGGTCGTGTGAGCGCCGCCCACACTGTGACAGGCCCGGCCTACCGCCACGGCGGCAGACCTGTGAGCGCCGGGGCGTTCTATGCCGTTGCCTGCGACCCGCGGCGCAGCGTCGCGGTGGAAGCCTGCGCAGGCGCGGGCAAGACCTGGATGCTGGTGTCGCGCATCCTGCGCGCGCTGCTGGACGGCGCGCAGCCGCACGAGATACTGGCCATCACCTTCACCCGCAAGGCGGCCGGCGAGATGCGCGCTCGCCTGCATGAGTGGCTTACCGATTTCGCGGTGGCGGACGAAGACAGGCTCAGGCAGGAACTGGCCGACCGCGGGATTCCGGACGCAGGCGACGCGCAGGTGCGCGCGCTGGCAGGCCTGCACCAGAAGATCCTGGCCACCGGCAGGCCGGTGCAGATCCGTACCTTTCACAGCTGGTTCGCCGCCTTGCTGCGCACCGCGCCGCTGGCGGTACTGGACGAGCTGCAATTGCCGGCAGGCTATGAACTGCTGGAAGACGACGCGCCCGCCAAGGCGCTGGTCTGGCGGCGCTTCTACGCCGCGCTGGTCGGCGACGACGCCCTGCGCGCGGACTTCAATGACGCCGTGGCGGTGCACGGTCGTTCGCAGACGCGCAAGGCGCTGGAAACCGCGCTGGACAAACGGATCGAGTTTGCGCTGGCCGAGGCGCACGGCGTGGTGGGCAGCTCGGTGCGGCACTTTGCGGACCAGTTCAATGACTTCGCCGGGCTGAACGCGCCGGAAGACATGTTTACAGGCACCGATGGCAGCCGGGCGCTGATGGTGGACGCCGCCATCGCGCTCGGGCAGGCCAAGGCGCCCACGTTTTCCGCGAAGGGCGCAGAGCTTGAACGCGCCCTGACCGAGGGCGATACCGGCGGCATCTTTGCAGCGCTGCTTACCAACGACGGCACGGCCCGCAAATTCGGCGACAAGCTGGCCGGCATCGAACTGATCCGCCAGGCGCAGGCGCTGGCGCTGCGGGTGGCGGATGCGCGCGCGCAGCACGAAGCCTGGCTGCACCAGCAGCGCATGGCGCGGCTGACGCGGGTGCTCATTGCCTCGTTCGCGCAACTCAAGCGGGAGCGCGGCTGGGTTGACATGAACGATGTGGAGCGCGCCTCGCTGCGCCTGCTGGACGACGAACTTCTCAGCGGCTGGATCCAGGAGCGGCTCGATGCGCGGGTGCGCCACCTGCTGATCGACGAGTTCCAGGACACCAACCCCCTGCAGTGGCAGGCGCTGCACGCCTGGCTCTCCAGCTATGCGGGAGCCGGCCAGACGCCAGGCGTGTTCATTGTGGGCGACCCCAAACAGAGCATTTACCGTTTCCGCCGCGCGGAGCCACAGGTGTTCAGGGCGGCGCAGGCCTTTGTCGGCACAGACCTCGGCGGCGACCTGCTGAGCTGCGACCACACCCGCCGCAATGCGCCGCAAGTCATTGAAACGGTCAACACCGTGATGGAAGCGGCTGTGGCGCAGGATGGCTACGAGGGCTTCCGTGCGCACACCACCGGGTCGGCAGCGCACGGGCAGGCCCTCAAGCTGCCGCGCATCGGCAGGGATGCGGGTGGCGCAGGTGATGGGCCCGTTGCCGGTGCGGCGGCTCCGGATGACGGTCTGGCGTGGCGCGACAGCCTGGCCACGCCGCGTGAGTTGCCCGAAGAGACCCTGCGCACGCTGGAGGCAAGGCAGGCCGCGCACTGGATTGCGAGGCTGGTTGCGCAGGGGCGCAAGCCCGCAGACATTATGGTCCTGGCGCGCCGGCGGGCATCGCTGGCGCCGATGCTGCAGGAGCTGCGTGCGCTGCGCATTCCCGCGCTGCTGGGCGAGAAGACCGCCCTGATCGAATGCCCCGAGGTGCAGGACGTGGTGGCGCTGCTCGACGCGCTGGTGTCGCCGCAGCATGACCTGTCGCTGGCGCGCGCATTGAAGTCGCCGCTGTTCGGCCTGACGGATGACGACCTGGTGCAGGTCGCGCTGCGTCAGCGTGCCATGCAGGCGGTGGCCGGGCGGGGCGCCACCTGGTGGGCCGTGCTGCAGCAGGCAGATGCGCTGCCGGCGCACCTGCGGCACCTTGGCACCACGCTGCAGCAATACCGCAGCTGGCTGGACAGCTTCCCGCCGCACGATGCACTGGACGCCATCTTCCACGCGGGCGATGTCCTGGCGCGCTTTGTGGCTGCGGCGCCGGCCGTCCTGCGCGATACCGCGCTGGCCAACCTGCAGGCCCTGCTCGCCGTGTCCCTGCAGATTGACGGCGCGCGCTATGCCACGCCCTATGCCTTTGTGCGCGCACTCAAGGCCGGCGGTGTGCAGGCGCCCGCCACCGCGAGCCGTGACGCAGTGCAGCTGCTGACGGTGCACGGCGCCAAGGGCCTGGAAGCAGAGCTTGTGCTGATGCTCGACACCGACACGCCCGAGCGCCATGCCGACACCATGGGTGTGCTGGTGGACTGGCCCGGGGAATCGGCATGGCCGAAGCGCTTTGTCTTCATGGCCAGTGAAAGCCGGCCTCCGCCCTGCTGCACCGACATGCTGGACGCCGAGCAGGCCGCGCGCCGGCGGGAGGAGCTCAACGGGCTGTATGTGGCCATGACGCGCGCCAGGGGCACGCTGGCCATCTCGTCCATCGAGCCGCATCGTGCCAGCGGCAACAGCTGGTGGAGCCGGATGGAAGCGCTGTGTACGGAAGTGCCCGTCATGCCCCAGGCCGCGCAGCTGACCGGCGTGGGCGGGGAGGCGCCCGCCGGCCCGATCCTGCTGCCGGTGCTGCCGCCCGCGCCGCCCCGGCCCGTGCAGGACGAAGCCGCCGCAGGCGGCATGGACGGCGACGCCATTGACTCGGCCGAAGCACGAACCGGCAAGGCCCTGCACCGCCTGCTGCAATGGGGTGCGGCCGACGGCGCCAGCTTCTCCGGCGCACAGGTGCAGGCAGCCGTGCGCGAATTCAGCCTCACGCAGGCGCAGGGCAAGCATGCCTGCGGCATGGCGCAGCGCATACTCGCAGGGCAGGGCGCCTGGGCCTGGCACGACGGCGGACTGTCCTGGCAGGCGGACGAAGTGCCGGTTTTCTGGCAAGGCAAGGCGCTGCGCCTGGACCGGCTGGTACGGCGCAGCGTCAGCGCTGAGTGGTGGGTGCTGGACTACAAGTCCGCAGCACGCCCCCTGCAGAAAGACGGGCTGGTTGCGCAGTTGCAGGCCTATCGCGCGGCTGTCCAGGCCATCCACCCGGGCGAGGTGGTGAAAGCGGCATTTTTGACGGGGCAGGGAGAACTGGTGTTGATCGAATGAACCAAGCAGGTAAATCACAAGCAGTGGCGCAGGTAGCGGCGCAGGCAGCGGGACAGGCCGTGGTGGTGGGCGCAGGACCCGCGGGCCTGATGGCCGCCGAAGTACTGTCACAGGCGGGTGTGGGCGTCCATGTGTACGACGCCATGCCTTCGGCGGGGCGCAAGTTCCTGCTGGCCGGCAGGGGCGGGCTCAACCTCACGCACTCCGAGCCGCTGGACATCTTCATCTCGCGTTATGGAGAGCGCCGTGCGCAGCTCGATGCGATGGTGCGCGACTTCAGCCCCCAGGCGCTGCGCGACTGGGCCAGGGGCCTGGGCATCGAAACTTTCGTCGGCACATCGGGCCGGGTGTTCCCGGCAGACATGAAAGCCGCGCCCCTGCTGCGCGCCTGGCTGCACCGGCTGCGCGCGGCGGGCGTGCAGTTCCATATGCGCCACCGCTGGACAGGCTGGCTGGACGACGGCTCGCAGGTGTTTGACACCCCCCAGGGTGTGCAGGCCGTGCGCAGCGATGCCGTGGTGCTGGCCCTGGGCGGCGCCAGCTGGAAGCGCCTGGGCTCGGACGGCGCCTGGGCGGCACTGCTGGCGCAGCGCGGCGTCCCCATTGCACCTTTGATCCCCGCCAACTGCGGATTCGATACCGTGGCGCATGGGCACAGCCCTGCGCTGGAAAACCGGCGCGAATTCTTCAGGGAGTTGCTGGGCCAGGGCCCGTCGCCCATCGGCTGGAGCGAGTACTTCAGCAGCCGCTTCGCCGGCCAGCCTTTCAAGTCCGTCGCCATCAGCTTCACCGACTCGCAGGGCCGCAGCTTCAGCCGCAAGGGCGAGTTCGTCGCCACCGCCACCGGCGTCGAAGGCAGCCTGGTCTATGCCGCGTCGGCCCTGCTGCGCGACGAGATCGCCGGGCACGGCAGCGCCACCTTCCACCTGGACCTGCTGCCTGACCGCACGCCGGAACGCGTGCTGGCCGAGGTGAAGCATCCGCGCGGCTCGCGGTCGCTGTCCAGCCACCTCAAAAGCCGGCTTGGCATCGAAGGCATCAAGGCCGCGGTGCTGCATGAACTGCTCGACAAGGAAAGCATGGCCGACCCGCACAGGCTCGCGGCTGCCATCAAGGCGCTGCCCATCACGCTGGCGGCGGCACGGCCCATCGACGAAGCCATCAGCACGGCAGGCGGGGTGCCGTTCGAGGCGATGGATGAAAACCTGATGCTCTCGGCTGTGCCAGGAGTTTTTTGCGCCGGCGAGATGCTGGACTGGGAGGCGCCGACGGGCGGGTATCTGCTCACGGCCAGCGCCGCCAGTGGACGCATGGCGGCGCAGGGCGTGCTCAGGATGCTGGGCGCTGGCCAGAAAACCTGAGGCTTTCCGGCCCTCCGGCCTAAGTCCTGCAAGCCTTCGACAAGGCCCTAAGGATGATTGAACAGGTTTGACGGGGCCAGCACACTCCGGGGCTTTGCACAGCAAGGCTCTTCATGACACAGGGTTCCCCGAGCATGCCCCGCGCGGGCCGCCATCGCCGCGAGTGCGGCACCACCCTGATCGAGATACTCGTTTCCATATTGCTGATGTCCTTTGGTCTGCTGGCCCTGGGGGCCATGCAGGCATGGTCGGTAGCCGGCGCAAAGTCTTCGGGGCACCGCATCGTCGCGGCCTTGCTGGCCGCCGAGGCCGCAGACCTGCTGCGTGCCAACCCGTCGGCATTTGATGCGGGGGAGGACGACCTTGCCGCGCTGGAGGTGCGTGTGCGCATGGAGCTTCCACAGGGCGGGATGCAGCTCAGCCGTAGCGCGGCAGCCGGCGCAACCGGCGCCCGTGAGGCAGACCTGTGGCTCATGTGGATGGAGCCCCGGCTCTTCACCCATGATGCCGAAGGCAAGGGCGGCTCCGCGGAGCAGGCCTTTGACAACTGCCCGGCCGGCGTCCAGGGCCAGGCGCAGATGCCGCGCTGCTTCTACATGAAGGTCGTGTTTTGAGGCGCGGCAGCCCGCGGCTCCCGCAGCGCGGGTCCACCCTTGTGGAGCTGCTGGTGGCGCTCGCCATCGGCCTGGTGCTGTCGGGCGCGCTGGTGATCACCTGGCTTGGCAACCTCCAGACGAACCAGTCGACCATGGCGCTCGCCCAGCTCCATGAGGACGGGCAGGCCGCGCTGGGCATGATTGCCCAGCAGTTGCGGCAGGCCGGCTACAACCCCGCTGCGCCCGGTGCGGATGCACCGCGTGACCTCAAGCTGGATGGCATCACGCTGTTTGCCTGCGACAGCGGATTCGAGTCCATCACGCAGCCCATGCCGTCGCTCACCTGCGCCAGCGCCAAACCGGGCCCGGCCGCCATCGCCGTGGCCTATCTGGCAGACCGGTTCAACACGGTGCCGACGGCCGACACGCCGCCGCGCGCGACCGACTGCCTGGGCGCGGGCATCGCTGCGCTGGCCGACGACAACGGGCCGTACTTCGTCGCGCAGAACCGCTTCTTCGTTGCCAACGGCAACCTCATGTGCGCGGGCAGCGGCGGCAGCAAGCCGTTTGCCAACCCGCAGCCCTTCGTGGAGAACGTGGAAGACCTGCGCCTGACGTTCGGCGTGAGTTCGCCGCACGCAACCGGCACGGTGCCTGCCGGCTACCTGAGCGCCTCGGAGCTTGGGCCGCTGTCGGGCCATGACGGTGTGATTGCGGATGCCGGCTTCATGGCCCTGACCCCGGCCCAGCGCTGGGACAAGGTCGTCAGCGTCCGTGTATGCCTGGTCATGCGCAGCGCCGGTGTGGTGCTGGAAGGCCGCAGGGCGTCTCAGGTTTACACCGGCTGCGGCGGCATGCTGCAGGAAGCGACGGACGGCCGCATGCGCCGGGCCTTTTCAACCACCGTGCTCCTGCGCAACCGGATGTCGGGTTCATGACTTCCGGTGCGTCCTTGCGGTGCCGCGCCCGGCCCCGTCCGGCCGCCGATGCGCGAGCACATATGGGTGGCAATGTGCGTGGCGTCATGCTGATCGTCTGCCTGATGTTCCTGCTGGTCATATCGCTGACGGCGGCTGTCACGGTGCGCCGGGCCGCCAGCAGCGATGCCGTGGCGGGCAATGCGCGTACCCATACGCTGGCCCTGCAGGCGGCCGAAGCCGGGCTGCTGCACTGCGAAAGGCTGTTCGCCGCCTTCGCGGCTGACCCGGCGCAAGGCCTTGCGCCGGCAGCGGCTCCCGCTGGTGCCGGCGAGCCTTTCCTGTGGGAGGGCCTGGGAAACTGGGACGGTCCGTCCGCGCAAGGCAAGGCGCGCCGCGTGCCGTTTGGCGACAGCGAGTCTGGCGGCGCGCAAGCGTATTTCAGGCGGTCGCCGGAATGCATGGCGCAGTACTACGCCGCCGGCAGGACCGCAACGGCCGTGGTCACGGCGCGCGGCTTTGGCCCCGAAGTCGCACCGCAGGGCGGCGGGCAGGCCGCGCCGCGCGGCACCGAGGTCTGGCTGCAGTCCGTCATGACCGTGCCTGCCGACGGAAGGCCCGCAAGCCGGGCCTGGCGGCAAATCTTCCCCCGCACCCAATAGTTTTGACATGGCAAACCTGCAGATGAACAACCCGCACCAGCACCCCTGCAAGCGCAAACGCAGCCACACCGGCTTTTCCCTGGTCGAGCTGCTGATGGCCGTCTGCATCGTCTCCATACTCGGCGCCATTGCGTTCCCGGCCTACACCAGCTACCTGGCCCGGGGATTCCGCGCCGAGGCGCGGGCACAGCTGCAGTTGGCCGCCCAGTACATGCAGCGCTTTCATGCCGCCAACGACAGCTACGCCGCTGACCGCGCAGGCAAGGGCATTGGCGAGATCATGCCGCCGCAGTTCATGCAGTCGCCCGCACAGGGGCAGCCGGTCTACAGGATTGAGTTTGTGGAAGGGCAGAGCACCGCCTCGGCAACGGGGTTCCGGCTGGTCATGAGCCCGGTCGCGGGCGGGCGCATGGCCGCCGATGAATGCGGCGGGTTCTCGCTGGATTCTTTCGGCAGGCGCGGCATCACCGGCGGCGGCAGCCGCGAGGCATGCTGGCGGTAGCTATGCCGCGGGCAGCGCAGCGGCCAGCGCCCGCTCCAGCTCGGCGACCACATCGGCCCCTGTCGCGGTGGAGAGCGGCGTGTGGGCATAGATGTGTACCGGCCGTTCCTTGCGGTCAAACCACATGGCCTCGGCGCCTTTCTGGGGCGGGCGGGTCTCGGCCAGCCACACAATGGTGTCGGCGCCTTGCGCATGGGTGCGCAGCACCGACTTGAGCGTGTTGCGAAATCGCGGCATCGAGCGGCCGACGCTGGCTGTGTCTACCCAGCCCGGGTGCATGGAATAGAACGAGCGGCCGCTGCCGGCGTACTTCTGCCGCCAGTAGCCCATCAGCATCACCTGCGCGCGCTTGGCCAGGCCATAGGCCCGCGAGCCGACGTAGCCCGAGTCAACGGTGTTGATGTTCAGGTCCTTCGGCACCATCGCATAGTTGTACATGCCGCCGGACGACACCTCGATGACGGTGCCCTGCGCCGCCAGCAGGTCGCGCGCCAGCAGCTCGCGCAGGAGCGTGTAGTGGCCCAGGATGTTGGTGGCGAACGAAAGCTCCACGCCTTCGTCGGTGAGGAACTGGTCGCGCTTTTGCACCCCCACGTTGTTGACCACCACATCGACGCGGGTGCCGCGTGCCTGCAGCCTGTCCACCAGCGCCATCACATCCTTTTGCAGCGACATGTCCACCGGCTCCAGCACACACTTGCCTGGCCCCTGGACCGATGCGGCGAAGGCCTCGAGCTTGCCTGGGTCGCGCGCGACGCAGATCACCGTGGCCCCGCCTTCCAGCGCCGCCCGGGCCGCCGCCCCGCCGATGCCTTCGGAGCCGCCCGTCACCAGCCAGGTCTGGCCGCCAAACTGGCCCTTGAGCGGCGGCCACGGCAGGAACGCCCTGCGGGCGTAGTAGCCGATGGCACTGTAGCTGGCGGTGAAGCGGGTGTAGAAGCTGATGACTTTCTTCAGGGGCGCGTTGATCGGTTTGGTGATGGGCTTGCTGATCTGTACGGGGGCCATGCTCAGTGTTCCTTTTATTCCGATTTGCGTTGCGCATGCAGCAGCTGCGCACGGTCGTAGTACTCTTTCCAGTGCGAGATGTACGGCCCCTCGAACTCCATGACGCCGACCACCGGCGCCGAGCGGCTGACGCCGTTGATGATGATCTCGTCGGTGCGCTCCGACACCACCGCGCCGCCCACCACGCCCACGCGGTGCACATGCAGGATCACCTGCTTGTTGGGCGATGTGATGCTCACCAGGCGCTGGTAAATGGCCTCGCGGCCCACGGTGGGCTCCTTCATCATCGACTGAAGCTTGCCGTCGGGGGCCAGCAGGTCGGCGCATTTGCGCCAGTCCTTGTCCTGCCAGCCGGCCACCATGGCGCGGAACACCGCAATCTTCTCTTCATCGGTCAAGCTCGATGCCATCTGGCAGCCCTTTCTGTGTTGCATTCATTCGGACTTGATGCCGGCCTTCCTGACCAGCACTGCCCACTTGTCCCTGTCAGCGGCAACACGCGCCGCGAACTGCGGCTGGGTCATGGTGGCCAGGTCGTAGCCCATCGACACATAGCGTGCGCCGACAGCGGGGTCCCTGAGCAGTTGTGCAACCGTGCCCGCCAGTTGCTGCACGATGGCCGGCGGCGTCCCCCGGGGAGCGAACAGGCCGGCCCAGGTGTTGGAGTCGAAGCCGGCGAAGCCCTGCTCCTGGAAGGTCGGCACCTCCGGCCCGTGGCTGGAGCGCGCCGCACCGGTGACGGCGAGCAGGCGGATCTTGCCGCCGGCGAGGTGGGCCTTGAGCGTGGTCATGTCCAGGATGGCGGCGGTGATCTCGCCATTGAGCACGGCCAGCGTCGCCGGCGCGCCGCCCTTGTAGCCGATGTGGGTCATGTCCAGGCCGTTGGCCTCGTTGAACTGGTAGCCGTACAGGTGGCCGGTCGAGCCGGGCGTGATGCCGGCGTACTGGTGCCTGCCGGGCTCGGCCTTCACCTGGTCCACAAACTCCCTGAGCGTCTTCGCCTGGGTGCGCGAGGTGTTCACCACGAACCACAGCGGGGACGAGATCAGCTCGGCCACCGACACAAGGTCGCGTACCGGGTCATATGGCGGCGTGGGAAAGGTCGACGGCGTGATCACCATCGGCATGGCGTGCAGCAGCAGCGTATGGCCGTCGGGGTTGGCCTTGATCACTGCATCGGTGGCGATGATGCCGCTGGCGCCGGGCCGGTTCTCCACCGTCACCGTCTGCTTCAGGGCCTCGCCGAGCTTGGGCGCCAGCACCCGTGCCATGGTGTCGCCGCCGCCACCCGCGGCAAACGACACGATGATGCGGATGTGCTGCGTCGGATACGCCGCCTGCGCCTTTGCCTGCGTGTGCGACAGGCCGGGCAGGGCGATGGCCGACGCGATCGCGGTGATCGCGCTGCGGCGCGTGGGCGCCAGATGTTGGTCGTTGTGTGTGCGCATGTCTGCTCCTCGGTGAATTCAGTCCAGCTTGACGCCTGCCTTCTTGATGATCTCGCCCCAGCGGTCGTGGTCGGACTTCACCAGCGCGGCAAAGTCGCCCAGCAGCAGGGTGCCGGGGTCATACCCGATGGCGAGGAGTCTGGCGATGACCTCCGGGTCCGCCATCACCGCTTTGGACTCGGCGGCCAGCCGCTGCAGCACGGCAGGCGGCGTGCCGGCCGCCACGAACAGGCCGGCCCAGGCATAGATGTCCAGCCCCGGGTACCCCGCCTCCGACAGCGTTGGCGCTGCCGGCACCAGCGGCGAACGCCTGGTGCCGAAGGTGGCCAGCAGCCGCACCTTGCCGGCATCGACCTGGGGCTTGAGCACCACATAGTCCATCACGGCAAAAGTGATCTCGCCGCTGACCAGCGCCAGGCTGGCCGGCCCGCCGCCCTTGTAGGCCACATGCTCGGCCTTGATGCCCGAGCCGTTCACAAAGCCGAAGCCCAGCAGGTGGCCGGTGGTGCCGGGGCCGACAGAGCCGTAGAACAGCCCTTCGCCTTTGGCCTTGGTCTGGGCCACGAACTCTGCGAGGGTTTTTGCATCGGTGCGCGCCGTACTCACCGCCAGCCAGAGCTGCGCCTGCACCACCTCGGCTACCGGCACCAGGTCGGCGAGCGGGTCGTAGGGCAGCTTGGGCGTCATGAATTTCGTCATGACGAGGTTGGGCGTGGTGATGAGCATGGTGTAGCCGTCGGCGGGCGACTTGGCCACGATGTCCGCACCGATGATGCCGCTGGCGCCCGGCTTGTTGTCCACCAGCACACTCTGGTTGAGCCGGGGCCTGAGCTTGTCGGCAAGAATCCGCGCCAGCGTGTCGCCCCCGCCGCCCGCTGCGAAAGGGACGACCAGTCGGATCGGTTTGTTGGGAAAGGGCGGTGCGCTGCCCTGGGCGCTTGCTAGCCCGCCCATCAGAAGAAGCGTGGCAGACAACAGTGCCGGCAGCAGCGCAGCGCCAGGGTGCCGGCGCCCCGCAAGGCGCGTATTCAGGTGCATGTTCATGTCTCTCTCCATCCAGCCGGAAAATCCTCTTCCCTGATGGCCGGACCATAGAACGCGTGCCGGGCGGTGCCAAATTCTTTCTCACGAAAATCCCATTCTGTGGGATTCCCGTACACTGGCCCGTAACCCGATGCTTTACTGCCACCTCTGAAAATCCCAATGGGTGAGAAAACCAGGCCCCCCGTCACCGGCGTCCAGAGCGCGACCCGGATCCTGTCGCTGCTGCGCATCGTGGGCGCCCACCGGGGGGACGGCATCCGCCTGCGGGAGCTGACTGAACTGTCGGGGCTGGACCGCTCCACCGCCCACCGCATGCTGGCCTGTCTGGTGGATGAAGGCTTTGTGGAGCGGATCGACTCCACCAAGCTCTACAGACTGGGCCTGGAGGCACTGCAGTGGGGCTTTACCTCGAATGGCCTGGCCACGGTGGTGGACAGGCTGCGGCCGCTGATGCAGCGGCTGGGCCGGCAGACCGGCGACACCGTGTACCTGCTGGTGCGCAGCGGCGACTTTGCGCTGTGCCTGCACCGGGAGGAGGGCTCCTACCCGATCAAGGCCTTCATGATGGACAAGGGCATGCGCCGCCCGCTCGGCATCAGTGCCGGTGGCGTCGCCATCCTGGCGCTGATGCCGGAAGAAGACGTGCCCCAGGTGTATGCGCGCAATGCGCGCGAGTACGAGCGCATGGGCGTCTCGCCGGCGCAGTTCAAACGCCTGGTCGCGCGGACCCGCACTGCGGGCTTTTCGGAGATGGCGCATGTCAGTGGCGAAGAAGCCCGCGGCGTGGGCTGCGCGTTCTGGCTGACCCAGAGCAGCCTGGCCGCCATCAGCATCGCGGCCATCAACTCGCGCATGCTGCCGCAGCGCATGGCCGAACTGGGCGTGCAGCTTGCGCGTGAACTGGAGCCGCTGGCCTGGAAGCCCAGGGGCGAGGCGGGCGCCGTACGCTGAAGCAATGAGTGCCGGGAGCAGGCTGGCAGCGAAGCCCGCCGCAGCCCTGAGTAAAAGGTGGCCGCTCAGGAGCCGGCCTTCTCCGAAATGGCCTCCAGCGTCGCGCCGGCGTCTGCTTCATCGGTGTTGGTCGCCACATCGCCCAGAGACACGATGCCTACCAGCTTGTCCTGCCGGTCCAGCACCGGCAGGCGGCGGATGCGTGCGCCGCGCATCCGCGCCATGACTTCATCAAGGGCCTGGTCCTCGTAACAGAACTCGACTTCCCTGGTCATGATGCGTTCGAGGTTTCCATCGATGGCGCCTTGCGCGACAGCCCGGACCACGATGTCCCGGTCGGTCACGATGCCCAGCAGCTTGCCGTCCAGGCAGACGGGCAGCGAGCCGACATCCAGCTCGGACATGGCCTGGGCCGCCTGCACGAGGGAGTCGCGCGGCGTCATCGTGCGCACGCTGCGCGTCATGATTGTGGAAACGGATGTCATGGCAGGGTCTCCGGTGAAGGAGCCAAAAAGTTGCGGTCACGCAACTGTGCACAAGGCGGGGCTGCCTGGCTGTAGGACAGGGCCGGGAACTTCGGACTTGAAGCGCCGCCTAGCCGCGCTTGTCCGCACTGCTCACAATCTTGCGCGCCATGCTCCAGCGGTGCACCTCGCTGGGGCCGTCGTAGATCAGGAAGGCGCGCATGTCGGCAAAGATGCGCATCACGGGCGATTCACCCGTCACGCCGCGTGCGCCGAGGATCTGCACGCTGCGGTCCACCACGCGCCATTCGGCCTCCGAGCAGACGACCTTGGCGCGGCTTGACTCGAAGTTGCACTTCTCGCCCCTGTCCAGCAGCCAGGCCGTGTGCCAGATGTGCAGGCGCGCCGTGTGCAGGTCCATGTCGTTGTCGGCCAGCTTGAAGCCCACACCCTCGTGCTCGGCCAGCGGCTTGCCGAAGGCCTGACGCCTGCTGGCGTACTCTACAGCGGTGTCGTGCGCGCGCCGCGCCTGGCCGAGCCAGCGCATGCAGTGCGTCAGGCGCGCCGGCGCAAGCCGTATCTGCGCGTAGCGAAAGCCCTTGCCGATCTCGCCCAGCACGTCGGCTGCGGGCACCCGCACGTCGGTAAACGAGAGCACGCCGTGGCCGCCGGTGAAGCAGCGGTCCATCGCCTCCATGGTGCGCTCCAGGCGGATGCCGGGCCTGTCCATGTCGGTGAGGAACATCGTGGCCGAGCCGTCCTCCATCCGCGCCATCACGATGGCGTAGCTTGCGCCTTCGGCCCCGGTGATCAGCCACTTGACGCCGTTGATCACATAGTCATCGCCATCGCGCACGGCCGTGGTCTTGAGCATGGAAGGGTCCGAGCCGGCGCCGTCGGGCTCGGTCATCGCAAAGCACGAGCGGGTATGGCCCTGCACCTGCGGGCGCAGCCAGCGCTCCTTCTGCGCAGGCGTGGCCACTTCCTCCATGAGGTGTATATTGCCTTCGTCCGGTGCATGGATGTTCAGCGCAATGGGGCCGAGCGACGAATAGCCCGCCTCCTCGAACACCACAGCCTTGGCCATGTGCGACAACCCGAGCCCGCCCATTTCTACCGATGCGTGCGGCGTCAGCAGGCCGGCTTGCCGCGCCCTTGCGACCAGCTCGGCGCGCAGCGCTTCGCCGGGGCCGTGTTCATGCGGGCCCTGTTCACCTTCCAGGGGAATGACTTGCGCCGCGATGAAGTCACGGGTCTTCTCCTGAAGGGCGCGCAGGTCGGCGGAAAGTTCGAAATCCATCGTGTCTCCAGTGTTGAAGGCAGATGGTAGGGCAATATGGCTGCGGGGCAGTTCCGCCTAACGTGCCACCGCCATCGCCTTGTCCAGGAACTCGAACATGCGCTGCTCCGAGTCCTTGGTTGTGGCCTCGTCATAGCGGTACACCACTGACGTCCCCTTGAAATCGGTTTTGCGCACATTGTTCAGGTTCTTGCAGTCCCAGCAGTGGGTAATGCCCGGGTACACATGCCATTGCACCGGCGCGCCCGCGGCCTTGAGGGGCTCCAGCCGGCTCACGCAGTCCTGGGGCGGCGTCTCGTTGTCTTCGCTGCCCATCAGCACCAGCAGCGGGCGGTCGATGTCGGGCCTGACGATTTCATACGGGTTGCCTGCCGCAGGCCTGATGGTGAAGCACCCCGGATAGAAGGCCACGGCGGCGGCAAAACGTTCACCGGGCGCAAGGGCGGTGGCGATGGCGCTGCTGCTGCTGAAGGCCGCAACCATCGCGCCCCATGAGTATCCGGCCAGAGCGATGCGCTTTCCGTCCACAAAATCAAACTTGCGCAGATGCTCGGCAGCCTGCAACGCATCACGCGCCCCACGCGGAAAGTGGACGCCGCCCTGCGCGCCCATGCAGACGCTGGCGACATTGCGTGGCCCAAGGCTGTCGATGATCATCGCGACATAACCTCGCGCAACCGCCGTGCGGGCCCACTCCAGCATGGACTGGTTCTGCCAGTTGGTGCTGCGCAGGCCGCCGCACTGGTGGTGCAGCACGACGGCAGGGAACGGCCCGGCGCCATCGGGCTTGTACAACGCCATCCCGGGGCCGCTGAACATCGAGAAGGTGGACGGCTTGTCGGGAAAGCTCAGGTCTTTAGCCTGCTGCGCGGCTGCAAGGGCCGGGTTGGGCGCCTGGGCCAGGGCAGGGCCGGCAACAAGAGCCAGTGCCGTCAAAAGCGAAGCCGCCGCGCGCGATGCCAGAGTCATGGAGATGCCTTGCAGAATGGGTGCTTCATGTTAGCGGCCATCGTGGTCAGTCGGGCGTGTGGTGAGGCCGCCTACCGCAAACATGGGAGAGCTTGCGGACTGGGCCAATCCCATAATCTTCCATGATCTTTTCAAGCTTCAGCGCCCTGCGCGCACGGTTCAAGGCCCCTGTCGTCATCGCTGCGCTTGCGGCCTTCAGTGCATCTGCCCAGGCGCCGGGCGATGTGCGGGTGGCACTTGTTATCGGCAATGCGGCCTATGCCGGCCCCCTGGCCCTGCAGAACCCGGCGAGTGATGCCGGGGCCATGGCCGGCGCGCTCAAGGGGCTTGGCTTTGAAGTTGTCGAGCTTCGCAATGGCAGCAAGGCCCAGATGAATGATGCAGTCACGAAGGTGCGTGAGATTCTCAAGGGCAAGCAGGGCATCGGCATGCTCTATTACGCAGGGCATGGCCTGCAGATGGATGCGCGCAACTACATGGTGCCGCTCGACGCCAACCTCACCAGGGGGGCTGACGTGGTGGCCCAGACGGTGGACGTCGGCTCGGTCATCGAGGCGTTCCGGGCGGCGGGCAACCGCATGAACATCCTGGTGCTTGACGCCTGCCGGGACAACCCGTTTGGCGGGATCACTACCGGCAAGGGCCTGGCGCCGCTGGATGCGCCAAGCGGCACCTTCCTCGCCTATGCAACAGCCCCCGGCAACGTGGCCGAAGACGGTGATGTGAAGTCCGGCAACGGCCTGTACACCCAGTACCTGCTGCAGGAGCTCAAGAAGCCGCAGGCCCGGATAGAAGATGTCTTCAAGCGCGTGCGGCTCTCGGTGCGCAAGGCGTCCAACGGCCGGCAGATCCCGTGGGAGAGCACCAGTCTGGAAGACGACTTCCAGTTCAACGATGGCCGGCTGGTGGCGCAGGCCCGCCCCACGGGCGACCAGCTGGCCGCCGAATTCAACCGCGAAAAGGCCGACTGGGACCGCATCAAGGACAGCACCCGCGCCGACGATTTTTATGCGTTCCTCGAGAAATTCCCGAACGGGACTGTCAGCGAGGCGGCGCTGGCCCGCCTGAACCAGCTCAACAAGCCTGTCCTGGTGGTGCAAGGCGCAGATGGTACGGGCAAGCCCTTTGTGCGCGATGCATTCCGCGCGGGCGACGAATTCGACATGGCTTACACCGGAAGCGACATGCGCCTGCTCCAGAAGGTGACACGGGTCACGGCCGATGAGGTGCTGGTCAGCTCGGTGATCTCAACCAACGGAAAGGTTGATTCAGGGAACCCCACCGTCGAAGTGTTTGACCGCGCCGGCGGCTCACGCGGCATACAGGGCGTTTTCAGCTACAACCCGCCGCAGAATTTTTTCCCTGCAGAGCAGGTCAAGGTTGGCGAGCACTGGAAGTTCGGCTATGAAACGAGCCCGCTCATGGCCGGCATGCCGGGGCAGCGGATCAACGGCGAGTCGCGCGTGCTGGCGCGCGAGACTGTCAAGGTGGAGGCGGGGACTTTCCAGGCATTCAAGGTGGAAAGCGTCACCTACAGCAGCCTTGACAGCAGCATGCGGACGCGGTGCCTGTTCTGGCTCACGCCAGACCTCCCAACCTATATCAAGATGGAGTGCGGCACCACATCAAGGGCGCGACCGCAGCCTGTGTTGTCGAAAGTGGAGCTGGCTCGCGTCAAACGTGGTGCGTGAGAAGGAGACGCGAGTTGGGATCATGTAGAAAAGGGGTATCAGGTCAACCCCGTATTTCGTTCATTTCCGCCAGGCGCAAACGAGCCTCAGACTTTCAACACACGGAGAAACCAAAAATGGCTTTCAAATTTGTTCTCATCGCGTGCGCAACCGCGCTGGCAGCCTTGACGGCGCAGGCACAGACAGTCGGTGAACTCCTTGACAAGGGCGCCAAGCCACTCACGAAAGAGGACTATGCCGCCCTCATGCCACTGAAAATCCGCTATGGGTGGCCCCAGGGCGGCGGGGAAGGCGAGCTGGTCTTTGCCGCCGACGGTACCCTGAGTGGTTCGGAGTACCAGTTTTCAAGCCGCAGCGAAAGCCCGGCCGTCGGGACCTGGACTGTCGACGACAGCGGGAAGTGGTGCATGAAGAAGTCCATGACCCTGTGGAAGACAAATACCGACAGGTGCTGGATCACTTACCGCATGGGGACCGACTACTACGGTGGATTCGCCGAGGGGGACCGCAACTCGCGCACTGCCAAGTACAAGGGCTTTGGCAAACAGTAGTCGCCGCCATGTCAGGTGACATGCGGCGCAGAAGCTGTGATAACTGGATTTTGAAGAAGGTTGACGAGCCTTACCCCCGGCACTGGCTCCACAGTTAGGGCTGCTTGGTTC
>JAZKHY010000042.1:0-32472 GCA_040385105.1 Pseudomonadota bacterium
GCCTACGTTGACGTGCGGCTTCGTGCGTTCGAATTTACCTTTTGCCATTTTTCAATTCTCCAAAGAGCATGCCCGTGTATGGTTTAACGTTTGCACCTGATTGCTTGATCGCCCCGCACGGGAACAGGACGGCACCAGGTCGCAGACAAAACAAAAGTCCGGGACCCTGCGGCCCCGGACCGGAACTTACTTCGCTCGCGCGGCAACGATGGCTTCAGCCACGTTACGGGGAGCCTCGCTGTAGTGCTTGAACTCCATCGTGTACGTGGCGCGGCCTTGCGACATCGAGCGCAGGGTCGTGGAATAACCGAACATTTCGGACAGGGGCACTTCAGCCTTGATGGCCTTGCCGCCGCCGACCATGTCGTCCATACCCTGAACCATGCCACGGCGTGAGGAAAGGTCACCCATCACGTTGCCGGCGTAGTCTTCGGGCGTTTCCACTTCCACGGCCATCATCGGCTCCAGGATCACCGGGCTGGCCTTGCGGCAGCCTTCCTTGAAACCGAAGATCGCAGCCATCTTGAACGCCATTTCGTTGGAGTCCACGTCGTGGTATGAACCGAAGTGCAGCGTGACCTTGACGTCCACCACCGGATAGCCTGCAAGCACGCCCTGGCCCAGCGCTTCGATGACGCCCTTTTCAACCGCAGGAATGTATTCGCGCGGAACCACGCCACCCTTGATGGCATCGACAAATTCAAAGCCCTTGCCGGCTTCGTTCGGCTCGATCTTGAGCACAACATGGCCGTACTGGCCCTTGCCGCCCGACTGGCGCACGAACTTGCCTTCGGCCTCGTCCACCGTCTTGCGGATGGTTTCACGGTAAGCCACCTGGGGCTTGCCGACGTTGGCTTCCACGCCGAACTCGCGCTTCATGCGGTCAACGATGATTTCCAGGTGAAGCTCACCCATGCCGCCGATGATGGTCTGGCCGGATTCCTCGTCGGTGTTGACGCGGAATGAAGGGTCTTCATTGGCCAGGCGCGAGAGGGCAATGCCCATCTTTTCCTGGTCAGCCTTGGTCTTGGGCTCAACAGCCTGGCGGATCACGGGCTCAGGGAACACCATGCGCTCCAGCATGACGATGGAGCTGGGATCGCACAGGGTTTCACCGGTCGTGACGTCCTTCAGGCCCACGCATGCGGCGATGTCGCCGGCACGGATTTCGTCGACTTCGAGGCGGTTGTTGGCATGCATCTGCACGATACGGCCGATGCGCTCCTTCTTGCCGCGGATCGGGTTGTAAACACTGTCGCCCTTGGACAGCACGCCCGAATAAACGCGCACGAACGTCAGCTGACCGACGAATGGGTCGGTCATCAGCTTGAACGCCAGGGCGGAGAACTTCTCGCTGTCGTCCGCCTTGCGGAAGACGGGCTTCTCGTCCTCGTCCATGCCCTTGACCGGAGGAATGTCCACCGGGGAGGGCATCAGCTCGATCACGGCGTCGAGCATGCGCTGCACGCCCTTGTTCTTGAACGCGGTGCCGCACAGCATCGGCTGGATTTCGCTGGCGATGGTGCGCGTGCGCAGGCCGAGGGTGATCTCCTCTTCGGTCAGGTCACCTTCTTCAAGGTACTTGTTCATCAGCTCTTCGGAGGCTTCGGCCGCAGCTTCGACCATCTTCTCGCGCCATTCCTTGGCCTGCTCCAGCAGCTCGGCCGGGATCTCGGCGAAGTTGAACTTCATGCCCTGGGACGCTTCATCCCAGTAGATCGCCTTCATCTTGCGCAGGTCCACGACGCCCAGGAAGTTTTCCTCTGCACCGATCGGGATCACGATCGGCACGGGGTTTGCCTTCAGGCGCAGCTTCATCTGGTCATAGACCTTGAAGAAGTTGGCGCCGGTACGGTCCATCTTGTTGACGAAAGCAAGCCGCGGCACGCGGTACTTGTTGGCCTGGCGCCAGACCGTCTCGGACTGGGGCTGAACGCCGCCCACGGCGCAATACACCATGCAGGCGCCGTCGAGCACGCGCATGGAGCGCTCGACTTCAATCGTGAAGTCGACGTGGCCGGGCGTGTCAATGATGTTGATGCGGTGCTCGGGGAACGACAGGTCCATGCCCTTCCAGAAGCAGGTGGTTGCAGCGGAGGTAATCGTGATGCCACGCTCCTGCTCCTGCTCCATCCAGTCCATGGTGGCTGCGCCGTCGTGCACTTCACCAATCTTGTGGTTCACGCCGGTGTAGAAAAGGATGCGCTCGGTCGTCGTGGTCTTGCCAGCGTCGATGTGGGCCGAGATACCGATGTTGCGGTATCGCTCAATGGGAGTTTTGCGGGACATAAGATTTTCTCCGTTAATGGGAACTGGCCCGCTTTTGGCGAGCCAGCATCTGCACAGATGGGGGCGGTTTTTAGAAGCGGAAGTGGCTGAAAGCCTTGTTCGCCTCTGCCATGCGGTGAACTTCGTCACGCTTTTTCATGGCGCCGCCACGGCCTTCCGTGGCTTCCATCAGTTCGTTGGCCAGGCGCAGGGCCATGGACTTCTCGCCGCGCTTGCGGGCGGCTTCCTTGATCCAGCGCATCGAGAGCGCCAGGCGACGCACGGGGCGCACTTCAACCGGCACCTGGTAGTTGGCGCCGCCCACGCGGCGGGATTTGACTTCCACCATGGGCTTCACATTGTTGATGGCCATCGTGAAGGCTTCGACCGGGTCCTTGCCCGGGTTCTTCTTCTCGATGAAATCGAGCGCGCCATAAATAATGCGCTCGGCGATGGCCTTTTTGCCGCCTTCCATGATGACGTTCATGAACTTGGAAAGCTCGACATTGCCGAATTTAGGGTCCGGCAGGATTTCACGTTTGGGGACTTCGCGACGACGTGGCATTTTTCACCTCTTATTGCTTCAGTTGGCACCTTTGCAGGCACCGCGAAAACCCATCAGGGCCTTCACTTACTCGACCGGCACCCGACATGGGCACTTGTGGTCACTACGCTGGTCAGGCCGCCAAAGCCTTACAGCACCTTGAAATACAAACTCGATTGGCCTTCCTGGGGCCGAAAGCCTTTAGGCCTTCTTCGGGCGCTTTGCGCCGTACTTGGAACGCGACTGCTTGCGGTCTTTCACGCCCTGCAGGTCAAGCGAGCCACGCACGATGTGGTAACGCACACCGGGCAAGTCCTTCACGCGGCCGCCGCGCACGAGAACCACAGAGTGCTCCTGCAGGTTGTGGCCTTCGCCGCCGATGTAGGAAATCACCTCGAAACCGTTGGTCAGGCGAACCTTGGCGACCTTGCGGAGTGCGGAGTTGGGCTTCTTGGGCGTGGTGGTGTACACGCGGGTGCAGACGCCTCGGCGCTGCGGTGAGTTTTGCATCGCGGGGCTTTTCGACTTGGTCTTTTCGACCTCGCGACCCTGACGCACCAGTTGATTGATGGTTGGCATTTAAAAAACGTCCCTAAAACGTTGTGCTGGAAACAGCTGGAAACGAAAACGTGAAACCCTTCGGAAATTCCGAAAAGCCTTCGAGTATAGCAGTGATATCCGACTGAGGAAGTGAGCAGGCGCCCTGCGGCAGGCATTGCAATCACCGGCCACAGCAAAGAGAACTTAAGAACTCATGATTGCCGGCTGACCCATGCGCCTGACTGCTTCTTACTTGATCCAGAGCCGGATGCCGTCCCATGCCCGGCCCAGCAGCCCGCTTTGCTCGACGCCATCCAGGGCAACCAGCGGCACCTCAGCCAGGGTTGCCTGTCCGTCCAGGGTAACTTTCAGGCTTCCCACGGGCTGCCCCTTGGCCAACGGCGCCACCAGCGGGTCCGGCCTGCTGACCTGGGTCTTGACCCTGGCCGCACTGCCGGCCGGCACCGCAACGATGATGGCCTGGTTCTGCCCAAGCCGCACGGTGCTGCTGGTGCCCTTCCAGACGCCGGGTGTGACGACCGCCTGCCCTGCGTCGAAAAGCTTGATGCCCTCAAAGGCCGTGTAGCCCCAGTTGAGCAGTTTCTGGGTCTCGTTGGCCCGTGCATTCTCGCTGGCAGTGCCCAGCACGATGGACAGCAGGCGCCGGCTGCCCGGCGTGGCAGGCGCATTGGCCGTGGCGGGGGTCGCAAGATTGGGGAATTCGCGGTGTGCGGTTGCGATCAGGCAGTAACCAGCGGCGTCGGTGTGCCCGGTTTTCAGGCCATCAACCGTCGGATCACGGAACAGCAGGAGGTTGCGATTGCTGTCGTTGGCTGCGGGGGTGCCTTCATAGCGGTACTTCTTGATCGCGTAATAGCCGATGTAGTCGGGAAAGTCTTTCATCAGCCGCACGGAAAGCGTCGCCAGGTCCCGGGCGGTCGTGGTGTGCCCGGCCTCGGTCAGGCCCTCAACATTCCGGAAACTGCTGGCTTTCATGCCCAGCGCCCTGGCCTGCTCGTTCATGAGTTGCACGAAACGCTCGACACTGCCGCCCACGCCTTCGGCCAGGGCGACCGTGGCATCGTTGCCGGACTGGACGATCATGCCCTTGATGAGGTCCTCCACCGGCACTTTCATCTTCGGGTCGATGAACATGCGGGAGCCCGGCATCTTCCAGGCACGCTCGCTGACCGGAAAGGTCTGCTTGAGGTCGATTTTTCTGGCGCGAAGGGCATCAAACACAAGGTATGCCGTCATCAGTTTGGTCAGAGACGCCGGCTCCACGGGCGAATCAATGTCTTTCTGGGCGAGGATCTGGTTGGCGGTCACGTCCATCAGCAGGTAGGAGCGGGCTGCGATCTCGGGGGGCTGGGGCGCCTGGGCGAAGGCAGCGGAACTGAAGGAAGCACCAGCGATCAGCAGCAGTGCGGCGCGCCGCGCCATCAAAAAATATGTCATGTATCGGAAAAGGATAGGGGCGAAAAAGGAATTCTGGATGGCAGGGAAAGCGTCCGCGTGGAAGCGGCGGCGCCAATGGGGCTCAGGCCGACAGGTGCCGGACAACCAGGCTCTTGAGAAGAGGCAATTGTCCATGAAAGAAGTGCCCGCCCCCGGGAATGACTGTGACCGGAAGTGTCTGCGGCCGAGCCCAGTCCAGCACGGCCGACAGCGGCACGGTGTCGTCCTGCTCGCCATGCACAACCAGCGTCCGCTCATGCGCCTCGGCAGGCAGCACTGCCACACTGAACCGGGCGGCGGCCGTTCCGACCAGCACGATCTTTTCAATGCTCCGCGAAGCGTGGAGTGAAGCCACGGCGTGACTCGCCACAAACGAGCCGAACGAGAAACCGCCGATGGCCAGCGGACCTTCGGGCGCGGCCTGCTGGATGACCGAGAGCATGTCCTGCAACTCGCCCCTGCCCTCATCGTGCGTGCCTTCGGTTGCGCCCACGCCGCGGAAATTGAAGCGCAGCACGCTCCACCCCGCCTGCACAAAGGCACGGGCCAGCGTCTGCACCACCTTGTTGTCCATGGTTCCGCCAAACAGCGGATGCGGATGCGCCACGACGGCGACGCCGCGCGGCGGCGCCCCAGGCTCGTCGCGCAGCACCTCGATGGCGCCGGCGGCCCCCTTCAGGACAAGCTTTTGTGTATTTGCGTTCACGGCAAGCGTGCTGGCCGGGGGGTCAGCGGCCGAGATGCGCAGGCGTGAGCAACCGCTCCACCACCTTGCCGTTCTTCAGGTGCGATTCGACGATTTCATCGATGTCCTGCTGGTCCACATAGGTGTACCAGACGGCGTCAGGGTAGACCACGGCCACCGGGCCGGCGGCGCAGCGGTCAAGGCATCCGGCCTTGTTCACGCGGACCTTGCCGGGTCCGGAAAGGCCGGCGGCTTTCACCTGGGCCTTGCAGCGGTCAAAGCCTTGCTGGGCCTCGTGGTGGGCGCAGCAGTCCTCTCCATTCTTGCGCTCGTTGAGGCAGAAGAAGATGTGCCGCTCATAGTAGGAAGCGGCGGCGTTCGGGGTTTCAGTCATGGAAGGATTTTAGGCGTGCACCGCGCGCCACATGCCGCGCATGGATTCAGGCGCGCCGCTCGCTGCGCGAGACGCGCAGCAGCACATAAATGAGGGCTGCATAGGGCCAGAGCCAGCCGAGCCACTGCGCCAGACCGTGAAACCGGATAAACCGGCCCTGCTCCCAGGTCTGGAGCGTCTGCGCAAAATAGGCTCCACCAGGCGCCTGGTTGAGCAGGCTCAGGTGCAGTGCCAGCGACAGCAGCAGGAACGCCGCGCAACCGCGCCGCGGCAACGGCAGCATCACAAGGCACAGCACTGCTGCGGCTGCGATGCCGATCTGCACCGGCAGATTCAGCCAGGCCCAGGCATGGGAAGGCCCGTAGCTCAAGGCCGCCGACAGTGCCGTGGCGCCGATGCCCGCCACCAGGGCCGCCAGCAGGAACAGGGTGCGCTGACCCATCGAGCGGATCACGCAATAGCCCAGCAGGCAGGGAATCATCGCGCCCAGCATGACGCAGAAGAGTTCCGCACCGGGCACAAGGGGTTGCAGCTCCACCTCCCGCATTGGCAGCCATTCAAGAAACGGCGTATCAACAAACAGTTCCGCCAGCGACTCTTCCAGGCGTTCAAGCACCTGCCCCAGGCCAAACGGCAGGGCCGCCGGAAACAGCAGCGCCACCGGCCAGAGCGCAAGCAGCACCAGTGCGCCCCGCGCGTCGGCCACGAACCAGCGGTCCCGGAACCGGCTCCACCGGTCAATGGCGCCCAGCTTCTCCAGCAACCAGGCGATGACGGCTCCACCCCAGCCCCCGAGCGTGTTGAGCGCGAGATCCACATTGGACGGCACACGCACCGGCAGGTAGCTTTGCAGCGCTTCCATGATCAGTGACAGCCCCGCACAGGCCAGCGTCGCCAGCATGATGGCGCGGCCGTGCCGGGCCGGGTTGCCGCTGCGCAAGGCGCTCAGCGCCAGCAGGACGCCCAGCGGCGCATAGCCCAGGACATTGGCTGCGACATCAAAACCCGTCCAGTAGCGGGGCAGCGGCGCGAACACGAAGGACCATGGCGCGATGCCCTGGTCGCGCCAGTCGCCAAAGGGGTAGAGGCTTGCGTAGACGACCAGCGCCGCATAGGTCAACGCGAGGGGCCATGCCGAGGTTTTATGCATCGGCGGCTGGTGTTCAGAACGGCTTGACGACCACCAGGATCACCGCTGCAAGCAGCAGGATGACCGGAACCTCGTTGAACCAGCGGTACCAGACATGGCTTCGCTCATTGCGGTTCGCATTGAACTTGCGCAGCAGCACGCCGCAGGCGTGGTGGTAGCCGATGGCCAGCAGCACCACGGCCAGCTTGGCGTGCATCCAGCCGTTGCCCGGGCCGCGCCCGATGCCGTAACCAAGCCAGAGCCATGCCCCCAGGGCTATGGCGGGGATGGCCAGAATTGTGGAAAACCGCAGCAACTTGTGCGCCATGAGCAACAGGCGTTCGCGCTCGCGGACCGACTCGGGCGGCACATCGCGCGGTATCTGCGCCAGGTTCACCAGGATGCGAGGCAGGTAGAAAAGGCCCGCGAACCAGCTGGCGACGAAGACAATGTGGAACGATTTGACCCAGAGCATGGCCTGTGAGTGTAGCCCCGGGCCCCGGGAGCGGCGCTGTGCCGGCCGTCACCCAAAAAAAACCCCGGCACAAGACCGGGGTGGGAAGCCTTTTTGCTGTCACACATCAAGGCACCCGCTCAGGGAGGAAAAGCGGGGAGCGGCGAACCGCCCGGTAGTAATTTATCAAACCCTCGCCCCGGTTTCAAGGGGCGCCGGCATCTTTACTTGCCCGCCAACTGACCGGCAGCTGACCACGGCGCGGAACAATCCGGGCACGGGGGTTTGCAGGTTCAGGCACAATTTTCCCCATGACCCTGACCGCCCCCTACCCGCTTGGCCGTCCGCGCCGCCTGCGCCGCGACGAGTTCACACGCAACCTCGTACGCGAGCATGCGCTCACGGCGCACGACCTGATCTACCCTGTCTTCGTGCTGGATGGCCACAGCCGGCGCGAGGCGGTGGCCTCCATGCCCGGCGTCGAGCGTCTGAGCCTGGACCTGCTGATGCCGGTAGCCGAAGAGTGCGTGACCCTGGGTATCCCGGTAATGGCCCTGTTCCCGGTGATTGACACTTCGCTCAAGACGCCGGACGGCCAGGAGGCGATGAACCCCGACGGACTCGTACCGCGTGTGGTGCGCGCGCTGAAGAAAGAGTTTCCGGGCCTGGGCGTGATGACGGATGTGGCGCTCGACCCATTCACCAGCCACGGCCAGGATGGCCTGCTGGACGCCACCGGGTACATCCTCAATGATGAAACCGTTGAGGTACTGGTTAAGCAGGCACTCACTCAAGCCGAGGCGGGCGTGGATATCGTGGCGCCGAGCGACATGATGGACGGCCGCATCGGCGCGATCCGCAGGGCGCTGGAAGACCGGGGCCTGATCCACACGCGCATCATGGCCTACAGCGCCAAGTACGCCTCCGCCTTCTACGGCCCGTTCCGTGACGCGGTCGGGTCATCCGGCAACCTCGGCAAGAGCAACAAGAAGGTCTACCAGATGGACCCGGGCAATACCGACGAAGCCCTGCGCGAAGTGGCGATGGACATTGCCGAAGGCGCGGACATGGTGATGGTCAAGCCCGGCATGCCATATCTGGACGTGGTGCGGCGCGTCAAGGACGAGTTCCACATGCCGACCTTTGCCTACCAGGTAAGCGGCGAATACGCCATGCTCAAGGCCGCTGCGCAGAACGGCTGGCTCGACCACGATGCCGTGATGATGGAAAGCCTGCTGGCGTTCAAGCGCGCCGGGGCGGACGGCGTGCTGACCTATTTCGCCATCGACGCAGCCCGCATGCTGCAGAAAAAATAGCCGGCCCCGATGCGCGTTTTCAACATCACCGGCGCCGGTGTGAGCGAAACGGCGGAGTTGCCTGCCGCGCTGCCTGAAACCGGCTACGTCTGGATCGCCTGTGCCCGGCGCGAATTCGAGGTTACCCAGGCCCAGGTCCAGGCCACCCTGCAGGCCCTGTGCGGCACGCAGATCGTGGACCTGCACATCGCGGACCTGCTGAACAACCAGCTGCCGTCGCACTACGACTACACCTCTCAATACGATGTACTGGTGTTCCGCCGCCTGGCGGCAGGCCAGACCGAGACCGACCTCAGCCAGCCCGGGCAATTGCTCACCCAGCCGCCCCGTCGCAGCGGCCCCCCGGTGCTCAGGCGCATCGACACCAGCCCCGTAGGCTTCGCCGTATTCGACCGCGTGCTCGTCACAGTCCACCCGACCGACTGCGCGGTGCGCGACGCCTATGCCGCCAAGCTGCTGAGCGCGGCGCCGCCCGAGACGCGGTCCGCCGGCTCGCGCCTGCCCGCCAGCCCGGCCGACCTGATGCTGCGTATCGTCAACCAGATGGTGGACGGCTACCTCGACCTGCGGCGAGAGCTGTCACGCCAGCTGGACCACTGGCAGTCCGAACTGCTCCAGCCCCGCAGCCGCTTCAACAACTGGACGGCGCTCATGGAGGCGCGGCTCACGCTGCACCAGCTAGACGAAATCTGTGAAGACCAGCGCTCGGCCATACAGGACTGGATCGACTCGGTGGAGACCTGGCCCGACCCGGTCACGCCAGGAGGCCAGCGGGAGCGTGACCTGCTCAAGGTGCGCAGCCGCGACGTGCTGGAGCATATAGAACGCGTCATCCACCATGTGCAGCGGCTGGAGCAGAACGCCGAGACAGCCGTCCAGATGCATTTCAGCGCCCAGAGCAACCGCACCAACGACATCATGCGCACGCTCACGACGCTGACGGCCATCTTCCTGCCGCTCAACCTGATCGCCGGCATCTTCGGCATGAACTTTGAATTCATCCCGCTGATCCACCTCGAGTCGGGCTTCTGGTGGGCCATGGGCTCAATGGCCTTCATCGCGCTGGCGCTGGTGCTGGTGTTCTGGCGCAAGCGCTACCTGGCGCGATCGGGGCGTTGAACCGGGGCGTCCGGGTGATGCGCTTTGTGTGGCGTCGCGCCTGGCGCTCAAACCAGCGGCGGCTTGAGTTCTTCGTTGGCGAACGTCCGTTGCACGGCTTCACGCGCCAGCATGCGCTGCAGGTAAGGCCCAAGGTGCGGGCGAGTACGGGCCGCCGGCGAGGCGAAGTTGCGGGTCCAGCGGCACATGGTCAGCACATAGGCATCCAGCGCCGTGTAGTCGCCGCCCATGAACCAGGGGCCGCCATGCCGCGCAAGCTCCGCATCAAGCTGGTCCAGCATCGTGCCGATCTTCCCTTCGGCCAGCGCCTTCACCTCTGCCGCGCCGGCCTCGTTGCCGGGCGCCACATAGCGGCCTGAATAGAAGTACATGATGAGCGTGGCCTGCAGCGTGTTGGTCAGCCACATGAGCCACTTGTAGAAATGGGCACGCGCAGTGCTGCCCACTGCCGGCGCCAGAGCGGCCTGCGGATGCGTGTCGCACAGGTGCAGGCAGATGGCGGCTGTTTCGTACAGCACGAGTTCACCGTCGGTCAGCACCGGTATCAGGCCGTTGGGGTTCAGCCTGAGGTAGGCGGGAGCCCGGTTCGCGTCCACCGCCCGGTCCACCAGCACACGCCGGTAGGGCACGCCGATTTCTTCAAGCAGGATATGCGGCACCATGGCCGCCGTGCTGGGGTAGTAGTGAAGCTCGATCATGGGGCATCATGCTAACCCGCGCGAAGGCCATTGCGCAGCCCGCATCAGCCGCCCTTGAAGTCCTCGCTCGACAGGCCCAGCCGGCGCATCCTGTCATACAGGGTCTTCTTCGGCAACTGCAGCAGCTCGCTGGCAGCGGCGGCACGCCCGGCGCTGGCGCTCAGCGCTTCCTGGATCAGGTGCCGCTCAAACAGCGAGACCTGCTCGTCAAGGGAGCGCGGCGCCGCCGCCACGCCTTGCGGTGCCAGGCCCAGCACAAACCGGTCGGCCACATTGCGCAGTTCGCGCACATTGCCCGGCCAGGCCTGCGCCATCAGCTCCTGCATCTGCTCCCCCGTGACGGTGGGCACTTCACGTCCGTAACGCAACGCCGCATGCTGCATGAAATGGCTGAGCAGCAAGGGGATGTCCTCCCTGCGCTCGCGCAGCGGCGGTATCTCCAGCACGACGACGCTGAGCCGGTAGTAGAGGTCGCTGCGGAAAGCCCCTTCCCTGGCGCGCTCCAGCAGGTCGGCCTTGGTCGCGGCGATCAGCCCGCAATCCATCGGCAGGAGCTCGTTGGAGCCCAGGCGTTCGAAACGCCGCTCCTGCAGTGTGCGCAGCAACTTGACCTGCAGGCCCATCGGCATGGTTTCGATTTCGTCAAGAAAGAGCGTACCGCCGCGCGCATGCTCGATCTTGCCGATGCGGCGCCTGGCCGCCCCGGTGAACGCGCCGGCCTCATGCCCGAACACTTCGCTCTCGAACAGCGACTCCGGCATCCCGCCGCAGTTGATGGCAACGAAGTTGCCGGCATGGCGCCGGCCGTAGTCGTGCAGGCAGCTCGCCACGAGTTCCTTGCCCGCGCCGGTTTCCCCGAGGATCAGCACGTCGGCACCGGTGCCGGCCAGGTCAAGAATCATGCGCCGCAGTCTGGCAATGGCGCCGGAGCGGCCGATGATCCTGGACTCGATCGACTCATACCCCTGCAGCTTGCGCCTGAGCGTCTCGACCTCCAGGCTCAGCGCGCGCTTGTCCAGGGCCCGCTTCACGACCTCGGTGAGCTCTTCCGGCGAGAACGGCTTTTCGATGAAATCGTAAGCGCCCAGGCGCATGGCCTGTACCGCCATGGAGATGTCGCCATGGCCGGTCACCAGGATCACCGGCAGGCTGGCCTCCACCTGCTGCGCTTTTTCCAGGAGCTGCAGCCCGTCCATGCCGGGCAGCTTCACGTCGGTCAACAGGACGCCGCGAAAACCCGGCACGAGAAGCGGCAGAACCTGTTCCGCAGAACCGAAGGCCTGGACCTTCAGGCCTGCCAGCTGCAGGGCCTGCATGCCACCCAGGCGCACGGCAGGGTCGTCCTCGACATAGAGAATGCAGAAATCTTCAGGCAAGTTCCATCTCCGCCGCGGTAACGGCCTCTTCATCCGTCGCCCGAAGCTGCACGGTAAACATGGCGCCGCCCAGATCACTCGCGCCGGAGCGCAGGCTGCCGCCGAAATCACGCACGATGCCCGCCGATATGGCCAGCCCCAGCCCGAGGCCGACACCCTGCTCCTTGGTGGTGAAGAACGGCTCGAACAGCCGCGCCGCCACCTCGGCAGAAATGCCTTCCCCGCTGTCGTGCACCTCGATGACGACCCATTGCCCCTCGCGCGCCGCCACAATCTTCAGGCGCCGCTGCGTGGTGTGCTTCATCGCATCCAGCGCATTGGCTACAAGGTTCACGATGACCTGCTCCAGCCGGTTGCCCTCGCACATCGCCCGCAGCCCTGGCGGCTCGATGCGCTCCTGCAGTTCCACCTTCTCGTTGCGTATCCGCTGGCCAAGCAGGAACAGGGAATCCGCGATCGCGGTGGCAATGGGGACGGGCTGGAGTTGCGCCCCCGACTTGCGCGCAAACTTCTTGAGCTGCGCCGTGATCTCGCCCATGCGGTCGGTCAGCTGGCAGATGGTGCGAAGGTTGGACTCCGCATCGCCATGCAGGCCGCGCTCGAGGAAAACGATGGTGTTGGCCGACAGCGTGCGCAACGCCGCCAGCGGCTGGTTTAGCTCATGGGTGATGCCGGCCGACATCTGGCCCAGCACCGCCATCTTGCCGGTATGCACCAGGTCTTCAAGTGTCGCCTTCAGGATTTTCTCGGCCTTGCGGCGCTCGGCGATCTCGCTTTGCAGGTTCTGGTTGGCGTCGCTCAGCGCTTCGGTGCGCAGCTGCACCTTGCGCTCGAGTTCGTCATGGGCGCGCTGCAGCGCCTCCTTGGCAGCCAGGCTTTGCGCCACGATGCGCCGGCGCTGGCGCATGTACATGATGAGCAATGTGAGGAAGCCAAGCGAGCAGGCGGTTGCGGCGGCGCTGTTGCGCGCCAGCGCTGTCGCCGGGGCCATGTCGGACAGCACGATGAGCTGCCAGTCCGTCCCCGGTACGGGTCGGCTGTGCACCAGGTACTCGGCTGCCTGGCCGCCGCCGGCCGGTGCCTGCACCACCGCGCTGCCGTCCGGCAAGGCGCGCTTTTCCACCAGGCCAAGCGGCGCCAGCGAGCCGGCCTCGGTGTACTGGCGGGTCTGGGCCAGCCGGCCGATGGTTTCGGCAGAGAGCTGGCCCAGGGTGCGGAACTTCCAGCCGGGCTCGGACGAGAGAAAAACCACGCCGTTGCCATCGGCCACCAGGATCTTCTCGCCGGCGTGGCTCCATGCCTGGTCGAGCTTGTCCAGGTTCACCTTCACCGCGGCCACGCCCAGGCGGGTGGCGCCTTCCATGATGCCGTACGAAAAGTAGTAGCCCGGCTCGCGGCTGACCGTGCCGATGCCATAGAAGCGCCCCGGCACGCCGCGCATCGCATCCTGGAAATAAGGCCGGTAGGAGAAATTCATCTTCACGAAGCTGACCGGCTGGTTCCAGTTGCTGGCTGCCAGCGTCAGGCCGTGCGTGTCCATGACATAGACGGCAGAACCGCGGGACTCCGCATTCACCGTTTCAAGATAACGGTTCACGCTGCCAAGGGCACGCGTGTCGGAAGGGTTCTTCAGCAGCTGCAGCACGTCCTGGTTGAGGGCGATCACGGGCGGCAGGTACTCATAGCGGCTCAGCTCGCTTTGCAGGCTGGCCGCATAGATGTCGAGCCGGTGCGTGGTGATCTCGCGCAGCGAGCGCACGCCGGCGCGCTCCGCCGTCACCCACGCAAGCACAACGCCGCCGAGGATGAGCAGGACCCATCCGGCGGCGGCGAGGATGCGGCGGCTGGCAGCGTTCATGCGCTGCCGGTCAGCCGGCCGGGGGCATCATGCCCTCAGTCGGCATAGACGCCCGCCTTCTTGATGACCGGCGTCCACTTGTTGATTTCACTGGACAGGTGGGTGCGCAGCGAGTCCGGCTTCGCGCGGGCGGCAGTGGCGGCTTCCGCGCCGAGCTCGGCCATCTTGCTGCGGAACACCGGATCCGTCACCGCCGTCTGCAGCGCGGCCGACAGCCTGTCAACCACAGCCTTGGGCGTGCCCTTGGGGGCATACATGGCATGCCAGATCTTGACTTCAATGCCTTTCAGGTTCTGCTCAGCAGCGCTCGGGATGTCCTTGAACGCCTCGATGCGGCTGGCCTGCATGGCGGCGAAAGACTTCAGTGAGCCGGCCTTGATCTGGCCTGCGACGTTGGTCGTCTGGTCGCACATCAGGTTGACCTGGCCGCCGATCAGGTCGGTCAGCGCCGGCGCGGTGCCCTTGTACGGGACGGTGGTGAGTTCCGTCTGCAGCGCGCTCTGGAACAGCAGGCCGCACAGGTGCGAGGCCGAACCGATGCCGGCATTGGCCAGCGAGATCTTCGCGGCATTGGCCTTGATGTAGGGAACCAGCTCCGTCAGGTTGTTGGCCGGCAGCGACTTGCTGCCGAGCAGGACCATGGGCACGTCGGCGATTTCGCCGATCATCTCGAAGTCCTTGAGCGGGTCAAAGCCCAGGTTGCGGTAGAGGCCGGGTGCCGTCGCCATGCCGATGTGGTGGATCAGCACGGTATAGCCGTCGTTTTTGGCTTGCGCCACCTTGCGCGCGCCGATGGTGCCGCCGGCGCCTGCGGAGTTGTCGATCACGACCGTGGTGCCCAGCTGCCTGCTCATGATCTGGCCGATCTCGCGCGCGACCTTGTCGGTCGGCCCGCCTGCGGCGAACGGCACGATGGCGGTGATGGGCTTGCCTGCGGGGTAGTCCTGGGCGCTGGCGCCAAGAGCCAGTACGGCGAGCGAAACGGCCGTGGCCAGCTTGAAAAACGATGTCATGGAATTTCCGGGGTAGTGAAGATGTTAAATAAAAAGGGAATGCCCAGGTGTAACGCCGGGCACTCCCGTGGGGTCATCAGGGCCTGGTGATGTCAAACAGCAGGTTGGCCGGCGCCGGGCCGAATGACTGCCAGGTGCCCGCAAGTGCCTGCTGGCCCACGCCGGGCTTGCTCCAGTCGCAGACCCCGCCGGGGAACATCGCCAGCAGGCGACTCCACTGCGTGGCATTGAAGGAAGGCGTGTAGTCCGCCGCGGCAGGCGCCTTCAGCTGGCATTTGATGACGTCGTCCGACAGCGGCCCGCCGGCCGCCATACGCGGCGTCGTACCCGCAGGGTAGGCGGTGTTGCAGGTGGACGAGCCACTGGCGGTCTGGGTCTCCTCGTTCTTCGTGCCTGCACCCGTCCAGCAGGCGTCTTTCAGGGTGGCAGGCCGGTTGGCGGCGATCTTCTGCGCCTTTGTCCTGCCCGGCGTGGTATCGGCCTGCGCCGCCATCAGCCAGTCGTCCATCTGCGTGATCGTGAGGCTCATCGTCAGGCTGCCGGTTGCCGATGCCGTCAGGATCACATGGTTGTCGAAGTGGCCGTTTGCCTTGAGCAGGCGCTCGCGCATCGAGAAGCTGTGGATCTTGTTGTGGATGTCGCCAGCCACCGCGTTGTCCACATAGTTGCGCCGGTCGATGATTGCCGTCTGTGCCAGGCCGCCGCCGCCGCTGACGATGCGACCGGACTTGTAGGCACGCTCCAGCGCCGCCGCGTCGGCCACGGTACGGTTGCCGGTGCGGACGAAATCACGCGAGACGCCGCCAATCCTGTCGTTGAGGTCAAGGAACTGCTCCACCGTGATGGTGCCGGCATTCAGCGCGGCCAGCCCGTACTGCACGCCCACGTTGTCCATCGGCCGCTGCGCGAAGCCCTGCGCCGTCCTGCCGTACACATTCACCTGGGCGTCATAGACCGTTGCGCGCGCGCCGGCCGGGTTGTCGACTGCGTGGTAGCGCGCCGACAGCGGCAGCATCGCGGGGAATTCGCCCACCGGGTCCATGCGGATGGCCTCTTCGCTCATCTTGACAATGTTGCCGACCTGCTTGAAGCCAGAGATCGCCAGCTTTTGCGCATCGGTGAACGCCACCGTGGTGGTCGGCGCAATGACACTGTTGGTGAAATAAAGGTTCAGCAGGCGCGAGTCGTGCAGCTTGAGCAGCGCGGACGATGTCATGTCGGGCAGGGCCTGCGACACGATGATCCCGTCGAACAGGCCCGGGTAGTTGTCGGCGATCTCGTGGGCCTGGAAGGCATTGCCCAGCGAGCCCATCGTGATGCCCAGTGTGTACACCGGCACGCCATAGGACTTCACGAAGCGCTCCTTGACGGCAGCCACCGTCTCCGCCGCCAGCAGGTCGTTGCAGCTCTGGTTGGAGACATTCAGGGTGGACGACACCACGGCGTAGCCCTTGTGGATGTAGTCGTTGACGAACAGCGTCTCGAAGTCATTGCCCTGGCGGTACCAGCTGCCGCCGCGGCAGCCGCCGGCCATCGTGTACACCAGCTTGCCGTTCCACGCACCCGAACGCACAGTGGGCGCCGGCACGGGTTCGTTCAGGTAATCATGCAGCATGACCGACTGGTAGGCCGCGCGGTTGGCGGTACCGCTTTCCATGCGCAGCAGGTAGGGCACCGTCTTGCCGTTGATGGTGAGGTACTGCATGTTTCCCGCATAGGCCGAGCCGGGCGTGTATCCCGAGCGGGCGCCGCTGGTACTGACCCAGAAATAGCTGACCAGCTTCTTCACGCCGCAATTGCCGTCGTTCTCCGGCGTGAACACGCCGCCGCCCAGCCGGGTGAAGGAGTTGTACTCGCAGATGAACGGTGCCTGGTGCGGCCCGGAGAATACCGGCCCCGAAGCGGGAAACGCCGTGAGCGCGAGCCGCGAGGTGTAGCCACCGTAACGGACTTCCACCGCATTGGCGCCCGGACGGATATTGCCGACGTTGCCCACCAGCCGGCCGGACCGGTCGTCATAGCCGAACAAGGCGCTCATGTCCTCCCCGTTGGAGGTGACTTCAAGCCGCGCACCGGGCCTGATCTCCAGGAACTCGATTTCAATGAGCGCATCCGTGCCCATCACGCGGTCTGCGGGCGAAGACAGGACCGAGAGCCTGACGGTGGCGGGCACCTCGGGCGTCGGCGTTTCGGGGACTACAGGCGGCAGGCCTGGAAACTCGGGTGCGGGCGCCACGGGTACGGGCGTGCCGCCGCTGCCGCCGCCGCAAGCCACCATGAATGCCGCGCAAGCTACGGCGACGCCGACACGAGCGGCACCCAGCCGGACGCGATGGAAGATATCGTTGTTGATCATTTTGTTGTGTCTCCTGCGCTCAGGGCCTGGTGATGTCGAACAGCTTGTTCATCGGCGACGGGCCGAAGGACTGCCACGGCCGGCTGGGCTGCTGGCTCATGCCGGGCTTGCTCCAGTCGCAAACGCCCTGCGGGAAGACGTTCTGCAGCAGCACCCATTGCGCCGGCGCGAACGTCACCGCGTAGTCCGCCGCATCCAGCGGCTTGAGCTGGCACTTGGCGATGTCGTCGGCCAGCGGGCCGCCTGCGGCCATGCGCGGCGTGGTGCCGGCGGGATAGAAGGTGGGCGAGTTGCAGGTGCCGTCGCCGAACGCCGTCTGCTCTTCCTCGTACTTCACGCCGGACTTCCAGCAGGCATCCTTCAGGTCGGCCGGGCGGTGGGTCACCACCTTCTGCGCCAGCGTCGCGCCGGAGGTGTCGGCCTTGACCGCCGACAGCCACGTGTCCATGTAGGCCAGCGTGTCCACTGCTCCGGGCTTGAGCGTGAGGATGACGTGGTTGTCGGCATGCCCGTTGGCCTTGCGCAGGCGCTCGCGCACCGAGAACGAGTGGATCTTGGTGTGGATGTCGCCACCGACCGCACCGTCGTTGTAGTCGCGGTTGTCGATGATCGGCATCGAGGCCAGGCCACCGCCGCCCCAGACAATGCGGCCCGACTGGTAGGCCCGTTCCAGCGCACCGGTATCGGCGATGGAGCGCGCAAGCTGCGGCTTGAGGTCGCGGTCCAGGCCGCCGATCCGCTGGTTCAGGTCGAGGAACTGGGCGATCGTGATGGCGCCGTCGTTCAGCGCTTTCAGCCCGTACTGCACGCCCACGTTGTCGATGGGGCGCAGCGCATGGCCTTCCTCATTGACGCCGTAGACGTTCCGGGTGTGGTCATACACGCTCGCCCGGGCACCGCCCCGGTTGGTCGTGGGGTGGTACCGGAAGCCGGGGCCGACACCGGCGTTCACGCCGGCGGGGAACGACACCGTCGGGTCGATGCGGCCGGCCTGGCTGCTCATCGCCGAAATGTTGGCGATCTGCAGGTAGCCGGAGATCGCCTGCTTCTGCGCGGTGGTGAAGCCGCTGGTGGCATTGAAGTAGGTATTGAGCAGGCGCGAGTCGAACTGCTTGAACAGCGTGGACGAGGTCACGTCGGCAAACACCTGGCTGATGATGATGCCGTCGAACAGGCCGGGGTAGTTGTCGCCCGTCTGGTTGCTCTGGTAGGCACCGCCCGAGCCGCCGGTGCCGATGGTGTAGACGGGCACGCCGTAGTTCTTGATGAACCGTTCCTTGACCATGGCGATGGTTTCCGACGACAGCTGGTCGTTGCAGTTCTGGCCCATGACATTGAGCGTCGAGCTGGCCACCGCGAATCCGCGCGACAGGTAGGTGTCGTTCACCACGCCCCCGGTGGTTGCACCCTGCTGGAACCAGCCGCCCTGGCAGCCGCCGCCCAGGGGGTAGACGACCTTGCCATTCCAGCCTGCGGGCCGGACCGCCGGGGTCGGGAGCGGCTCGTTGATGACGTCATGCAGCAGGGCCGTCTGGTAGATCGCACGGTTGATCGTGCCCGTCTCCAGCCTGATGACATAAGGCACCGTGATGCCCGCCACCGTCGTCGTCTTCATGTTGGCCGGGTACGACGTGATCGTCATTGCATCCGGCAGCTGGACAAAGGTGTTGGACGTCGTGCGGTAGACATAGTCCACCTGGGTGTTCACGCCGCAGTTCGGGTCACCCGGAATGGCCGTCAATGCCGGCACGCCTGTCGGCATGCCGAAGCTCGTGTTGCAGATGAACGGGCTCTGGTGCGGGCCCGAGATGATCGGCCCATCGACCGGGTTGCCGGTGATCGCCAGCCTTGCCGTGTAGCCGCCATGCGTGACCCGCACTTCATTGGCGCCCGGCTGCACATTGGTGATCCTGCCGACCAGCTTGCCCGATGCGTCCGGCGCGAACGCCGCCGTCACGTCGGTGCCATTGGAAGTAATGGTGGGCGCTGCGCTGATGGAGGCGTCTAGCACTTCCACTTCAAGCAGGGCATCCGTGCCCGCAACCATCCAGGCCTTTGACGAGAGCACACCCACGCGCACCGTGGCCGGGATTTCCGGCGCCGGCACTTCAGGTGTGGGCGTCTCCGGCACGGGCACGACTGGCGCGGGGGGCGTGACGCCCGCTGCGGGGGCCTCGCCGCCGCCGCATCCCGCCATCAGCAGGGACGCAAGGCCCAGCAGCAATGCGCAGGCCCCGCTCGTGTTGAACGATCTGTTCTTGTAACTCATGTCTCTTGTCTCCTGGCGCCGGGAAGCCCGGCTTGTCTGGTTGCTTTGCACAAGACAAATAGCAACGCGTGTGCCAGTGACAGAAACTATTGCAAGCTATTGATTCAATTGAGAATTTTCAAAGCATCTCATGGTTTTCCCGGAGGCTGCAAGCCGGAAAACCGCACAGGCGGCAAGGCGCATGGATGGAAAGCCGCACAGGCTTTCCGGGCATTGCGCAACATCACGAACTATTAAGGTTGCCTGACACCAAACTGGCCAGCGCCGTTGTCCCAGGCAATCTTCTTCGCGACATCCGGCGGCAGGTCGCCAAGCCACACGCGATAGCCCTTCATGAGTTCGTCGTAGGCATCCCAGCGCTGGTTCACCCAGGTGTCGGAGCCGATCATGAAGCGCCCCGGGTACCTGAGCATCAGCTCGCGCCATTCGGCGCACAGCTTGCCGCCCGTGCAGGTCAGGCCGGGGCGGTAGGACAGCTCGCCCATGAGCAGCGGGTACTTCGCGAACAGTTCGTTGACCCGCGCCGCCGATGCGCCGCCGATGCCGGTGTGCGCCCAGATGATGCGCAACTTCTGCCCCTTCGAGGGCGCGTTGCCCATCAGCAGGTCGATGGCCGTGTCATCCACATGGGCCAGGATGGCCAGGTTCTTTTCCTCGGCAAAGGCCATGAGCTTCCTGGCCACCGGGCCGTTGGCGTTGGCGCTGTCGTAGAGGTGGAATTCACCGATGCCCTTGTACGGCCCGCCGGCGGTGCCGCGGCTGTACTCGGCCTGCACCATCTCGTAGATGGTTTCGTCGCGGAACCAGTTGTCGTAGTCGGCGCGGTTGCGGTACAGGCGGATGAACGGCACGACCGCAACGCCGGCCCTGCGCGCGTCATCGCTGGCTGCCAGCAATTTGGTGTTGTCGTTGGGCCGCGAGTTGGACAGCACGGCACGCACGCCGTTGCGCTTCATGCGCGCCAGCACGTCGGCCGGCGGGTGCGGGCCGGCCTTGCCGTCCCAGGCCTCGACGTTGTAGTGCATGTGGGCATCAAACAGCGGGCCGCTGTAGTCAGCCGCATGCACCGCGGCTGGCAGGCACGCGGCCAGCCATGCCGCGAACAGGAGTTTGCGCAGCGGCTTCATGGCTTCAGCCGACGTGCTTCGCAAAGAAAGCCAGCGTGCGCTCACGCGCCAGCTTTGCGGCCGCCTCGTCCCAGGAACCGCGCTGGTCGCAGTTGAAGCCATGGTGGCCCCTGTAGATGTGCACCTCGGCATCCGGATGGGCCTTGCTGAACTTCTCGACGCTGTCCAGCGGGATGTAGCTGTCGTCATCGGCAAAATGGGCCTGCACCGGGCACTTGGGCTTGCGCGCGATCTCGGCGTCGGTCGTGACGCCGCCGCCGTAATAAGGCGCCGCCGCTGCCACGCCGTCAAGCAGGCAGGCGGCGCGCCAGGTCAGCAGCCCGCCATAGCAATACCCCACCACGCCGACCTTGCCGGCCTGCGCCGCATGGTTGACGGCGGCCTGCAGGTCCTGCATCACGCCGGGGGCCGGCAGAGCCTCCACCGCGGTCTTCAGGGCCATGCCCTTCTGGATGTCGTCGGGTGTGTAGCCGAGGTCCACATCGGCTTGCACGCGCTGGAAGGTGGCCGGGGCCACGGCCAGGTACCCCTGGGCCGCATAGCCGTCCGCTACCGCGCGGATATGCGAGTTGACGCCGAAGATTTCCTGGATGACGACCACGCCGCCCTTTGGCTTGCCCGCGGGTTCGGCCACGTAAGCCTTGACGAAAGTGCCGTCGGCGGCGGTGAGGTCGATGAACTTGCCCATGTAATGCTCCTTGATGGATGAAATGATGAATGGAATGGAAACTCAGGCGCGCAGCTTGCGCTCCACAAAATCAAGCCTGTCCTGGCCCCAGAAAATCTCGCCGTCGATGACGTAGCTGGGCGCGCCGAAGACGCCGGCATCAATCGTCGCCTGCGTGTTGGCGTCGTACCGCTCATGGACGGCCTGGCTGTGCGACTGCTCCAGCCGCGCGGCATCGAGGCTGCTTTCGGCCAGCAGTTCCGCCAGCACCTTTTCGTCGGCGATATTCCGGTCCTGCACCCAGACTGCCGCAAAGACGGCGCCGCTGAGCTTCAGGGCGGCGTCCACGCCGTCGCGCAGGTCCACCGCAATGATCAGCCGCGCGGCGTCATCACCGCTGACCGGAAAGTACTTTGGCTTCAGGTTGACGGGGAGCTTCAGGAAGTCCGCGAACCGCTGCATCTCGACCAGCCGGTAGGCCTGCCGCTGCGGTGCCCGCTTGCCCAGCGGCAGGCCGCCCGAGACCGGGAACACCTTGCCCAGGTCATTGGGCAGCAGGCGCACGGTGGCGCCCGCCGCGCGCGCGATGGCGCAGAAGCGCTCATGGCCCAGGTAGGTCCACGGGCTCTGTGGCGCAAAGTAATAGTCAATGGTGCGGCTCAAGTCTGTCTCCTGTTTTTGAAAGCGCGTGGCATCGTGTCGGGCATGCCGGGTACAGCGTCCTTGCAGTCTTGGTGCTGTAATGCTGGTTTGTAGCCCAGAAGCGGACATTGTGCAGGAGGCGGGATTTTGGACAAGATCGTATTGGTCACCGGCGGCAGCCGTGGCATCGGCGCGGCAACGGCGCTTGCCGCCGCAAAAAAAGGTTATGCAGTTGCCGTCAACTATGCAGCCAATTCACGGGCTGCGGACGATGTGGTGCTGCAGATCCGCGCCGGCGGCGGCAAGGCCATCAGCGTGCAGGCCGACGTGGCGCAGGAGGAGCAGGTGCTCGACATGTTCAGGGCGGTTGATGCGCAGCTCGGGCGCCTGACGGCACTGGTGAACAACGCCGGCGTGGTCGATGTGACGGCGCGGCTCGACCAGATGGGCACGCAGCGCCTCAAGCGCATGTTCGACATCAACGTCATCGGCTCGATGGTCTGCGCGCGCGAGGCGGTGCTGCGCATGAGCACCAGGCACGGCGGCAGCGGCGGCGCCATCGTCAACCTGTCCAGCGCGGCGGCGCGCATCGGCGCGCCGGGCCAGTATGTGGACTACGCGGCGGCCAAGGGCGCGATCGACACCTTCACCATTGGCCTGGCCAAGGAGGTGGCGGCGGAAGGCATCCGTGTCAATGCGGTACGCCCGGGCCTCATCGAAACCGACATCCATGCATCCGGCGGCCTGCCCAACCGGGTGAAGGACCTGCAGCACCAGGTACCGATGCAGCGCGGCGGCACGGCGCAGGAAGTGGCGGACCTCATCGTCTGGCTGATGTCCGAAGAAGCGAGCTACACCACCATGTCGCTGATCGACGTATCGGGAGGCCGCTGATGGACGCTGCATCGGGTGGGGCGCCAGCCGCCTGGAAGTACTACTGGGAGGACTTCACGCCGGGTGAGACGCGCGAGTTCGGCAGCGTCACGCCCACGCGGGAAGAGACACTGGCCTTCGCCCGCCAGTTCGACCCGCAGCCCTTCCACCTGGACGACGCGGCTGCCGAAGCCTCCATGTTCAAGCGCCTGTCGGCCAGCGGCTGGCACACTTGCGCGATGGCCATGCGCCTGATGGTGGACGGCTTTCTCAACGAGTCCGCCAGCCTGGGCTCGCCCGGCATGGACAACATCAAGTGGATGAAGCCGGTCTATCCCGGCGACACGCTGACGCTGCGCACCACCATCGTGGAAAGCCGGCCGATGAAGTCGCGGCCGGACGTCGGCATCGTGCGCTCCCTCATCGCCATGGTGAACCAGGACGGCGAGCAGGTCCTGCACATGGAGGGCTTCGGCATGTACCGGCGCCGCCACCCCGGCTGACAACAAGGCAGGCACATGGACCTCAAACCCCTCATCACGCTGCTGGCGATCGTCAACCCGTTCGCCATCGTCCCCTTCTTCATCCACTACACGCAGGGTTTCTCGCCGGCGCAGCGGCGGCGCACCATCTGGATTTCCTCCTTCACCGCCTTCCTGGTCATCTCGGTCAGCGCGCTGCTGGGCCTGCAGATCCTGGAGTTCTTCAGCATCTCCCTTGCAAGCTTCCAGGTGGGCGGCGGCATGCTGTTGCTGACAAGCGCGCTGAACATGCTCAATGCCCAGCCCGCGGAAGCGAAAGCGCAGACCAACGAGATGGAGGAAGGCGCCGAAAAGGCCGCCATGGGCGCGAGCATCGCCGTCGTGCCGCTGACCATCCCGCTGCTCACGGGCCCGGCCACCATGTCCACGGTGGTGATCTATGCCGACAAGGCCAGGACCCTCTTTGAGCTGGGGACGCTCGTGGCCTATGGTGTGGTGATCGGCCTGGCCACCGCCCTGTGCTTTTCGCTTGCCACGCCGATTGCCCGCGTGCTGGGCAAGACCGGCATCAATGTGATGACGCGGCTGATGGGGCTGATCCTGGCGGCGCTGGCCGTTGAAGTGATGGCCGACGGACTGGGCAAGCTGTTCCCGGTGCTTGCACGCTAGGGGAGCTTTTCGGCGTCCCCGGACTGTTGCGTCTTGCGCTGGATGAACAGGTTGCGCCGCGCATCGCCAGGATAGGCAAAGGTCACCGCGCCCTTCCTGACCACGCCCATCACCAGCATGTTGGGCGTGACCGCCTCCTTGCTTGTTGCGCTGAATGGCCTGTCGTAGGTGGACACCACGCCGTAGTAGACGCGCTGCGCATTCTCCAGCTGCTGCTTGATGGCAGGGCCTGTGAGCTTGCCGTCGCGGATGCCGATGAAGGCATAGGTCAGAAGGTACAGCGCGTCATACCCCTGGGCCGCCGCCATCGGTACGGCGAGCTTGCCGTGCATGCGGCTGTAGGCGGTGAGGAAGGCGGCCCGGCGCTCGTTGCTGGACTCGGCAATGAAGGTCTGCGCGGTGAGCGTGTTCTCGGCCGCGTCGCCGGCGCCCTTGATGAAGCTCGGGAACGACAGGGTCCAGGGGCCGGCCAGCGGGACGTTCCACTTGACGGCAGCGCGGCTCTTTGCGATGACCGCGTTCTCGGGCCCCACCGTGTACGCGACCACCACATTGGCGCCCGCGCCGCGGGCCGCCGCCATTTCGGCCGACAGGTCGGCAGTGCCCAGCGGGAATGTTGTGGCATACACCGGCTTGATGCCGGCGGCGGCCAGCGCCTTGATCACATCCCGCTTGCCCGATTCACCGTACGGCGTGGCGTCGGAGAAGATCGCAACCTTGTTCCAGCCGCGCTTGAGCAGGTCACTGACGATGAAGGGCGCCTTGATCTCCTCGCTCGGCGCCACGCGGAAGACATAGCTCCTGTCCGGCGGCACCTGCTGGGTGACCGGCGAGCCTGCCGCGCAGGGCACGAGCAGCGGCGACTGCGATTTCTGGAACACCGGTATCGCGCGGACCGCAACGCCGGTGTTGCAAAAGCCCAGTGTGGCCGTGACCTTGTCCGTGCCCACAAGTTCCTCGCTCATCTTCAGGCCGGTTTCAGGGTCGCCCTTGTCATCCTTGATAACCAGTTCTAGCCGGCGGCCCAGGTAGCCTCCTGCGGCATTGATCTCGGCTGCGGCGATGCGGATCCCGTTGACCATGCTCTGGCCGAAGTCCTGGGACCCTCCGGACATCGGCCCGATCACACCGATCTTGATGGTGGGCGCATTGGCGGATGCATCAAGGGGCTGGAGCGCTGTGAGCGCGGCAAGTGTCGTGAGGGCGGCGGCAGCCAGCAGGCTGGACGTGCGCCGGGGGTTGGGTTTGGCAGGCATGGTGGTCCTTTGCTCGGGTTGGACATTCCGGAGCGCGGAGCAACAATCCGGCGCTGAGGTGCACCGATGCTAGGTTTGGGAAAGCGGGTTTTCTACGGGCCTGATGGCCATTTCCGCCAGAAGGCCGCCGGTCGCGTGGCCTAGTCCGCTGGCGCGGCTACCGGCTACTTCTGCAAGGCCTTGACCAGCTGGTTGCTGGTATTGCGCAGCCGCTGGGCCAGCAACTGCGTGAGCTTGACGAGCAGCTTGGCGCCCACTGCCGGCTGTTCGCGGATCAGCTGCCCGATGGCGCTGCGGGTGATCACACCGGCTTCCACCGGATCGAGTGCAATGCAGGTGGCGGCACGCAGCTCGCCGTCCAGCATGGACATCTCGCCGATGGCGGCGCCCTGGCGGATGACGGCCAGGCGCGACACCTCGCCCGCGGGGCTGCGCCGTGTCACGTCCACCGTGCCGCTGAGCAGCAACAGCATCCAGTCGCCGGTCTCGCCTTCGGCGATCAGGGTCTGCCCGGGCTGGGCGCGCACGAGCAGCATGGCGGCGCCGAGGGCCGACACTTCCTCTGGCAGGAAGTCTTCGAGCAGCGCGGCACTGCGCAGCAGCTGCGGCCCGCGGTCCAGCAGGTTGGCGCAACTGCCGACGAGTTCCAGGCCGGCGGCCTGCAGTTTCTTTTCGACCGGGCTCTGTGCAGCAACTGTGGCGGTGTTCATGTCAACGGTCCGGGCCGGCTCAGGGCACCTGCTGCAGCCACTGCGCAATTTCTTCGACCGCTGCGCGTGTTGCCTGCGCAAGCGCGCGGGCCCCGCCGGGGGCATCGGCGCTGGGCGCGGGGCGTTGCACCACCACGCTGCGCTGGGCCAGCAGGCTTTCACCGGAGGTGGTCACCTGCACCAGGGTCGCGCGCATGCGCACCAGCCCCACGCTGGCGGTGGGCGATTCAAACAGCTGGCTGAACTCTTCCAGCTCGATCTTCAGCACATTCGGCAGCTTGCCGCCCGTGCGGTTCACCGCCGGGCCTTCGCCCGCCGTCAGCAAGGCACGGCGCTGGCCCAGCGTCTCACGCAGCTGCTGCATCACCAGCTGGGACGGCGACATGCTCCAGCGGGCCTGGGCATACGGCCGCAGCTGCTGCGCATCCACATAGCCCAGCCGGTAGTACATGGCGCTGCCATCAAGTGCGTTCGGCGCCTCGATATCGGCGAGGGCCAGCGGCGGCAGCGGCGCCATCCGGTTGGCAGGCTCGGGCGCCGTGGCGCCGGGCCCGAAGTCGTAACTGGCCGGACGTGAAGGCTTGTCCGGCAGCGCGCCGCAGCCGGCGAGCACCAGCGCGGCCATGCCCAGCAGGACCGTGCCCGAGGGAAGGCGCGGGCGCCAGGCGTTGAAGATTCCAGTCATGGGTTTCATTTTGCAGCTCCCGGTGCGGCAAAGCCCTGTTCACCCGGCCCGGGCTGCGGGTTGCCGTTGCCGAAAATCAGGGATTGCGGGTTGTCGTTGATGCCGTTCACCGTACGGCTCAGGCGCCGCATGGCGCGTGCCGTGTCTTCGGTGACGCGGTTGACGCGCGGCAGCGTGGCCGCGCCAAAGGTCTCCGCCGCATGCGACAGCGTCTCGGCGCCTTCGGCCAGGCGGTCCAGCGGGCCGTCCTTGGCGTTGAGCCGGTCCACCGTCTTGTTGAAGTTGTCGGCCGTCGTGCCGACCTCGTCGGCGGCGTTCCTGACAGACGCCAGCGTCTTGCCAAAGTCATTGATCATCGGGTCCAGGCGCTTTTCGACCGTGCCGTCCAGCCGCAGCGCCAGCTTGTTGACGCTGCCCGCCGCATCACCGATCTGGCTCACGGCGCCGACCAGCGCCTTCTGGTTCTCGTCAGCCAGCAGCGAGTTGATGCGCGTCGTGGCCTGCTCCACCTGCGCCATGATCTTCTCGCCCTGCGCCGTCAGCTTGGCCAGCAGGCCGGGCTGCAGTGGGATGCGCGGCGGGTTGGCGTCGTTGGGCACCAGGGCCACCATGTCGGTGCCGGTATCGTCAAGCTGCACGAACGAGAGGCCGGTCACGCCCTGGAACCCGAGGGAGCCGAAGGTGCTGCGGGTGATGGGGGTGCCTTTCTCGACGGCAATGCGGATCAGCACATTGCCCTGGATCTTGCTGTCAAAGCCGATGAACACCACCTTGCCGACGTCCACGCCGCGAAAGCGCACCGCCGCCTGCGACTGCAGGCCGCTCACGGCGTCTCGCGTGCTCATCTCGTAGAGGTAGCGCTCACCGCTGTCGCGGGTCAGCCAGACGGCCAGCGCAACGAGCAGGCTGGCCACCGCCAGCACGAAGGCGCCGGCGGCGAGGGCATGGGCCTTGTTTTCCATAATGTGTCCTTTGCTTGTCTAGACTGCGAACGGGTATTCGCGCAGGAGTTCCATGGCGCGCTGTCCGCGCTCGCCAAGGAAGAAGTCGTGGATGAACGGGTGCGGGTAAGCGATGACGTCCTTGGCCGGCCCGCTGACGATGACCTTCTGGTCGGCCAGCACGGCGACGCGGGTGCTCAGCTCGAACAGCGTGTCCAGGTCGTGGGTGACCATGACAACCGTCAGGCCCAGTTCGCGGTGCAGCGAGCGCAGCAGCGTGCAGAAACCGTCGGAGCTGTCCGGGTCCAGCCCGGCCGTGGGTTCGTCCAGCAGCAGCAGCGGCGGATCCATGATGAGCGCGCGGGCCAGCGCCACGCGCTTGACCATGCCGCCCGACAGGTCTGACGGCATCTTGTGCGCGTGCTCGGGGCCCAGGCCCACCATCTGCAGCTTGACCAGCGCCGCGTCGCGGATGAGCTGCGCCGGCAGCGAGCGCAGCTCGCGCAGCGGGAAGGCAATGTTCTCCAGCACGCTGAAGGCCGAGAACAGCGCGCCATGCTGGAACAGCATGCCCACGCGGCTGGCCGCACCCTTGGCGCCCAGCTGCGCCACCGGCTGGCCCAGCACGTTGATCGTGCCTTTGGCCGGCGTTTCCAGCCCCAGGATCTGCCGCAGCAGCACCGTCTTGCCGGTGCCCGACCCGCCGACCAGCGAGACCACCTCGCCGCGGTCAATGACGAGGTCCAGGTCACGGTGGACGGTGAAGTCGCCCGACGGCGTGTGGAACGTCGTCCACAGCTTCTGGATGTCGACCACATGCGGCGCATCCTGCATCGAGTCTTCGGAGAAAACGGGCTCTTCGGTGTGCATGGTCAGACGCCGATGTCCTTGAAGACCACCGCGAACAGTGCGTCCACCAGGATCACGATGGTGATGGACGTCACCACCGAGGCGGTGGTGCCTTCGCCCAGGCTCTCGGTGTTGGGCTTGACGCGCAGGCCGTAGTGGCAGCCGATCAGCGCGATCAGGATGCCGAACACCACAGACTTGCCGGTGGCCAGCACCAGGTTGGCAATGTCCACCGCCTTGGGCAGGGCCTGCAGGAAATAGTCGGGCGTGATGTCCATGGACAGGTCCGCCGCCAGCATGCCACCGGCGAGTGCGGCCAGCGTGGTCCAGACGCTCACCAGGGGCATCACCACCGCCAGCGCCATGGCGCGCGGCATCACCAGGCGGAAGCCCGGCGGTATGCCCATGACGCGCATGGCGTCGAGTTCTTCAGTGACGCGCATCACACCGATCTGCGCGGTAATGGCCGAACCCGACCGCCCCGCAATCAGGATGGCGGCCAGCACCGGGCCGAGCTCACGGATCAGCGAGATGCCCAGGATGTTGACGATGAAGGCGTCGGCGCCAAACTGCTTGAGCTGCTGCGAGGTCAGGTAGGCCAGCACCACGCCGATCAGGAAACCCACGAGGGCCGTGATGGGCAGGGCCGTCGCCCCGATGCGGTAGAGGTGACCGGAAAAATCGCGCCACGGGCCGTCCTGCGGGGCCCGGATGAGGCGGATCGTGTCCAGCAGCAGCTGCCCGATCAGCCGCAGGATGTCGCGGCCGTGGTCTAGGATCACCATGATGAAGCCGCCCAGCGCCAGGAAGCGCTGCATCAGCGTGGGCCGCACCGGCACCGGCGGCGTGATGGTGAACTTCGCCACCTCCTCCAGCACCGACCGCTGGGTCGGCATGGTCTGCAGGCGCTTGGGCCACTGCTGCCCCCAGTGGTTCCACAGCAGCTGCGCGCCGATATGGTCCAGCCGCTGCAATGAACGCAAGTCCCAGCCCAGCCCCTCGCCCTTGCCGGAGGACTGGAGGCTGCCGGTGACCTGGGGCCAGACCGATTCGGCCGTCAGCTGGGCGGCGGTCCACCGGCCCAGCACCATCACGTCCGGTCCTTCGGGCGTGTCCTGGCGGGCGATGCGGGGGGTGGATTGCTCCATGGGCAAATGAGGTGTCGGCATTGGGGGAAGCTGGCATCGTACCGCCTGCGGGCCCCCGGCAGTGTGGCGCCGCGCACCAACCCCCGAAACAAGGGAGCCCGTGTGTGGCGCAGGGGTGACAGGCCGTCCGCTTGCGATATGGGAACAACGCTCACCCGCTAGAGCGAAAAGCCCTGTGCGAGGCTGCCGCGCAAATGGTCCACAAAGCATTGCACCGCGCGCGGCACCTGCGGCGCCCAGGGCCTGATGGCATAGAGCCGCTCGCCAAAGAAGCCCTGCGGCCGCCACTTTGGCAACACCCGCACCAGCCCGCGCGGCTCCAGGTAGCCGGCGGCGCTGAAGTCCGGCAGGAGGCCCACGCCCACGCCGGCCAGCACGGCCTCGCGCAGCACTTCGCTGTTGTTGGCGCGCAGGGGGCCGTTGACCGTGACGATCACCTGGTCCACGGCCCGCCGCGAGCCCTCGCGGGTGAACGACCAGCTCTGGTTCGCGGTGTCGCGCAGGTAGAGCACGCAGCGGTGAGCGGACAGCTCCGACGGATGCGCGGGCGTGCCGTGGCGCCGGAGGTAGTCGCTGCTTGCCACCAGTACCGAATGCGACTCGCACAGCACCCAGGCCACATGCGTATCGGGCGGCGCATGCGCATGGCGGATGGCCAGGTCGAACCCTTCCTGCGCCAGGTTGACAAAGCGGTCGGTCAGGTCGAGTTCCAGCCGGATGTCAGGGTAGGCGCGCAGGAAAGCGCCCAGCGTGGGCGCGATGTGCTGGCGGCCAAGGGCCACCGGCGCCGTCACCCGCACCAGCCCGCGCGGCGTGCCTGCCAGGTCCTTGACACCGGCAAAGCTCTGCTCGATACGGGTGAAGGCGCCCTGGGTCTCGTCCACCAGCTGCTGGCCCGCCTCGGTCAGGCCCACCGAACGGGTCGTGCGGCGGACCAGCGGCACGCCTGCCGCGCGCTCGAGTTCGCCGATGCGCATGCTGACCGAGGCCTTGGAAATCCCGAGCCGCCGCGCAGCCTGGGTATAGCTGCGCGTCTGTGCCAGCACAGTCAGCAGGTGCAGGTCGGAGAAAACGGGCGTGGTCGCGGCAGTTGCCATTCCTTGATCTCCGCAGGCCTCATTGTTCAGGATTATCAACAATGTAATCAGGTTTACGCCCTTTGCAAAGCCCCGGGCGCGGCATAGACTCCAGACTCCCCGAACGAAGCGCCCAAGGAACATACTGTGAACGCACCCGACAAGACCTCCCCCGCCGCCAGCACGGCCTCCATCGAACACTGGATCGGCGGGCGCGTCGTGCCCGGCCAGAGCGGCCGCCGCGCCGATGTGTTCAACCCGGCCACCGGCGCCGTCACCGGCCAGGTGGCGCTGGCGAGCAAAGCCGAGGTGGCAGCCGCCGTCGCGTCCGCGCAGGCAGCCTTCCCGGCCTGGGCCGACACGCCGCCCATCCGCCGTGCCCGCGTGATGTTCAAATTCCTGGAGCTGCTCAACCAGCACAAGGACGAACTGGCCCATGCCATCACCGCCGAGCACGGCAAGGTCTTTACTGATGCGCAGGGAGAGGTCACCCGCGGCATCGACATCGTCGAGTTTTCCTGCGGCATCCCGCAGCTGCTCAAGGGCGACTACACCGACCAGGTCTCCACCGGTATCGACAACTGGACGCTGCGCCAGCCGCTGGGCGTGGTGGCCGGCATCACGCCGTTCAACTTCCCGGTCATGGTGCCGATGTGGATGTACCCGGTGGCGATTGCCGCCGGCAACTGCTTCGTGCTCAAGCCCAGCCCGATCGACCCGAGCGCCAGCCTGCTGATGGCCGACCTGCTGAAGAAAGCCGGCCTGCCCGACGGTGTGTTCAACGTGGTGCAGGGCGACAAGGAAGCCGTCGATGCGCTGCTGGAGCATCCCGACGTGAAGGCCGTGTCCTTTGTCGGCTCCACGCCGATCGCCAACTACATCTACGAAACCGGCGCCCACCACGGCAAGCGGGTGCAGGCCCTGGGCGGCGCCAAGAACCACATGGTGGTCATGCCCGACGCCGACCTGGAACAGACGGTGGACGCGCTGATCGGCTCGGCCTACGGCTCGGCCGGCGAGCGCTGCATGGCCATCAGCGTGGCGGTGCTGGTGGGCGATGTGGCCGACAGGCTTGTGCCGATGCTGGCTGAGCGTGCCAAGACGCTGAAGATCAGGAACGGCACCGATCTGGATGCCGAGATGGGGCCCATCGTCACGGCGACGGCGCATGCGCGCATCACTGGCTACATTGAGCAGGGCGTGAAAGAAGGCGCGCAGCTGGTTGTCGATGGCCGCGACTTCAAGGGCGCCTCCGCCGGCAAGGGCTGCGACAACGGCTTCTGGCTGGGTGGCGCACTGTTTGACAAGGTCACGCCGGACATGCGCATCTACAAGGAAGAAATCTTCGGCCCGGTGCTGTCCTGCGTGCGGGTGCATGACCTGAAGGAAGCCGTCCAGCTGATCAACGCCCACGAATTCGGCAACGGCGTGAGCTGCTTCACCCGCGACGGCAACGTGGCGCGCGAGTTCAGCCGGCACATCCAGGTCGGCATGGTCGGCATCAATGTGCCGATCCCGGTGCCCATGGCATGGCATGGCTTCGGCGGCTGGAAGAAGAGCCTGTTCGGCGACATGCATGCCTATGGCGAAGAAGGCGTGCGCTTCTACACAAAGCAGAAGTCGATCATGCAGCGCTGGCCGGAAAGCATCGGCAAAGGTGCGGAATTCGTCATGCCCACAGCAAAATGAGCGACAACACAGTATTCGACTACGTCATCATCGGCGGGGGAACAGCAGGCTGCCTCATGGCCAACCGGCTGTCGGCCGATGCCTCCAAGCGGGTGCTGCTCATCGAGGCCGGGCGTCGCGATGACTACCACTGGATCCACATCCCGGTGGGCTACCTCTACTGCATCGGCAACCCGCGCAC
>JAZKHY010000043.1:0-133644 GCA_040385105.1 Pseudomonadota bacterium
TCGGCGCCCTCGACCTTGGCGCGCGCCAGGATCTCGTGGCAGGGCACCATCACGCCCATGTTGACCACTTCAAAGTTGTTGCACTGGAGCACCACGGTCACGATGTTTTTGCCGATGTCGTGCACGTCGCCCTTGACGGTGGCAATGATGATCTTGCCCTTGGCCTTGACGTCTTCCCCGGCCTCGGCCTGCAGGCGCTTTTCTTCCTCGATATAGGGAATCAGGTGGGCCACGGCGGACTTCATCACCCGCGCGGACTTCACCACCTGCGGCAGGAACATCTTGCCCTGGCCAAACAGGTCGCCCACGATGTTCATCCCATCCATCAGCGGGCCTTCGATCACGTGCAGCGGGCGCCCGCCCCTGGCCAGCACGATCTGGTACATCTCTTCGGTGTCGGTGACGATGTGGTCGGTGATGCCATGCACCAGCGCATGGGACAGGCGCTCCTGCACCGTGCCGCCGCGCCATTCGTTGCGCTTGCTGTCGTCCTTGGCGGCGCCCTTGGCTGATTCGGCAATCTCCACCAGCCGCTCGCCGGCGTCCTCACGGCGGTTGAGCACCACGTCTTCCACCCGCTCGCGCAGGTCCGCGTCGAGCTGGTCGTACACGCCCACCATGCCCGCGTTGACGATGCCCATGTCCATGCCCGCCTGGATGGCGTGGTACAGGAACACGGTGTGGATGGCCTCGCGCACCGGGTCATTGCCGCGGAAGCTGAACGACACGTTGGAGACACCGCCCGAGACCTTGGCGCCGGGCAGGTTCTGCTTGATCCAGCGGGTGGCGTTGATGAAGTCCACCGCGTAGTTGTTGTGCTCCTCGATGCCGGTGGCAATCGCAAAGATGTTGGGGTCGAAGATGATGTCTTCTGGCGGAAAGCCGACTTCATCCACCAGGATGCGGTAGGCGCGCTCGCAGATCTCGATCTTGCGCTCGTAGGTATCGGCCTGGCCTTTTTCGTCGAAGGCCATCACCACGGCCGCCGCACCGTAGCGCCGCACGAGGCGCGCCTGGTGGCGGAAGGCTTCCTCGCCTTCCTTCATCGAGATGGAGTTGACGATGCCCTTGCCCTGGATGCAGCGCAGGCCGGCCTCGATCACCTCCCACTTGGACGAGTCCACCATGATCGGCACGCGGGAGATGTCGGGCTCGCTGGCGATCAGGTTCAGGAAGCGCACCATGGCGGCCTTGCTGTCGAGCATGGCCTCGTCCATGTTGATGTCGATCACCTGGGCACCGTTCTCGACCTGCTGGCGGGCCACGGCCAGCGCCTGCTCGAACTCGCCGTTCAGGATCATGCGGGCAAACGCCTTGGAGCCGGTGACATTGGTGCGCTCACCGATGTTGACGAACAGGCTGCTGGCGCCGACGCTTACAGGCTCCAGGCCCGAAAGCTTCATCGGCGGCACGGCCTGAGCGGCGGTGCCGTCGTCTTTGGAGGGGTTTGCTGCGTTGTCTGTCATGGCTCACCTTGGCGTCTGGCCTGGCGGGTGCCAGGAAACTGGGTCGGTGAGCGCCGTTGAGTCACCCAAGCCTGACGACCTGCCGTTTTCAGGCATTTCGCTGCAGCGCTCCTTGAGTTACCATGATTTTAGTGGTGTTTCATGTTCAACAAGATATTCGGTAAAAAGCAGGTGGAGGCATCGGACTCGGTGATGCCCGAGGAGCGCATGCGCGCGATCGAAGGCTCCAGCAGCGCCGAGATGGCGGCCGCGATGCTGACCGCCCCCACGGCCCTGATGCAGCTCACCCACGAGGAAGCCCGGGCGGTGGTCAGCTACATGCAGCCGCGCAAGATCCCGGAGGGCACGACCTTCATCAAGGAAGGCGACACCAAGGAAACCGACTTCATGCTGCTGGTGCTCGACGGCGAGGTCACCATCGAGTCCATCGTGGTGAGCCGCACCGAGCCGATCACCGTGACGGTGCTCGGCCCGGGCAGCCTGATCGGCGAGATGGGCCTGCTCGACGGCGAGCCGCGCTCGGCCTCCTGCACCGCCATGAGCGATCTGCGCTGCGCCATCCTGACCCGCGCCGCCCTTCAGCAACTGATGGAAGACGACCCGAGCACGGCCGCCAAGCTGATGATGGCGGTGTCGCTGCGCATCGCCGAGCGCATGCGGGAGAGCGCGGACAAGCTCAAGCTGTATGCGCAGCTGACCCAGGCGATGCAGCAGGAGATCGAGAAACTGATGCAGTTGTAGGCGCTACGCCGCTTCCTTGTAGAAGTAGTCGCGCTTGAGCAGCCGTGCCCCGAGCGGCTCCACCGATTCACGGATCGCATGGATGTGCTCCGGCGTTGTGCCGCAGCAGCCGCCGACGATGTTCACCAGCCCCTCGGCCGCGAACTCGCGCAGCAGGCGTGAGGTGTCGGCCGGCGTTTCGTCAAAGCCGGTGTCGCTCATCGGGTTGGGCAGGCCGGCATTGGGGTAGCAGCTGATGTAGGTGTCGCCGGCCACGCGGGCCAGTTCCTGGATGTAGGGGCGCATCAGGGCCGCGCCCAGGGCGCAATTCAGGCCGATGGCCAGCGGCTGGGCATGGCGCACGCTGTGCCAGAAGGCCGTCACCGTCTGGCCGCTCAGGATGCGGCCGGAGGCGTCGGTCACGGTGCCGCTGATGATCAGCGGCAGGCGCTCGCCCGACTTCTCGAAGTATTCGTCAATGGCAAACAGTGCCGCCTTGGCGTTCAGCGTGTCAAAAATCGTCTCGACCAGCAGCACATCGCAGCCGCCTTCCACCAGCGCCTCGACCTGCTCGCAATAGGACGCGCGCAGGGTTTCAAAGTCCACATTGCGGGCGCCGGGGTCGTTCACATCGGGGCTGATGCTGGCGGTGCGCGGTGTGGGGCCCAGGGCGCCGGCCACGAGGCGGGGCCTGTCAGGCGTGCTGAATCTGTCGCAGGCCGCACGGGCGATGCGGGCCGACTCCAGGTTCATTTCGCGGGCAAAAGGCGCCAGGTCGTAGTCGTCCTGGGCCACGGCATTGGCGCCGAAGGTGTTGGTCTCGATCAGGTCGGCGCCGGCGGCGAGGTAGCGCTCATGGATGTCGCGGATCACGTCGGGCCGCGTGATGCTCAGCACATCGCTGTTGTTCTTGAGGTCCTTGTGGTGGGCGGCAAAGCGCTGGCCCCGGTAGTCGGCCTCCTGCAGCTTGAAGCGCTGGATCATCGTGCCCATCGCGCCGTCAAGGATGGCAATGCGACTGGCGAGGATCGCGGGAAGGGCCTGGCCTCGGGTGTATGGGATCGGCTTCATGGCCTGTATTGTAGGAAAGACCGGATTTCCCTCGACAATGGAGTTTATGAAGAACCTGCTCCCCAAGGAGGCCTGGGCGCTGATACAGCAACAGCCCGACGCGCTGTTTGTCGATGTCCGGATGGAGATCGAGTCGCTGTATGTCGGCCGCCCGCCCGGCGTCGAAAACATCCCCTGGTACGAGTACCCGGACCTCACGCCCGACCCGAAGCACTTTGTGAAGGCGGTGGAGCGTGAGGCCGGCCGCAAGGACCGCACCGTGCTGCTGATCTGCCGCAGCGGCAAGCGCACGGTCGATGCCGGCAAGGCGCTGGAAGCAGCCGGCTTCACCGACGTCATCAACATCGTCCACGGCTTTGAGGGCGAGCTGAACGACACCTTCCACCGCTCGACCCTCAACGGCTGGCGCTTTGACGGCCTGCCGTGGGAACAGATGTGAGCATGCTGCCGCCCCAGTCCATCCTCCAGGAAATCTTCGGCTACGCGCAGTTCCGCGGCCCCCAGCAGGACATCATTGACCATGTGACGGCCGGCGGCGATGCGCTGGTGCTCATGCCCACGGGCGGCGGCAAGTCACTGTGCTACCAGATACCGGCGATTGCCCGGCAACGCGCGGGCCACGGCATCACCGTCGTCATCTCCCCGCTGATCGCGCTGATGCATGACCAGGTGGGCGCCTTGCATGAGGCCGGGGTCGAGGCCGCCTTCCTCAACTCCACCCTGTCCGGCGAGGAAGCCGCCCAGGTTGAAAAGCGCCTGCTGCGCGGCGAGATCACGCTGCTGTATGCCGCGCCCGAACGTGTCACCACGCCGCGCTTCCTGGCGCAGCTGGACTCGCTGCATGAGCGCGGGCAGCTGAGTCTGTTTGCCATTGACGAGGCGCATTGCGTGAGCCAGTGGGGCCACGACTTCCGGCCCGAGTACCGCGCGCTGACGGTGCTGCACGAGCGATTCGCCGGCGTGCCGCGCATGGCGCTCACGGCCACCGCCGATTCGCTGACCCGCGCCGACATCGTCGAGCGGCTGCAGCTGGAGGAAGCCCGGCAGTTTGTCTCCAGCTTCGACCGGCCGAACATCCGCTACACCATCGTCGAGAAGAAGGACGCCACAGCCCAGCTGCTGCGCTTCATCAAGCGCGAGCATGAGGGCGACGCGGGCATCGTCTATTGCCAGTCGCGCAAGCGGGTGGAAGAGATTGCCCAGACGCTGTCCGGTGAAGGCATCAGCGCCCTGCCCTACCACGCAGGGCTGGACTCTGCCGTGCGCCAGGCCAACCAGGACCGCTTCCTGCGTGCGGAAGGCATCGTCATGGTCGCGACCATTGCCTTCGGCATGGGCATCGACAAGCCCGACGTCCGCTTTGTGGCGCACCTGGACATGCCCAAGAACATCGAGGGCTACTACCAGGAAACCGGCCGCGCGGGCCGCGACGGCAATGCCTCCAACGCCTGGATGACCTACGGCCTGCAGGACGTCGTCAACCAGCGCCGCATGATCGACGAAAGCCCCGCTGGCGAGGAATTCAAGCAGGTGATGCGCGGCAAGCTCGATGCGCTGCTGGGCCTGGCTGAAGCCACCGATTGCCGGCGTGTGCGGCTGCTGGGCTACTTTGGCGAAGAGTCCGTGCCCTGCGGGAACTGCGACAACTGCCTGACCCCGCCCGACATCTGGGACGGCACCGACGCCGCGCGCAAGCTGCTGTCCTGCATCTACCGCGTGCAGCAGCAAAGCGGCATCAGCTTCGGCGCGGGCCACATCATGGACATCGTGCGCGGCAAGCGTACCGAGAAGGTTGCGCAGTTCAACCACGAAACGCTCAGCACCTTCGGCGTGGGCGCGACGCTCAGCGAGGCGCAGCTGCGCGGCGTGCTGCGCCAGCTGATCGCCATCGGCGCGGTGGCGGTCGATGCGCAGGCATTCAACACACTGCAGCTCACCGACCTGTCGCGCGCCGTGCTCAAGGGCGAGGTGCCGGTGCGGCTGCGCGAGTCGGTTTCCACGCCTGCGGACCGCAAACCCAAAAAGGACAAGGCGCCGGCCGCCGCCGTCGCGGCGCTCAGCGATAACGCGCAGGCACGCTTTGCAGCGCTCAAGGCCTGGCGTGCCGAAGTGGCGCGCGAGCATAACCTGCCAGCCTATGTGATCTTCCACGACGCCACGCTGGCGTCCATCGCCGAGCGCGCGCCGCAAACGCTGGACGACCTGCAGGGCATCAGCGGCATCGGCGCGAAGAAGCTCGAAGCGTACGGCGACGAAGTCATCCGCGTCGTCCTGGCGAAGTAACCAGGGCTGTCAGTCCGCCGAGAAGGCCCTCTCTGCGGCGCGGGCCACCGTCCTGCGCAACCACTGATGCGCGCTTTGCTGTTGCTGGCGGCGGTGCCAGAGTGAATCCACATGCACCACCGGCACCTCGAACGGTATTTCGCGCAGGACCAGCTGCTCCTCGATGCCCGTCACGCCCAGGAAGTGGCGCGGCAGCACGGTCAGCAGGTTGGAGTTGGCGACCACCCGGCCGGCGGTGAAGAACTGGTTGACGGTCAGCACCACGCGGCGCTGGCGGCCCAGCGAGATGAGCGCTTCGTCCACAAAGCCGAAAGGCCGGCCTGAAAAGCTCACGAGCAGGTGCCGCGCCGAGCAGAACCGGTTCAGCGTGAACGGGCCGCTGGCCATCGGGTGATCGCGGCGCATCACGCAGACATACTGGCCGTCGTACATGCGCTCATGCGCAAAAGGCACGGCCTCACCGGCCTGCGAGCGCGCCGTCAGGTCCGCGAGCACAGCCGGGAAGTAGCCGATGGCGAGGTCGGCGGACTCTTCGTCGAGCAGGCGCCTCGGGTCGCGCGTGGTGAGCGGCACGACGCGGATTGAAACGCCTGGCGCCTCACGCTCGATGATGTCCACCACGCCGGGAATGATCTCGGCCGCTGTCGCGTCGGCCATGGTCAGCACAAACGTGGTGTTCGCCTCCGCCGGCACGAAGACGCTGGGCGACAGCAGTTCCTGCAGCTGGTTGAGCGCTTCGCGCACGCTGGGCCACAGCGCGAGCGCCCGCGGCGTGGGTTCCACACCCTGGCCGCTGCGGCGCAGCAGCTCGTCGCCCAGGGTTTCGCGCAGGCGGCGCATGGCGTTGCTCACGGCCGGCTGGGTCATCGACAGGTTGCGCGCCGCCCTTGTCAGGCTGCGTTCGGCCATGACCTCGTCAAAGATGCGCAGCAAATTGAGGTCGAAAGTTCTGAAATTGGGGATTTGCATGGTTGAAATCGGGTTTCCTGTGCCAATTCATCACTGGTATGAATGATATACATCATCAATATAAAGTTGAATAGCATGCGTATTAACCCTAACATTCCTTCACACACCAAGGCTGATTCGCCAATGCGGTGTGAATGAAGGGAACTCCACCATGACCAGCTTTGTTCAACCCAGCTTCCGTACCAACCACCCCGGCGTTGACCGGATGGAATCGGCTTACGACGCGGCGAAACAGTTGCGCCGGAGCTTTGACAGTACACGCGGCCTTGCTGCCATGCTGCTGGCGGCTGTCGTTGCCGCCATGCTCGTGGTGGCCGACCAGGTCGTGACGACCTGGGCCGACGGGGACCTTCTCGTCGCCTGGATCATGCTGTGGGCTGTCGCCTTTGCGGCGCTGGCACTGTTTGCCGGCACGGCCCGCAAGCTGGCTGTGCGCGCCATCGCCGCAGCCGATGCATGGTCGCAGCGCCTGGCCCAGGCCAGGGCGGACGAGCGCATGTGGGCCATTGCGCAGACGGACCCGCGCGTGATGGCCGACCTGCAGGTCGCACTGACCCGCAGCGAGAGCGAGGCCGCTGCGCCCCTGGCCGCCTCAAAGGCAGATGCGGGCGCGGCGTCTTACCAGGCCGCACCGGCCGGCCGCAGCTTCTACGGCTACTACTGAAAACCCGCCCTGTTTCAACGGGGCTCCAGGAAAAAAGCCACCGCATGCGGTGGCTTTTTGCTTTGGTACGGTGAAGATCAGGCTGCCAGCCGCTTCTCGATGGCGGCCTTGGTGTCCTCAAGTTCCTTCGGCAGGTGGTATTCCAGCTGCTTGAACAGCTCGGCATGCAGCTCCATCTCCTTGAGCCAGGCGGCCTTGTCGATGCTGGTCACCGTTTTGAACTGCTCGGCACTGAAGTTCAGGCCGGTCCAGTTGAGTTCTTCATACGCCGGGCTCACGCCAAAGACATGCTCGTTGCCGGCAGCCTTGCCTTCGATGCGGTCGATCATCCACTTGAGCACGCGCATGTTCTCGCCATAGCCGGGCCAGATGAACTTGCCGCTGTCCTCCCCGCTTTGGCCCTTGCGGAACCAGTTGGTGGTGTAGATCTTCGGCAGCTTTGCGCCCGAAGCCGACAGCTTGCGGCCCAGGTCCAGCCAGTGCTGGAAGTAGTCGCTCATGTTGTAGCCGGTGAACGGCAGCATGGCGAACGGGTCGCGGCGGACCACGCCGGCCTGGCCGGTGGCGGCTGCCGTGGTCTCGGAGCCCATCGTCGCAGCCATGTAGACGCCTTCGGTCCAGTTGCGCGCTTCGGTGACGAGCGGCACCGTCGTCGAGCGGCGGCCGCCGAAGATGAAGGCGTCAATCACAACGCCTCTGGGGTCGTCCCAGGCGGTGTCGAGCGCCGGGTTGTTGATGGCAGCAACGGTGAAACGCGCATTCGGGTGGGCCGCCTTGGCGCCGGTTTCCTTCGCGATCGCAGGCGTCCAGTCCTTGCCTTGCCAGTCGATGGCATGTGCCGGCGCCTCGCCCATGCCTTCCCACCAGACATCGCCGTCGTCGGTCAGCGCGACGTTGGTGAAGATTACGTTCTTGTCGAGGCTGGCCATGCAGTTCGGGTTGGTCAGCGTGTTGGTGCCGGGCGCGACGCCGAAGTAGCCGGCTTCCGGGTTGATGGCCCGCAGCGTGCCGTCAGCCTGCGGCTTGATCCAGGCAATGTCGTCGCCGATGGTGGTGACCTTCCAGCCGTCAAAGCCCGCGGGCGGGATCAGCATGGCGAAGTTGGTCTTGCCGCAGGCGCTGGGGAAGGCAGCGGCCACGTGGTACTTGCGGCCTTCGGGGTTGGTCACGCCGAGGATCAGCATGTGCTCGGCGAGCCAGCCTTCGTCACGGCCCATGGTGGAGGCGATGCGCAGCGCAAAGCACTTCTTGCCCAGCAGCGCATTGCCGCCGTAGCCCGAGCCGTAGCTCCAGATCTCGCGGGTTTCGGGGTAGTGGACGATGTACTTGGTCTTGTTGCAGGGCCACTTCACGTCGGCCTGGCCGGGCTCAAGCGGCGCGCCGACGGTGTGCACGCAGGGCACGAACTCGCCATTGACGCCGAGCACGTCGTACACCGCCTTGCCCATGCGGGTCATGATCTTCATGTTGACGGCCACATAGGGGCTGTCGGACAGCTCGATGCCGATGTGCGCAATCGGCGAGCCCAGCGGGCCCATGGAAAACGGCACCACGTACATGGTGCGGCCGCGCATGCAGCCGTCAAACAGGGGCTGGAGCGTGGCGCGCATCTCGGCAGGCGCCATCCAGTTGTTGGTCGGGCCGGCGTCTTCCTTTTTCTGCGAGCAGATGTAGGTGCGGTCTTCCACGCGGGCCACGTCGGTCGGGTCGGAGCAGGCGAGGAAGGAGTTGGGGCGCTTGACCGGGTCGAGCTTTTTAAAGGTGCCGGCGTCCACCAGCTGCTGGCAGAGGCGGTTGTATTCCTCCTCGCTGCCGTCGCACCAGTAGATGGTGTCGGGCTTGCACAGGGCGGCCATGTCGGCCACCCAGGCAATCAGCTTCGCATTTTTCACGAAGGCGGGTGCGTTGAGGTTCAACCCCTGCATCACGGGAGAGTTCATCGAAAGGCTCCTGAGTTTTGAAAACGTTTTTTCAAAGGGAGCAGGGGCGCTGGGTACCCTTTGAAAAAACGGCTCGGCCATCCAGCCTGGGCCGGGGGAATGACGATTTTATGAAGCGGCCTGCGAGTTACCACCCAATTACACACAAAAACCATGCAAAACTTGCATGAGGTTATGCATCAGGAGTTTTGACGTTTTGGGCGGTAAACAGGCGTGCCGACGCCGCCCTGGCCCGGGTGGGCCAAGGTGGAAAAGCGTCAGGAATACCGGGGAGGTGAGTGCCGGCTAGCGTGGCAAGAACCGGCGGTGCAGGCCCGGGGCCGGGCTGCGGAACAGAAAGCGGGAGAAGAAGCGCGTAGGCGCTCAGGCCATGTAGATCGCGATGAAGGCGAGCAGGAACATCAGGACGCCGCCGGCGATGGGCAGGACGATCGGCATCATGGGAACAATGGCTTCAACGGCGTCTTGTTCAACTTGCGCGTCGTGTTGGGGCGTGGACATGGGAGCTTTCCTTGGGAATAACAGTCGATTGCCGCGATTTTAGCGCTGCCGGGCTTCGCCCTCAAAGCAGCGCATAAGTCGTACTGGCGCGGCTCACGCTCTTGCCGTCATCCGCGCCCCGGATATCGATCTCGCCGAACGCGAGCGCCTTGCCCGCGCGGATGACCCGCGCCTCCACCAGCGCATCCTGGTTCGACAGCGGCTTGAGGAAGCTGCTGTTCAGCTGCACCGTGGTACACGGCCGGAACCCGCCGAAATGGTTGATCAGCGCCAGCACCATCGCCGTGTCGGCGGCGGACATCATGGCCTGGCCGCAGAGCATGCCGCCCACACGCGAGAGCTGGTCGCTTTGCGGCAGGCGCAGCGTCACACTGCCTTCGCCGAACGACTCCACCCGCAGGTTCAGCGCCTGCACCCAGGGTGCAAAGTACTCCGCCAGTGCGGCATTCAATGTGTCAGTGTTCACTTCTGCTCCTCTGCCTGGAATCCTGCCTTGTGCAACGCGGCCAATACATCGGCAATATGCTGGCGGCCGCGCGTCTGGATCACGAGCTCGATCTCCACGCTCTGCGCCGAGAGCGAGGTGAAGGCGCGCTGGTGGTGCACTTCATCGATGTTCGCGCCGGCATCGGCGACGATGGCGGTGATGCTGGCCAGCATGCCCGGAATGTCGCGCGAGCTGATGCGGATGCGCGCCAGCCGCCCGGCGCGCACCATGCCGCGTTCGATGATGGCGGCCAACAACAAAGGATCGATGTTCCCGCCGCACAGCACCAGGCCGATCTTGCGGCCCCTGAAGCGCTCCGGGTATTTGAGCAGGGCCGCCAGGCCCGCGGCGCCCGCGCCTTCCACCAGGGTCTTTTCAATCTCCAGCAGCATCACGATGGCCTGCTCGATGTCGCCCTCGTCCACCAGTACCAGGTCGTCAACCCGGCTCTCGATGACTTCGCGGGGCAGTTTGCCGGGCGTGCCCACCGCAATGCCTTCCGCGATGGTGCTCATTCCCTGCGGGTGGCTGGTGCCCTTGACGGCATTGACCATGGCCGGGAAGCGCATGGTCTGCACACCGACAACCTCAATGCCCGGCTTCATCGCCTTCGCCGCCGTGGCGATGCCCGCGATCAGCCCGCCGCCGCCCACGGCAATGATGAGCGTGTCGATCTCGGGCACGGCCTCGAGCATCTCCAGGCCCACCGTGCCCTGCCCGGCCATGATGGCCTCATCGTCATACGGGTGGATGAAGGTCAGCTCCTGCTCTGCAGCGAGCGCCAGCGCATGGGCGCGCGCTTCATCGAGCGTGTCGCCATGCAGCACGATCTCGGCGCCAAAGCCCCGCGTGCGCTCGACCTTCACGCCCGGCGTGAAGCGCGGCATGACGATCACCGCGCGCAGGCCGAGGCGCTGCGCGTGGTAAGCCACACCCTGCGCATGGTTGCCCGCGCTCATGGCCACCACGCCGCGCCGCTGCTCTTCATCAGACAGCTGGGCCAGCTTGTTGCACGCGCCGCGCTCCTTGAACGAGGCGGTGAACTGCAGGTTCTCGAACTTCAGGAACACCTGCGCACCCACCACCTGCGAGAGCGTGCGCGACTCGACGCAGGGTGTATTGAGCACCTGGCCCTGCAGGCGTTGCGCTGCTTGTGTAACGTCAGCCAATTCGATCATGGCTGGATTGTGGCGCTTAAAAAGCCCTGCCCTGTGGCGGTTTTCTCACAATCACCGTCTTCCATGTTGTATCAAGTCGCGTTATCGTAAGGGCGCGAATGTCGCTGCTGGAGGCTTTGCATGGTCAAGCGTTCTCTGGATTTGCAGGTACTTCCCTCACCGGGCCTCAAGGATGCGCCGGTGCTGGACCTGATGTGTTCGCACTTCGTTCTGACCCTTGCCGCAAAGCAGGGCGCCAAGTTCAACGTGCGGCGCGACCTCAACGGCCTGCTGTCGCTGGCCGGGCGCCACCTTGCATGGCCGGCGCCGGTGCTGGCGCGCCTGCGCGAGTTCCTCACCCGCCGCTGCAAGGACAACGAATTCTGGCGCGGCCACGAGGCGCTGGCCACCCGCGAGTTCCTCGACCGCCACGGCGTCTGGCGCGGCCCCTACGAAGAAGGTACGCTTTTCTTCTACCTTGATGAATACGCCAAGGACCAGCCCAAAGACCTTCTCTCGCTGCTGGCCGTCACCGGCGACTGGCTCACGCATGTGCTCAAGAAGCAGTCCACGCTGGTGGAAAAGAACATCGACGCCCTGTCCGGCCTGCTGCAGCTGAACAAGGCCGAGCGTGCCCTGCTGCTGTACGGCACGCTGGCGCGCTACCAGCGCGACCTGCGCAGCCTGCTGGTGGAGTTCAAGGTCAACAACGCGCCCGAGGCCTATGCGGCGATTGCCGATGTGGCGGGCGTCAATGCCGCCGAAGTGGGCGAGGCGCTGCGCGCGGGCTCGCGGCTGGAGCGCATCGGCCTGGTGGAGAACCTGATCTCCGAGCACAACATCACCGACCTGGCCGACCTGATGAAAGTCAGCGAGAAGCTGCCGCCGGTGCTGATGCGCGAGTACCGCGACCAGAGCGAGCTCATGGCGGTGTTCACCCGGCCGTCGGCCAAGTCCACGCTGGCGCTCAACGACTTCAGCTTTGTGGACGATGACGTGCAGGTGCTGCGGGCGCTCCTGCGCAATGCCGTGGCGCGCAAGGAGGCCGGCGTCAACATCCTGCTGTACGGGCCGCCCGGCACCGGCAAGACGGAGCTGGCCAAGGTGGTCGCGCAGGCGGCGGGGCTGGACCTGTTCGAGGTCGAATACGCCGACCGCGACGGCAACTCGCTCTCGGGCCGCGACCGCTACCGGTCATTGCAGATTGCCCAGGTGTTCCTCAAGGGCAGCGCGCAGGCGGCGCTGCTGTTTGACGAGGTCGAGGACGTGTTCCCGCCCATCAGCTCCGAGGCGGCGCAGCTCATGGCGCGCGCCGAGCAGGTGGCCGCGCCCAGCAACGGCAGCGTGAGCGGCAAGGCCTGGGTCAACCAGATCCTGGAGTCCAACGCGGTGCCGACCATCTGGATCACCAATCGCATCGAGCAGATCGACCCGGCCTTCCGCCGCCGCTTTGCCTACCACCTGGAGCTCAAGTCGCCGCCGCCCGGCGCGCGCGAGGGCCTGGTGCGCAAGACGCTGGAGGGCGTGCCGGTCTCCGACGCCTTCGTGGCCAGGCTCACCGAACGCAAGGGCCTGACGCCGGCGCAGATCCGCACCGCCGTGCGCTTTGCCGGACTTGCCCATACGGAGGGCGATGCAGCCCCCGAAGGCACAGCCATGGAAGGCCTGATCGAGAGGCAGCTGCGCAATGCCGACCAGGCGCTGGGCAACCGCGCGGCCGACAAGCGCGGCCGGCTCACGGTGACCACCTGGGACATCGGCATGCTGAACGTCGAGACGCGCTTCGAGATACCGCGCGTGGTGGAGGCGCTGAAGGCGCGCGGGCACGGCACGCTGTGCTTCTACGGTGCACCTGGCACGGGCAAGACGGCCCTGGCCGAGTACATCGCCAAGGCGCTGGACAAGCCGCTGCTGATCAAGCAGGCCAGCGACCTGATGAGCAAGTACGTGGGCGAGACCGAGCAGAACATGGCGGCGATGTTCCGCGAGGCCGAGAACGAGAAGGCCGTGCTGCTGCTGGACGAGGCCGACAGCTTCCTGCAGGACCGGCGCGGCGCACAGCGCACCTACGAAGTGACGGAAGTCAACGAAATGCTCCAGGGCATGGAGCGCTACAACGGCATCTTCGTCTGCACCACCAACCTGCTGGACCGCATCGACCAGGCGGCGCTCAGGCGCTTCACCTTCAAGATCAAGTTCAACCCGCTCACGCCTGAGCAGCGCGAGAAGATGCTGGTGACGGAGGCGCTGGGCGGCGATGCATCGCTGCTCACGGACGAAGTCCGCCAGCGGCTGGCCAGGCTCGACCAGCTGTGCCCTGGCGATTTTGCTGCGGTCAAGCGGCAGACTGACATCCTCGCCGCCGAGTTCACCGCCGATGAATTCCTGGCGCAGCTTGAGGCCGAACACCGCATCAAGCCGGAAGTCCGCGAGGCGCGCAGCATGGGCTTCATGCAATAAAGCTCATTGGCACGGCTTTCGCTTTGGCTGGGTACCCAACCAAAGAGGTATCCAGAATGACCTGTTCACCCGCCAACAAGCCAGCCGCCGGCCTGCGCCGCCGTTCCGCCCTGCAGTTCCTTGCAACCGGCGCGGCCAGCGTCGCCTTCCCGGCTTTTGCCGCCTGGCCCGACAAGCCCATCAAGCTGGTGGTCACCTTCCCGGCCGGCGGCGCGAGCGACATCGTTGCGCGGGTCATGGCCGAGCAACTGGCCAGGAAACTGGGCTCACCCGTGGTGGTGGACAACAAGCCCGGCGCCGGCGGCAGCGTCGGCGGCCTGCTGGTGACGCAGGCGCCGGCCGACGGCTACACGCTGATGCTCAGCAATTCAACCCCCATCTCCATCGGCCCGTTCGCGCTGGAGAAGCAGCCGTATGACCCTGTCGCCGGCTTCACCCATGTGGCGATGATCGGCACCGCGCCCTGCGTCGTCATGGCCACGCCTTCGGCACCCATCAAGACCATCACCGACGTCGAGGCGCAGGCCCGCAAGCAGGGCCGGCTGGACTTCGGCTCCGGCGGCCCGGCGTCCATCGGCCACATCTATGGCGAGCTGATGAAGAAAACCATGGGCGTGAACCTGGTGCATGTGCCCTACCGCGGCGGCGCGCCGATGACCACCGACCTGATCTCCGGGATCATCCCCATCGGCATCGATGTGGTCACTGCGTTTGTGCCGTATTTCAAGAGCGGCCAGCTGGTGCCGCTGGCGGTCACCTCGGCCAACCGCTCGCCGCTGGTGCCGGATGTGCCAAGCGTGGTCGAGTTCGGCTACCGCAAGCTGGTGCTGGACAACTTCTTCGGCCTGTCCGGCCCGCCCAACCTGCCGGCGGACGTGGTGGCGCGCCTGAATGCGGCCTGCAACGAGGTGCTGGCGCAGGCGGACGTCAAAAAGCGGATGCTGGACCTGGGCATCTCGACCAGCCCCACCAGCACGGCCGGATTCACCGGGTTCGTGAAGGAGCAGGTCGCTGCGCTGTCACCGGCGGTCAAGGGCGCCGGGGTCAAGCTCTAGGCGCAGGCCGGCAAGGCCCGGGGCAAGGCGCGTGAAGGTGTCAGCGGACAACGCTGAGGTAGGCGCGGGCGGCGTCGCGCAGTTCGGCGGCCTGGTGCGGGTTCTGGCCGGCACGGGCTTCGGCGCTGGTGAGCAGGTCGTGCGCGATACCCTGGGAGGGCGCGCTGTTGCGGCTGGCGTGGCGGGGCGTGAGCGTCGGGCGGTTCCAGTTGCGCATCCGGGTCATGAGGGAGAGAGCGGTAAACATATGAAAGTCACCGGGTCAGCGGTGAAAAGTTGCGATAGACAAAGAATAAGGGTTTTCCCTAGGAATTCAAACCCAGGCTCATGCCTTTCCCGCATAACCTTGAACATCAGCGCATCCAACATGGCTCTTTTGTGCAGAAAGACCGCGAAAAGCGCCATTTGTTACAGCTATGCTCGCAGCCCATGAAGCTGTTTTTTGCGCAATGAGCGCAGCGCCTCCAGAATCCGACCTCGACACGACGGCGCGCCTGCGCGCCGAGATCAGTCGCCGCACCGATGCCGAGCGGACGCTGCATGAAGTAACGCAACGCCTGCAGACCCTGATCGACACGGCCAACGATGCCGTCATCACGATCGACGACAACAGCATCATCATGGACTGGAACGCCACGGCAACCAGCATGTTCGGCTGGGGCCCGGAAGAGACGGTCGGCCGCATCCTGACCGACTTCATCGTGCCGCATGTGCACCGGGGCTCCCACCACAACGGCCTGTCCCATTACCTCAAGAGCGGGGAAGGCCCCATCCTGAACCGCCGCATCGAGACCTCCGCGCTGCGCAGGAGCGGCGAGGAGTTTGACGTGGAGCTGTCGGTCTGGCCGGTGCGCGTGGGCGACCACTGGACCTTCAGCTCGTTCATACGCGACATCTCGGGCCGCAAGCTGGCCGAGCGCGCGCTGGCGGAGTCCGAAGCCAAGTACCGCCGCGTGGTGGAGAACGTCAACGAAGGCATCCTTGTCACCGCCGGCGGCCGCATCCTGTATGCCAACCCGCGCGCGCTGGAACTCACCGGCCTGGACGAGGAGACCGCCAAGTCAAAGCCGTTCATCGAGTTCATCCACCCGGACGACCGCGAGATGGTGCTGGGCAACCACATGCGCCGCCTGCGCGGCGAGGTAGTGGAGAACCACTACCACTTCCGGGTGATCCATTCGGGCGGCGACATCCGCTGGCTGGAGATCAGCGCCGTGGTGTTCGAATGGCTGGCGGCGCCGGCCACGCTGAACTTCCTGACCGACGTGACCCTGAAGCGCCAGATCGAGCAGGACATCCGCACGGCGCTGGAGCGCGAGCGCGAGCTCTCGGAACTCAAGTCGCGTTTTGTGGCCGTGGCCTCGCATGAATTCCGCACGCCGCTGGCGGCCATCCTGTCGTCGGTGGAGCTGCTGGACGACTACGGCGACAGCTTCCCGGCCGAGGAGCGCAAGGAAATCCTCGGGCTGATCAAGACCGCCGTGAAGCGCATGAACGGCATGGTCGAGCAGGTGCTGGTGACAAGCCGGCTGGAGTCGCGCGGCTTTGCCTTCGACCCGCGGCCGCTGCCGGTGCCCGAGGTGCTGGCGCAGATCACGGCCGAGGTGGACCGGGCCAACTCGCGGGTGCGCCGAATTGCGCTTGAATGCACCGGCCTTGAGGCCATGCGCCACATCGACGAGCGGCTGCTGCGCCACATCCTGGCCAACCTGCTGAGCAATGCCATGAAGTATTCGCCGCCCGGCTCGCCGGTGCTGTGCACCGCAGCGGCCGAAGGCGACCGGCTGGTGCTGGGCATCGCCGACCGCGGCATCGGCGTGCCGCAGGCCGACCTGCCGCGCCTGTTCGAGTCTTTCCACCGCGGCACCAACGTCGGCAACATCCAGGGCACGGGCATCGGCCTGCACATCGTCAAGGAATGCGTGGACCTGCACCACGGCACCATTGCCGTCGAGAGCACCGTGGGCCAGGGCACCACGTTCCGCGTGCTGCTGCACGCACCTCCCGTCTAAAGGACGGCTCAACACACCATGGCAAGCATCCTCATCGTTGACGACGACCCTTCACTGCTGCGCCTGCTGGCGCTGCGCCTGCGCCACGAAGGCCACGACCTCATCGAGGCCGACAGCGGCGAAGCCGCCCTCGCCCGGCTGGACCATGAACTGCCGCAGCTGCTCATCACCGACCTGCGCATGGGCGGCATGGACGGCCTGCAGCTGTTCGAGGCGGTGCACCGGCGCCATCCGCTGCTGCCGGTGCTGATCCTCACCGCGCACGGCACCATTCCCGATGCGGTCAAGGCCCTGCAGCGCGGCGTGTTCGGCTACATCACCAAGCCTTTTGAAGCGCACGAGCTCATGGCCGAGGTGGACCGGGCGCTTGCGGCTTCCGTCGCGCTGGGCGCCAACATGCCCATCCACGGCTCCGGCGAGGAGCCCGGCGAGGCCTGGCGCGAGTCCATCATCACCCGCAGCCCGCGCATGGCCCAAGTGCTGGCCGAGGCCCGGCTCATGGCGCAGAGCGACGCCTCCGTGCTCATCCACGGCGACAGCGGCACCGGCAAGGAACTGCTGGCCCGCGCCATCCATGCGGCCAGCCCGCGCGGGCGCGAGCCGCTGGTGGCGGTGAACTGCGGCGCGATTCCCGAGAACCTGATCGAGTCCGAGCTCTTCGGCCACGTCAAGGGCGCGTTCACCGGCGCCGTGCGCGACAACCCGGGCCTGTTTGCCAGTGCCAACCACGGCACGATCTTCCTGGACGAGATCGCCGACCTGCCGCTGGCCATGCAGGTCAAGCTGCTGCGGGTGCTGCAGGAGCGCGAGGTGCGCCCGGTCGGCGCCACACGCTCACAGAAGATCAACGTCCGGGTCATCTCGGCGAGCCACCGCACGCTGGAGTCGGAAGTGGCGGCCGGGCGCTTCCGCGAGGACCTGTTCTACCGGCTCAATGTCGTCGGCCTGACGCTGCCGCCGCTGGCCGAGCGGCGCGAGGACATCGCCCTGATGGCGCAGCATTTCATGGTGACGCTGGCGCAGCGCTACGGCAAGCCCGTCAGCGGCTTTGGCCCCGGGTCGCTGGAGATGCTCGGATCTGCGCAGTGGCCCGGCAATGTGCGGCAGCTGCAGAACGTGGTCGAAAAATGCGTCGTGCTGTCCACCGGGCCGATCATCCCGGCCTCGCTGGTGCAGCGCGCGCTGGCCAACCAGGCCGGCGACATGCTGCCGTTTGACGAGGCGCGCCGCCAGTTCGAGCGCGACTACCTGACCCAGCTGCTGAAGATCACCAGCGGCAACGTCACCCAGGCCGCGAAGATGGCGCAGCGCAACCGGACTGACTTCTACACCCTCATGGGCCGCCACCAGCTCGACCCGGCCAGCTTCAAGGCCTGAAACCTGCCAACGGGCGATAGCGTGACATAGGTCCGCGCGCAACTGTCTGCATTCGCCGACACGCCAACTACCTGATTTCATTGAGGTTTCCGTTCCGCTGACGCCGGGGTGTCGGCAAACACAGACAGTACGCCTGGACGGGAAGTGCGCCAAGTCATTGATTTCATTGAGAAAGTGGGTCTGGCACGCGACTTGAGATATTCATGCTGCCCTCCGGGGCAAAGCGAACCACCTCAAAGGCCCGACCATGAAACCGATCCACTTCAGCCGCCTGCGCACTTCGCGCCGCATCCGCCAGTTCAACCTGTCACTGATGGCCACCTTGGCCGTCATGGCCCTGACTGCCTGCGGCGGTGGCGGCAGCGACGCGCCGGCCATGCCCGCCGCCGTTACGGCCACCGTGATGCTGCAGGAGGACGGCACACCGATGCCCACGCCAGGCTCCGAGGCGTATGCCGCCATGGAGACGATCGCCTCTGTTGCGCCGGTGACAGCCAGCGAAGTGAGCTTCACCAACAGCGATGGCCTGGTCATCCCGGCCCGGCTCTACAAGTCGGCAGGCACTGGCACGCTGCCCACGGTGGTGATGATGCACGGCTGCGCGGGCGTTTACTCTTACAGCGACCCGGCGCTCGGTGTATCCGGAACCCACAAGGAATGGGCGAAGCGCCTGAACGATGCAGGCTATGCCGCATTGCTGGTGGACAGCTTCACGCCGCGCAGCACGCAGAACCAGTGCGGCAACGGCGTTGCCGGCGTGGACGAGGCGGTTGATCGCCCGAAGGACGCACGGGCTGCACTCCAGTGGATCGTGAGCAATGCTGTCGCACCGGCGGACCGTGTTGCGCTGATCGGCTGGTCCAACGGCGGCAGCGCGACGATGGCGACGCTGGACAGCTCGCATGCCACGCCCGGCAGCCTGCGTTTTGCCGGCGGCTTCTCTTTCTACCCGGGCTGCGGCCTGTTGAACAATTTTGGCGGCATCAGCATGAGCAGCTGGCTGCCGTATGCGCCGCTGGAGATCCTCCATGCCGCCACCGACCCGCTCTACACCGCTGGCAGCTGCGGCACCCGCGTCAACCGCGCCCACACGGCGGGCGCCGTGGGGCTGAACCTCACGGTGTATGCCGGCGCACGCCACAGCTTTGACCTGGCCACCTCGGTCAAGGCGCCCTACACCCAGGCTGACGTGGAGGCCAAGCAGGCTGCCGACGCCGTGGTGATGCAGAAACTCGCAACCCTGCTCACGCCCTGAACGCCGGACTTCCCAACCCGGCCACTGATTCCCCCTCACCCATCCACACCAGGAGAACACCATGACCCCCGCGCAAATCGACCTCGTCCAGAAAACCTTTGCCGATGTGAAGCCCATCGCTTCCACCGCCGCCGAGCTGTTCTACAACCGCCTGTTCACGCTGGAGCCCTCGCTGCGCTCCATGTTCAAGAGCGACATCCGCCAGCAGGGCCAGATGCTCATGAGCATGATTGGCGCGGCCGTCGGCGGCCTGAAGAACCTGGACGCTCTGGTGCCGGTGGTCCGCGCGCTCGGCTCGCGCCACGCCAGCTACGGCGTGAAGGAAGAGCACTACGCCATCGTCGGCGGCGCGCTGCTGTGGACTCTGGAGCAAGGCCTCGGCCCGAAGTTCACGCCCGACGTGCGCGATGCCTGGGCCGCCGCTTACGGCCTGCTGGCTGATGTGATGATGCTGGGGGCGGCTGAAGGCCAGGCCGAAGCGCCGATGGATATTGCTGCCGCCTGAAGTTCGCAGGAGAGCAGGCGATGGCTCGTCCGATCACTGTAAAAACCTACAGTGATATGCGGGGCGCTCAATACCCCCACCTGATTTTGGTGTGATTCATTGGCTTCACCGCTTAGATTTTCTCCTGCCTCTGCATCCAGGAAACGTGATTTCGTGTTCTTAAAAATCCATTTTGACGACATGTTACCCTCGTCATGTCGTCGCCGGCGACATTTACTCTGAACGTGTCGCCATTTCGTCAAAATTAGTACACGTCTCCTTGACGCGTCGTCGGCAGCGACATAAGCTCAAGACCTGTCGCCAAAACAGGTTTTTTGCATCATGACCGACGTCGCCCCCGCAGCCTGGGACCCCAAGCTGCCCTATAACCTCCTGCCCTCGCTGCCCCCAGCGCACGAGCTGGAAAGCCGGGCCGTGCTCAAGGCCTGCATAGAGGCCCGCGCCGCGCTGGCCGAGCTCAAGCAGGCGGCCGAACTCATCCCCAACCAGGCGATGTTGATCAACACCATCCCGCTGCTGGAGGCCAAAGACAGCTCGGAGATCGAGAACATCGTCACAACGACCGACCAGCTGTTCCAGTTCTCGCAGGGGCAAGACAACGCCGACCCCGCTACCAAGGAAGCGCTGCGCTATCGCACCGCGCTGCACCAGGGCTTCCAGTCGCTCAAAGCAAAACCTCTGTGCACAGCCACCGCCGTGGACATCTGCCGCACCCTGAAGGGGGTGGACCTGGACATTCGCCGCACCCCGGGCACCCAGCTGGCCAACGACCGGACGGGTGAGGTGGTCTACACGCCACCAGAGGGCGAAGCCAAGCTACGCAGCATGCTCGCCAACTGGGAGAGCTTTTTGCACAACCAGACCGAGCTGGACCCACTGATCCGCATGGCCGTGGGCCACTACCAGTTTGAAGCCATCCACCCGTTCATCGACGGCAATGGCCGCACCGGCCGCGTGCTCAACATCCTGTACCTCATACAGGAAGATCTGTTGAACCTGCCCATCCTGTACCTGAGCCGCCATGTGATTGCGCACAAGGCCGACTACTACCGCCTGCTGCTCAGCGTCACGCGCGACCAGGCTTGGGAACCCTGGGTCCTCTTCATGCTGCAGGCCGTGGCGGACACATCCAAATGGACCACCGGCAAGATAGCCGCCATCCGCTCGCTGGCTGAACACACCACAGAACATGTACGCACACGCCTGCCCAAGATCTACACCCGCGAGCTGGTAGACGTGATCTTTGAGCAGCCGTATTGCCGCATCAGCAACCTGGTGGACAAAGGTATCGCCCAACGACAGGCTGCTTCGCGCTACTTGCACGACCTGGCCGCTCTGGGTGTGCTGCGCGAAATGCCCCTGGGCAAAGAGAAGCTGTTCATCCACCCAAAGCTCATGCTGCTGCTGAGCCGCGACAGCAACCAGTTCGCGCTATATGCCTGACCGGCAAGCCGGCTCCGCATCCAGGAACACGAACTCACGCAAGCGGCCACAAAAGCCCGCATCGTGAACTGCATCCCGAAGCCATAAACCTTCAGCCGCTTCTCCCGCAGCAGCGAAATAAAGGATGAATGGCTGGCGAAGCCAGACAGAAGGACATTCGCGGAGGCGGGTGCCCGTCGCCGCCAAGCTGCGGGGCAGAAACCCCGGCAGTTCAAAGCGACAATGGCCCCGTGAAAATCCAGCTCCTGTCCGACCTGCACCTGGAAGTGCATCCCCACCTGCAGATTGAACCCGCGCCCGGCGCCGACCTGCTGGTGCTGGCGGGCGACATCGGCTCCTACCAGCCCGGCTCGCTGCTGGCCGATGAGGACTTTGGCCTGGCGCGCTTTTCGCCGCTGCGCGGCTGGCCCGTGCCGGTGATGTTCCTGCCCGGCAACCACGAGTACGACCAGCTCGACTTTGACGCCACCCATGTGCGGCTGCGCGAGACCTGCGAACGGCTGGGGATGACCTGGCTGGAGCGCGCGTCGGTGGTGTCCGGCGGCGTGCGTTTCATCGGCACCACGCTCTGGACCGATTTTGATGCGCTCAGCCAATGGCCGGACGACATCACCCGCAACCTCAAGATGCGCGAGAAAGCATTCCGCGCGGCCAACTTCTACCTGCGCAAATCGGGTGTCATGCGCAACGGCCAGCCGATGCTGGCTGAAGAGATGCGCGAGCAGGCGCTCGTCTGCCAGGCCTGGCTGCGCGAGGCGCTGGCCGTGCCCTTTGCCGGCACCACCGTGGTGGTGACGCACTTCGCGCCCAGCCTTGACAGCGCGGACCCGCGCTATGGCCTGGTGCCCGGCACGGCGGGCTTCTGCAATGCGCTGGACGACTTGCTCGGCCAGGCGCAGTTCTGGCTGCACGGCCACCTCCATGCGCCCAGCGACTACATGAAGAACGGCTGCCGGGTGGTGGCAAACCCGCTGGGCTATTCGCGCAAAGGGGAGCAGGATGGCTACAGGCCCGGCTTTTGCGTGGACATTCCATCCGTTGCGATTGCAAGACACGGCTGAGGCAAAGACACTGCCCCCCGTATCCGGGGTATTGATTAACAAGAACGACTGTGTACGCTTGGGAACCCTTATGCACTGCCTGCGCCGCCTGCCATGACCTTGTCCACGGCCTCGCCCACGCCTGCCGCGCCAGCCTTTCCGGGCCGCAGGCTGCACCTCGGGGCTGACGCCATCGTCCTCGACAGGGGCGGCGTCGCCGTTATCCGCTGGCCCGATGCGGCATCCCTCGCGTCCCAGGTGGCCGCGCTGTGCGACCTGGCCGAGCCCGTGGTGCGGGTGGCCGGCGGTGCCTTGATGGCCGACCTGTCGCTGCAAGACAACCTGATGCTTGAGCCCGCCCTGCGCGACGGCGTGCTGCCGGCGCACCTGCTGCCCGAAATCGACACGCTGCTGGCGCAGGCCGGCTGCCCGGTGGACTGGGAGCGCTGGGCCCTTGCCCTGCCCCAGGACGCCACGCCGCTGGAGCTGGCCCAGGTGCGCATTGGCCGCGCGCTCATGGCCGACCCGGACCTGCTGCTCGTGGACGACGCCGCATGGGACCACAGCCTGCTGCCCGCGGCGCAGCTTTCCCGGGCATTTGCTTCCCGATACCCCTGGCGCATGCTGGTGTGGGCGACGCATGATGCGGCCCGCGCAGACAGCCTGCGTGCCTGCCTGCAGGAGTTCACGTCTTGATCCCATCCCCCACACCTGCGGCCACCGCACCGGCCACCGGCGGCGCTGCAGCCGCCGACGAACCCCTGGTCGCCCGAACGCGCAGGAACCCCGGCCACACCTGGCTGGCGCTGGCTATCGTTGCCGCCGTGTTGCTCACGCTGACTTCGGCCTGGCGCCAGGGCTGGTTCACGCCGACCTCGCATGTGTTCATCGAGCTGGGCGGCGCCGGCGGCGTGCAGGTGGGCACGCCCGTACGGCTGAAGGGCTTCAAGATCGGCGAGGTGGACGAGATCAGCCTGGAGAAAAACCTGAGCGTGCGGGTTCGGCTGCGCATCGAGACCGGCAAGATGGAGTTGCTTGGCGCCAACGCCAGTGCCAAATTCGGCCGCGACAGCCCGATTGCCGGCAAATTCATCGAGCTGCAGCCCGGCGACCGCGACGGCCCGCGCCTGGCCGCCGGCCAGAGCCTGAAGGTGGATGCGGGCAGCGACATCGAAGACGTGATGGCCACCGTCAAGGTCGCGGTCGAGAAGCTCTCCACCGCGCTGGCCAAGATCGACCCCATCCTGGACGACACCCGCAAGCTCACCGGCGAGGCCGTGGCCATGCGCGAGACCATCCGCACCACGCTGACGGCGACACTCGCCAACATCCAGGCCATGTCGGCGCAGTTCAGGCAGACCAGCGAGAACGCCCGCACGCTCGTCGGCAATATCGACGGCGACCGGGCCAAAGTTGTCGGCGACGTGCGCGGTGTGCTCAGGCAGACCGATGCCGCCGCCGCCAGCGCCGGCAAGGCGCTCAAGGCGCTGGAGACCGACCTGCCGGCCGCGCTGGACAAGACCAAGGCCCTGCTGGACAACGCCCGGGATGCCAGTGCCGACGTCAAGCAGATCCTGCGCGAGGCGCGCAACGATGTGCCGGCCATCGTGCGGTCGGGCCGCTCGGCCGCGCAGGATGCGGCGGACATCACGACCGGCCTGAAGAACACCTGGCCGCTGTCGGGCGCGGTGAAGCCACCGGATGCCGGGCCGCTGCCGCTGGACGGCTTTGAGGGGCCCAGGCCATGAGCTTGCGCCGTCCACTGGCCCGCGGTGTGGCGCTTGGCGCCGCTGCCCTGCTGCTGTGCGCCTGCGCGCAGCGCCCCGTCACACCTGCCGCCGTTTCGCAGGCGCAGGCGAGCAGCCAGCGCGGCGCACAGGCCTTTGCGCGCGGCGACCTGGTGAATGCGCAGCGCGAATACGGCACGGCGCTGCATGTGTATGAATCGCTCAGCGATGCACCGGGCCGCGCCGCCACGCTGCTGAGCCTGGCGCGCATCGCCGCGCAGTCGGGCCGCCCGGCCGATGCGCAGGCGGCGCTGGACCAGGTGCTGGCCGACCAGGCCCTGCTGGACGCACCCACCCGCATCACCGCCCATGGCCGGGCCGCAGCGCTGCACCTGTCGCAAGGCGACCCGCAGAAAGCCGACGCACAGCTGGCGCTGGCCGGCGGCCTCTGCGCCGCCGCTTGTGCCGATGCGGGTGCGCTGGCCGTGCTGCGGGCACGCTCGGCACTGGCGCGGCAGCAGCCTGCCGAAGCACTCAGGCATGCCGGCGACGCGCTGGCCCTGCCGGCACTCGCGCCGGCAGCGCCGCCCACCCTCAGGCCCCAGGCCAGCGCCGAGCGCGCCAATGCCTTGCGGGTGCAGGCCCAGGCGCATGCGGCGCTCGGTGCGCATGCCGCAGCGCAGGCTGCCGCGTCGGCTGCGCTGGAGCTGGACCGCGCGCTCGGCCTGCCCGACCGCGTGCTGCTGGACCTGCAGCTGCTGGCCCAGGCCTACAAGGCCCAGGGTGCAACGGCACAGGCGCAGCAGTACCAGCTGCTGGCCGACCGTGCGCAGGCGGCAGGCAAGGCGCTGCGCGGCGTGGCGGCGGACGCAGCGCAGTAAGGGGCCGCAGCATGCAGTGGATCCAGGCCCGCTTCAAGCAGTTCAAGCTCTGGCTGATCGCCGGCGGGCCGAAGGTCGGCGCGCTCGGCTACCTTTCCATCCTGGCGGTGGCGCTGGTGCTGCAGAGCTGGCCGGGCTTCCAGTACGCCGAATGGAAGCTCTATGACCAGAGCCTGAAGCTGCTGCGCAAGATCACGCACCAGCCTGTCTCCAACGACGTCATCATCATCGCGGCCGACGAGGCCAGCTTCCGCGCCTTTGACGAACCTTTCGCGCTCTGGCACAAGCGCCTGGGCGCGCTGGTGGACGCCATGGTGGTGGCCCAGCCGGCCGTGGCGGGCATGGACATCGTGCTGCCGGCCAAGTCGTTCGACACCGTGGTGCCCGGCATTGACCGCGAGCTCATGATTCCGCTGCTGAAGGCGCGCGGCAAGCTCAACCTGGTGGTGGCGCAGACGCTGGACGACGACCTGCGGCCGCGCCCGATCTTCCCCGGCTTCGTCGCGCTGATCGGCGCGCAGAACCTGGCCTCGGGCCTGGTCTGCTTTGACGAGGATTCGGTGGTGCGGCGGGTCATGTTTGCGGGATGCAGCGCGGCGCCGGGCAGCGGTGAGAACCCCGGGCTGGCACAGCGCATGGGCGCAGCGCTGAAGGCTCCCGCGCGTGGCGCCGGGCTGATCGACTTCCGCACCGGCGACCCGTTCCCGGTGGTCTCGATGGCACAGGTGCTGGCCTGGCATGCCGAGGGCAATGCGCAGAAGCTGCGCGAGACCTTCGGCGGCAAGCCGGTGCTGGTGGGCGTGGTGCTGCCGCTGGAAGACCGGCTGCGGGTGCCGGTGGCGCTGTATTCAGCCGAGCCGGACAACACCCGCATCCCGGGCGTGATGCTGCATGCGCAGATTTTGCGGTCCATCCTGAACAACGGTTACATCCAGACGGTGCCGCGCTGGTTTGTCTCGGCGCTCACCGCGCTGGTCTGCCTGTGCTGGTTCGGCTACGGCTTCAAAAAGAACCTCGTGTACTGGACGCTCTTTCTCATGCTGCCGGCCTTCGGCCTGTATGCGCTGTGGCTGGGCTTTGCGCTGTCACCCGCCGCGCTGCTGGTGTCGGCCAAGCTGGCCTATGTGGCGCGCCAGGGGCTGGAGGCGATGCGCCTGTCACACCAGCGCGCACGGCTCACGCAGGCTTTTGCCGGCCATGTGAACCCGCGCCTGCTGCAGCGGGTGCTGGCCTCGGACCTCAACAACGGCGTGGGCGAACTCGCGCCGCAGCGCCAGCAGGCCACGGTGATGTGGGTGCAGATTCCAGAGCACAACCCGGTGCTCACCAGCGACACGCCCGACACCGCGCTGCGCTCGCTGTCGCGCTACTTCGACGCCGTGCAGCAGGCGGTGCAGCGCGCCGGCGGCATGGTGGACCGCTTCCAGGGCACCGGCGTGCTGGCCTACTTCGGCGCGCCGCTGCCGCTGCGCAATCCGGCGCGCGCGGCGCTGGAGGCGGCGCTGGCCATCACCCGCTCGCATGCGTCCTGGGGCACAGCCGTGTCGTCGCCGGGCAGCGCGTTGCCGCAGCTGGCCATCGGCATTGCCACCGGCGCAGTGGTCACGGGCCAGGCGCCGATGAAAAAGTCCAGCCCCTTTGTGGTGGTCGGCGAGCCGGTGGACCAGGCTGTGCAGCTGGCCGCCCGCGCGGCCGCCGCTGACGGTCCGGCGCAGGTGCTGGTGTCGGAGAAAACTGCCGCCGCCGTCGGCGACGCCGGCCTGCAGCGCCTGGCACAGGACGGCGCGCCAACCTATTCATTGACTGTGAGGTAAGCCCCATGACCCGTTGCATGAAACTGTTTGCGCTGCTGGCCGCCGCATGGCTGTGCCTGGCGGGTGGCACGGCGCACGCGCAGGGCGTGGCCATGGCGCTGGACCGCACGGGCGAGGTCGAGGTGTCGGCAGGCGGCAAGACCGGCAGGCTCAATGTGCTGGACTACCTGCCGCCCGACGCCGAAGTGCGGCTGGCCGCCGGCGCAAGCGCCACGCTGGTGTACCTGGCTACGTCGCAGGAGTGGCAGTTTGCCGGCCCCGGCCGCTACCGGCTGCAGGGCGGCCAGCCGGCCGTGCTGCAGGGCGCGGCACCCAAAGCGCGCGGCGTGCCCGCGCCCTCGGCGCAGGCATTGGCCAGGATGGAGCCGGCCCAGCGCGAACGCATGGCGCTCGGCGCTGTGGTGATGCGCGCTGCCGGCCCGCTGCGCATCGTGAGCCCCGCCAACGCCGACGTGCTGTCGGTGCGGCCCACGCTGCTGTGGCTGGCAGCCGAGAGGCAGCCGGTGCGCATCAGCGTGTTTGGCGAAGATTCGAAGACCGTGCCGGTGGCCCAGACCGTCACCACCGCCATGCAGTGGAGCATGCCGGCGGACCTGCCGCCGGGCGACTACCTGTGGCGTGCGGAAATCGTGTCCGACACGCCGTCGCCCGCGCGAACCGGCAAGTTCACCGTGATTCCCCTCACCGACGCGCGGCGCGCGCGCATCGGTGCCGCGCCCGACGGCTTCCCGCAGCGCGTGGCCCATGCGGTCATGCTCGAAAGCGAAGACCTGCCGCATGACGCATTGCTGGTGTGGCGCGCACTGGCCGCCGAACGCCCGGACGAGGAGTCACTCAAGCAATGGGCACGGTGATCACTTCCGTCCATCAGGCAGCGCGCCTGCGCGGCGCGGCGCTGGCGCAGCTCTGGCTGCACCGCGACGGCTGGCGCCTGCCGCTGCCACGGGCGCTGATGCGGCGCGAGCGGGATACGCAGCTGTCGGAGCTGATGCCGGCGGTGATGGTGATCTCGCTGATGGTCGGCGCATTGATGTTCGTGACGCTGCCGTCCGCGCTCGGCGATTCCTGGATGGGTGCCCTGGCCACCCTGTGGCCCGCATGGGTGGTGCAGGCCGCGCCGCTGGCCGCAGCGCAGGTGCTGGCGATGCAGCGCGCACCGACGCTGGCACTGGAGCTGTCGCACCGCCATGGCAGCGGCGAGTTCGCCGCGCTCGGGCTGCTGCAGGCGACGCCGGCGGCCTACCCCTGCGTTCCGCTGCTCGCGGCCCATGCGGCGGTGACGGCGGCCGCAAGCTTCCTGCTGATTGCGCTGACGCTGGTGTTCGGCTTCCTCGGCGCCTTTGTGCTGGCGGTAGGCGACCTGCGCCAGTCGATCGACGCGGTGTTCGCGCTGGTCTCGCCGCTGGACTGGCTGCGCAGCGCCGCAGCCGCCGCGCTGTACGGCCTGGCCTGCAGCCTGGCGACGATGCTGTTTGCCTGGCCCGGCACTCAGGTGTCGGCCGCCGCCGTCGATGCCCACCGGCTGGGCCTGCGGGCGATGATCGTGAGTTCGCTGGCGATCATCGCGGCGGCGCTGGCATTCAGCTGGTTGATGAACCTGATTGCTTTCCTGAAATGGTGGTGACGAACATGCAAATCCTTACGATGGCGCCTCGCCTGCTGCTGTGCGCGGCCGCGGCCCTGGCCGCCTGTAGCACGGCCCTGGCGCAGGCGCCCGCAATGCCCGCGCCCGCCAATGCCGGCGCGGCGGCGGAAGTCTTCGTGCAAAGCGGCAACTCGCTGATGGCGACGATGGTGCGCTTCTCGCCGGACGGCAGGCGCATGGCCACCTGCGACGGCCGGGGCGCCGTATTGGGCTGGGACGCCATCAGCGGCCGGCAATACCGAGAACTGCACAAGCACAACGGCATGTGCCTGGGCCTGGCGTTCACGCCTGACGGGCAGGGGGTGCTGTCCTCCGGCGGCGCCTCCTCCGGCAACGACGTGGTGCTGTCGCGCTGGACCGATGGCGCGGAACTGCAATCCTGGACGGGCTACAAGGGCCAGATCCTCGAGGTGGTGGCCACGGCCGACGGCAAGGGCGCCTTCGCGCTCGGCGACCGCGCCGTGCTGCTGCGCCTGGCGCAAGGGCAGGCGGCGCCCGCGCAGGCCTTGCCGCTGCTGCTGCCGGGCGAGGCCGCAGACACAGCGCCGTTCAACGTGGCCATGGCAGTCTCGCGCGACCAGCGCACCGCCTATGTCGCGCGCCGTGACGGCAGTGTGCTGGCAGTGCGCCTGGACGGCGCCACGCCGCCTGTGCAGGTGGCGAAGCTGGCTGAAGCCATCTCGGCCATTGCGCTGTCGCCGGACGGCAGGCTGCTTGCCCTTTCGCTCGGCACGATGAGGGGCTCGGCCAGCAAGGATGTGGTGCTGGCCGATGCCGCGACGGGCCGCGAGGTGCGCCGCCTGGCCGGCCATGCGGGCAATGTGTTCGCACTGGCGTTCTCGCCCGACGGCAAGCTGCTGGCATCGGCCGCGCAGATCGACATGCAAACCATGCTGAACGAAAGGTTCAGCGCCATCCGCGACCACGAGGCGCTGCGCCTGTGGCGCCTGGAAGACGGCGCGGTGCTGGCGGACATGCGCAACCGGCGCAACCTCAACGGAACGCCATTCCTGCGCGGCACGCTGGACTTCACCGCCACGCAGGACGCCGGGCAGGCCGTGACGCGCCTTGGCATGGCACTGTGGGACGAAGCGGCCCGCGTCTATGAAGTTGACGCGGCCCAGGGGCTGCGCCTGGTGCACCTGCTGGAAGGCCGGGGCCTCGCGCCGCGCGACCTGCGTACCAGCGACCGCACCGGCCGCATGCTGGTGTCCGACGGCAGGCCCCGCGTCGCGCCAAAAGACAGCTACCTCCAGGCCGCCGATGTGCGGCGCGAATTCGGCAAGGACGCCGACTGGACGGCGGCGCGCGAGAAGCGCGTGACGGAGCTCTACACCGAACGCGGCTTCCGCACCAACACCCAGCGGGCCTCGCTGTGGGACCTGAAAACCGGCCGGCTCGAGCAGGTGCTGGACTGGCAGCGCGGGCCGACCAGCAACCTGGGCCTGGATGCGCAAGGCCGCTTCACCTCGGTCGCGCCACTGTTCCCGCACACCATCATGATCGCGCCCCTGCGCACCCGCATGGTCCGCGAGGCGACGGCCGACGCGCAGGGCAACGTCACGCTGCGCCACTTCGGCTACGAGCACTGGGACGGCAAGCCCGACGAGATCTTCACCGCCATCACGCCGGCCCCAGCGCCGCCGGCCCAGCCGCAGGCAGCCAGTGCGCCGGCCCAGCCCGCGCATGCCGGCTCCTATGGCACCGACATCATCGTGCAATCGCCATCACAGGGCTGGACGGTAGTGGCCGGCGTGCCGATTGAAGACCGCAAGGATGCCGCCACCAGCAAGCTCGCGCCGCGCATCTTCGTGCAGCAGCGGCTGGCGGACGGTTCGCAGGTGCACCGGCACGACATCGCCATGCCCGGCGTCGTGCGGGCCATGGCGATCTCGGCCGACGAGCGCACGCTGTGGGTCAGCGGCACGGCCAAGGGGCTGCCTTCCGACATGGCGCATGAAGCCTGGCTGATGGCGGTGAACCTGGCCGACGGCCAGGTGGCTCGCCAGTGGGCGCTGGCGCAGGGCGTAACGGTGGACGTCATCGTGGCGCATCCGGCAGGCAACATGGCCATCACCAATGGCGGCACCAACCTGTCCATCTGGGACCGGGAGCAGGCCACGCGCAAGTACTTCGTCAAGGCTTCGGACAGCCTGCGGCCCGTCAGGGCGCTGGCCCTTTCGGCCGACGGCAAGACCATCGCCGCCAGCGACACCACCGGCTGGACCGTGCTGTGGAACTGGCCCGACGGCGCCGAACCGGTGCAGCGCTGGACGCGCGCGCTGGCCGCCCCCAGCCCGCACCTGCTGGGTTTCATGGCGGGCGACCAGCGGCTGACCGCAGGCGCGAGCGACGGCTCGGTGCGCCTGCTGTCGGCCGGTGACGGCGGCGAGATCGCCCGCATGATCCGCTTTGACAACGACGAGTGGATCACCATCATTCCCGAGGGCTACTTCGTGGCCTCGCAGGACGGCGACCGCCTGGTCAATGTGCGGATGAACGGCGAGGTCTATGGCATCGACCAGTTCTATGACGTGTTCTACCGGCCCGACATCGTGGAGCGGCGGCTGGCCGGCAAGCCGATTGCGCCGCTGATCACCGTGACGCTGCAGGACGCCCTGCGCCAGCCGCCGCCGCAGGTGACGCTGACGCTGCCCTCCGGCGCCATGCCCGGGGCCGGCGGCAAATACCGCATCAACCTGGAGGCGCTGTCAAAGGGCGGCGGCGTGGGCGAGGTGCGGGTGATGCACAACGGCAAGCTGGTCGAGGTGCTCAACCGCGCCGTGGTCAGCTCGGGCCTGGCCGCGCCGGCCGCCGCGTCCGCGCAGCCTGCCGCACCCGCGCTGGCCGCGCAGGCGCGCAACCCGGCCGTGGCAGAAGAGACCGTAACCCGTGCGCTGCGCCTTGCCGTACAGGCGCAGCAGGGAGCCGCGCCCGCCGCCCCGCCGCTGCAGCGGCTGTCGGGCAGCGTGGAGGTGGACCTGGTGCCGGGGGAAAATTCATTTGCCGTCATCGGCTTCAACAGCCCCGGCAACCTCAATGCGCGGCCGGTCACCCGCGCCGTGACGGCCCAGGGCACGGCGCCCGCGCCGCGGGTGTTCGTGCTGGCAGTGGGCATCAATAACTTCAGCCACCCCAATGCCATACCGCTCAAGGGCGCCGTCAAGGACTCCAGCGACTTCAGCCTAGCGCTCAAGGGCCGGCTGGGTGCGACCTACCGCGATGCCCCCATCCTGGTGCGGACGCTGCACAACGAGCAGGCCACCCGCGCCGGCCTCACGGCCGCGCTGGAGCAGCTGCGGAAAGAAGTGCGCGCGGGCGACCTGCTCGTCTGGTTCGTGGCCAGCCACGGCACACTGGACAGCAGTGGCCAGTACGGCATCATCCTGCACGACTGGGACGGCCGCGCGAGCCCCGGCAGCCTGTTCTCCACCTTCAACATCCTGGAGGCGTCACGCAGCATCAAGGCCTTCAACCAGCTGGTCATCCTGGACACCTGCCATGCGGGTGGCGTCAACTCGCTGGTGCGCGGCCTGTACGACGCACGGCTGGCGGTGCTGGCGCGCAACATGGGCCTGCATGTGTTTGCCTCGGCCGCCGACACCGAGGAAGCCATCGACCAGTACCAGGGCAACGGCCTGTTCACCCACACGCTGCTCAAGGGCCTGGCCACGCCGCTGGCCGACAGGAACTCGGACCGCAAGGTCACGGTCAATGAGCTGGGCGAGTTCGCGCGCCGCGAGACGCTGCGCATTGCGCGCAGCGTCGGCCACAGCCAGGAGCCCCTGATGATGAATTTTGGAAAGGACGTCACCGTCTATGCAATCGACTGACCACAAACTCTGGAAGGCCTGCGCCGCAGCCCTGCTCCTGACCCTGGCCCTGCCCGTCATGGCGCAGAAATACGGCAAGATCCGCAACCCGCTGGGCGGCGACATGAGGGCGCAGGGCTCCGTCGATGCCGCGCTGGTCCAGACCGTCCCATTCGGCACGCTGGTCGAGCGGCTGGAAGGCGGCATGTTCAGTCCTTACTGGAAAGTCCGCTGGCAAGGCAAGGAAGGCTGGATCACCCGCATCTACGTCGAAGGGGTTGATGACCCGGGGCCGCTGGTGACGCCGGTGCCGGGCCAGCCCCAGGCTGCAGCGCGCCCGCCCGCCCCCGCCACACCTGCACCGGCTCCGGTTGCTGCCGTTGCAGTATCACCTGCGCCTGCCTCGCCGCCAGCGCCCGTCGCAGCGCCCGCGCCGGCACCAGTGGCCATGCCCGCCCCCGTTGCGCCGCCCCCTGTGGCTGTCGCAGCGGCCCAGCCGGCTCCTGCGCCGCTGGCGCAATCCGTTCGCGGGCGGGGCCGCGCCGTGGTGTTCGGCATCTCCAACTACACCATCCCGGGTGTGAGCCCCCTGCTTGGCGTGCCGCGCGACATGGTGAGCGCCGGCGTCATGGCCCAGCTCATGGGCATCAGCGCGGACCGCATCACCTGGCACCGGGAGGGCGAGGTCACCAAGGACGGCATGACCTCCGTGCTCAAGCAGCTGGCCCGTGAAATATCGGAGGGCGAGCCGGTGCTGGTGTACTACAGCGGCCACGGCAGCCGCATGCCCGACCCGGCCGCACCCGGCCAGTGCGTCGAGGGCCTGCTGACGGCGGACGACAAGCTGCTGACCAGCCGCGAAATGGCCCAGCTGCTGCAGCCGCTGGCCCGCATCACCGACGGGCTCTTCGTGTTCTTCGACTCCTGCTTCTCCGGCGGCCTGGCCGCCACCCGCGCCTCGGGTGAGTCCGGCCTGCGCGCCAAGTTTGCGCCGCGCGCCGGCGAGCTGTCGAACTGCAAGGCCGTCAATGACCTTGCCAACCCGCCCGGCGGCACCCGCGCCACGGGCAACCGGTATGTATATGCCGCTGCAGCCCGGGCCAACGAAGTGTCGCTTGACGACACCGAGACCGGAGGCCTGGCCACCAACAATTTTCTCGGCTGCATGATGCAAAGCAATGGCGCAACCATGAGCGTGGACGCGATTCGCGGCTGCGCCCAGGCCGGCATCGAACGGCGCCTTGTCAACGAGAAGCGCTACACACCCCACCACATGACCATCACCGGTGACGTGAACCTGCGCCCGGTGCGCGCCAACCTCACGCCCGCCATGAAGCAGCAGATGGTGGCCACTGCCGCACAGGGCCAACTGGCCAACCGGCCTGCCGAGGCCAAGGCCGCCTATGTCAGCAGTAGCCTCGTCATGCAGGGCTGGCCGCAGGTGTACAACCCGCAGCAGGCTTTCTCGGCCATCGCCGGCAAGGCTGATGTGTCTGTGGGGCTCACGGTCGAGGCGCCGCAGACGCTGAAGATCAACACCCAGCAACTGCAGATGAAGGTCCAGGCGCCCGCTGACGGTTTCATCTACATCTTCCAGGCCACCGGCGACGGCAAGTCCGCCTACATGCTGTTCCCCAACCTGTCGGACCGTGACAACCGCGTGCGCGCCGGCCAGGCGCTGGACCTGCCGCGCGCCAGCTGGCCGCTGGTGGCCGCCGGCCCCGAGGGCGAGAACCAGCTGCTGGTGGTTTTCTCACCGACGGAGCGGGATATCTCGCAGCTCGTCGGCCGGCTGGACGGCCCGTTCCTCGACCTGGCGGTATCGCCAACCGGGATGCAGGCACTGGCGCTGACCGTCAGCCGTGCGGCGTTTGCGGATGAGCCTGAGTGCAAGGGACCGAATGGACAGGCCAACCCGGCGCTTTGCTCGCCGAAGTTTGCGGCGCAGCTGAGGACGATCCGGGAAGTAAAGTAGGGCGCAAATACAGACAGGGCGCACCGCGGATCGCCAGCGCCCGCAAAAAAAGAAGCCCGGACAGAACCGGGCCGCAAGCCACTTGCGTGGCCCTTGCTTAGGGAGGGAAAGCAAGGCTGGCCGAAGCCAGAACTAAAGTTTACGGCGGCTTGCAGACACCGGCTAGAACCAAGGTGTATCCATTGGTTACTTCAGCGCGCATTCAGCCCGTCAAAGCAGGTGCTAAGTACCATGTCAACAATCTGCTCCTTGCTGTGCTGGCCGCCCGCCTTGAGGAACTCCAGCACCGGGTCGCAGGCCCGGGCATAGAGGGTGTACAGGACGGCAATGGCCGGCAGCGCGGGGTTGAGCGTGCCCTCTTTCTGGGCCGCTTCGATCCAGCCGCCGAGCTGATCGCTCATGTCCATCAGCCCGTCCATGTAGTCCCGGTTGCCCATCAGCGCTGCGCGCAGCGACGAGTTCTGGCTGGGCAGCGAGGGCATCTCGCCGTCCAGCTGCACTTCCATGGTCCAGCGTGCCACCGCCTTGAGCTTGTCCAGCGGCGCGTCCTTGGCAGGCAGCGAGGCCAGGTGGGCCTGCGCCCGGCGCATCACCCGCACCATCGCGGCGGCGGCCAGGTCTTCCTTGCTGGGGAAATGCTTGTAGAGGCTGGCCTTGGCGATGCCCACCGAGGCGGCGACTTCGTCCACCGTCATGGCATCAAAGCCCTTTTCGGCCAGCAGCCGGTTGACTGTGGTCACGATGGCGTCTTCCCGGGCCTGCAGCATCTGCTCCTTGAAAGACACCTTGACGACGTTGCTGCTGCGGTTCATGGCGCGATTCTAGTCGGGCCGTCTGCAGAAAATATTCCCGGGCTGCAATGCAACTTCGGGTTCGTGGAATTACCAAACAGTCTGAAACACCATTTCATTTGCATGTTTCTTGCGTAGGGCTAATCTCCAACCATCGGGAAGGGCATGTCATGAACAACATCTGGACGAATACCGCAGCGTGGGTGGCAGCGATTGTTGCCGCCCTGGTGCTGTCCTTTGCCGCACCCAACGAATCAAGCGTCATGGGGCGCCTTCCTGCGGTGTCGGCCCAGCGGCTGGACCGGATGTCGGTGCCCATCCCGCAGGGCCTGCCATCGGACCGCACGCTGGCGCTCATCACCTTCCAGGGCACGCAGCGTGCCCAGGCCGAGCGCTGGATCGACGGGCTGCGGCTGCGCGACAACCGCAGCATCGCCTGGATGCGCATGCCGGTGCTGGAAGACCCGGGCAATGCGGCGGGCCGCAGCGCCATCGAGAGCCGCCTGCTGGCCAAGTACCCGAATGCGGGCGACCGCGCCCAATTGGTGCCTGTTTTCACCGACCGCGCCGCCTTCATCCGCCAGGCGGGCCTGGGCGACGCCAACCAGGTGCATGCGGTGGTGGTCAACCGCAACGGCGAGGTGCTGGCGCGCGCCGGCGGCGAGTTCGATGAGGACAAGGCGCAGGCGCTGATGGAAACGCTGCGCGACCAGCACGGCCTCTGAAGCCGGCAAGGCCGTTGCGCCGGCTGCACGCCGGCGTCAGCCAGCCCGTCCCAGCGTGAAATAGAAGGTGCTTCCCGAGCCGGCAGCGGATTCAGCCCAGATTCGCCCGCCGTGGCGCGCGACGATCCGGTGGGCAATCGCCAGGCCCACACCCACACCCGGGAACTCGGCCGTCGAATGCAGCCGCTGGAAGGCCACGAACAGCTTGTCGGCATAGGCCATGTCAAACCCCGCACCGTTGTCCGAGACGTGGTACACGACTTCCCGTGCATCGTCGCTGATCTTCTGGCCGATCCTGATCCAGCCGCCCGGCTTGCGCGCGGTGAATTTCCAGGCGTTGTCCAGCAGGCTCTCCATGACCAGCTTCAGCAGGCCGGCATCACCGAAGCACACCATCGGCCGCGCCAGTTCCACGGTGACTTCGCGTTCCGGCTCCTTCACGCGCAGCGCTTCCACCACCGCAGACGCGATGTCCGAGAGATCGACCTGCTCGCTGCGCAGCGGCGCGCGGGTGACGCGCGACAGCAGCAGCATCGCGTCAATCAGCTGGCCCATGTGCGCGGTGGAGGCGCGGATGCGGGCCAGGTAGTGCCGGCCCTGGTCTTCCAGGCCGGCGGAATGCCTCACGGACAGCTCGCGGGCAAAGCCGTCGATCACCTGCAGGGGGGAGCGCAGGTCATGCGACACCAGGAACGAGAACGACTCCAGCACCTTGCCAGCCAGTTCCAGGTCGCGCGTGCGCTCCTCCAGCGCGCGCTCCAGCCGCACCTGGTTGCGCCGCAGCTTCGAGTCCACCACCAGCCGGTCGGTGGCATCGGTGACGAGCACCAGGTTGGCCGGGTGCTCGTCAAAGCTGATGGCGCGGGTCACCACCTCCACCAGGAAGACGGTGCCGTCCTTCTTGCGGTGGCGCCAGATGCGCGACTCGCCCAGCGCATCATTGACCACCTGCGGCGTGCTGAGGAACTCCAGCAGCTCGGCCACATCTTCCTCGGGCAGGATGTCGGCAATGGTCATGGCCTGGAACTCCACCGGCGTGTAGCCATACTTGGCCACTGCCGCCTCATTGACGGCCAGGAAGCGCAGGGTCCCGACCTCATACACCCACATCACGTGCGGGTTGAACTCGAACAGCTCGCGGTAGCGCGCCTCGCGCTCGCGCAGGGCCTCCAGGGTCTGGCGCCGCTCGGTGCTGTCATGCACAAACACGCCGATGCCGTCGGGCGAGGTGAACAGCCGCATCTCGAACCAGCGCCCGAAGCCCGGGTAGTACTTCTCGAAGTCCCAGGGCCTGCCCTTGGCCAGGGCGCGGTCGCAGGCCCGGCGGATCACGTCGCCGGGATCGTCCGGGAACAGCGTCCAGAAGTTCTCCCCGGTGAGGTCGTCGCGGCCCTTTTGCAGCATGTCGGTGGCGCGCTGGTTCAGGTAGGTGAGGTTCCAGGCACTGTCCACCACGACGAAGCCCTCGCTCATGCGGTCAAGGATTTCCACCATGCCCTGCTTGGCGGAATTGGCCTCGTTCAGGGCGCGGTCGCGCTGATGGCGGCGCCGGCGGATGGTCTGCCACATGCGGTGCAGCGCCAGCTGCAGCAGCGTGAGTTCGCGCAGCGGGCTGCGCGCCAGCCTCGGCATGCCGGCGGCTTCGTCATGCCCGACGATCCGCATCTCCTCCAGCAGCCGCTCCAGCGGGCGGGCCAGCAGCCTGTCGCTGAGCACCCAGATGCCCAGCCCCGCCACCAGCAGCAGCGCCAGGATGGCGGCAACCTGAAGCGCCAGGCTGCGCACCGCCGGCGCCAGGATGGTGTCGTGCGATGCAGAGACGACCACCGACAGGCCGGGCGTACCCGACACCATGACCAGCCGGACCTCATGGTGCTGGTCCGGGGAGCCGCCGTCCGGAGACAGCACGGGGCCCTGGCGGCGGGCGCGGACAGCTTCCAGCACGGCGGCATCGGCCAGCGGCATGCCCGCGCGGGCAGCTTCCGCGCCGGTGCCGGCCAGGACAATGCCGTTGGCATCCGCAATGACGATCTCCATGCCCGGCGCGCTGGACGGCACGCGCAGCTTCTCGCCGACCTTCTTCAGGTCCACCGCGACGAAAGCGACTCCCCTGACCGCACCATCGTCGCCGCGGACCGGCAGGCCGAAGTTGATCGTCTTCATGCCGGTCGTGCGCCCGATGATGTACTCGCCGATGGCCAGCCTGCCGGTCTGCATGGCGCGGCGGAAGTAAAGCCGGTCACTCAGGTCGGCGTCGCCCGATATCGACAGGGCACGGCAGGTCAGCCGGCCCTGCAGGTTGAGCAGGCCGATGTTGGCATAGCCGGGCGACCTGGCGCGCAGCCGCTCCAGGTACTGGGTGCAAAGCTGCAGGTCGCCCGAGGTCACGGCCGGCGCGTTGGTGATCGCGCTCAGCAGCTGCGCCGCACCTTCCACCAGTTGCTCCTGGCTGGACGCCGTCAGTTCGGCAAGGGAGGCCATGTCCTGCTGCGCCCGCTCCACCAGCCTGGCCTGCTCTGCCAGCGACGCCACCACCACGACCACCAGCATCGGCAGCGTCGCAAGCAGCACCAGCACCACCAGCAGGCCGCGCAGGCTGTAGCGGCGCGGCAGCCAGCTGCGCCGTACGGCCCTGGCCGGCCCGGCCGGGCCGGCTGCCTGTGGCGGGGCGAGAGGTTCTGTCATGTATCCCCAGTTGTTGATTCCGTGGTCCCGGCCTGCATCATCGCCCTGTTTGGCCTCTGGCGGTGCGCGCCGCCCGGAAGCTGCTGCCCGTCACAGGGAATGCGGCGGGTCGCCGGCTTCCTCCGCCACAGGCAGGCTGAAGTAAAACACGGCGCCCTCGCCCGGCGCACTTTCGGCCCAGACCTGCCCGCCGTGGCGCGTCACGATACGGTGCACTGTGGCAAGCCCGATGCCGGTCCCCGGGAACTCGGCCGCCGTGTGCAGCCGCTGGAAGGTGCCAAAGAGCTTCTCGGCATAGGCCATGTCAAAGCCGGCACCGTTGTCGCGTATGAAGAATATCCCGTTGGGCCCGGTGCTGCCGCTGCCGCCTACCCAGATGCGGGTGACCGGCTCGCGGGAGGTGAACTTCCAGGCGTTGCCGGCCAGGTTCTCGACCACCCGCATGAGCAGCCGCCAGTCGCCCCGCACCAGCAGGCCGGGCTCGATGTCGACCTGTGCGGCCCGGCCCGGCTGCTGCTCGCGCAGGCTGTCGAACACCTTGCGCGCCATGGCGCCGATGTCCACCGTCTCGCGCTGGATGCTGGCGCGCGACACCTGCGCCAGCGACAGCAGGTCGTCAATCAGGTCGCCCATCTGGTGGACGCCAGCGCGGATGCGGCCCAGGTAGTGGCGCTGCTGCTCGCCCAGCTGCGCGCCGGCCGCTTTCTCCAGCATGCCGCTGAAGCCGTCAATGGCCGACAGCGGTGTGCGCAGGTCATGCGACACCGAATACGAAAAGGCCTCCAGCTCGCGGTTGGCCTCCTCCAGCTGCGCCGTGCGGCGGCGCACCCGCGCCTCCAGCTCGTCATTGAGCAGCCGCACCTCTTCCTGCGCGCGGTTGCGCTCCAGCCGCGCATGCAGGTTGCCGATGCCGAAGGCCAGGTTGTCGGCCAGCTCGCCCAGCAGCTTGACCTCCGCCTCGCCCGCCCTGTGCACCTCGCCCGAGTAAAGGGCCAGCAGGCCGAAGGTGCGTGTGCCCGAGCGCAGCGGCAGGCAGATGAGGCTGCGCAGGCCCCGGTTCATCGCGGCGCGGCGCCAGTAGAAGCTGTGCTCGGGCCGCTGTACGTCCTCGGCCACCACCATCTGGCCGCTGCGGATGGTGCGCCCTGCCGGGCCCTGGCCCATGGGCACGTTTTCGTCCCAGGTCAGCCGGGCCTGCGACAGGTAGCCCTCCTCATGGCCGGCATGGGCCATCGGCACGATGCTGCGCTGCTCATCGTCGCGGGCATAGCCGACCCACACCATGCGGTAACCGCCGACGTCCACCGCCAGGCGGCAGATCTCCAGCAGCAGCTCGCGCTCGTCCTCCACCCGCATCAGCGCCTCGTTGCAGCGGCTGAGCACCTGCAGCGAGCGGTTGGTGCGCGCCAGTTCTTCGGTGGCCGCGTGCCGAGCTTCCTCGGCCATGGCACGCTCGATGGCCACGCGTGCCAGGCGCACCGCGCTGTCCACCATGGCCAGCTCATGCGGCCGCGGCCGGCGCGGCTCGGTGAAGTAGATGGCAAAGGTGCCCAGCACATCCCCGCTGGACGCGAGCACCGGGGCGGACCAGCAGGCCTGGTAGCCGAACCCGGCCGCCGCATCGCGCCAGGGCGCCGTCAGCGGGTCCGTCCGGATGTCCTTCACCACCACCGTGGCGCGGCGGAAGGCGGCTGTGCCGCACACGCCCGACCCTTCCGCAATGGCGATGTCGTCGACAAGCTGCCGAAACGCCTGCGGCAGCGACGTGGCCGCGCTCATGCGCAGCCTGTCCCCCGCACGAAGCAGCACCGAGCAATGCCCCCCGGCCAGCTGCCCTTCGACCAGTGCAATCACGGCGTCGAGCGACGGCACCAGCGGCAGGCCGCTGGCAATCAGCTCCAGCACCCTCTCCTGGTCGCGCACCAGGCCCCGGGCAACCCGGCCGTTTGCGATGCCGGGGAACCCAGCCGCGCCGCGCAGCCATGCCAGGTGGGTCCGTAGTCCGGGAAGTCGAATCACAATGGCGCCTTTGCTTGTTGCATTCCTGTGGTCCCTGCCCTCACAATGCAGGCCTGAATAGAGCATAAACAGCCGGCCGGCATTCGCCAAGGCCGCACGGGAGACCAACACGCCAGACTCCGCCGATGTTGGTTCCGGCAGACAAGGAGATTCACTTCATGCACGACAAGACCATACTGGTCGTTGAGGACAACCCGGACCACCTTGAGCTTACGCTGCTCACACTGGAAAGCAACCGGGTTGCCAACAAGATCGTCGTCGCCCGGGACGGCGTCCAGGCCCTGGACTACCTGTTCGGCACGGGCGCCCATGCAGGCCGGGACACGACCGTGCAGCCCGAGGTCATCCTGCTGGACCTGAAGCTGCCGAAGATCTCCGGCGGCGAGGTCCTGCAGCGGGTGCGTGCCGACCCGCGCACCAAGCTGATCCCCGTCGTCATCCTGACCTCGTCCAGCGAGGAGGAAGACATCCTCGCCAGCTACAAGGACGGCGCCAACAGCTTCGTGCGCAAGCCGATCGACTTCCAGGAGTTCACCCAGCGGCTGCAGAACCTGCAGATGTACTGGCTGCTGGTCAACGCGCCGCCCCCCTGAGGGATCGCCCGCACTACTGCGCTGCCCCCAAGGGGGCGCGAATCGCCTTGGGGCGGCCCTGCGGCGATTCAGGCGCTCAGTGAGGCGTTCGCCGCCTGCGTCAGCGCCGAGTTGAGCGAGTCCAGCACTTCCGACGCCAGGTTCCAGCAATGCCAGTACAGCTGGATCGGCAACGCATGGCCCGGCGCCATGTTGACCAGCAGGCCCTGCTCCAGCAGCCCGCGCGCCAGCAGCTCGGGCACCACGCTCACGCCCCAGCCCGCCAGCACCGCCCGGACCTGGCCTTCGGAACTCGGCACGAACAGCTGGCGCAGCATGACGCGCTTCAGGCCGAAGGCGGTGGCGATGAACTCGCTTTGCATGTCATCCTTGCGGTTGAAGGCAATGAACGGCATGTCGCGGAAGTTGTGCTGCGTCAGGCCCTTGGGCGCGTGCTCGCGCGCATAGCCGGGTGAAGCCACCGCCACATAGTTCATGGCCCCCAGCGGCACCACCTTGCAGCCGCGCAGCGCCTGCTTCAGCGTGGTGACGCAGCCCAGCACCTGGCCCGAGCGCAGCCACTCCTGGGTGAAGTCCTGGTCGTCGGCAATGATCTCCATCGGCAGGCCCTGGATGGCCAGTTCATTGAGCGCCGGCAGCGCCCAGGTGGCGATGCTGTCGGCATTGATGGCGATCGAGATGCGCTCTTCCTCGCGCGCGCCGCCGGTGGAGCTGGGCGCCAGCTCCTTCATGTCGCGCTCCAGGTCGGCCCGCAGCAGGCGCAGCTGCTTGGTGTGCTTGAGCAGCAGCTGGCCGGCGGCCGTGGCCTTGAGCGGCCGGCTGCGCACGATCAGCACCGTGCCGACCTGCGCCTCCAGCGCGCGCAGCCGCTGCGACACCGCTGACTGGGTGATGGACAGGCGCTGGGCCGCGCGCTCGAAGCCGCCCTCCTCGACGATCGCCGCAAGGCACTCGAGCGCGTCGGGGTCAAAAGTACTCATATAAGCATCCCTGATGTTTTCGCCAAGAGTTTAATTTCCCTTTTAATTGCCGGCAAGCCGCGCCACACTGCGCGTCATGAAAACCATCGTCCTCGGCGCCGGCATCATCGGCATCAGCACCGCCTGGCACCTGCTTGAGCAGGGCCATGAGGTCACCGTGGTGGACCGCCAGCCCGATGCGGCGCTGGAGACCAGCTTTGCCAATGCCGCGCAGATCTCGGTGAGCTACTGCGAGCCCTGGGCCAACCGCGACGCGCCGGCCAAGATGCTCAAGTGGCTGCTGCGCAATGACGCACCGCTGCTGTTCCGCCCCACGCTGGACTGGCAGCAGTGGCGCTGGGGCCTGCAATTCCTGAGCCAGTGCAACGACCGGGCATTCGAGCGCAACCTGCAGCAGCTCGTCGCCCTGGGCGCCTACAGCCATGCGGCGCTCAAGGAGGTGGTGCGCGCCACCGGCATCGGATACAACCGGCTGGAGCGCGGCATTGCGCACTACTACACCGACCAGAAGTCGTTCGACGCCGCAGGCGATGCCGCTGCGCTGATGCGCAAATACGGCGTCGCGCGCCGTGTCGTCAGCCGCGACGAGCTGCTCCAGATCGAGCCCGCGTTCAAGGCCTTTGGCCACCGCATCACCGGCGGCACCTACACCGCCAGCGACGAGTCGGGCGACGCGCGGGTGTTCACCCAGGAACTCGCGCGGCGCTGCGAGGCGCGCGGCGCGCGCTTTCTGTACGGCCATGATGTGGAGCAGCTGCGCCGGGCCGGCGGCGCCATCGAGTCGGTGGCGGTACGCAGCCGCGCAACCGGCGAGCGGCGGCTGCTGGCGGGCGATGCCTTTGTGGCAGCCTGCGGCTCCTGGACTGCGCCGCTGCTGCGCACCGTGGGCGTGGACCTGCCGATCTACCCCGGCAAGGGTTACAGCGCGACTTTCCGCATCAGGCGGCCCGAACTGGCACCGCATGTGAGCACCATCGACGACGAGGTGAAATGCGCGATGAGCCGGCTGGGCGATGACCTGCGCGTGGCCGGCACGATTGAACTCTCCGGCTATGACGCGACGCTGGACACCTCGCTGGCAAAAGCCCGCTGTGCCATGCTGGCCAGGCGCATCGAGGAAGTGCTGCCCGGCGCCTGCGACACCCGCAGCGCCGAAGAAGGCGGCGAGCCGCGTTTCTGGACGGGCCTGCGCCCCGCGACACCGACCAACATCCCCTATATCGGCCGCACACGCGTGGGCAAGCTCTGGGTCAATGCCGGCCACGGCACCCTGGGCTGGACCCACGGCGCCGGTTCGGGCAAGGCCATGGCGGCGCTCATCAGCGGCTTTGCGCCTGAAACCGGCTTTGCTTTCCTTGGCTTTGCTGACAGGCATGAACTTAGGGCCTATAAAGCAGCGTAATGCCTGACCGGGCCACTACGTAAAGCACGTTGCATCAGGGCCTCCACCTACACGGCCACCGCGAATTCGGCGTATTCTATGTTGCACCGCAGCAAATACACTGCATGCATAGGATTTATATGCCTTCCTCATTTACCGCCAGGCTGCTTCGCAACCCGCAACTGAACCGCGTCGGCCAGCTCATGGAGGCGACTCGCCTGATCCAGCGCACGCTGGCCGGCCTGACGGCCAGGGCCGGCCAGGCGCCCGCCCCCGCGCAGGAGTCGTCCCCCTTTGCCTCGCCGGGCGCACGCCGCAAGGTGCAGGATGCGAGCCAGGGCCTGGTGATCGACGCCGTGCTGCGCGAGGTCCACCCCTCCGGCTTCGATGCCGAGGCCGACCTGACGCCCGCCCCGCCGCTTGCGCCTTCGCGCCCGCAAGCTTCGCCTTCGGAGCCGGCGAGCTTCAAGGCCGATGTGTTCGTGAGCGCCGGCACTTCCTGGCCGTACCGCCTGTATGTGCCGGCCGCGGCCGGCGATGAAGCCTTGCCGCTGGTGGTGCTGCTGCACGGCTGCACCCAGACGGCCACCGACTTCGCCCTGGGCACGGCCATGAACCAGCTGGCCGAGCAGAAGAAATTCTTGGTGCTTTACCCCGAGCAGATCCAGCGCGCCAACAGCTCGCGCTGCTGGAACTGGTTCGAGCCCAAAAACCAGAAACGCGGCAGCGGCGAGCCGGGCATGATCGCGGCGCTGACACAGCAGGTGGTGGCCAGCCGCAACATAGACGCCAGCCGCGTTTACGTCACCGGCCTGTCCGCCGGCGGCGCGATGGCGGCCGTGATGGCCGGCCTGTACCCCGACATTTTCGCGGCTGTGGGCGTCCACTCTGGCCTGCCCTGCGGAGCGGCGCACGACATTCCGTCGGCCTTCACCGTCATGCGTTCAGGCAACCCGCCCAAGGCGCCGGGCCGGCCCAAGGCCGGCCGCAGCCTGCCGACCATCGTGTTCCATGGCACGGCCGACAAGACGGTTCACCCCGACAACGGCGAGCACATCGTCAGTGCGGCGGTGAAGGCGGCCGAAGCGGCCGGCAAGCCGCTGGCCCGCAGCGAGGTCCAGCAGGAAGGCAGCGGCGCCCGCACCGCGCGGCGCACCCGCTTCCTGGCAGAAGACGGCACGCCCTGGGTCGAGCACTGGGAGGTGGCGTCAGGCCCACACGGCTGGTCCGGCGGCGACACCGCCGGCTCCTACACCGACCCGACCGGGCCATCGGCCTCGGCGGCGATGCTGGAATTCTTTTTGCAGCACCGCAAGCAGGCGGCCTGAGCGGGCCTGCCCGCGCACAGCCTCAAATTTTGAAGGCGGCCTGGGTCTGGGGCTTGACCAGGTCGATGTACTGCTCGCGGTGCTTGCGGATGTAGCCGGCGATGAACTGGCAGGCCGGTATCACGAACAGCCCGCGCTCGCGGGCATCGGCCAGCACGCCTTTCGCAATGAACGAGCCCACGCCCTTGCCTTCGTTGCCGGGCAGGACTTCTGTGTGGGTGAACATGATGCTGTCGCTCAGCAGGTTGTATTCGCAATACCCCACCAGCTTGCCGTCGTCATCGGCTTCGTAGCGGTGCTTGTCAGGGTGGTTCTGCAGGGTGAGGGCCATGGTGTTTCCCGGAAAATGTTGCAGGCATCTTAAGCGTCGGGCCGGTGCGCCCGAAGCGGCCGGCGCGAAGACCCCGTATGCTGCTCGCCTGACACTGGAGACCCCCCGCATGAATTCCCCCGCCGCCGGCCGCCGCTTCCTGTTCCTGACGACTTCGGTGCGCGAGAGCGGCCATGTCGGCAACACCGAGTGGCTGGCCCGCCAGGCCGCGGCCGCCCTGCCGCCCGGCACAGCGCAGGCCTGGCACCACATTCCGGCCCTGAACATCCCGCCCTTCATCGACGTGCGCCACACACGCGGCAGCTACGATGTGCCGGAAGGCGACCTGAAAATGCTGTTCGACGCAATGCGCGGCGCGACGGACATCGTGCTCGTAAGCCCTGTTTACTGGTTCAGCATTCCCGCGCCGCTCAAGGGCTTCATGGACCACTGGAGCGCCTGGATCCGCATTCCCGGCGTGCCGTTCAAGGAAGAGATGTCACGCAAGACGCTGTGGCTCATCACCACCAACGGCGACCGTGCCAAGGCGCAGCCGATGACCGACTCGGTCAAACTGTCCGCGGAGTTTTTCAGCATGGCCTGGGGCGGTGCGCTCTGGGGCAAGGGCGGCCCGCCGGATGCGGTCAAGGGCGATGCGGAGGCTGTGGCACGGAGTGCTGTGTTTTTCCGTTGACGCATTTGGACGCCCCCGAAGCGCCTTCGGCGCCTCCCCCACTGGGGGCAATGCAGCGGCCCGGCAAAGCCGGTTCCGCGCATTCCCCAAGTGTGTGCCAGAGCTACCGTTGATCTCGCGGTGAGCGGTGTGTGCGACGGGCCGGCCGTGGAGGCACCGCCGAGCAGCGCATGGCTTGCGGGCGCGCGCGCAGCGCGCTTCGTGAACTGACTCACTGCGGTTGTCCGAGCGGAGAGAGCCGAAGGCGAACGCAGCGAGTTCCGCAGTGGCCCGCAAGACAGAGCAGCACAGGGCAGCCGCCGAAGGCGGCCGGTGACGTCGGCCGGCACGGCGCATACACCGCTCACCGCAGGCTACACAGCATGCGTGAAAAGACGCGCAACGCGCGGCCGGACATTCTCAGCGACGCAGGCGCTGCCATTGACACAGCAGCGGCGCAAAGACCCTCACCAGGTGTTGCGCAATTCCCGCAGCCTGGTGAACACTGTCTTCGCGTCCGGGCTATCCGGCAGGTCAGGGAAGCTCTCTCGCAGCTTCGCGATGACGCCCGGGCTTGAGAGGCGGAAGAAGGTGTTGATGTCTTTTTCCTGCGCGAGCGTGGTCACGGCCGTCGTCACCGGGTCGGCGCCGGAGACGGAAGGCAGCAGCTTTTGCGCCGCCGCATTGTCCGGCTCGCGCGACAGGGTGAACTTCAGGTTGTTCTCGATGTAGTCATGCCCCGGGTACACGCGCGTGTTGCCGGGCAGCGCGGCGAGCTGCTCCACAAAGGTGGCATACAGCGCATTCACATCGCCGCCGTTGTGCACATTGCCGGCACCGGCGTTGAACAGCGTGTCGCCCGAGAACAGCGCGGGCTCGTCGGTGTGCGAGCGCAGGCAGATGTGGCACATCGTGTGGCCCGGCGTGTCCAGGCATTCAAGCTCGATGTGGCGGCCGACCCTGATCACGTCGCCGGCCTTCACGCCGCGGTCCATGCCGGCGATCTTGCCGGCGGCCTTGTGGTGCGCGATCACCTTCGCGCCCGTGGCAGCCACCACGGCCTCGTTGCCGCCGGTGTGGTCATGGTGCTCATGCGTGTTGAGGATCTGGGTGATCTGCCAGCCTTTGACCCTGGCCGTGTTCAGGCACTTCTCATGGTCCAGCGGGTCGATGGCCAGCGCCTCGCCGGTCTCGGGGCAGGCGATCAGGTAGTTGTAGTTGCGGTAGGCGTTGCCCGTCCAGATGCGTTCGACGATCATGTTCCTGCGGTCCTGGTTCAGTTGCGTTTTTTCTGTTGCGGTGCCTGCTCAGTACGGCGCTGCAAAGCCGTTGCGGCCTGCGGTGATGCGCAGCGCCGTCGGCTTGCCGGCGATCTCCTGCGCGGTCAGCGAGACGGTTGCGCCCGGCACCAGCAGGCTGCGGTCAGCCGGCTTGAAGGTGACGATCTGCGTGCCCGGCGGCACGAGCACCGTCTTCTCGCCGTCCTTGTACTTAAGCTGCAGCTTGCGGCCTTCAGGCACCGCCACCAGGTCTGCCACGGTGGCATTGGTCATGGTGCTTTCCGGCCCGAGGTCGAACGGGCGGTGGCCGTCGCCGGTGCCGCGCGCGGCTTCCGGGAATACCGTCACGCCCAGCGAGCGCAGCGTGCCGTCGGCCATCGGCACGGCGGCGGTGCCGATGTAGCTGCCGGGCTTGATGTCGGCCAGCTCGATGGGCAGCACTTCGGACACCACCAGCCTGTCGGTCGTCGCCAGCGTGACGACCTCGCCGCTGCGGGCCTTCACCGTCACGCTGGCGGCATCCACCGCCTGGATGACGCCACGGATGCGCACGACCGGCGCGGCGGGTGATTGCGCGGCCGCAAAGCCGGCGCTGAAACACAGCAGGCAAAAAGAGAGGATGGTTTTGACCATGATGTCAGGCTCCTTCGTTCATCAGCGCCCACATGCGCGCCGGCGCCAGCGGCATCTGCAGCAGCGGCGCCTTGTGCGCCATGCCGTTGCGCGCCAGCGCATCGGCCACCGCATTGACCAGCACCGGCGTGGCGCCGATGGTGCCCAGCTCGCCCACGCCCTTGACGCCCAGCGGGTTGTTCAGGCAGGGCGTGGAAGTGTCCATCTCGGTCCTGAACATCATGCCCACGATGTCCGCGCGCGGTGCGGTGTAGTCCATCAGGCTGCCGGTGAGGGGCTGGCCGGTCTCGCGGTCGTACACCACCTGTTCCTGCAGCGCCTGGCCCAGGCCCTGCACCGCGCCGCCGTCGAGCTGGCCGCGCACGATCATCGGGTTGACCACGCGGCCCACGTCGTTGACGGATGAATAAGCCACCACGTCGATGTGGCCGGTGGCCCTGTCGATTTCCACCTCGCAGACATGGCAGCCGTTGGGCCAGGTCGGCCCGGCCACTGCATTGGTGGAGTCCACAAAGATGCGCTGCTCCGGCTGCTTTCCCGCCAGGGCGAACAGGCTGATGCGCATGTCGGTGCCCGCGACCGTGAATGCGCCCTTGTCGTACTGCACGTCTTCGGCCGCAGCCTCAAACTCCTTGGCCGCAAGCTCCTTCGCCCTGGCGATGGTGCGGTCCGAGCCCACGCGCACCGCCGAGCCGCCGGTGAACAGCGAGCGCGAGCCCGCGCTGCCAAAGCCGTCGCCACGGTCGGTGTCGCCCATGACGATGCGCACCTGGTCGATGCCCACGCCGAATGCATCCACCACCAGCTGCGCCAGCGTCGTCGCAATGCCCTGGCCCATGGCGTTGACGGCGGTGAAGACTTCAATGATGCCGTCGGGCGTGACCGACACGGTGACGCGCTCTTCCAGCGCATTGCCGCCCGTCCACTCCAGAAAGGTGGCGATGCCTTGGCCGCGCAGCTTGCCGCTCCTGGCCGATGCCGCAGCCCGCGCCTCAAAGCCGTTCCAGTCCGCCAGGTCCAGCCCCTGGTTCATCACATGCTCGAACTTGCCGGTGTCATAGGTCTGGCCCATCTGATTCTTGTAGGGCATCTGCTCCGGCTTGATAAAGTTGCGCCGGCGCAGCGTGACGCGGTCGATGCCCGTCTGGCGCGCGGCCTCGTCCATCAGCCGCTCCATGATGAAGATGGCCTCGGGCCGGCCCGCGCCGCGGTAGGCGCCGGTGGGCGCGGTGTTGGTGAGCACCGCCCTGAAATGGAAGTCGATGGTGGTGATGTCGTACACGCTGGTCTGCACCCAGGGCCCGATCAGCAGCTGGATGGCCACGCCGGTGCCGGTGGCATAGGCGCCGACGTTGGCCAGCGACGCCAGGCGCAGCGCCAGGATCTTCCCGGTCTCGTCCAGCGCCAGCTCGGCATGGCTGTGCACGTCGCGTCCGTGGGCCGATGCCACAAAGTCCTCGCCGCGCTCGGCCACCCACTTGACCGGCCTCTGCAGCTGGTGCGCACAGAAGGCGACCGCAATGTCTTCCGGGTAGGCACCCGTCTTCATGCCGAAGCCGCCGCCGACATCGCCGACCACGACGCGCGCGTCCGCCTTTTTCAGGCCCAGCGAATCGGTGACCGAGTTGCGCACACCCGAGGGCATCTGGGTGCTCATGCGGATGGTCAGGCGCCCGGCGTCGATGTATGCCAACACGACGCGCGGCTCCAGCGTGAGCGCGACCACGCGCTGGTTGGTGATGTCCAGCTTGACGACATGCTTCGCGGCGGCAAAAGCGGCAGCGGTTTTGTCGGCGCTGCCGTAGCGCGACTCGGCGGCAATGTTGCCGGCCGCTTCATCCAGCACCAGCGGCGCGCCGCCGGCCACGGCGTCCTGCAGGCCGACCACCATCGGCAGTTCGTCATAGTCCACCTGCACGGCCTCGGCGGCATCACGCGCCTGCTGCAGTGTTTCTGCCACCACCACGGCCACCGGCTCGCCGACAAAGCGCACCCGCTCATGGGCCAGCACATGCCGCACCGGCGAGGCGCCGGGTGCGCCGCCCGCGCGCGGGAAGGTGCTCATCGGCATCGGCTTGACGCCGGCGGCCACGAGGTCGGCCCCGGTGTACACGGCTGCGACGCCAGGCATGGCTTTGGCGGCCGAGGTGTCGGTGGCGGTGATCCGCGCATGCGGGTAAGGCGAGCGCACAAAGCACAGGTGCATCTGGCCCTGCAGCGTCACGTCGCCCGCATACTGGCCCAGGCCCTTGAGCAGCCCGTCGTCTTCAAGCCGGCGCACAGCCTGGCCGCTGCCGAAACGGGTGGTGATGTCGGGGGATGCTGTGTCTGTGCTCACGGTGTCTTGCCTCGAATGGGAATGCGTGGGGGAATGCGTAGGGAATTGCCTGCGGGAACGCAGCAGGCACTATAGGCTTTATCAGCCGGCCGTGCTGGCCTGCGGGGACGTGAGCGCAGAAGGCCTCAGGGCACGCGCGGCGACCGGTCCACCATGCGCTCGCTCATCCAGCGCAGCAGGTCCAGCCACATCTGGCGCGTCTCGGCGTCCAGCGGGGTGCGCATGGAGTTGGGCAACTCGATGGTCACCACCGGCACGCCCTTGTGCACGCCGCCGTAGTTGCCCAGCGAGCCGGGGAAGATGCCGACCTGGTCCAGGTACAGCCGCCCGAGCCTGGACGGCGGCACCGACGGGCCGTCAAAGTCCAGCACGCCATAGGGTGCATGGATGCTGACGATCAGGTTGGGCTTGAAGGTCTGCATTTCCTCATGCAGGAACTTCGTCTCGGGCTCGGACAGCGGCTTCGGGCCGGGGTAGCGGCGCGGGTCCTTGCGGGTGCGCTTTTCCCAGTAGACCCGCGCATCGCGCTCCCAGTTGGGCGTGGGGAAGTTGCGGTTCAGGTCAACGCCATTGGCATTGACCCGGCGCGGCGGCTTGTTCAGCAGGCCGTCGGGGTTGAGCGCCGGCACGAAGCGCCAGTGGACCGGCGGCGCCATCTGCGCCGGGTCTTCGCCCGCCAGGCGGATCCAGTGCAGCGCCACCGACGAAGAAGAAAGTTCGTCGCCATGGATGCCGCCAACAACCAGCACCCGCAGCTTCGCATTCTCCGGCCTGATGTCGCGCTTGTAGAGCTCGCGGCCCTTGACCGACTGCACGCCCGTCGGCTCCAGCCTGGCCGCCGCGCACATGGCGGCGCTGACATTGGGCAGCTTGCCCACCAGTTCGTCGCAGGGTTTTGCCGCCTGGGCCTGCCCCGCCACAGCCAGGCCCGCCAGGCCGGCCAGCGCCGCAAGGCCTGCCAGCCGCACGAAAGGTGCGCGCCACCGCCGCGGAGCGGACACTGTCTGTTGCTGCATGTTCATGAGGCTGGGCATGTCGCTTTCATGATACCGGGTCACTGCACGGCCCTGCCGTGCGGCGTGGATACGACACAGGCCAAACCCTTGGCTCACAGGTGGCGCAATTCACGGAGAATCAAGCGGAAATGACCATCCACATGAAATCCGCAAGTTCGGCCCTGGCCGCAATGCCGCTGCTGGCAGCGCTGGCCTTCACTTCGCTGCCGGCGCAGGCGCAGACGGCGGCGCCCAGCGCCACGGAAATGATCGAAAAGCTCACGCCTGCGCCGCGCACCCGCAGCCTGCGCAACCTGGCGGTGGAGGCCGTGGCGCCGCCGTCGCTCTCGCTGCTGATCCAGTTCGACTTTGATTCCGCGCGCGTGCGGCCCGAGAGTCGGGAGTCGCTGGTCAACCTGTCGCTGGCAATGAAGTCCGACAAGCTGCTGAATGCGAAATTCGCCATCGAGGGCCATACCGATGCCAAAGGCCGCGCCGACTACAACCTCCGGCTCAGCCAGCAGCGGGCCGAGGCGGTGCGCGCCTTCCTGAAGGCCGAAGGCGTGGACGATACCCGGCTGGCCGCCACCGGCAAGGGCTCGGCCGAGCCCGCCAACAAGGACGACCCGATGGCTGCCGAGAACCGGCGCGTGCGCATCGTCAACCTTGAATGACCAGGCCCCCATGCAGCTTCCGCTTTCACTTTCCCGCCTTGCGCCCGCTCCGGCGGCCGCGCTGTGCGCACTGGCCGCGCTGACCTGCCTTGGCGCCCTGGCGCAGGACGGGCGCAGCCTGCCAGCGCGCGGCAACCGCCATGCACTGATCATCGGCGTGAGCCAGTATGCCGACCCCGCCACACCGCCGCTGCCCGGCGCCCGCATCGACAGGGAGTCGGCGACGCAGATGGCGCGGGCCATGCAGGTGCCGCCTTCCAACATCACCTACCTGCAGGACGAGCAGGCCACGGGCAACAATATCCGCCGCGCACTGGCCGAGCTCAATGCACGCGTGGAAGACGGCGACCGCGTCTTCATCCACTACTCCGGCCACGGCACCCGCTACAACGACCCGGCGGCCGGCGGCTGCGTCGAGGCGCTGCTGGCCTACGACGGCGGCCAGAGCGGAACCATCACCAACCGGCAGGTCGCCGACCTGCTCAAGCCCATCACGGCCAAGACCGACAAGCTCTTCGTCATGTACGACGCCTGCCATTCCGGCGGCCTGGTGCGCGACATGCCGGAGGTGCGCACGCGCGGCTTCACGCTGGCCACCGGCGAAGGCACGCTGCGGCCCAAGTTCTCTTCCATCAGCGAGGAGTGCGGCCAGCCGGTCAATGTCAAGACACGCAACCTGGTGGTTGAAGCCGTGGCCCAGGGCGGGCTGCCGCAGGACATCATCCACCTGAGCGCCTCGCGCGACAACGAGGTGAGCTTTGACGACTCCAACAAGGGAGGCCTGGCCACCCAGTTCATGCGCGACTGCATGCTGCGCGAGGCAAAGGACCTGGACAACTCCGGCGCGATCACCATGGACGAGATCCGCATCTGCGCCCAGGAAAAGATTAACAAGCGCATGCAGGGCGACCGGCTCTTCAAGCCGCACAACATCACCATGACGGGCAACACCGGCTTTGTGCCGGCCTGGTTCAACCAGGCCCTGCCGCAGCAGGTGATGGCCGCGATCAACGCAACGACAGCAGCCGTTACCGCCATATCCAATGTGGGCCGGCCGCAGGCTGCGCCGCCGTCGCCGGCACCTGCAATGCCTGTCGCGGCGCCTGCAGCGGCAGCAGCACCGGCGCCCGTCGCTGCTGCGGCACCTGCCGCACCTGCCGCTGCACCTGCGGCACCACCGCCACAGCTCACCGGCGCCGAAGCCCTGCGCCAGATGCATGACCAGCGCGACGCCAAACGCCGGGTGCAGGCCTTCCTGGGCAAGCCGCAGCTGAAGATCGGCCAGGACGCGCTGGACATCACCGTGCAATCGGACCGCGCGGGTTATGTGTACCTGGCGCTGGCCGGCTCTGACAACAAATCGGTTTACCTGCTGTTCCCCAACGACCTGGACAAGGCCAACCGCATCGAGGCCGGCCAGCGCATGGTGCTGCCGCGCCCCCACTGGCGCGTGAGGGCCGGCGGCCCGGCCGGCACCAACAACCTCCTCGTGGTGGTGGCCGACGGCCCGCGCGACCTGGGCACGCTGCAGGCGGGCAAGGCCGGCCCCTTCGTCGCCTCGCTGAACGACGCCGAAGGCCGCGCGCGGCTGGGCGCACTCATGACCACCGCGCGCGACAGCGCCGCAGGCCAGTGCGGCAGCCCCGCTGCCCGCAGGAACAACCCCCTGTGCTCGGACGCATTCGGCGCCACCATGCTGGCCGTCGAGGAGGTGAGGTGACATGAAGGCCCGCCGCCCGGCAACCAGGCTGCGCGTCCTGCGCGCGCTGCCGCTGCTGGCGGCGCTGCTGCTGGTGCCTGCGCAAGCCCAGGCACCGGGCGACCTGCGGCTGGCCCTCGTCATCGGCAATGCCGCCTACCCCGGCCCGGCGGCGCTGGTCAACCCGGCCAATGACGCCCGCGCCATGAGCGAGTCGCTGAGCAGCATGGGCTTTACCATCGTCACGCTGCAGGACGCCAGCCGCGCCCAGATGGCCGACGCCATTGCCAAAGTGCGCGAGACGCTGCGCGGCAAGCAGGCGGTGGGCATGCTCTATTACGCCGGCCACGGACTGCAGCTGGACTGGCGCAACTACATGGTGCCGGTGGATGCGCAGCTGCGGCAGGCCTCCGATGTGGCGCAGCAGGCGGTGGACCTGTCCAGCGTGATCGACGCCTTCAAGGCCGCCGGCAACCGGCTCAACATCGTGGTGCTCGATGCCTGCCGCGACAACCCTTTTGCCGGCACGGCCAGCGGCAAGGGCCTGGCGCCGCTGGATGCGCCGCCCGGCACCTTCCTGGCCTATGCCACCGCACCGGGCAATGTGGCCGAGGACGGCGACGCGAAGGGCGGCAACGGCCTGTACACGCAGTTCCTGCTGCAGGAGCTGGCCAAACCCACCGCAAAAATCGAGGACGTGTTCAAGCGCGTGCGCCTGCAGGTGCGCAAGCAGAGCCAGGGCCGGCAGATCCCGTGGGAGTCCACCAGCCTGGAGGACGACTTCTACTTCAACACCGGCCAGAAGCCGCCGCCCAAGCCTGACGAAAGCGCCAAGCTGGCGCTGTTCAATGCGCAGAAGGCAGCCTGGGACAGGATCAAGGACTCGGCCAACCCGGACGATTTCTTCACCTTCCTGCAAAGCTATCCGCAAGGCGACCTGGCCGAGTCGGCGCAGTTCAAGCTGGACCGGCTGGCGAAGCCGAAAATCCAGGCCGCGCTGGGACAGGGGCAGGATGCGTCGCTCGGCTGGACGGGTGAACGCTACCGCCTTGGCGATACCTACACCACCGTGCTCAAGGACGGGCTGACCGGTGTGGTGATCGAACAGGTGAACAGTGTGGTGACTGCCATGCGCGGCGACGTTGTCGAGATCAACGGCGGCAGGATGATCGTCACCCCGCAGTCGGGCATCATCCGCAACAACTTTGGCTCCTTTGACCCGCCCTATGGCGGCGCCCCGGCCGAGTTCCAGATTGGCAAGGCATGGGAGGCGCGTTCCACCCAGAAGGCCAACGACGGCAACTCATACCAGTTCCGCGGCAGCTTCAAGATCGTGGCGCGCGAAACCGTCACGGTTCCCGCCGGCACCTTCCAGACCTGGGTCATCGACTACCAGGGCTTTTCAAGCGGCGGTGCGGCATTCCGTTCGCGCAACTGGTCAGACCCGCGCTACGGCATGGCCATCAAGCGTGAAGAAACCGTTCGCAACCGCGACGGGCGCATCGTACGCAGCGAGGTGCGCGAGATGGTCGCCATCAAGGCAGACCGCTCGTAGCGTACAGCCCGCGCTCACGCGTCCCGCTCGCCTGCTTCATACAGCGTCTCGCGCCCCATGCGGTCCAGCACCAGCTCGGCCGTCCACGGCAGCATCAGCGAGCCGCAGCGGCTGTCGCGGTACAGGCGCTCCAGCGGCAGGTGCTTCATCATGCTCTGGCCGCCGCAGGTACGCAGGGCCAGGCGGGCGATGTCGTTGGCGCCTTCCATCACGCTGTAGTGGGCGGCATAAAGGCGCATCTTTTCGTCTTTGGACGGGTTGGGCTTTGCCTCGCCGATGGCGCGGGTGAACAGGCTCCGCATGGACTCCAGCTGGATGCGCATCTGCGCCACGGCGATCTGCTTGGTGGGGTACATGCGGCGCTTGACCGGCGGCTCGCCCGCAACCTCCCCGCGCAGGTAGCTCACGGTGAAGTCGTACGCCGCGTTGGCGATGCCGAGGTAGGTGGGCGCCAGGGTGAAGAACATCGCAGGCCAGGTCTGCGCGCCTTTGAAGTAAATGCCGCGCGGCATCAGCTGCTCGTCGTCGCTGACGAACACATCCTTGAACGCGAGGTTGCGGCTGACGGTGCCGCGCATGCCCAGCGGGTTCCAGTCGCCGCTGATGGTGAGGCCATTTGAAGTGGCAGGCACGGAGATGTAGAGCGTGTCCTTCGCGTCCGGATGCTCGTCACCCTTGTCCTCGGTGCACAGGATGCCGTAGTAGTCGGCCGCGCCCGAGAGCGAGGCAAAGATCTTGCGGCCGTTGATGAGCCAGCCGCCGTCCGTCTTCTTCGCCGTGGTGCCAAAGGGCGCGCGCCCGGCCGCGGCGGCCGAGCCCTCGCTGAATGGCTGGGCATAGATGGCGCCGTCATCCACGATGCGCGCGAAGTGCAGCTCGCGCCGCTTCGCATGCTCGGCGCGCTGCGCATCCGTCATCGCAATGCCCTCGGCCAGCACGCCGGTCCACATGGTCGAGCAGATGTGCATGTTCCAGGTCAGCGCGGTGGCGCCGCAGAAGCGGCCGACCTCGGCCGCCACCATCATGTAGGTGGCATAGTCCGCGCCCAGGCCGCCGTGGGATTCGGGCACGCACAGGCGCAGCAGGCCGGCGTCCCGCAGGTCGTCGTAGTTGGCAAACGGGAAACTCGCCTCATCGTCCCACTGCGCGGCGCGCGGCGCGAACTTCGTGCGGCCGAGTTCGTGGACCAGCGACAGCAGCGAGCGCTGCTTCGCGGTGAACGGCAGGTCACCGACGGCGGGGGTGAAGCCCAGGGAGGTTGCAGCGTCCATGAAAAACCTTTTCTCGTCAGTTGGGCACGCCGCCCAGGCTTTGCAGCACGCCGCGCCATACGGCGCTGCGTTCGGCAAACGGTTCAGGGTCGGTGCGGCCGCTGGCCTGGTCATACACCGCTGTCTGCACCATGACGATGCCGGTGGACGGCTGCACGAAGATGGCCTGGCCATGGATGCCCTGCAGCGCAAAGGTGCGCGTCTTTGCCGGCTGGAGCCAGAACTGGTAGCCGTAGCCGTAAAACTGGGTGGCCTTGCCGGGCGCGAAGGCCGGCGGCTGGCGTGACGCGTCAGTCGCGTCCAGCAGGTACGGCTGCGGCACCAGCTGCTGCCCGCCCACCTTGCCGTCATTGGCCAACAGCAGGCCCAGCCGGCCCCAGTCGCGCAGCGTGGCATTGAAGCCGCCGCCGGCCTGCTCCTGCCCATCGACGCTGATGCGCCACAGCGCGTCGCGCTCGGCGCCCAGCGGGTGCCACAGCCACTCGCTCGTCAGCTCCGACAGGTTGCGCCCGGCGGCACCGGCCAGCACGCGGCCGAGCACGTCGCTCTCGGCCGTGGCGTACATGAATTTCTCGCCGGCGGGGTTGATGCGGTCGTTGAATGACTTGAGCACCTGCACCGGCCGCGGCCCGCTGCCTGCCATGGCGCGGCCCAGCCTTGCGATGTCGTCGTTGCCGTCATACAGCTCGGTGAACTTCACGCCCGAGCTCATCCGCAGCAGCTGGCGCACGGTGGTGCCGCCATAGGCCGAGCCGGCCAGGTCCTTCGCGTATTTTTCCGCAAAGTCATCCAGCGACGCGATCAGGCCCTTGTCCACCGCAATGCCGATGAGCAGCGCATTGACGCTCTTGGCCATGGAGAACGACAGGAAGCGCGCTTCGGGCGTGCGGCCGTAGCGGTAATGTTCGGCCACGACTTCGCCGTTCTTCAGCACCAGCAGGCCGGTGATGCGGCGGCGCTCGAGGTAGTCGTCCAGCGTGTAGCCGAGGTTACGGTAGCGGTACTGGATGGCCGGCGGGTTCACCGCCCGGGGCAGTTCGTGCACCGGGCCGCCGCGCGCCACGGTGCGCACCGGCACGCCCACCTTGTCGATGGCCGACCAGGAGCCGACCCGCCACGGCGTCTGGTTGAAGTTGGACGGGCCGCCCACCGGGTAGCCCTGCGCGCGGCCGAGCAGGTCGGCATCGGGTTCTGCGCCGGCAAGGGGCGCAACGCACAGCAAGGCCAGCGCAAGCATGCGGAGACTGGGGTGGAACGTGGTCATGATGAAGCCTCCGGTTGGCAGCCTGTGGCTGCGGCCTAGTGCAGCACCTTGGGCAACGCCAGGAAGTTCAGCACCGCGCCGTCAAATTCGTCTGGTGCCTCCAGGTTCTGCAGGTGGCCGATGCCGCGCATCTCCAGGTAGGTGCTGCCGAGGATGGCGCCCGCCATTTTTTTCATGACAGCGGGCGGCGCGTTTTTGTCATGCTCGCCGGCAATCAGCAGCGTCGGCACATGGATGTTCGGCAAGTTGGCCCGGCGGTCGAAGGTGACGATGGCCTCCAGCGCGCGCCGGTAGGTGGCGGGCGGCACCTGGCCCATGCAGTGCGTGGCCAGCTTCACGCCCTCGGGCAGCGAGCCGGGGCCGATCATCTGCGGCACCAGCACTTCGGCCAGATCGGCCATGGTCTTGCCCGCATCCAGCGGCGCGGTGCGCTGGCTGATGAACTCCTGCTGCCAGTCGCCGTCGGGCTTGCCGAACGAGGGCGAGGTGCCGCAGAGGATGAGCCGGCTGACGAGTTCGGGCCGGCGCGCCACGACTTCCTGCGCGACCATGCCGCCCATGCTGTGGCCCAGCAGGACGATGCCCCCCGGCCCTGCATCAGGCCCGCGCAGGCTTTCGATCAATGCGATGCAGCTTTGCGCGAGGCCCTTGAAGTTATACGGCTCGATGGGCGCGCTATGGCCGTAGCCAGGCATGTCCCATGCGACAGCGCGGTAGCCCAGGCCGGCAAAGGTCTCGACCTGCGGCGCGAACGACAGGTGGCCTCCGCCAATACCGTGGAGCATCAGGATGGTGGGGCCGGAGCCGAGGGCTGAAAATGTAGGTATCAACAAGACTTGTCATTGCGGGCTTGACCCGCAATCCATGTTGGCGTGAGGCGTTGCTGGCAGGCGCGGCATGGATCCCGGATCAAGTCCGGGATGACAGTCATTTTCATGCGACGACCTTCCCCTGATCGACCACCGTCACGCCATCAAGCTGCACCGTGCAGTTGCGCATCGGCAAATCAAAGTGGCCCTGGGTGAAGCGCCTTGCCGTCTCGTTCGCGCCGGTGCTGTAGAGGAAGTTGCCGGAGAAGGCGCGCAGCTCGGTGCCGTTGAAGTCGCGCTTGTCATACAGCGCCATGCTGTCCCAGCGCGCCTGCGGGTTCAGGCCGTAGCCGACATGGCTCACTGCATAGGCCTCACGGTCGCCCCAGGCCGCAAAGTAGCTGCGCATCAGCTCGGCATCGACGCCCGTGCCGTCGATCTTCGTCACATAGTCGTTCTCGATGGTCAGCGTGACGGGCCGCTCGATGTAGCGCTTGAAGGTGAGGTTGACATCGCCCTCGGCCAGCACCAGCGTGCCGTTGACGCTGCCCGCAGCCGGGAAGGCCAGCGCCAGGCCGCCGGGCCAGTGCGTCATGGTGCCGGGGCGCACGGTGTAGCCCCAGTTGCCACCGCAGATGGCGCCTTCGAGCGAGATGTTCAGGCTGCTGCCGGCGGCCGAGGTGACCCGCATGGAGCGGGTGGCGCGCAGGCGCTTGATGTGTTCCTTGACGAGCGGTTCTGTCGCGCCGTCCGGCACCAGCCGGACCAGCGCCTCGGGGTGCTCGTTGCTGATGTAGATGACGCGCGCGCCGGCCTTGAGGATGGCCGGCAGCTCGGGCGCATGCATCAGGCCCTCGACCGTGCAGTCCACCACCAGGGTGGCGCCGCCCAGGGCCTGCACCACCGGTGCAATGCCCTGCAGCGCATTGGAGGCGCCGGTGGAGCGCGCCACCGGCAGGCTTGAAGAAAACACGCTGGGCAGGGCCAGCGTGAACTCCCGCGCGCCGATGCGCGCCGCCGCCAGCCGGGCCAGCACCGGCAGCACCGGCCGGGTCTGGCTCTCGCACAAAATGGCCACCGTGTCGCCGGATTGCAGGGCGCAGCGGCGCAGCACGGCCTCGAAGGCGTCAACCCAGGCGGGCTCGATGGGGTCAGTCTGCATCATGTGGCGTGGGCAGGGGTGTGGCTGCCGGGGTGGCTGCAAAGGTGGCTTATGGCGTGCGGGGTTTCCTGCATCGTATTATTATTCATGAAATTTCATGTAAATTGAAGCCGTGAATCCCCCTCCCCGCAAAGCCAGCCCTCCCGCGTTCTCGGGCGTCGAGTTCCGCGCCGCGCTGGGCATGTTCGCCACCGGCGTGACCATCGTCACGGCGCGCTCTGCGCAGGGCGAGCTGGTGGGGCTCACGGCCAACTCGTTCAACTCCGTCTCGCTGGACCCGCCACTCGTGCTGTGGAGCCTGGCGCAGGCCGCCGGCTCGATGCCGGCCTTCAGTACCGGCTCGCACTACGCCATCAACATCCTGGCGGCAGACCAGCGCGCCCTGGCCGAGCGCTTTGCGCTCAAGGGCGCAGACCGCTGGGCCGGCGTGGCCTTCACCGAGGGTGTGGGGCGCGCGCCGCTGCTGGACGGCGCGGCCGCCACCTTTGAATGCTTCAACCGCAGCCGCTATGAAGAAGGCGACCACGTCATCTTCGTCGGCGAGGTCGAGCGCTGCAGCCACCGCAAGGGCGCGTCGCCGCTTTTGTTCCACGGCGGCCGGTTCTTCACCGAGCATCCCTTGTGACCGCCGGCAGCCAGCCCTTCGTCAAGGATTACCTCGGCTACCTGCTGGGCCAGGCCAACCACGCGCTGTACAAGGACTTCGACGCGCAGGTGCGCGCCGCCGGCCTGAGCTTCATCGAATGGCGGGTGCTGGCCACGCTGCATGACAGCGAGCCGCTCACCGTCAGTGCGCTGGCGCATGAGGTGCTGTCCAAGCAGCCGACCGTGACCAAGCTCGTGCAGCGCATGTGCGAGCAGGGCTGGCTGGCCTTGCAGGCCGACCCGGCCGACCAGCGCCGCACGCTGGTGGCCGCCACCGCCAGGGGCCGGCGGCTGGTCACGCCGCTGCTGGCCAAGGCCCGGCAGCATGAGGCGCGCATCACCGGCGTGCTCTCTTCTGCCGAGAAGGCCGCGCTCAAGAAGCTGCTGGCACGGCTGGCCGAACCGCAATAGACCCCGCCCCCAGGACTCATGATCCAGCGCAAGACCCACCTCGACGGCATTGCGGTTTCCCTGTTGCTGGCCTGCTGCCTGTTCTGGGGCTTCCAGCAGGTGCTGGCCAAGGCCACGCTGGCCGAAGTGCCGCCCATCTTCCAGACCATGGTCCGCTTCACCGGCGCGACGGTGCTGCTGTGGCTGTGGTGCCTGTGGCGCGGCATCAGGCTGTTCGAGCGCGACGGCAGCCTCAAGGCGGGGTTGCTGGCGGGCAGCCTGTTTGCCGCGGAATTTGCCTGCCTGTACATCGGGCTGCAGTTCACATCGGCATCGCGCCTCACGGTGTTCCTCTACACCTCGCCGTTCTGGGTGGCGATCTTCCTGCCGCTCTGGGTGGCGTCGGAAAAGCTGCACAAAATGCAGTGGGCCGGCCTGGCCTGTGCATTTGCCGCGGTGGTGTTCGCGCTGCGCGAAGGCTTTTCGGCACCGGGTGACGCACGCACCTGGCCCGGCGACCTGCTGGCGCTGGCGGCCGGCATGTTCTGGGGCCTGACCACCGTGGCCATCCGCGCCACGACCCTGGCAAGGGTCAGCGCTGAAAAACTGCTGTTCTACCAGGTGGCGGTGAGCACCCTCGTGCTGCCCTTCCTGTCGCTGGGCCTGGGCGAGCAATGGACCTGGCACTTCAGCCCCTTTGCCATCACCTCGCTGGTGGTGCAGACCGTCATCGGCGCCTTCGTCAGCTACCTGGCCTGGATGTGGATGCTGGGCCGCTACCCGGCCACACGCATCTCGGTGTTCGTCTTCCTCACACCGGTGTTCGCGCTGGTGTTCGGCGCGCTGTGGCTCAAGGAGTCCGTCACGCCCAGCCTGATCGCGGCGATTGCGCTGGTGGCGGTGGGGATTGTGCTGGTGAACCGCAAGCCGGCGGGGTGAAGACCAGATTGTTATATTTCTATCATAATAGCCAAATTATCTTGGAATAAACCATTAATTTGTCTATTATGATGGTTATATGCAATACCCTGCCACAACAGCCGTAGAGGTCCATCATGCAGGCGCCTGGCGAGTCGCAGGCCACTTGCGCGCATCGGGTGCCAATACAGCGACCTTCGCCTATGACGAGCAATACGTCTTCGGCAACAACCCGCATCCGGTCTCGCTGACCCTGCCTGTCGGCTTGTCGGCAGCGCCGATGGTCGAAGGGCTGACAGGCCCCGAGCCGGACAGGCGGCCGCCTTCATTCATCTATGACCTCGTGCCCCAGGGCCGTGGCCGCAAATTCCTGCTGGATGCGCTGCGCCTGCCGGACTCCGACGACATGGTGATGCCGCTGGTCATGGCCGGGGCCTTCAACCCCGTTGGCTGCATCCGCCTGAGCTCGGCCCTGGACTTCTACAGGGACGAAGCCGTACGCAACCCGGACGCCCGGTCGGCCGACGGCTTCGCGTTGCAGGACATCGAACGCCACAGCGAAACATTCCTGGACCATATCGCGCTGCATGCGATGCTGGCCTCGGGCACCACAGGCGTGCAAGGCGTGGCGCCGAAGTTGCTGCTAGCCGTCAACGCCGGCGGCAGCTGGTTCGCGGACCTCGCACTGCCAGATGAAAATGCGCGGGAGCATTGGCTCGTGAAGCTGCCACGTGGCCGTAGCGACGACGACCGGCTCGTCCTGCGCAATGAGGCTGCGTACCTGGAGGTCGCGGCGCGCTGCGGCCTGCGTACACACCACAAGCCCATGCTGCTCAACGAAATGCTCTTCGTGCGGCGTTTTGACCGCGAGGTGCGCGCAGGCCAGCTCCACCGCCTGCACCAGGAAAGCCTGGCCAGCCTCGTGGGCCAGCGCGGGTTTGGTGCGCCGCATTCGCAGCAGAGCCTCTTGCGCGCGCTGCGTGCCGTGGTGGACGACCCGATTGCGGAGACGGTCGAATTCATCAAGCGCGACGTGCTGAACCTGGCGCTGCGCAATACCGACAATCACGCGCGCAACACTGCCGTGCAACGAACAGTCGACGGGCGCATCCAGCTCACCCCTGTTTTTGATTTCGCGCCGATGTTCAAAGACCCGGAGGTCGTGCCACGCAGCTGCCACTGGCGCGACGCAAAGGGCGTGACACAGTCCAGCTGGCTGCAGGTGCTGGAGAGCCTGGACATTCCCCCAGGCGAGCTTGCGTTGATCGCGGCGGAGCTCGTGGCGTTTGCCGGGACAGTTGCTCAGCTGGAAGCGATTGCACGCGACTGCGGCGTTGAAGCATCTGTCCTGGGCCAATGCCTGAGGACCATTGAAGAACAAACGCGCCAGCTTGAGCAGCTCGGTCGCCTGAAGGCAGGCCATGGCTGACAAGCGCGTCAAGCGGCCGGTGGACCCTGAAGTGGCGATGGCGCGCAGGGAGAGCTTTTACAAGGCGGTCGCCTCCGGCGAGCTGTCCGTCGGCGAAGCCGTTGCCGCCATGCGCAAGATCAGCCGGCTCACGCAAACCGAATTCGCCGCGCACCGCGGCATCAGCGTCCAGGCCTTGCGGCAGATCGAGAACAACCGCGGCAACCCGACGGTGGAAACGTTGGACAAGATTGCGAGCATTTTTGGATTGCAAGTTGGGTTTGTGCCGAAGCGGCAGGGCCAAGACGCCGCATCCGGGCCACCTGCAGCGACTACTGCGTCGCCGTAATCCCGCCATCAATATACAAAACCTGCCCCGTCACAAACCCCGCCGCCCGGCTCGCAAAAAACACCGCCGGCCCGGCCACGTCATGGGGGTCGGCCACGCGGCCGAGCGGAATGCGGTCCAGCACCTGCTTCTTTGTCTCGGGGTTCTCCAGCCAGTGCCGCGCCATCTCGGTCCGCACCACGGTGGGCGCGATGCCATTGACGGTGATGCCATGTGGCGCCAACTCCGCCGCATGCTGCTTGATCAGCATGACCAGCGCGCCCTTGGTGCTGCTGTAAGACGAATAACCGCGCCCGCGCAGGCCCAGCTGGGCGCGCACCGACAGCAGGTGTACCTGCGCGCCGCCACGGCCGCCGGCGATCTGGTGCCTGGCGGCAGCCTGGGCATGGAACATGGCGGACTTGAGGTTGACCTGCACGACTTCGTCGAAGGCTTCCTCGGTTGCGTCGAGCAAGGACTCCTCGCGGTGGATGCCGACGCAGTTGACCAGGATGTCCAGCCGGCCAAAGCGGCGTGCCACGTCGTCCACCGCGCCTTGCATCGACGGCACCGAGTGCGCATCCATGGCCAGGCTCATGGCTTCATGCCCTGCGCCGCGAAGCTGCGCGGCCAGGGCGCCGGCCTTGATACCGTCGCGGCCCGACACGGCCACACGCGCACCCGCAATGGCCAGTGCCCAGGCCACGGCCTCGCCGATGCCGCCATAGCCGCCCGGCACATAGGCCACCTTGCCGTGCAGGTTGAAGATGCCCGTGAGCTGCTGGGTGAAATCGACGCGCGGCGTGATGCTGTCCATGCCGCACTCTAATCCATCAGCAGGCCGCCGTTGATATCCACGATCTCGCCGGTGATGAAGCCGGCCAGTGGCGAGGCCAGGAAGCGCACCACATGGGCAAACTCCTCGGGCTCGCAGAAGCGGCCGACCGGGATGTCTTTGAGCAGCTTCTGGCGCTGCTCTTCATTGAGCTGTTCGGTGATCATTGGCGTCTTGACATAGGCGGGCGAGATGCCGTTGGCCGTGACGCCGAAGGGCGCCAGCTCGCGCGCCAGCGAGAAGGTCAGCGAGCTCATTGCGCCTTTGGACACCGAGTAGGCGGTGCCGGCCGTGAGCCCGCCGGTCTTGGCCGCCAGCGAGCAGGTGTTGATGATGCGGCCGAAGCGCCGCGCCTTCATGGCGGGCACGACCTGCTGCGCCAGGTAGAAGGCGCCGTCCAGGTTGGCGCCGAGCACGCGGCGCCATTCACCGGCGTCGGTGGCCTCGACCTTGTTGTTGGACAGGATGCCGGCGTTGTTGACGAGAATGTCCACCGGGCCGAGCGCGGCGACGATGGCCTCATGACCGCGCTTCACCGCCGCCGGGTCGCTGATGTCAAACGAGAACGCGCTTGCACCCAGGCCCAGTTCTGCCGCCAGCGCCTCGTTGCGCGCCTGGTTGAAGTCCACCATTGCAATCTTGCAGCCGTCTTCCAGCAAAAACTTTGTGGCCGCCAGGCCCATGGTGCCGGCCGCGCCGGTGACAAGGGCGACTTTGCCCTGGAGGGGTTTCACAGTGCTAGACATCGAGGACGCTTTTCTTTCCGAACAGGCCGCGCGACCGGAACGTCACCACGGCAATGAACAACAGGTACATCGACATCAATGACCATTCCGAAGCATACGCCCCGGTCAGGCCCACCACCATGCCGACCATCAGCCCCGCAATCACCGCGCCCCAGAGGCTGCCGACGCCGCCCAGCACGATGATGAGGAAGGCCGGCACCACCGCATCAACGCCCACATGCGGCCGTATGCCCCAGATGGGCGCCATGACCACGCCCGCAATGGCCGCCAGCGCCACCCCCAGGCCGAAGACCAGCAGGCGCAGCCGCTTGAGGTTGATGCCCAGCGCCCGCACCATCTCGCTGTCATGCGCGCCGGCCTTGATGATGGCGCCATAGGGCGTCTTCTCCAGGAACAGCCAGAGCGCGACGATCATCAGCACGGCAAAGCCGGCGGCGAAGAAGCGGTACTTCGAGTAGATCAGGTCCCCCAGCAGGAAGGCGCCGCTGATGGCCTGCGGCAGTTGCAGCTGCTTTTCGTTGGAGCCCCAGACGACGCGGATCAGCTCCTCTATGACCAGCGCCGCGCCAAAGGTCAGCAGCAGGCCGTAGAGCGGGTCCTTGCCATAGGTGCGGCGCATGCAGATTTCCAGCAGCATGCCCAGCAGCCCGACGGCAAGCGGCGCCACAAACAGCGCCACCAGGTAGCGCAGCTCGATGGGCAGCGCCATATACACCGCCTGGATGTTCGGGAACCAGCCGAGTTGCGGCGAGATGAGGAACAGCGCGAAGTACATGCCCAGCGCAAACAGCGAGCCGTGCGCGAGGTTGATCGTCTCCATCACGCCCACGATGAGCATGAAGCCCAGCGCGATCAGTGCAAACAGCAGGCCCAGCGCAACGCCGTTGACCAGGTGGGGCAGCAGGTTGGTGAGCCAGTCCATGCGTGATCAGGCCTCGTAACTCGGGGTGGCGTCGTAGCTTTCAAGCTTGCAGGCGCCCGCAGCGGCGGTGTCCACCACTTCCTTCGGGTCCACCTGGGACAGGATCTTGAAGATGTCGTCCTTCTCGGCCGGCTGGTCGTTGTAGCTGGCCATGTAGATGGTCTGCTGGCACTGGTGGGTGACAGGGTCCATCCACGCATCGAAATGCTGCAGGCGGTCGGCGGCTTTCATCTGCCGGCCTTCGAGCTTCTTGATGACGGCGATGTTGTTCGTGGTGCCGGCCTCCTCCACGCAGCGCAGCAGCTCGCGTGTGGCCATGTAGGCGTTGTGGTACACATTGCCGGGCACGCGAATGGCCATGCCGGGGTACTGCTTCTGGTAGTTGGCCACAAACTCGCGCACGCCCGGCAGGTTGAGCCGGTAGTACCAGGTGGTGCCGAACACGCCAAAGATCGCCTCCGGCCCCAGGCCGTACACATCGGGCCAGTCCTGCTGGTTGTTGATCCAGGCCATGGAGTTGTTCATCTTGAGCTGCACCACCTGCTGGCGCAGCGCCTTGATGTCGTCGCCGCCCACGGCCGTGGCCACGACGTTGGGCTTGAGCTGCTGCAGCTTCAGCAGGTAGGCCGAGAAGTCGCGCGTGTTCTGCGGCACCAGCAGCTCTTCAACAATGCGGCCGCCATTGGCCTCGACCACCGCGCGTGTGGCCTTGGAGGTGGAGTGGCCCCAGACATAGTCGTTGGTCAGCAGCACCCAGTTGCGGCCGCTGGACTTCATCGCGTTCTTGACGATGGCGTTGGAGAAGTTGGTGCCGTTGCCGTCCCAGACAAACTTGGTGCGGTGGCAGTCCTTGCCGGCTTCGGTCGGCGAGCTGGAGTTGGTGTTGAGGAAGATGGTGCCGTACTTCTGCGCCACCTGCGAGATGGCGTTGGACACGCCCGAATGCACCGCGCCGATGAGAAAGGCCGCCTCGTTGCGGGTGATCATGCGCTCGGCAATCCGCGAGCCGGTGGCCGGTGTGGTCTCGGTGTCCATGTGCAGCGCCTCGATGCGACGGCCCAGCACGCCGCCCTTGTCATTGAACTCCTTGATGGCCATCATCGCGCCCAGCTTTTCTTCGCCTCCGGACGCCGCGTACAGGCCCGAGCCGTCCATGGTGAGGCCGATGACCAGCGGCTTTTTGGCGCCGGCCTGGGCCCAGGCGTGGTTGTGCTTCCACGGGCCGTAGAACGGCGCCACGCCGTACAGGCCCGCGCCGGCAATGGCAAGTGCCGAGCCGCGCAAGAGCTTGCGGCGCGATTCTGAAACCGCGTTGTCGGATGTGTTGTCAGGCTTGCTGCCCGGGGTGGTTGTGCTGTCGCTGGTCTTGTTCTGGGTGTCCATGCTTGTCTCCTTCATTGAGGTGTGTGGTGTTTACCGGGGAACGATCTTGACGCCGTTGAGTTTTTCCTGGGCCTCGAACAGCGAGGCGATCAGCCCGCCGCCGTAGCCCGCATTCACGGCCTGCACAAAGCTCTGGTGCGCGGCCTCGCCCATGAAGCTCGTCACGGGCAGCATCTCGGCCAGGTGGGTGTAGTAGCGCAGGTCTTTCTGTGCATTGGCGATGCCGAACTTGAAGCCCGTCACATCGCCTTCCTTCAGTGTCTTGGTCGCCATCATCTGGAAAATGCCGCAGTTGACACCGCCCACGCTGATGACGTCGTAGAGCTTGTTCAGGTCCAGCCCCGTCTTGGCAGCGACCGCGAAGGCTTCGGCAATCGATGCTGCAAAGCTCATGGCCATCATGTTGTTGACGAGCTTGAGCACATGGCCGTGGCCGGGCGGGCCGACGTGGAAGATGTTTTCGCAGAAGGCCTTGAGCAGCGGCTCGACGGCCTTGAAGTCCTCCGGGTCGGCACCGACCATGGTGTTCAGGCGCCCTTCCTCGGCTTCCTTGGGCGTGCGGGCCAGCGGCGCATCCACCATCTTCACGCCCTTTGCCGCCAGGTCGGCGCGGATCTTTGCGCTGGATGCGGGCTCTGCCGTGGAGGTGTCCACCACGATGAGGCCGGGGCGTGCTGCGTCGAGCAGGCCGTCCTTGCCATAGACGATTTCTTCGACCTGCGGCGAGCCGGTGACGCAGATGAACACCACGTCGGATGCGCGGGCGCAGTCGGCGTTGCTCTTGGCCTCCTTTGCGCCGGCGGCCAGCAGGTCGTCCAGGTTGCTCCTGTTGCGGTTGGCCTTGAAGGTCAGCGGGTAGCCCTTGGCCAGCAGGTTCTTCGCCATGCCGTGGCCCATCATTCCGATGCCGATGAATCCGGTTCTGGTTGTCATTGCAGTGTGTCTCCTCGTTGTGTGTTCATTTGGCGGTTGCGGCTGTTGCGGCGGCGGGCTGTGCTTCAGCAACGGATGCACGCGCCTCGTCCCAGAGCGCGATGAGCCGCGCATAGCGCCGGGCCACGTCGTCCACCACCTGAGCGTCGTCCAGCCGGCCCGCGAACCAGCCGGCCGCTGCATCGGCAAAGATGGAGCGGCCGACCGCAAAGCCCTTGCAGATGCGGTGCGGCGCCGCAATGCGGAAGCTGCGCTGCAGCTCTTCCTCGCTCGCTTCAAGGCCCAGCACCAGCACGCCGCGGCAGTGCCGGTCGTTGCGCAGGATGGCCGAGTCAATGCGTTCCCAGCTTTCGTCGGTGTCACCGGGCGGCAGCTTCCACCAGTCAGGGCGGATGCCCGCTGCGTAAATCTGTTCCAGCGCCGTGGCCAGCGTGGTTTCGTCGCAAGGCATCTCGCGCGGCGGGATGACTTCAATGAGGAACTCATGCCCAGTCGCCATGCTGGCCTGCTGCAGCTCTGCCAGGCGCGCGAGCTGGGCCTCGCGCAATGCGGGGGCGTCCTTCGGGTGATAGCTCACGAGGCACTTGGCAACATGCTCGGCGGGCCAGCTGCGCATGGCCTGCGCCAGGTGGTTGCCGGCTTCAAAGTCCAGCGGGCGCGAGCCCGGCAGCTCGACGGGGCGCGCCACCCACCAGCCGCGCCCTGTCATCGGCGGGAACACGTCTTCACCAAAGCGGCTGTCCACAATGATGCCGGCGCCCGCGCGATCACCGGCACCACGCCGCGCGCCTTCTGCCACCAGCCCCTTGAACTGCCGGATGCTGGCCGCGCCATGGCCGTGGCGCGCGGCGATGTCTTCCAGCTGCACGCGGTGGTCAAAGGCGAGGATGACCAGGTTCTCCCATGCACGGGTGCGGGTGGTGACGCGGTGCAGGTGCTCCAGGGCGGCATCCTCGCGCAGGCGGCGCGTGGGCGAGCCGTGGGCGATGAAGTACTGAAGCTCTTCCCAGCTGGCCATGGCGGGTGCGCAGCCGTGGCGCGACACCACGATGGCGCCGCAGGCATTGGCCCAGGCGCAGCAGCGCGCCAGCGGCTCGCCCTTGAGCCAGCCGCGCAGGAAGCCGGCCATGAAGGCATCGCCCGCGCCGAGCACGTTGAACACCTCGACGGGAAAGCCCGGGCCCTTGAGGCCTAGCTCGATGTCATCTGGAATGGCGCCTTCAAACACCACACAACCCATCGGCCCGCGCTTGACGACGAGCGTCGCGCTGCTGAGTGCGCGCAGGCTGCGCAGCGCTGCCAGCGTGTCGGTGCTGCCACCGGCAATGTGGATTTCTTCTTCAGTGCCGACGATCAGGTCGCACTCGGGCACCACGGTTTGCAGGTGCGCGCTCACCTGGCCCGACGGTACAAAGCGCTGCTCGCCCATGCCCGGGCTGGTCAGGCCCCAGAGGACGGGGCGGTAGTCAATGTCGAGCACCACGCGCGTGCCGCTCTTGCGGGCGAGCGTCATGGCAGCGCGGCAGGCGGTGTAGGTTTGCGGCTGCGACAGGTGCGTGCCGGAGATCAGCAGGCCGGTGGCCGACGCGATGAAGCTGCTGTCAAAGTCGCCGGCCTCCACGCCCATGTCGGCGCAGTTGTCGCGGTAGAACACCAGCGGGAAAGTGTCGCGGTCCTGGATGCCCAGGAAGACGAGCGCGGTCAGGCGATTCGGGTCGGTCCTGACGTGGCTGACATCCACGCCTTCGGCGGCCAGCGTCTCGCGCACGAAGCGGCCGTTGTGCTCGTCGCCCACGCGTGTGAGCATCGCGGGCTTCAGGCCCAGCCGCGCCAGGCCCACGCCGGTATTGGCCGGCGAGCCACCCAGGTATTTGCTGAAGCTCTGCATGTCTTCAAGCCGGCCGCCGACCTGGTCGCCATACAGGTCAACTGCGGCGCGGCCCATGCAAATGAGGTCGAAGCGGCGTGGAGTCATGAGCGCCTGCCTTTGCGTGACACCGTGGCCGGTGCTTTTTTTGCGGCGGCTTTTGCGGTAGTGGGCTCGGGCTTTTCTGCCAGCTGGTGGCCGGTGCTCATGACAAGCGCCTGTGCCAGGCACAGCGGCGCAACCAGCGAGCGGAACGGCCTGGACGAATCGTCTGCCAGCTCGAACGAGACTCTGGCGTGCTCGGTCAGCGGAGACAGCGGGCCGTCGGTAATGGCAATGACCGGCACGCCACGCCGCGCGCATGCCTGTGCAGCGTCGATGACTTCCGGCGAATAGTTGCGAAAGCTCGCCACCAGCAGCACGTCTTCCGGCGCGACCGAACGCAGGTTCTCGCCCAGCATGCCGCCCGCACCGTCGAGCAGGTGCGTGCGCAGCTCCAGCTGGCCCAGCGCATAGGCCAGGTAGCTCGCCACCGGGAAGGCGCGGCGCTGCGCCAGCACATGGATACGTTGCGCACCGGCAATCAGCTGCACGGCGGCCTTCAGGTCTTCCTCGCGGATGCCTTCTTCCAGGTGGCCGAGCTCGCCGATGGAGTCGCTCACCAGCTGGTGCAGCACACCGGCAGGCTTGCCGGCGCCATTGAGCTGCTTGCGGCGCAGCTGGTCGATGCGTTCGCGGTAGCTGGCAGAACGCTCCACCAGGTGGCTGCGGAACACCTGCTGCATTTCAGAGAAGCCGCCATAGCCCAGCGCATTGGCAAAACGGATCATGGCCGAGGGCTGCACCTCGGTGGCCTCGGCGAGCGAGGCCACGGTGCTCAGGGCCAGGTCATGCGGCTTTTCAAGCGCGAAGCGCGCAATGCGCTGCAGCTGCTTGGACATGCCGGGGTAGGCGCGGCTGATGGCGTCCTTGAGTTCGTCGTAGCTGGTGGCGTTGTCCATGGGTGGTCGGTTCGGAGGTCTGCTGGGGTAAGTACTAGAACAAATATTCTTGCGTGTTTGAATATTAGAACGTACATTCTGTTTTGTCCAGAACGTTTTTCAAAGGGTTTTCCATAAATGCAATCGACTCCAGCCAAAGACGCCGGCCGCAGCGGCCGCGCCGCGCTGCTTCCGCTGCCGATGGTGCTGACCATTGCGCTGCTGCTGTCCACGCCGCTGTGGCTCGCCCGCGTGGGGCTGTACCAGTACCTCGCGCTGGAGATCATGATCTGGATGCTGTTTGCCATGGGCTACAACCTGCTGCTGGGCTACAGCGGCCTGCCTTCGTTCGGTCATGGCGCGTTCTTCGGCATCGGCGCCTACGGCTTCGGCCTGCTGCAGCACAAGGTCTGGGCCAACCTGTGGTTTGACCTGGCCGGCGCGGTGCTGCTGGCGGCGCTGGCCGGCGCACTGGTGGCGCTGTTCATCTCGCACCGGCGCGGCATCTATTACGCGCTGCTCACCATCGCCTTTGGCCAGGTGTTCTGGTTCATTGCCAACAAGTGGTCGTCCGTCACCGGCGGGGAAGACGGGCTGCTCAACATCAGGCGCTTGCCGGCGGACTTCGGCTTTGTGGTGTTTGACCTGAAGAGCAATGAAGCGCTGTTCTACTTCTGCCTGGCCGTGTTCGCCGTGACGCTGTTTGCATTGTGGCGGCTCATCCATTCGCCGCTGGGCCGGGTGCTCAGCGCCATCAAGCAGAACGAGATGCGCGCGGCCTTTGTGGGCTACAACACCTGGGCTTACAAGTGGCTGGTCTTCACGCTGTCCACCGCCGTGGCGGGCCTGGCCGGCGCCATGTTCGCCATGGCCCAGCAGTCGGCCTACCCGAATGTGATGAGCCTGCACAACTCCGGCTTCGTCGTGATGATGGTGCTGATCGGCGGTGGCCTGGTCAGCTTCTGGGGGCCGCTCATCGGCGCGACCTTCTTCATCCTGTCACGCGACCTGCTGGGCGCCTATACCGAGACCTGGCTGCTGTGGTTTGGCCTGGCCTTCATGCTGATGGTGCTGTTCAGGCCTGAGGGCGTGGCCGGCATCTGGCAAGCCTTCAGGCTGCGAAAGACGCAGCCGCTTGTGCCCGCCACGCCGGTGAAGGAGGGCGCGTGATGGCCCTGTTTGAAGCCACCGGCCTCTCCAAGCGCTTCGGCGACCAGGTGGTGCTGGAAGACATCACCCTGGCGTTTGAGGAAGGGCAGCTCAACGGCATCATGGGCCCGAACGGGGCGGGCAAGACCACCTGCTTCAACGTGCTCACCGGGCGCTTCAAGCCCGACCGCGGCCGTGTGACCTTTGCGGGCGACGACATCACCGGCCTCACCCCGCGCGAGATTGCGCGCAAGGGCGTGTCGCGCTCGTTCCAGATCATGAACCTGTTCAACGACTACTCGGCGCTGGACAACGTGCTGGTGGCCACGCCGCATGTGCGCAGGCAGGGCTTCAACTTCTGGCGCGACCTGGGTGCGGATACGGCTGCACAGGACATGGCGGCAGACGTACTGGCGCGTGTGGGCCTGAGGGGCAAGGAGAACGTGCAGGCCAAAAACCTGTCGTACGGCGAGCGCCGCGCGCTGGAGATCGGCGTGGCGCTGGCTGCATCACCCCGCCTGCTGTTCCTGGACGAACCCACGGCCGGCCTCGGCGCGGAGGGTACGGCGCGCCTGTATGAGCTGGTCTCGGAGCTCAAACGCCAGGTCACCATCGTCATCATCGAGCACGACATGCAATTTCTTTTCAGGCTGGCCGACAAGGTGTCGGTGATCCACTGGGGGCAGGTGATTGCGCGCGGCACGCCTGCCGAGCTGAAGCAGAACGAGTGGGTGAAGCGGTCGAACCTTGGGGGGCTGGCATGAGTGCGGTGCTGAAACCCATGCCGGCGCCGGCCATGTTGTCGGTGGACCGCATCAATACCTTCTACGGCGAGACACAGGCGCTGTTCAATGTGTCCCTGGAGATCGCGCCCGGCGAGGTCGTCGCCCTGCTCGGCCCGAACGGCGCCGGCAAGACCACCACGCTGCGCAGCATCCTCGGCCTCACGCCCGCGCGCGCGGGCAAGGTGCAGTTTGACGGGCGCGACATCACCCATGCGGCAACGCATGAGATAGCGCAAGGCGGCATCGGCTGGGTGCCGGACGACAGGCGCATCTTCCCCACGCTGACCGTGGCGCGCAACCTGGCCATTGCGCGCAAGAAGACGCGCTTTCGCGCATGGAGCGAGAAAGAGTGCTTTGAGATTTTCAGCGCGCTTGAATACCTGATGCAGCGCGAGTGCGAGAACCTCTCGGGCGGCGAGATGCAGATGGTCGCCATCTCGCGCGCGCTCATAGGCTCGCCGGGGCTGGTACTGTTTGACGAGCCCAGCCAGGGCCTGGCGCCCAAGGTGGTGCAGGACGTGATGAAGACCATCACCCGCCTGCGCAATGAAGGCATCGCGGTGCTGGTGGTCGAGCAGAACGTGCAGAGCGCGCTGGCCGTGGCCGACCGCGCCTATGTGATGAACCTGGGCACCATCGTGCATGAAGGCCCCGCCGCCGAGCTGCGGGACGATGCGGCGCTGCGCCTGCGGCTGCTGGGAGTATGAACACCATGACCACACCCTTGCTGCGCGTGGAGAACGTCGCGCGCCAGTACACGCGCGGGCTGCTGAAGAAGCAGGTGACCTTCTCGCTGGGCGCCGACTTCACCATCGACAAACCCTGCGTCGTCGGCGTCATGGGGCCGAACGGCTCGGGCAAGACCACGCTGTTCGAGCTGATCACCGGCAGCAACCTGCCGAATGCCGGCCGCGTGCTGGTGAACGGCCAGGACATCCACCAGGTGAAGACGCGCGAGCGCGACAGGCTGGCCATCCACTACCACCAGAGCTACCAGGTGCGCTCGTTCCAGCGCAGCAAGCCCAACTTCATGCTGGAGCATTCAGGCAGCGACTCGCCGCTGGTGCACCTGTTCGACGAGCCGCAGTTCAACACGCAGGACGGCTACATCGGCTTCATGCTGGAGTTCTTCAAGACCCTGCGGGCACGCGGGCGGCTGGTGTTCCTGTGCCTGCACCCGAACGAGCCGTATCACCTGGACATTCTGCGGGAGAGCTGCGAGCGGTTCATCTTTGTGCAGAAGGGCGTGGTCACGCAGGCAGATGATTTTGGTGCGCTGGTGAGGGATGAGCGGGTGCGGGGGTACCTGGGGGCGCTGGCGCCTGCGGTGTGAGGATTCGACTCTGGCAGTCAACGCCGTTGAAGCGGGCCGCAGTTGCCGCGGTGCTCAAAGCTCATGCGAGTACAAAATGAAGCCCGCGTGCTTAGCGATCTTGTCGTACAGCGCACGTCCGGCCGCATTGCCTGTCTGCGTCGTCCAGTAGACGCGGCTGCTCTGCGCGGCGGCAGCCGCAGCATAGACCGCCTCGATCAGCAGCCGGCCAATGCCGCGCCCGCGATGCTCCTGTGCGGTGAACAAGTCCTGCAGGTAGCACACGTCATGAAGACGCGTGGTGCTGCGGTGGAACAGGTAATGAACGATGCCTACGATGCCGCCTTCGTCTTGCGCCACCAACGCATGAACCGGCTCGCTTGCGCTGAAGAAGCGCTCCCATGTTGCCTCTGTGATCTGCTCCGCAAGCGCAGTCGGGCCACTGCGGCCGTAGAACGCGTTGTAGCCGTCCCAGAGTGGGCGCCAGGCTGCGTAGTCGGGGCGGCTGATGGGACGGATGTTGAATGATGGGGTCATGGTGGATCGGGTAAATGCGCCATTGTCCCCGTTCAAATGATGTGGCCGAAACTGGCTAGCTGCCTGCGCTCCAACCCTGTTCAATAGCACCCATTGAAGCAACGGCCAGTTGGCCCGAGGAGAGATGTGATGGGTATTGTGGTGCGAGGTATTGAGACCGGATTTGTGAACCTGATCCGGCAAGGCGGCAATGACGCCAATGGGCAACCGGCAGTGAAAATGGTGGCGCAAGGAGGGTCCAACCCTTGCCGGCACTGCCTGGGCTTGATCTCGGATGGCGACCCGAAGCTGGTTCTGGCGCATCGGCCTTTTGACCGGCCGCAGCCCTACGCCGAAGTGGGGCCGATTTTTCTGCATGGCGAGGCGTGTGAACGGTACGAGAGCGACCGGTTGCCTGCGTGGTTTGCGTACCTCCAGCCCGCGATCATCCGGGGCTACTCGCAGGATGACTGGATTCTTTACGAGACAGGCGATGTGGTTCCTGGACAGGAACTGCCTGAAATGTGCGACCGGATCTTCAGCAACGCTGAGGTCCAGTACATCCACATCCGGTCAAAATTCAACTGCTTTCAGTGCAGGGTAGACCGGGCGTAGGCGTCGGAAAGCCCGAACCGCTCAAATACGCGCTCTCCGGGTATTGGTCGCGGCGAAGTAGGGCACGAGCCAACCGTCTTCATGCGTGAACGCCATCGTCCACGATTGTGCGGCCTCCGCATGCGCCTCATTCATTTGCCAGCAACAGCCAGCAAAGCCTTTGGGTTGGTGCGCGCAATGGTCAGCAGAGTACGCGCAGCACCACTGGGCTGCTTGCGCCCCTGCTCCCACCCCTGAAGCGTCCGCACTGACACACCAAGCAGGTCGGCGAACTGTGACTGCGACAGTCCGGTGCGTTCCCGTGCCTCCACTGCAGGCGAAGAGACAACCTGGGTTTTTCCCGCCTTCATTTGCCGCACAGACTCAAGTAACTCAGCAGCTAGGTCGCGCTTGGACTCATAAGCGCGCAGTTGCGCGTCGGTGAGGGGTTTAGCTTTCGAGGGCATGACGAATCTCCTTCAGCTTTGCGCCGGTGATGTTGTCCGTCTTGGCCTTTGCGTACAGTGTGAGAAGCACAACTTCTTCCTCTACCGTGCGCGCGAAGTAGATGACACGAACCCCACCCGACTTGCCTGTTCCAGCCCGACGCCAGCGGACCTTTCGGATCCCACCAGATTCGGGTACTACATCTCCAGCGTCGGGGCTCCCGGCAATGTATGCCGCGAACTCACCTCGCTCTTCCTCGGTCCAGTACAACGGCCATTGCTTCTGGAACAAGAGAGTTTCGACCACTGTGAGAATTCAGGCAACTATACGCCTAAGGCGCATAGAAGTCTAGAGCATCCGTCTCTGGTTAGCTTTCACTCCGCACCCTCCACGTGGGCATTGTGGCTCGCACCACCAGACCGCGTATTCACCAGCCCCACCGCCAGTGAATTGGCAAGCGCAACGTGCGCCTTCCATCGCGCGTACAGCTCACGGCGCGGGATACCCATGTCACTCAAGGCACGGCGGTGATCAATGTAGACAGCCACGAGCGCAAGCCCCGTCACCGAGTACCACATCGCCGAGAAGACATGCCGCCTGACCATGCCCGGCGTCTGCGCCCTGAAAAAGTCGCAATGGAACTGCAGGTGCGCCTGTTCGTCCGCGCACAGCTCTTCCAGCAGGCCGCGCAGTTGCGAGGGCGGCAGGCTCTGTGCAATCAGCCGGTAGTAGCTGAGGCCCACCACTTCGGCGGCCAGGAGCACCAGCACCTTGAGCCTGACGCCCATGGCGCGGCGGGTCATGACGAACAGCCTGTCCGTCCAGTTGCTGTGGATCAGCTCACCCCCGAGCGCGTGGACGCACATCGCCAGTATTTCGGCATGCCGGTGCTCCTCCCGCACGAACAGCTCCATTGACCTGGCATAAGCCGGGTGGGCCTGCCCGAACGATGAGCGCCGCACCTGCGCCACCACGGTGCCGCCGCCCGACTCGCCCAGCTGGAACACGGCCAGCGAGCGCCTGACAGAAGGCGGCAGTTGCAGATTCCAGTCATTCGCATCGATCACGGGGAGCGGCCGTTCCTTGCGGGCCTCGAAGAACTGTTGCCAATGCTGCCAGGGCTCACACCCGGTACGGACTTTCTTGCGGCGGTCACGCAGCCATTGCCGCGTCCGCGTCTTGCCCGCCAGGTTGATGGCGAACGACAGCGCGATGATCTGCGCGTCCAGCATGGCGCCGGGCCGTTCTGCATAGGTCCGGTCGAAGAGCCAGGACTGCTTTGCGCTCCTGCCCGCATACAGCTGGGCCAGGCCGGTGAGGCCCGGCTTGCCATGCCAGCGGATGTCGTAGTAAGGGCGGTGCCAGCCCAGCCGCGTGACGTCGGCAGGCGTCAGCGGGCGCGGGCCGACGACGCTCATCTGGCCATACAGGATGTTGAAGAACTGCGGTATTTCGTCCAGCCCTGTGTGGCGCAGCCAGCGGCCGACGCGTGTGACGTGCCCGGCCCGCATGGTGCGGAACTTGTAGATCCGGAAGGGCTGCCTGCGCCTGCCCAGGCGCCACTGGGTGAAGAGAATGGGCCCGCCGTCTTCCAGCAGGACGAGCAATGCAATGACGAGGTAGAGCGGGGCGAACAGGGCAATCCCCGTCATGGACATCAGAAGATCGAAGCAGCGCCGGAGCATAGTGAGCTTTCACGAGGAGAAGCTGCGACTATCCGGGGCGGGGGTGAAGTGCGTTTGAAGCGGGCGAGGCGCTTGGGTGAAGAAACCGTGAATGCGGGGGCCTTCCGGTCGAGGAGCGCTCTGCTTTGGCCGTCGCCCTTCTCGACAGCCTTGAGACTGCCAACGAAGCGACCATCTCGCGATCGGTCACCGTGTTCCCTGTCACGCGCCACATGGCAAGTTGGTGGACCTTTTTTCAGCGCAGCCCTAACTGTGGATCATCTTGTGTCGGATGGCGTACTTCACCAGTTCCGCATTGCTCTGCACGTCCAGCTTGTGAAGTATGCGCGTGCGGCTGGAGCTGACGGTCTTGACACTGATAAACATTTTCTTGCCGATCTCCGTGAGCGAGACTCCCTGGGCAATCATGAGCATGATCTGATGCTCGCGCGCCGAAAGCTTGTGATGCGGCGGATGGTCGCTATCGCCGGCACCGACAGTCTGTAGCAGCAGCCGTTGAGCGGCCACACTGCTGAGATACCGTCGACCCGCGGCCACTTCACGAATGGCGTGGATCAGCTCCTCCGCTTCAGCGTCCTTGGTCAGATAGCCGCTAGCCCCCGCACGCAGCGCGACCACGGCGTACTGTTCCGCCGGATACATGGAAAGCAGCAGCACGGGCAGTTTCGCAAACTCGGCTCTTAGAGACGGCATGGCCTCCAGGCCGCTGCGCCCCTCCATGCTTACGTCGAGCAAAACAACATCGAAGGATGCCCTGCGCAGCTTGGCAAGCATCTCGCCCACATCGCGCGCCTCGTCTTCTACGCGCATGTCGGTCTCGTCCAGGAGGAGTTTGCGCAGCCCCGACCGGAAGATGGTGTGATCGTCGACGACGAGAATGCGGATCATGGCGTAATGGGAATTGAAGCGAAGAGCGTAGTGCCTGCCCCCGGCGCGGGCCGCAGCTCAAGGGTGCCGCCGAGATCCCGGGCCCGCTCCTTCATTCCAAGAAGTCCTCTTGCGTCGCTGCGGTACGGGCCTGCACCCAAGCCTACGCCATCGTCGCGAATTTCCAGTGTAATCCTGTTCAAAGGGCTATCTTGACGCAGGTGCACAAATACTTCATGTGCTTGTGCGTGCTGGGCAATGTTGATAAGCGCCTCCTGGAAAATGCGGAACACGCTGGTCGCGCGGTCAATTTCCAGAGCATCCTGGGTTCCAGTCGTTTCCCAGTGGCACTCCAGGCCATGACGAGTGGCGAAGCGACGGAGCTCGCGCAGCATGGTCGCGGCCAGGCCCAGGTGGTCCAGGCCGCTGGGCCGCAACTCCTCTGACATCTCTCGAACGGACTGGATCGCCTGACGTGTAATCTGCATCAGGTCGGTAGAAATCTCCCGTAGTTCGGGGGTCTCGGCCCGGCGAAGAATGCGTTGGGTATTCATCTTGATGGACGCCAGCAGGCCGCCCAGCACGTCATGCAGCTCGCGCGCATACAGCGCACGCTGCCGTTCGCGTTCCTGGTTGATATGCGCGGCCAACTGCTGGAGATCGTTTCGGATCTGGCGCAACTCGTCTTCCCGTTTCACTTGCTCGGTAATATCAATGCCAACGCCAGCCACAGCGGGGCGTCCGCGGTACTGCATGCGCGTGCCGTGCACCTCAAGGTGAATAAGGTGCCCGTCCTTATGCACGCCAGCCGTTACGTAACGAAGGCTGTCGACCTTGCCGCATACACGCGATTGATAGTTCGCCAAAACCTTGTCAAGGTAGGGCGGAGGAACAAGCTCTCGCAACGACGTGCAAGTGATCTCGCTGACACTCAAGCCAAAGAAATTCGACCAGGTCTCGTTGGAGTAGACAAAGAATTCATCCTGCAGCACGTAAATGCCGGTGATGGATTGCTCAACGATGGCCTTGAAGGATAGTCCCTGGTACTCATCATCGTTCTCGTCAGGAGTGGTCTGCATGATCCGCAACAATAGAGAGCATGTCGGTATGCGTCAAGCGGAGATCGGTACTTCCAAGGGTCAACTCGAAACACTGGAATGCTCTTGCGCAAACTTCTGCCGCAAGACTTTCTTGTCGTACTTTCCGACGCTGGTCTTGTCGATCGCAGCGACAAAAAGGATGCGGTCGGGAACGGCATATCGGGACAGTATCCCCTTTGCTGTCTGGGCGATCACTATCGCACGCAAGGCCTCCTCTGTGGCGGAGTCGTCGCCAGACCGTCGAACAACTATCGCTATCGGCCGCTCCCCCCACCGTTCACAGGGCGCAGCCACTACGGCTACCTCTGCCACACCGGGATGAGTGGCCAGCAGTTGTTCCAGATCCAGTGAGGACACCCACTCGCCCCCGGTCTTGATCACATCCTTCAGCCGGTCGACAAGCCGAACGCACCCGGTGGAGTCGATTCGGCCTATGTCCTGGGTGTGGAGATACCCACCCCGCCACAGTGCCTCCGATGCTTCAGCGTTGCCCCGGTACCCTTGCGTGAGCCAGGGTGCCCGCGCTACTACCTCGCCTACCGATTGGCCATCATGCGGCACGTCAGTCATGGCATCGTCCACCACTCGCAGATCCACCAGCGGCAAAGACCAGCCGGTAGTCATGCGAAAGTCCTGCGCCGCTGGCGGCGGGAGGTGTGACGGATATTGAGCCAGCGTGAGTATCGGGCAGGTTTCCGACATGCCATAGCCATTAAAGATATCAATGCCACGCTCGAGTGCATCGCGGCACAACTGCGGTTGCATGGCCGAGCCCCCGGACACGATTTTCCAGCCGTCGAACCGTTGGCCTTTGGTAGCCGCAAGCACCATCTGCAGTACCGTTGGAACCCCATGCGAGAAAGTCACCCCCTCGCGACGCACCAACTCGGCTACGTAATCGGGCCTGAACCGTCCTGGGTATACCTGCTTTACTCCCAGCAGAGTGGCCACGAAGGGCAGGCCCCAGGCGTGGACGTGGAACATCGGGGTGAGCGGCATGTAGACGTCGCCCCGGTGAAAGCGTTGATGTTCCGGGTGGGCGCCCAGACCGGCTGCCGCAGCAAGCGTGTGCAACACAATCTGGCGATGGCTGAAGAACACCGCCTTGGGGAGTCCCGTCGTGCCTGTGGTGTAGAACGTAGTGGCCAAGGTGTCCTCACTGAACTCGGGGAAGTCGAACTCTGAGGGCTCTGCTGCCATCAACGATTCATACTCTCCCGCTGTGGCCAACGATGTTTGTGCAGCTTGAGTATCCTGCAGGAGCACAATCGTCCTGACGCGCGGCAACCGAGGATGGATTGCTTCAAGGATCGGCAAAAAATCGCCATGCACCAACACTGTAGTAGCGCCACTGTGATCGATGGCATAGGCTATTTGCTCGTTTGAAAGCCGAATGTTCACCGTCATCAACGCCGCGCCCATCATGGGGACTGCAAAGTAACTTTCCAGATAGCGGTGGCTGTCCCAATCCATTACCGCCACCACATCGCCGCGCTGTACGCCAAGGGTGGTCAGCATCCTCGCCTGCCGGGCCACCCGGCGCGCAAATTCCCGATAGGTATAGCGGGAGGAATCGCCATACACAATTTCCTGCAGTGGCGCGTTGGCCAATGGCGTATGCAGCAGCTGCTTGATGAGCAGTGGGTAGGCATACGCGGAAGGCGCACGTTCGATGGTTACGTGGTCTTGCATGAGTTCTGTCTCTTGATTCTGGTTCGTTGCGTGAAGAGTAGGGAGAGGTGGCCTCAATGGATGCCAGAAAATTCTGTGTGGGATGGCAGAAAATTCCATTGCTGCCAGGCATGAAGTTCTCCAGGCGCCGGCTTTCTCCGGAAGCATCTGGAATACAGAAAATTCCCGCAAGCCGGGTAGAAATTTCCGGCTGACGCCATGAGGCCCTGGTTCCTACGATATGTCCAGTCGTCAAAAGACGAGCACATACAAAGGAAGAGCCGGAGACTATGGCGGATGTTTTCAAAGACGGGCTGTTGCCCGGGCAGCACGCTCTCATCACGGGAGGGGGCAGCGGCATCAATCGTCGAATCGCTGAACGCTTTGCTGCGCACGGCGCCTCAGTGTCGATTTTTGGGCGCAACCTGGAGCGGGCTCAAAGTGCTGCCAGTGCCATCTGTGAGGCGGGCGGACAAGCGCAGGGTTTCTCTGCAGACGTGCGCGACTTCGAAGCTCTGTCCGCTGCGTTCGGACGAGCATACGCAGTCTTCGGACCAGTGGACATCTGCCTCGCAGGTGCAGCCGGCAACTTTGTAGCCGAAGCTGAAAGCATGTCCTCCAACGGCTTTCGCACCGTTGTTGACATTGACCTCGTAGGCACCTGGAACACCTTTCGTGGCGCTCTGGGGCTTCTGCGCAAGGGGCGCGCGAACCTGCTCGCAATTTCCGCTGTGCAGTCGGTGATGCCTATGGCTACGCAGGCGCACGTGTGCGCAGCGAAAGCTGGTATTGACATGCTGGTGCGTACTTTGTCCATTGAATGGGCGGCGCGCGGGGTGCGCTGCAACGCCATCGCTCCCGGCCCGGTAGCCAACACCGAAGGCATGCGTCGCCTGGCCCCTGACGGTGATGCAAGCTGGAAGCGTGTGCTCGCCGGAATTCCCATGGGCCGAGCCGCGGATGCGGATGAAATCGCCGACCTGGCTCTGTTCCTGTGCAGCGGTGCGGCGCCGTACATCCACGGAACCGTCGTCACCATCGACGGAGGGCAAACCAACCTGGGTTCCCTTCCATTTGGGCAGGCGCTAGTGGAATCGCTGCGCCATGGCTGATGACTACGTGCTGCAAACCAGGTCGCTCACCCGTCACTTCAAGGGCTTCGTGGCCGTGAACGACGTGAACCTCAATGTGCGTCGAGGGCAGATTCACGCGCTGATCGGCCCTAACGGGGCGGGCAAAACGACGCTGTTCAACCTGTTGACGAAGTTTCTGACGCCGAGCGGCGGCCGCATTGTGTTCGACGGCGTGGACATCACACGTGAACCTCCTGCGCAGACGGCGCGGCGGGGCATGATTCGGTCGTTCCAGATTTCATCCACGTTCGGCACTCTATCGGTGCTCGACAACGTGAGGGTGGCACTGCAAAGGTCGATGGGCTGGTCGCTTCGTTTCTGGAAAAGCGGCTCGGAGCTGGACAAGCTGGACGACCGCGCCATGGAACTGCTGCGCAGCGTCGGCTTGCAGGATTTCGCGCGGGAGCCGGCTTCGCAACTGCCTTACGGGCGCAAACGCGCGCTCGAATTGGCGACCACGCTGGCTCTCGAACCATCGCTTCTGCTGCTTGACGAGCCTACGCAGGGCATGGGCCATGAGGACGTGCAGCGTGTCTCGGAACTCATACGCAGTGCGGCGCACGGTCGCACCGTATTAATGGTTGAGCACAACCTGTCTGTGGTCGAAACGCTGTGTGACACGATTACCGTGCTCCAGCGCGGCGCCGTGCTCTCGGAGGGGTCCTACGCTGAAGTGTCAAAAGACCCCCGTGTGCTTGAAGCCTATGTAGGGGTTGCCGAATGACGCCCCACGCTGAAACGGCTTTGCGCATTGAACGGCTCAATGCGTGGTACGGCGAATCTCATGTGCTGCATGGCATCTCGCTGGACGTGCAGGCAGGAGAGGTCGTGACATTGCTTGGCCGCAATGGCGCGGGCCGTTCCACGACGATGCGGGCCATTCTGGGTTTGGTGGGCAGGCGCGAGGGATCAGTACAGGTCGCCGGGCGGAGCGTGATGACGCTGGCGCCCCACCGCATCGCGCGCCTGGGGGTGGGATGGTGTCCGGAAGACCGGGCCATCTTCGCTGCGCTGACAGCCGAAGAAAACCTGTTGCTCGCCCCGGTGGTAGCCGATGGCGGAATGACGTTGGACGAGATCTACGAGTTGTTCCCCAACCTGAAAGAGCGCCGGCACAGCCCAGGAACGAAGCTGTCGGGCGGCGAACAACAGATGCTTGCGCTTGCCCGCATCCTTCGCACGGGCGCGCGACTGCTTCTGCTCGACGAGATCACAGAGGGTCTTGCGCCCGTCATCGTGCAATCGCTTGGACGCGTCATCTCGCACTTGCGCGAGCGCGGCTACACGATGGTTCTGGCCGAGCAGAACTTCCGCTTTGCGGCACCTCTGGCTGACCGCCACTACGTGCTCGAACACGGCCAGGTGGTTGCAACCATCACCCGCGATCAACTGCCCTCGCACACAGATATGTTGCACGGGCTCTTGGGCGTATGAGGCTTTTACCAACTTAACCAGGAGACAAACCATGAAGATCACAAAGACCGCCGCCGCAGCCCTCATTCTCACGCTGGCTGGAGGTGCCTCAGCGCAAATATCAGATGGCGTCGTCAAACTCGGCCTGCTCACGGACATGTCGGGCCCGTATTCCGACCCCGCCGGCCAAGGCACCGTGGTAGCCACGCGCATGGCCATCGCCGACTTCGTGGCAGCGGAAAAGCCTCCATTCAAGGTCGAATTGCTTTCTGCGGACCACCAGAACAAGCCCGATATCGCGGGAGCGAAGGCACGCGAATGGATCGAGCGGGAGAACGTGGACGCGATCACCGAACTGGTTACGACCTCAGTGGCGCTCAACGTGATGAAGCTCGTGAAGGAAAAAAACAAGATCGCGCTGATCTCCGGTGCGGCGTCGACCCGCATCACCAATGAAGACTGCAACGACGTTACCGTTCACTGGACCTATGACACCTACGCGGTGGCCAACGGCACAGCACAGGCGGTGGTGAAAAACGGCGGCAAGAAATGGTTCTTCCTGACGGCCGACTATGCCTTCGGCCATTCACTGGAAAAGGATGCTACCGCAGTAGTCACAGCCAACGGCGGCACTGTGCTGGGCTCGGCGCGCTACCCCTTCCCGGGCAACGACTTCTCGTCCCATCTCCTGCGCGCGCAGGCTTCGGGCGCTGACGTGATCGGTCTTGCGAACGCGGGCACGGACTCCATCAACTCCGTGAAGCAGGCGGCGGAGTTCGGAATCCAGAAAAAGCAGGCGTTCGCGGGACTGTTGCTCAACATCACCGACGTGCACGCCCTGGGCTTGCGCAACGCGCAAGGCATGTACCTCACCGAAGGTTTTTATTGGGACCTGAATGACAAGACCCGCGCCTGGTCACGGCGTTTCTTCGAGCAGCACAAGCGCATGCCGACCATGATCCAGGCCGGCCAGTATTCGATGGTGATGCACTACCTGCGCGCTGTGAAGGCCACCGGAACTGATGAGACGGGCAAGGTGATGGCCCAGATAAAGAAGACTCCCGTCAACGACTTCTTCGCCACCAACGGCGAAGTCCGCGCCGATGGCCGCATGGTTCATGACATGTACCTCATGAAAGTGAAAGCCCCGGACCAGAGCAAAGCGCCCTGGGACTACTTCGAGGTCGCGCAGGTGATACCGGCGGCGAAAGCGTTTCAACCCCTGTCTGCTTCCACCTGCCCGCTGGTCGCAAGGAAATAGGGTGATGGAACTGTTCGGCATGCCCTCGCGGGTGCTTTTTGGGCAACTGTCATTGGGGCTGATCAACGGCAGTTTCTACGCCGTTCTGAGCCTCGGCCTGGCAGTGATCTTCGGGTTGCTGCATGTGATCAATTTTGCGCATGGTGCGCTTTACATGCTGGGCGCGTTCCTGGCGTGGATGGGGCTTGAATATCTTGGCATCGGCTACTGGTGGAGTCTTGCCCTGGCGCCGCTGATGGTGGCGTTGGGCGCTGCCGTATTCGAGCGCACCATGCTGAGGCGGCTTTACAGGAGCGATGCGCTCTACGGCCTTCTACTCACGTACGGATTGGCTCTTGTGCTGGAGGGTACTTTCCGCAATCTCTATGGCGTATCAGGGTTGCCATATGACGTGCCCGAAACGCTGCAGGGAGGCGTGGACGTAGGTTTCATGTTCCTGCCGCTGTATCGCGTATGGGTCGTGGTGGTCGCTGCTGGCGTATGCATTGCCACCTGGTTGCTGATTGAAAAGACGCGCCTGGGATCTACCTTGCGTGCAGCCACCGAGCGTGCCGAGGTTGCACAGGGGCTGGGCGTCAACGTGCCATTGCTCGTTACCGCTACCTACGCGTCCGGTGCAGCTTTGGCCGCGCTTGCAGGCGTGCTGGCGGCGCCTCTCACACAGGTGAATCCGTTGATGGGCTCCAACCTCATTGTGGTGGTGTTCGCAGTTGTGGTCATCGGCGGCATGGGGTCGATCGGTGGCTCTGTCATGACGGGCCTTGCGCTAGGTGTGGTGGAGGGACTCACCAAGGCGTTCTGGCCTGAGGCCTCAGCCGTCGTGGTGTTCGTGATCATGGCCGTCGTGCTCGTGTTTCGCCCTGCAGGACTGTTTGGAAAGGTCCATTGATGACTGCGGCATCCACTTTTTCCCCAGGCGCACGTCGCAGCTTCTGGCTGTTCGGCACTCTGATCGTGGTGGGAATTGCGGCGCCCTTCGTGGGCTACCCCACCTTCCTCATGAAAGTGCTGTGCTTCGCTTTATTCGCCAGTGCATTCAATCTGCTGCTGGGCTATGGAGGACTGTTGTCGTTCGGACATGCAGCCTTTTTCGGCAGCGCGGCGTACATGTGCGGCTGGCTGGTGCGCGATACAGGTTTGCCCCCGGAACTGGCCGTGATTGCGGCCGGCATGGGGGCTGGATTGTTAGGCCTGGTCATCGGCGCCCTGGCGATACGCCGCTCGGGAATCTACTTTGCGATGGTCACATTGGCATTGGCCCAGGTGGTGTACTTTGCGGCGCTGAATCTGCCAGTCACGGGGCGCGAGGACGGGCTGCAAGGCATCCCGCGCGGTCACCTCCTGGGCGTGGTGGATCTGGGTCGCGACCTTGCGATGTATTACTTTGTCCTGGCGATTTTCCTCGCAGGCTTCGCGATCATTTACCGCACGATCCATTCGCCTTTCGGCCAGGTGCTGGCCGCCATTCGCGACAACGAAGCGCGGGCCACATCTCTGGGCTATGACGTGGGCCGCTACAAGCTGTTGGTGTTCACGCTGTCGGCCACACTCTCCGGCGTAGCCGGCGCAACGAAGGCGCTCGTATTCCAGCTGGCCTCGCTGACCGATGTGCATTGGCACCTTTCCGGCGAGGTTGTGCTGATGACCCTCCTGGGCGGTCTGGGAACCGTCCTGGGGCCCTTGGTGGGCGCTGCTGCAGTAGTGGGGCTGGAGAGCGAACTTGCGGGCGCAGTGGGCCCCTGGGTCACAGTTGTGATCGGAGGTGTGTTCATTGTCTGCGTGTTGCTTTTCCACCGAGGCATCGTGGGAGAGATGCTGGCATGGCAAGCCAGGCGAAGGAGATCGTTTGAGTCGAGCACAACAACTTCCATTCAAGAGCTGCATCAAGGATTAGCGCCCGTTGGCGTTGATAGGAAAGAGTAGAAACCAATCACCATAGGAGACAAAAAATGAATGATCTTTTGAGAAAAATTGCGGGCACCTTCGTGCTCGCGTCAACTTTCGGTCTGGTCGCATGCGGCGGCAGCGGCGAAAGTTCGGCGGCAGCCCCTCCACCCCCGGAACGCATCGCTTGTGCCGCACTTGTGAACCGGGAGATTCCTGCCTCGGAGATTGGCTTGCCCACTCGCGGAGCGCAGGTTGCGACGGCCGCGGTTGTACCTGCCTCGGGCGCCGGCGCCTCCACTATTCCCGAGCATTGCCTGGTCTCAGGTCGGATCGCCGCGAATGATCCGACTGCACCTGACATCCTGTTCAGAGTGGCCATGCCGACTACCTGGAACACCAAAGCCGTGATGACCGGTGGCGGTGGTTTCAACGGCTTTCTCCCGAACTTCAACGCCCGGGCCACCAATTCCACTGCCACAGAGATGACGCCATTGGCGCGTGGCTACGCGACGTTCGGCAGCGACGGCGGTACGCCGCGAAGCCCCAGCAGTCCGCCGGGAATCGATGGCTCCGCATTGGCCTCCGAGGAGGCCTATCGCAACTGGACAGGGGAGTCCCTCAAGAAGACGCGTGATGTGGCGATGAACCTGATCAAAGCGACATATGGCCAACTTCCGACCCGCTCGTATTTTCTTGGCAAATCAACAGGCGGGAAAGAGGCACTGGTCGTTGCCGGGCGTTGGCCGAAGGACTGGGACGGCATCGTGTCCCATTGGCCCGCACGCAATGTCGTTCCCCTGATTCTCCACTTCGCACACACTTCCCAGGGATTCTCGGCACCTGGGGCGCTGCCGAACGCTGCCAAGCGCAACGTGTTGTTCCAGGCCGCGCTCCAGGCATGCGACGGCCTTGATGGGGCTGTCGACGGCATCATCAGCTCTGTCCAGCGCTGCAATTCCATATTTGATCCAGCGACGGCGACTCTAAGCGGGGCCCCTGTGCGTTGCGCTGGAGGTGCCGATCTTGGCGATACATGCCTTTCCGACCAGCAGATTGCCGCACTCCGCAGAATGAACGACGAGTTGGTGTTCAACTTCTCGCTGGCGTCGGGGGACTCAAGGTTCCCAGGGTTCAATGCGTTTATCTCCGACACGGGCAGGGATCCCTCGTCTCCGCTCTTCAACACAGTGAATGCGTACGGTATCGGAGCCGTGGCCCCGCAGTTTCCTGTGACGGCTGCCATGTCCTACTCTGCGGGGTTCGCTGACGGGTTCTTCCGATTTGCGGTGACACACGACCCGGGATTCAACTATTTGACGCTGGACTCACAGAACCCGGGGGCATATGTGTCGCGGCTGAGCTACCTGTCAGCCCTTGACACTGGTGACCGGGACCTCACAGCTTTTGCCAATCGCGGAGGCAAAGCGATGCTGCTGCATGGCACAGAGGATCTCCTGATCAGCCCGCGGTCAACCCAGATGTACTATCAACGCCTCCAGACAGTGATGGGGGTATCGGCCGTGGACTCGTTCATGCGCTACTACGAGGTTCCTGGCATGGGGCATACCGGCGTCGCGACAACGTTCAACATGGCGTGGGACCAGCTCGCTGCACTGGAAGACTGGGTGGAGCGCGGGATCGATCCCGGCAACAACCTGGTTGCCTCGGACACGGCAGGTGTCCCAGGCCGCACTCGCCCTCTTTGCCAGTACCCAACGTTCCCACGGTACAAGGGCACGGGTGACATCAACAGCGCCGCCTCTTTCCGCTGTGCAAACAGCTAAGTAGAGGCACGGAGAAATAGGGGGGTTGTGGGGCACCAGTCGGTCGAGGGAGAACTTCCTCACCGCCCGTCCACTTGCCCCTGCCCCTCATCCACATAAAAAAACTCATCGCAAGCCGCCACAAACGCCCGCATGGTGTTCTGCTCGCCAAAGCCATAAACCATCGGCCCCCTCTCCTGAATCCGCCCGGCCAGGCCGGTGAAGTCGCAGTCAGACGACACGATGCAGAACGCATCCACCTTCTCCAGGTACAGCAGTTCCATGGCGTCCATGATCAGCGCGCTGTCGCTTGAGTTCTTGCCCTTGCGGTGGCGGAACTGCTGGCAGGGGCGGATGCCGAAGGCTTCAAGGATTTTCTTCCACGGCGTGAGCTGCGGCGTGGTCCAGTCGCCGTAGGCGCGGCACACGGTGGGCCTGCCCAGCAAGGCGATCTTGCCCATCACCTGGGGCATGTCGGCGGCGCGGGCGTTTTCCGCGTCGATGAGTACTGCGAGTCGTTGACTGTGGATTGCGGTCATTGGGTACGCTCCGTTGGGTTCCAAAACCACCGCCACTTGACGAGTGGCGGTGGCCCGAATAGGTTGGCGTACCGAGGCCTGCGGACAGTTTCGGCGGGACTTGCGTCCCCCCATCCGGGCCACCTGAAACACAGGGGCACAGATGCGAAAAGCCGCAAGGCTTCACAGAACTTTTGCGGCTTTACGCCACAAGCCTACGGGACGCCAATCCCGGATCACGCAGTGAGTGCGTAACGACGCGAGTATATGTCTTGTTTTCGGCCAACCTGCATACATGCGAAGAATGCAGCGGCGCGGTTGTGGCACCACCTCAACGTTGAAATTCACCGATCCTTACGGCCTCTCGCGCAGGCCCAGCAGAGAAGTGGTTTCGGCGGCACGGACTCAATGAATTCAAGAAGGAAAGCTACACGTTGAATTGAACAGTCAATTTTCCAGAGCTCGAAGGCCCAAAATATTGAAGCGAAAAAGCTTCTACCAGCAACGTGAGCAGAGAGTCCTGATCACCGGATAGCGCAGGTGGAATACGAATCTGGCTCACGAAAACGGTTACGTCGTAGCAATGGTCCGGGCGCTGCACGATGGAGGTGGCTCTTTCACCTCCGCCACCACACCACAGATGCACTTTGGCTCCCTTGTATATCAGGTCGTACATCTCCGGAATTTCAAACGCTCCTCCTCCAAGACCTTGAATATCACGCTCCTATCTTCATTGACGATCCATTTGTCATATTTCAATAGGATGTCTTTGTCGAACTTTTTGCCGTCCCAAGCCCTGATGTCGAATTGATCGATGAGCATAAGATCATTGACTGTGATCTTCTCGCGGTGCAGTTTCGAACTGCGTGGGAGACTTACATCCAAGCTAAGTGTCTTCACCGTGGCGCTCCGCTCAGTACTGTCCAATGTGAAAGACTGGCGAGCGACGCACACCACAGCGTGGGCACATCCGTCTCGAACCTGCTAAAGCTTATCGACCTCGCGGTTACTTGGGATCTTTCCAGATATGGCAAGTCAAACGGGATTGGTCTCACGCTCGATCTCCGTAACCTTAGTTGAGAGGAATGAACTGCTCAACCGTGTGGAAGTATGGGGGAGATGGTGTACCAGACTCCGTCGCCTTGACAAGAAGTCCTAGCGTACCAAGCCGCGAATCTGTTTGAAGCACGCACGACGAATGCGGCCCTCCACGGATATTGGCGATAACGCCTGCAGCTACTTCCAGGGAACTACGGTCGGAGTCTGCACCGCCAATCCGAAAATGAAAGAGCGGTTTGAATTGGTCTGTGACGGCGGCTGCGTACCCTTGAATGTGTAGACCATCATTGAACGTCACAACCGCCGAGGTTCCCTCTGCTCGCACGTGCTTGATCCAGCAAATACCCGCCTTAGGTTGAGCCAAGCTGTACAGCGGTGCTACCAGAACCGCTATTGCGAGCGCAAAACGCAATTCGATCATTTGTAAGACCTTCCTTGGATGAAATTTCCAGCTAAGGAACAAGCTCGCTCCCAGCGCGCCACGACTAACTTTTTAGCCCGCACACTTCGGCCTTTCTTTTCCCGTCCCGGCGCTGTACGCCAAGCCAAGGACCAGAAGGCCCAAAGCGACTGCAAGAGCGGACATTGCGAAGCCTGCCAATGAGAACGTGATCTTGAACCACACCGCGCCGAGGAACACGAGCGCGCCGCCGACGACGGCAATTGCCTGGCGCCAAAGTGGCAGCGGCTTGAGTGCTGCTCGAAGGTTCGCGACAACATCAACAGAAGACACCGTCTGAGAGACAGGGATTCCGGAACGTGCGCTCCGCGCTTTTTCGATTTCAGTGCCGGAAGCTCGAACGGGAAACTCGCACGAGCTGCATTTCACGGCGCCCGCTCCATTTACCGAGTCGCACACGAAGCAACGCCAAGAGTAAGACGGGCTCATTGCTAGCTGGCTAGCTTTCATAGCTGCTCCTCATCCGCGAGATTTCTGCTAGAGCCAAGCCCCGATGCACCTCCGACATTTCAACGGCTGCGTATTCCTCCAGAAATGTGACCGCGTCTGCCACTCTACTCGCGTCAGCGAGATCGTACGCCGCTATAAGCGCCTCTCCAAGCCTTCTATTCGCGGCACTGACTTCCGGAGAAGGCTCCTCGTAAGCTACCTCCAGCTCAGGCCTCAAGCGGTAGATGGCCTGCTGAATTTCGAACACAGAAGAAAGTGCCGATCCGATACTGAGAATGTGTGCGTTGGTCGGCGACAGCGGAACGTCACGGATCATCGAGGCAGCGCCATCAAGTAGGCCGCATACGAGCCGGAGACGGCTGTGGAGTTCGGCGAGTTTGTCCACTACGCCTGCCTTACCGGATTGGATTTTCGCCGGTTCACCCACCAAAGCGAGAAAGCGACGGCAGAACCAATACCGCAACCCTGGAGGAACGTGACCGTATCAGAGTACCACCATTGCCCCAAGGCTCCACAGTCTAGGCAGGGTACGAACCACGGCAGCCTATGCGATGCTCGCAAGACGCCGACAAGTAGCGCGCCTCCAAGCAGACCGCAACCGAGGATCGCTCCACCGGCCCGTTTGCTGAGTAGCCGGCGATAGAAAACCAGGCCCCCGAAAACCAATGGCACGAACACGGAGCCATAAGGAAGCACTTCATGCTGAAAGTCAAATGACGACACTTTGGTTCCGCTGTTCAGAGTGGGAAACAGGCAGCGGCCGCCAGAGGTGGCCGCGTCAGGGCGTCCTTGCTGAATATCTGACTAGTGTCCATTCCGCACCCTCCTCGTTGGCATTGTGACTCGCGCCGCACAGATGGCGCCCGTAGCGAGGCCGAGGAACACTATAAGGTCAAAGAGCTTGTTGCCAAAGAAGAAGTAATCAGACTCACTGATTTCGCCTATCTCCACTGAAGATCCTGATCGCCACCGCATGTACGAATTCCCGCCCCACCATTCGAAGACGTACGAGGTTTCGTTAACTGGCAGATACGTAAAGCCCACCCCCTCTAGTCGCAGTTCGCCCGGAGCCGAGTTCGCCCATCCCTGAAACTCCGCCGGCCAAGGCATCCGTCGCGTGCGCGCCAGATGCAGTTCCACATAGTCGCAAGCCATAGCTATGCGTTCGACCTCGCTTGGCCTAAGTTCATTCTTGGGGAGCCAGTCTGTCCAGAATGCAGTGTAGATAGCCGGCAAAAGCATCGCTACCCCAACGAGAAACAGTATGGTCGGCACGCACCAGCCGAGGACTCTCATGCACGCAACCTAAAGAGCAACCGGCGCCGACGTCCCGCGTGCTGTGGACCTGCCGGAAGCACCCGGGCGGCGGGGTTGGGTGACAAGTCAGGTGTGTACATTTTTCACCAACCAGCCTATCGCACCTACAAGAAGCAGTGCACACCCCAGGATGAAGGACAGTGGCGCTAGCACCACCGAATCCCAATAGAGTTCGTGGAGCACCGGCCCCCAGTGCTCCGCAAGACCTGCGCATGATGCTTCATCCGGTTCATCACCCGCAGTACAAGGACCACCCCAGAACAGCGCGTAAATAGTCAGCGCCCAAACCGTAGATGCCAGCATCAACCATATCCCGGCAAGTCGCATGGCACGCATCATCTGCTGTTGATCAATGTCGCAGGGCTGCATGTTCCGATTTCATGGCGACTTGGCCTCCAGCCCCTTTGTTTGATTTCAGGCCGGAAAGCCAGGATCGAGCTGAGTGCGCATAGTGTTGCTTGATGTTGGCGATAAGCGGCGCTCAAGCTCGTCGTTGAATCCATTAGCGGGCGCAGCCGATGCAACCAAGTCTCGTAGTCTTATGTGCGCCGCAGATGAAGCTTCTGTGAAGTCAATGCAAGACGAATCTTTGCAAGCCTGACTACTGACATATTCCATCGCCCTTTGCCAGCGGCCAACTTTCATGCGCGTTCGATCGGGCCGCCTCTTCCGTACGGATCTTTGTATCTATGTCGTGCTCCTCAGACTGTGAGAACAGGATGACTTGCCGGCAATGCTCAACGTCATAGATACCTTGTGCGACGATCATAGGGCGTACAAGATGAACAATTTCCTGGTAATCAGCGCGTCCTTTCGCGTCTCGCACGTGTTTCAGATTCCTTTGTTTCCACGCTGCGTGAGCTGCTTCCAACTCGACTCTCATCTGTGGCTGATCGACGCCGCACTTTTCGATGTGAAGTTCCGCGAAAGCGACAGCCGCAGCGATGTCAGAGTCAATCATCTTGCGGATAAGCGGTGGCCGCAGGCGATGGGTTAGCAAACTTTGATTGAGACAATCCAGTGCGTTCCCGCGCTTTCACGGCAAGGGACGAGACCACTTGAGTTTTTCCAGCCTTCATTTGCCGTACAGATTCAAGCAACTCGGCGGCTAGGTCTCGTTTGGATTCGTACGTACGCAGTTCCGCATCGTTGTGAGCCGCTGAGTTTGAGCGTTTCATTTAACGTACTCGACATCGGAAATCGTATATTTTTCCAAGCGTCCATCCGTCGTGGTGCTGAGCAAAATGTACATCCCTCCGTCAACAACGAATGCGTACTGGTCAATTCTTGTCGAGCCATTGCTCAACTTTCCTTCGCAACTTACAGGTAAAAACTTCCCGCGAAAATTCGCATGTAGCGTGCTGGCGTCTCTCTCATTTTCCACAGCGCACGCCTGCTTGAGTCCGAGACTCACATTGGATACTCGCGTCCCGCCAAACAATCCAGAGGTGGTAACCACCGATTGAGCTTCCCATGCGTGCTCGAAGGAGAATTTGGTACCACTCGCCGGAGCGACTAGCTGTGCCAATTCGCCCGACAACGCCGTAATGTTTGTGCTGCCATTTGCTTTCAGGTCTCTTGTGACGCTGTAAGAAAAGAAATTTTTGCCAAGCGGCACCACAGAAGATGCGTCGAACTCGCGTGCAATCTCCGTAACCGTTGCAAGCGGAATCATGCCCTGCAGCGTGAGAGCGCGCCTGATGATCGCTCCTCTGACAGTGATAACGAGCGTAGTTCCCCAAAGCCCATTGTCTAATCGTTCGAAGTATCTTTCGGCCACAGGTTTTGCGTCGCCAGACTCGACTACGCCCCGAATTCGCCGAAGCGCGTTTGCAGGTTCTGCTTTCGGGAGAATTTCCGCTATCCGGTCTCGAATCCCCGCTGGGACCTCGACCACATTGGTAGAGATCGGCGATTGACCGTGAGCGGTCTCAAAAAGACATAGGCAAAGAGTCATCGCCGCAAGAAAAGACTTACTGTGAGAGTTGGTCATACTTGTATTGCCCCAAAGCGCAATCTTGATCTGATACCTTGAATATAGCCTTGGCACCCTACGCCTCACCCGCGCGCGCCATCACTCGCCTCCCCGCAAACTCCACATACCACCCCAAACACCCCGGATTCGCCATCGCCTCCTTGTTGATGACCTTCTCCATCGGCTGCCCCAGCAGCATTTTCTTGATGGGCAGTTCCTGCTTCTTCCCCGACAGCGTGCGCGGTATCTCCGCCACCTGGAAGATGTCGTTGGGCACAAAGCGGGGGGACAGCGCGGTCTTGATGGCGTTGTTCAGCTTTGCGCGCATCGCGTCGTCCAGTTCCACACCGGGCCGCAGCACGACGAACAGCGGCATGTAGCTCTCCCGCCCCAGGTACTCCAGGTCCACCACCATGGAGTCCAGCACTTCGGGCAGTGCCTCCACCGCGCTGTACAGCTCGCTGGTGCCCATGCGCAGGCCGTGGCGGTTGATGGTGGCGTCGCTGCGGCCGTAGATGATGCAGCCGCCGGTGGGGGTGATCTTCAGCCAGTCGCCATGGCGCCAGACGCCGGGGTACATGTCGAAGTAGCTGGAAAGGTATCGCTTGTTGCCTTCGTCGCCCCAGAAGTAGAGGGGCATCGATGGCATGGGGCGGGTGCAGACCAGTTCGCCCACCTCGCCGATGACCGGCTTGCCTTCTTCGTTCCAGGCTTCCACGGAGCAGCCGAGCAGGCGGCATTGCATCTCGCCGGTGACCAGCGGCAGCTCGCGGTTGCCGCCGATGAAGGCGCCGGCAAAGTCTGTGCCGCCAGACATGTTGCACCACCAGATGTCTTGCACGCCTATCTTTGCAAACTGCTCCGTGCCCCAGCGTTGCGCGTCTTCGCTCAGCGGCGAGCCTGTAGTGCCGAGCGCGCGCACCTTGGTCAGGTCGCCGCATTCAGCAATGTCCAGCCCCGCCTTCATGCAGTTGGCAAAGAAGGCCGCGCCCGCGCCGAAGAAGGTGACGCCTGTCTCCGCTGCAAAGCGGTAGAGCGTGCCCCAGTCGGGCCCGCCTTCACCGGGCTTCTTTGTGCCGCCGGGGCTGCCGTCGTAGATGCAGCAGGTGGTGCCCAGCAGCAGGCCCATCATCTGGCAGTTCCACATGACCCAGCCAGTGGAGCTGTACCAGTGGAAGCGCTCGCCCCAGGAGTTGGGCGCGTAGCTGCAGCCCACGTCGTCCTGTATGCCCATGAGCGCCAGCGCCACAATGACGCTGCCGCCGTGCCCGTGCACGATGGGCTTGGGCAGGCCGGTGGTGCCGCTGGAGTAGACGATCCACAGCGGGTGGTCGAAGGGCAGCCACATCGGTTCAAAGGCCGCCACTTCTGCGTCGTCGCGGCTGGTGGCGTCGGCAAACAGCGTCATGCCGTTCATGCTGCCGTCACTGCCTGCGGCAAGGCCCAGTTGGTCATGCAGGATCACATGCTGCACCGACGGCAGGGCCGCGCGCAGCTCTGCCACCACGCCCATGCGGTCGATGTCCTTGCCACCGTAGGTCACGCCGTCGCAGGCGATCAGCACCTTGGGTGCTATCTGTTTGAAGCGGTCCAGCACGGCGTTGGTGCCCATGTCGGGCGCGCAGATGCTCCACACGCCGCCGATGCTCACCACCGCGTTGAAGGCGATGATGGCCTCGGGAATGTTCGGCAGGTAGGCGGCCACGCGGTCGCCGGGCTGCAGGCCCTGCGCCTTCAGGTGCAGCGCCATGGCCGCGACCTGCCGGCGCAGCTCGGGCCAGCTGATCTCCCTGGCCTGGCCTTTCTCGTTGCGGCTGACGATGGCGGGGAAGCCCGCCGCATGCGCCTTGCCCACATGGCGGAAAACCTGGTGTGCATAGTTGAACTGCGCGCCGGTGAACCACTTCGCACCGGGCATGCGGTCTTCGGCCAGCACGGCGGTGTGCGGCGTGGGTGAGCGCATGTCAAAGTAGTCCCAGATGCTTTGCCAGAAGGCGTCAAGGTCCGTCACCGACCACTGCCGCAGTTCTTCATAGGAGTTGAAGGCCAGGCCGCGCTTGCTGCGCAGCCAGTCTGTGTAGATGCGGATCTGCGGAATATAGGGAGCCGGGGTAGATGCCATGCCACAAGCGTAGCGCGGCAGCGCCGCAGCAGCCAGCCCAATCGCTCAGGGTTTGTACGGGTGTGCAATATTCTTGTACAAGCGTTCAATACCGGCATGGATCAAGCCGTGAAACGCAAGCCCGCACCGCCGGCCCGCACTGCGCGGGCGGTAGCGGCGCCGCGCCCCGACCGCAAGCAGGCCATATTGCTCGCGGCCGAGAAGCTGTTTGCGCAGCGCGGCTACCACGCAGTGACGATCCGCCAGATTGCCGATGAAGCCGCCGTGCCGCTGGCGCTGGTGGGCTACTACTACGGGCAGAAGCACGAGCTGTTCCACGCGATCTTCACGCACTGGAACCGCACCATCGAGGAGCGGCTGGCCGCGCTGCGGTCGGTGTCGCACGACCCGGCCAACCCCGAGACGCTCAGGCTGATCATCGACGCCTTCACCGGCCCGGTGCTCAAGCTGCGCGCCAGCTCCGAGGGCGAGTACTACGCGCTGCTGGTGGCGCGCGAGCTCTACCACACGCTGGAAGAAACCGACAGGGTGATGCGCGCCTACTTTGACCCATTGGCCCATGCCTTCATTGACGCACTGCAGGAGGCGCTGCCGCATGCCACGCGCGGCCATGTGGCCTGGTGCTACCAGTTCGCGCTGGGCGCGCTGCTGCACCACCTGAGCGACAACCGCGTCGAGCGCCTGTCCAACAACGAGGCCCGGCAGGGCGATGCCGATGCCGCGCCGCTGCTGGTGGCCTTCATCGTCGGCGGCATCCGGGCTGCCCTGCCCCTACCGGTACATCTGCCTGCGCCTGAACCCGCATCCCTTTCCGCTTCCCCACGTTCCCGACCCAAAACCAACAGGAGACCCACCTCATGAAACGCCGCACCATCCTCTCGGGCCTGGCCGCCGCATCGGCCGCAGCCGCCCTCCCCGCCTTCGCGCAGTCAAACAAGATCGTCTTCGGCTACACGGCCGTGACGGACTTTGCCTCGGTCTTCGTTGCTGCTGAAGAGGGTTACTTCAAGAAGCGCAACCTGGATGTCGAGCTGAAGTTCATCCCGCTGAACTCCACCATTCCGGCTGCGCTGCAGTCAGACTCCTTGCAGATCGGCGGGCCGACGCCTTCGGTGTTTCTGCAGGCGGTGGACGGCGGGCTGGACCATGTGCTGGTGGCCGGCGGCGGCATGACGTCCAAGACCATCACCGGCTTTGGCCTGGTGGCACGCGCGGGCTCGGGCATCAAGACCGCGCAGGACTGCCTGGGCAAGAAAATCGGCGTGCCGGGCCTGGGCGCCTTTTTGCACGTGACCTTCCGTGGCTGGCTCAAGCAGAACGGCGTGGACTACAAGAAGGTCAACTTTGTCGAGGCTTCGTTCCCGCAGCATGGCGACCTGCTGCGTGGCGGCTCCATTGACGCCGTAGTGACGGCCGACCCGTTCATGAGCCGCATAACCGACAGCGGCGCGGGCTATGTGGCGTCTTACTACTCCACCTTCCTTGAAGAAGGCAACCCGACCATCGTGCATGCGGCCAAGCGTGAATGGGTGCAGAAGAATCCTGCGGCGGCCAAGGGCTTCCGCGAAGCGGTGGTGGAAGCTGCCGCCTTCATGCAGCAGCCCAGGAACAACGACAAGGTGCGCGCTGCCATCGGCAAGTACATCAAGCTGCCGCCCGAAGTGCTGGCCAAGATGCAGATCTCGCCGCCGGCCGCCATCATCAGCGAGAAGCAGCTGAACTACTGGGTCAAGCTGATGAAGGACCAGGAGATGCTCAAGGGCGAGCCCAAGGTCGCGATGCTGATCAACAAGTGAACGCCCCTCAGTGAATGCGCGTGCAGCCGTGACCGGCTTTCTTGACTTTGACGGCGTTGCCATCCACCTGGGTGGCCGCGAGATTCTGTCGCCCACGTCGTTCTCCGTGTCGCGCGGCGAGTTCGTCTGCATCGTCGGCCCCAGCGGCTGCGGCAAGACGACGCTGCTGCGCGCCGCCACCGGCCTGCTGCAGGCCAGCGGCGGCGAGGTGCGGCGCAACGGCAAGCCGGTGACGCAGCCCTCGCGCGAGGTGGCCTTTGTGTTCCAGGACTATGGCCGCGCGCTGCTGCCCTGGCGCACGGTGGAAGGCAATGTGAGCCTGGCGCTGGAGGCCGCTAATGCACCGGAGGCGGGGCGTGCCGCGCGCATTGCCGAGGTGCTGGGCAAGGTGGGGCTGGCAAAACATGCGCACAAGTTCCCCGCGCAGCTGTCGGGCGGCATGCAGCAGCGCGCGCAGATTGCACGCTGCCTGGCGCAGAAGCCCGAGCTGCTGATGATGGACGAGCCCTTCGGCGCGCTCGATGCGCTGACGCGGCAGAGCCTGCAGGACGAGGTGGCGCGGCTGGTGCGCGACGACGGGCTCACCGTGCTGTTTGTGACGCACGACCTGGAAGAAGCCATTTACCTCGGCGACCGCGTGATCGCGCTGCAGGCCAACCCCGGGCCGGGCCGGCCAAGCCTGGCGCGGATGATCGACGTGAAGATTGATCGCCCGCGCGACCAGCTCACGACCAAGGAGCACCCGGAGTTCCTCAAGCTGCGGCGCGAGCTCTTTGCCTTCATCGAGCACAGCCATGACTGAGCTGCTGCGCAAGGCTGCGTCCAAACTGCGGCCCTGGTGGTTTCCGCTGGCGCTGGTGGGCGGCTTTGAGTGGTATGCGCGCACTGCGGGCCAGGGCAGCGATGCATTGGCACCGCCTTCTGCCGCTGTGCGTGCGCTGTTCATCGCCGCAGGTGACGGCTCGCTGATGCAGGCCACGGCCTTCACGCTGGGCACAGCCGCGCTGGGCCTGCTGCTGGGCGCCGTGCTGGGCATTGCGCTCGGCATCGCGCTGGGCCTGTCGCGGCGCGCGGCGCAGATGGGCTTTTTCACCATCGAGGTGCTGCGGCCGATACCGTCGGTGGCGCTGATTCCGCTGGCGATGCTGGTGTTCGGCTTTGGCATGCGCATGGAATTCAGCATCGTGGCCTTTGCATCGTTCTGGCCGATGCTCATCCTCACGCAGGCAGCGGTGCAGCAGGTGGAGCCGCGCCTGCTGGAAGTCAGCCGTGTGCTCGGCCTCACGCCCGCGCAGCGCAGCATGAAGATCATCTTGCCGGCCATCGTGCCGCGGCTGTTCGTCGCGCTGCGTCTGGGCGTGGCGGTGGCGCTGGTGGTGGCGGTGACGGTGGAGATTGCCGCCAACCCCAACGGCATGGGCTACGCGATGATGATCGCGCAGCAGAGCCTGGACCCGGCGCTGATGCTGGCCTGGCTGATCTGGATCGGCATCGTGGGCTACGCCATCAATGCGGCGGCGATGTGGCTGCAGGTGTGGGTGGCGCGGAAGATGGGGGCGGTGGCATGACGGCACGAAGCGCAGCGCCCTCGGCCGCACAACGCAATGCCCGCGCCGCCGAGCTGAAAGGCTGGCTCGCCTCGGGCGCAGTGTTCGCCGCCTTCCTCGCCCTGTGGTGGACTGCAAGCAACGCGGGCTGGATCAGCCGCGTCTTCTTGCCCACGCCTGAAGCCACGCTGGCCAGCCTGGCCGAAGGGCTCAACCTCACAGGCTCGGGCAATGGCGAGTTGCTGGCCTTCACCGGCGCGACCGTCACCCGCATGCTCGAAGGATGGCTGCTGGCCTCGGCCGTCGGCGTGGCGCTGGGCGCGCTCATCGGCACCTCGGCTGCGGCGCGCGCTTACCTGCAGCCCACGCTGGAGTTTGTGCGCCCCCTGCCCGCCTCGGCCTTGCTGCCGCTTGCCATTTCCATCTTCGGCCTCAGCCCGAACATGGTGCTGTCGGTCGTGGCCTTCGGCGCGATGTGGCCGGTGCTGCTGGCCACGGTGCATGGCTTTGCAGCCGTCGAGCCGCGCCTGAAGGAAGTGGCCGCCTGCCTGCAGCTCTCGCGCGGCGCCTTCGTCTGGAAGGTGGGCCTGCCCAATGCCATGCCCGACATCCTGGCCGGCATGCGGCTGTCGATGACGGTGTCGCTGATCGTGTCCGTCGTCGGCGAGATGATCGCCTCGCAGGCCGGGCTGGGCCAGGCCATTTTGCTGGCCGCCCGCTCGTTCCGCGCGAGCGAGCTGTTCGCCGGCATTGTGTTGCTGGGCCTGATCGGCTTTGCCAGCAACGCGCTGCTGGCGCTGGCGGAAAAGAAATTGTTGAAGTGGCAGACGCCGTGAACAACGCAACACTGCCCTGACTACCCGAACGCATACAAGGAGAACCCCACCATGACCCGCAAATTTGTCGACCTGTCCATCTACCTTGAGAACGACGTGCTGTCGGACCCGCCGGCCTTCGCGCCGAAGATCCAGTACTTCACCCACGAGAACACCTTCGAGCAGATCGAGCCGTTCTTCCCCGGCCTGAAGAAGGAAGACCTGCCCGACGGCGAAGGCTGGGCAGTGGAACTCGTGAACCTGTCCACCCACAACGGTACGCACCTGGACGCGCCGTACCACTTCCACAGCACGATGAACAAGGCGCTGGGCCACCAGGAGCGCGCCATCGCCATCCATGAGGTGCCGCTGGAGTGGTGCTTCCAGCCGGGCGTGAAGCTGGACTTTCGCCACTTCCCCGACGGCTATGTGGTGACGGCCGATGACGTGGAGGCCGAACTCAAGCGCATCAACCACACCATCAAGCCGCTGGAGATCGTCGCGGTGAACACGCGCGCCGGCTCGCGCTACGGCAACCCCGACTATGTGTCGGCCGGCTGCGGCATGGGCTATGAGGCCACGATGTATTTGCTGGAGCGCGGCGTGCGCCTGACCGGCACCGACGCCTGGAGCTGGGACGCGCCGTTTGTGCACACCGCGAGGAAATACGGCGAGACCAAAGACGCATCGCTGATCTGGGAAGGCCACAAGGCCGGCCGCGACATTGGCTACTGCCACATCGAGAAGCTGCACAACCTGGAGTCTCTGCCGGCGGACGGCTTCTTCATCTCCTGCTTCCCGCACAAGATCCGCGGGGCATCGGCGGGGTGGACGCGGGCTGTGGCGATTTTTGATGATGCGTTGATGGCGACTGCGGCCTGAGCGAAGCGAGCATTCCATGCAACTCAACCACACCCACGACGCCACCCGCAAAAGCTGGCTCGCCAGCGCCAATGCGGCGGGCTGCGACTTCCCCATCCAGAACCTGCCGTTCGCCGTATTCCGCCGCAAGGGCAGCAAGGAGGCCTTCCGTGGCGGCGTGGCCATTGGCGACCAGATCGTTGACCTGGCAGCACGCGGCAATACGCCGTTGCTCAAGGGCCTTGCTGCCCGCGCAGCACGCGCTTGCGCGCAACCCGCCCTCAACGACTTCTTCACCATGGGCCCCGACGCCTGGAGCGCCCTGCGACATGGCTTGTTCGCCTTGCTGGAAGACACAGCGTCACCGGCCACCATCAAGGCCATGCGCGCCTGCCTCGTGCCGCAAGCCGACGTCGAATACGCCGTCCCCGCCCGCATCGGCGACTACACCGACTTCTACACCTCCATCCACCACGCCCTCAACGTCGGCAAGCTGTTCCGCCCCGAAGACCCGATCGGTGCGAACTTCTCCTGGATCCCCATCGCATACCACGGCCGCGTGTCCAGCATCGGCGTGAGCGGCCAGAAGTTCCGCCGGCCGATGGGGCAGAGCATGGCGCCCGGTGCGGCGGCACCTGTGTACGGCGCCTGCGCAAGGCTGGACTACGAGATGGAGCTGGGCGTCTTCATCGGCACCGGCAACAAGCAGGGCGAGCAGATCAAGGTGGACGATGCCGGCAAGCATGTGTTCGGCATTTGCCTGCTCAATGACTGGTCGGCCAGAGATATCCAGTTCTGGGAGATGGCGCCGCTCGGGCCGTTCCTGGGCAAGAACTTCTGCACCACGATCTCGCCATGGATCGTGACGATGGAAGCGCTGGCGCCCTACCGACAGGCCTGGACGCGCGGCGCGGATGAACCGCAGCCCCTGGCCTACCTGGAGTCCAAAGACAACCGCGCAGACGGCGCACTCGACATCCAGCTCGAAGTCTCGATTGAAAGCGCGCAGCACCGCAGCAAAGGCCAGGCGCCGCAGAAGCTCTCACACACCAGCTTCAGGTACCAGCACTGGACGGTGGCACAAATGGTCGCGCAGCACACCGTCGGCGGCTGCAACCTGCAGACCGGCGACCTGCTGGGAACTGGGACGATCTCCGGCCCCACCGAGCCCGAAGCGGGTGCCATCATCGAACTGGCGCAGGGCGGGCGCAAGCCGATAGCGTTTGCCAACGGGGAATCACGCACCTTCCTGCTGGATGGCGATGCGGTGGTCTTCAAGGGCTGGTGCGAGAAGGCGGGGCATGCGCGGATTGGCTTTGGGGAATGCCGGGGGGAAGTCTTGCCTGCGATTGGTTGACGCATATCCTTCGAGACTGACGCCGCTCCGGCTCGTTCTTCTTCGTCGCACCAACGTTACTTCGGGATCAGGCGGGAAGGGCCGCGTGCCTTCGTTGGCGTCCAGCCATGCAGCGGGTTGGTGGTGATGGGCACCCGCCGCAGCGAAATAAAGGATGAATGGCTGGCGAAGCCAGACAGAAGGACATTCGCGGAGGCGGGTGCCCGTCGCCGCCAATCTGCGGGGCAGAAGCCAATAACCTTGACGAGAAGACCCGCGCAGCGCGCGGCTCCTTGTTCCCAGCGCCTCAGGCGCTGCTATTGGGAAAGGCGAAACCCGAAATCTCAAGCTGTTGCAATATTTCGCACATCTGTGCTAATATCCGCTCCATGGACGCCAAAACCCAGAAAGCCGAGCTGACCCGCGCCGCCATTGTTGGCGCCGCGATCGACATTGCTGCGGCTGAAGGGCTGGAGGCGATCACGCTGCAGGCGGTTGCCACGCGGCTGGGCCTGTCCAAGAGCGGGGTGTTCTCGCGCATTGGCTCGCGGGAGGCGCTGCAAAAGGCCGTCATTGAAGAATTCGGCCGGCGCTTCCTGGCCGACGTGTTCGTGCCGTCCATGCAGAAACCCAAGGGCCTGCCCCGGCTGGACGAGATTGTGCAGCGCTGGATCGTGCGGATGCGCGACGTTGAAATTGAAACCGGCTGCCTCTACACGGCCGGCGCCTTCGAGCTGGATGACCGCGAAGGCGAACTGCGGGACACGCTGTTTGGCGAGGTCACGCGCTGGCGTGCCGCGCTGCGGCGCACCGTGATGCAGGCGGTGGAAGAAGGCCACCTGGCCGCCGACACCGACCCCGAACAACTGGTCAGCGAGATCTGCGCTTTGACCATGGGCCTGCTGCATGACGCGCGCTTCCTGCGCGACAGTCGTGCGGCAGAGCGGGCGCAGGCCACCTGGCTGCGCCTGAAGAAAAGCTACCAGATCTGAGACAACCGATGAAGAAGAACCGTGTTTTAGTCTGCCCACATTTCGCACAACTGTGCGGAGAAAGGAAAATGCCATGTTGATCGCTTTTACCGCCCTCGGGGTGTTCCTGGCCGCCCGCGCGGCCATTGCCGCCGTCCAGTCGCTGCGCCACCTGCCGCGCAGCAACGAGGACTGGGTCTATTTCTGAAGGCACCGCCATGACCCGCACCTCCCTTGAAGCCGCTTCGGCTTTCTACAGCACCAGCCCGGGCATCCGTCTGTTCCGGTTTGGCCTTGGCGCCTCGCAGCGCCTGTGGCCCGCGCTGGCCGTCCGCGCCTCGCTGCGCCTGTTCGGCACGCCGCTCCCGCCAAAGTGGATGAACCGCCGCAAGGGCTGGACGCCCGACTGGAAGATCGAGCACTGGCCGTTCGAGCAGGCCAGCATCACCGTGTATTCGCGCCCCGTCGCGCCGCACGGCCCCGTGGCCTTGCTGCTGCATGGCTGGGGCGGGCATGCGGGCCAGATGCTGGCACTGGCGGACGCGCTGGCCGCGCAGGGCTTGCGCCCTGTCATCGTCGAGATGCCGGCGCACGGCCGCAGCAAGGGCTCGGTCAGCAACCTGCCGCAGTTCGCCCGCGTCATTGAGTATGTGACGGCGCGGCTGCAGCAGGACGGGCACACCGTGGGCGCCGTCGTCGCGCACTCGCTGGCAGCCAATGCCGCAGCCTGGGCGCTGAGCCGCGGTTTGCCGGCAGCACGCCTGGTGCTGCTGGCGCCGCCCGCGTCACCGCGCGAGTACACCCGCCTGTTCGCCCATGTGTTCGGCCTCAGCGAAGAAACGCGCCTGGCCATGCAGCGGCGCGTCGAGGCACGTGAAGCCATCCTGATGCCGCAGTTCGAGCCGCAGGCCGTCGGCCCACGCATCCGGGTGCCGACGCTCATCGTGCATGACCGCGAGGACAGCATCAACCGCTTTGCCGACGGTGTGGCCTACAGCCAGGCGATCGCCGGCGCGCAGATGATTGCGACGCAGGGTCTGGGCCACCGGCGTGTGCTCAAGGAGCCCGAGGTGTTGCAGGCCGTGGCGTCGTTTGCTGCGCGGGCGGTGGCGTAGCGGGCACATCCGGCCCGTCGCCAAACAGCGCGCCCAGCCGCGCGCCAATGGCAGTGCCGATGCCCGGCAGGATTGCCGTGCCGATCACCGCCCCGGCAATCGACCCCTTGGGGACCGACACATCCGGCTTGTCCAGCGAGCCCGTCACCTGGATGGGCACACCGATGACCCCGTCAACCAGGTCCACCGCGCCCCTGGCTTCAATCTTCCGGTTGAAGATGACGACGTTGCCGGACGCGGAGAACGCGCCGCTTTTCGCCTTGAGGTCGGTGTAGGTGAAGATCATGCCCTGGCCGGTGTTCTGGGTGTCCAGCTGGCCGGTGAGCGACTCCAGCGGCGTCTGGCCGGCATGCTCCTTGCCGAAGGACTTGACCGCCTTGTCCAGGTCAAAGCGCAGCACCATGGCGGGCGCAAAGGTGAACTGGGTGCGCGTATGCAGCGAACGCGCCAGCTGGGCAACGTTATTGCCCGTGGCGTCGAGCGCAGTGCTGCCCGAGCCGCGGCCTGACACCACCGGGCGGCGGTTGAACGCCTGTACCGCACTGGCGATTTCAATGTTCCTTGGCAGCAGCTCGCCGGTTGCGCGCATCACGCCCCTGGCGGAGGTGGCCAGCCGCATTTCGCCTGCCGCCGTGCCGCCGCCCACCGCCACATCCAGCTTCCATCGGTCTTCACTGCCCTGGCGCGTCGCGGTCAGCTGCGTAGCCGGCGTGATGCCGGGCCGGCGGACCTGCGCATGGCGCGGCCGCCAGCCTTCGTCAAACTCGATTTCGCCTTCATAGACCACCGGGATGCCGCGGCGCGAGATCCAGGTCAGGTCGGTAAAACGGAAGGTTTCAAGCGGGATGGAGGCGAGGCGGATGCCTGCGGGCGCGGCGGGGTCTGCGCCTGCTGTATCTGCTGCGTCGGTCTTGCCGGATGCGTCGCCATTCTTGCGTTCAAATGCCCGCAGCGAGAGCTGCGGCACCACCACGCCATCCACTTCTACCGATTCGACCGACAGCACTTTGTCCAGCAAGGGCTGCCAGTGAACGAATGCCGTCATCCGCCGCGCGGTGAGCGGCTGCGGCTGCACCGTCGCCACATCCTGCAGCACCACGGCCGGCATGGGGAAGGCGATCCAGCGCAGCGAGCCGATGGTGACCTTGACGCCCAGCGCTTCCTCAAGGCGCGCCTCGGCCTGCCGCGCCAATTCCTCATTGGATGGCATGAGCACGGCCACCGCAGCCGCGGCCACCGCCAGAACTGCCAGGACCAGCCCCAGGCCCCAGAGCCACCATTTTGTTTTTCGGGTCATAAATACTTAAACTGCGGCACACCAACAACCAGAGGAGAAACGATCATGAGCGAACCATTCTTCCCGCGCTGGCGCGAAGTTCCTGCCAGCCAAGGCGCCGTCGTGGCGCCGGACGAGCGCCTGCCCTGGCCCCAAACCGCCGCCATGGGGGTGCAGCACGTCATTGCGATGTTCGGCGCCACGGTGCTGGCGCCCATCCTCATGGGGTTTGACCCGAACATCGCCATCCTGATGAGCGGCGTAGGCACGCTGATCTTCTTTGTCATCACGGGCGGGCGCGTGCCCAGCTACCTGGGCTCGAGCTTTGCGTTCATCGGCGTGGTCATCGCAGCCACGGCCTATGCGGGCAAGGGGCCGAATGCCAACATCGGCGTCGCGCTGGGCGGCATCATCGCCTGCGGCCTGGTCTATACGCTGATCGGCGCGATCGTGCAGGCCGTGGGCACAGGCTGGATCGAGCGCTTCATGCCGCCGGTGGTCACCGGCGCCGTGGTGGCGGTGATCGGCCTGAACCTGGCGGGCATCCCGGTCAAGAACATGGCGGCGGGCAACTTTGACGCCTGGATGCAGCTCGTCACCTTCGTGTCTGTGGGCCTGGTAGCGGTGCTCACGCGCGGCATGCTTCAGCGCCTGCTGATTTTGGTGGGGCTGATCGTGGCCACCGTCATCTACGCCTTGCTCACCAACGTCATGGGCCTGGGCAAGCCGATGGACCTGAGCGGGCTGGCCAATGCAGCCTGGGTGGGCCTGCCGGCCTTTACCGCGCCGGTGTTCAGCGCCAATGCCATGCTGCTGATCGCGCCGGTCGCCGTCATCCTGGTGGCAGAGAACCTGGGCCACATCAAGGCCGTGTCGGCCATGACCGGCCGCGACATTGACAAGTACATGGGCCGTGCCTTCATCGGCGACGGTGTGGCCACCATGGTGAGTGGCGCCGCGGGCGGCACGGGTGTGACGACCTATGCCGAGAACATCGGCGTCATGGCCGCAACCAAGATCTATTCCACCGCGATGTTCGTGGTGGCGGGCGTCATCGCCATTCTGCTGGGCTTCAGCCCCAAGTTTGGCGCCGTCATCCAGGCGATTCCGCTGCCGGTCATGGGCGGCGTCAGCATCGTGGTGTTCGGCCTGATCGCGGTGGCGGGCGCGAAGATCTGGGTGGACAACAAGGTTGACTTTTCAGACAACCGCAACCTGATCGTCGCGGCCATCACCCTGGTGCTGGGCACCGGCGACTTCACGCTGCGCTTCGGCCAGTTTGCGCTGGGCGGCATCGGCACCGCGACATTCGGGGCGATCCTGCTGTATGCGCTGCTGAACCGGGGACCCAGGACATGATGAACGGCTTGCACGCTTGAGTTGGTGAGTGCACTTAAGACATACTGTGGGGTCAGTATGAAATAATTGGCGGAAAGGCATTTGGTTCTAGCCATGGCAACAAGCACGACAGTAAAGCCGGCAAGGGTTGGCAAGTCAACGACCAAGCGCGAGCAGCGCGAGGCCAGTACCGAGAAGATTCTTTCATCGGCGCTCAAGCTGTTCGTCTCCAAGGGTTACCGCTCGACGACGGTGGACGACATCGCCGGAGCCTGCGAGCTAACCAAGGGCGCGGTGTATTTCTACTTCCCGAGCAAGGCCGCCATCCTGCTGGCGCTGCTGGATGAAATCGAGGATGTACTGGTACGCAAGATGGTGGCCCGCGTGTCACAGGCAGGACCGCTGGTGGCTGACAAACTGATTGCATTCCTGCATTCCGGCGGCGGTCTGGGCAATGCCAAGCCAGAGCTGATCCTGCTTTTTATCCTCATGCTGCTGGAGTTCAACGGCGTCGGCGACGACATTGAGGCGCGGGTCAAGGCCATCTACCAGCAGATCTGCATGTCGGTGGAAGAAGTCGTTCACCGCGGCAAGCTGGCCGGCGAGTTCCGCACCGACCTGGAAACCCATGAAATTGCCGCCATCATCATGGCCATGTACAACGGTACCTTCATGGAGTGGTACTGCCGTCCCACCTACCTGCAGGGCCGCGAGCTCGTGCGCTCAGCCCGGCAGATCACGCTCACCGGCATCCTCAAGCCCGCCGCGTAGTTTGCCGGCCGGGTCATCGGCTATCCCGGCAGGGCTGCATGCGGGTTAGTCCCTAGCCAGCTTTACACAAACCCTCTGGACAGCTGATCCAGATCAAATACATACTATCTGGTCAGTATTATTAAGAAGGAGACGCGATGAAAGGTGAACTCAAAGGCCAAGTCCTGCTCAAGGCGCAAACCCGCGCCCACGCCGTGAAGATCGCCGAACTGGAGCAGATGCTGGGCACGGCCTCAGGCAAGGACACCGCCCGCCTGGTGCCGTTCTTCGGACCCTGCGTCATGGGCGAAGCGGCATTTGTCAATGCCCTTGGGCTGAACCTGGACCGCGCGCTGCTTGGCGGCCACGCCATCGAGTTCGACCGCCCGTTCGTGCCCGACGAGCCGCTCCACGTGGAAATGCGGCTGGCCGACTACTCCGAGAAGAACGGCATGCAGTTCGGCACCATCGAGACCCGGTTCACGACGCCGCTCGGCGAAGAGATCCAGCTGCAGACGACCACCTTCATCGAGCGCATGGCGGCCTGAGCCCGCTGCGCCCACCGCCCCCAAGGAGACACCACAACATGCAAGCCATTGATCAGGACATCGCCAAAGTCTCACGCCGCGCCATCGTGCAGTACGCGGGCATCGTGCAGGACTTCAACCCGGTTCACTACGACGACGAGTTCGCGAAGAAATCGGGCCTGCCGGGCGCCATCGCCCAGGGCCCGCTAACGCTGACGCTGGTGCTCGATGCGCTGGTGGCGCAGCACGGCGCGGACAACATCGCTGGCATCAAGGTGCGGCTGAAGGCGCCGGTCGTGCCGCAGGACCAGCTGCACCTGGCGGGCGACGCCGACGGCAATATCTCCGCCAGCGTCGCCGGCAAGGAAGTGCTCAGCGGCTCATTGAAGCTCAAGGACTGATGCGATGAGCGCCATCACGACTGAAGCCGCGCAGGCCCCTGCGAACACCGGTGCCGCGCAGGAGCGCGGCGAGTTCGTCCGAATCAGCGAGCCCGAGCAGGGCATCTGGGTGCTGCGCCTGAACCGTCCCGAAGCCATGAACTCATGGAACGCCCGCATGCGCGCCGAGCTGGCCGAAGCAATGGAAGAAGTGGCCATGTCAGACGCGCGCGTGGTGCTCGTGCGCGGCGATGCCAAGGCCTTCTCGGCCGGCGAGGACGTGCGCGGCATGGCCGGCCTGACGCAGGGCGGCACAAAGAAATTCCGTGCGGTCGCGCGGCAAATCCATTCGGCCTTTGACCTGATTGAAGCCATCGAGGCGCCGTTCATCGCGGTCATCGAGGGCGTGGCTGCCGGCGGCGGCATGGAGCTTGCGCTCAGCTGTGACTTCCGCATCGCGGGGCGCAATGCGCGCCTGGGCCTGCCCGAGGGCAACGTCGGCCTGATCCCAGGCTCGGGCGGCTGCTCGCGGCTGGTGCGCTGTGTGGGCGCGGCGCGTGCCAAGCAGGTCGTCATGCTTGAGGGCGTGATGAAGGCCGAGCGGGCCAATGAGCTCGGCCTGCTCACGCAACTGGTCGATGCCGGCCAGGAAATGGAAGCCGCCATGGAGATGGCGCGCAAGCTCGCGGCCAAAGCGCCGCTGGCGCTCGGCATGGCCAAGCTCGTCATCAACACCTGCGCCGACGTGGACCTTGAAACGGGCCGCCGCCTGGAGCGCATCGGCCAGAGCGTGTTAAAGAAGAGCGCAGACCATGCCGAGGGCGCGCAGTCCTTCATCGAGAAACGCAAACCCAACTGGACGGCTACCTGAGCGCAAAGCCAGGACCAGCCCCACCTTCCACCCAACCCCTATCACCCTGAAACCGGAGCTATCAACATGACCGAAGCAGCAGTAATGGAACGACAGTCCACCCGCATCTACAAGGAGCACGACCCGGACCTCCCGGATGAGCTGCGTACGCTGTTGATCCGGGTGATGTCCAAGCACCTGGAGAACTCCACCAACCCCAACTACGACCAGCTTTTGATCAAGCTGTGGGACCGGTGCCTGACGCTCGCGCCCGACCCTGAGCGCAAGCGCCTGCTGGCCAAGCTGATGATGCAGGAGGTGGAGCACGGCGTCATCACGGCCAACATCCTCAAGGGCCTGGGCGTGGACAAGATCGAAATACCGATCGAGCAGTACCTGTTCCACCTGCCGATCGACACCTGGTGCGACCTGTGCATGTTCCATGCGCTGGGCGACCGCGTTGGCATGTATGTGGGCGAGAACTGGGGCGACGTGCCCTACGAGCCGCTGCGCTCGGTGGCGCCGCGCCTGCACCGTGACGAAGTGTTCCATGCCACGCTGGGCTACCAGAACCTGACGGAGCTGTGCCAAACCCCCGAAGGCCTCGCACAGGCCAACGAGCTGATCAAGAAGTGGTGGCCGGCAGCGCTGGACATGTTCGGTACCTCGGAATCTCGCTTCAGCGAGAAGTACGTGCGCTGGGGCATCCGCCAGGCAGGCAATGAAGAGCTGCGCCGCCAGTACATCACCGACACCCGGCCCATGCTGGAGAAGCTGGGCATCTCGGTGCCCGACGACACGTCCAACCGCCAGTTCCTGTAAGCAGATCCAGAAAAAGAGAAGCGGTGGCGATGGTGCCAACCGCTTCCGCCCAAGTCCCAAACCACCTCTTTGAGGAGACATCGATGAACACAACCCTCCGGGCGATTGCCCATTCGACCATTGCGGCAGCTGCCATTGCGCTGGTCTCGTTCAGCGCAGCAGTCAGTGCGCAGGACATGCACCGCTTTGCGATTGCCAACGATCTGAACGGCCCCTCGGCCTACCATGGCAAAACCTATTCGGCGGGCTTCAACACCTACCTCAAAGAAGTCAATGAAGCTGGCGGCGTGGGCGGCAAGAAGGTCGAACTGCTGCAGGAGAACGCCGAGCGGAACGTGCAGAAGGAAGTCGGCTTCCTGCGCAAGTTCGCGCAACAGGACAATGCCCTGGCTGCCATGGTGGTCACGAGCGACGGCCTGTTCGCCGCCAAGCCAATGGCTGACTCTTTCAAGCTGCCGATCATGGGCATTGGCGTGCCGGAGCTGGCAACCAACCCTGCACATCCCTGGCTCTTCAACATCTTTGCGAGCTACCAGGACACTGTGTACGCCGCCATCGACCACATCTTCACCACCGACAAGGACCCAAAGATTGCGGTGGTCTACCCTGACAGCCAGTACGGCCTGGAAGCGTTGCGTGCCGCCGAAGCCCGGATGCAGAAGTACAACAAGCCCCTGGTCGCCAAGGTGGTGATGGCGCTGCGCGAGACGGACGCGACCACCCAGGCGCTGGCACTCAAGCAGGCCGGGGCGAAGTACGTCATCGTGCAACTGGCCGGGGCCCATATTGCCGCAGTCCTGCGCGATGCCGACAAGGTGGGACTGGACGCCCTGATCATCGCCACCACGCAGGGCATGGACCGCGAGCCCGACCTGATCCTGGGCCAGGCCAACGGCGCAAACCTTGCCAAGCGCTTCCTCGGCGTGGGGCCGTGGGCCAAGTGGAATGAAACCTCGATCCCCGGAGTGGTCGCCATGCGCAATGCGGTGAAGAAATACGACGGAACGCCTGACGACAAGCTGGGCGACGTGATGTATTCCAACTTCGTGCAGGGCTACGTCAACGCCATGGTGCTGGTCGAGGCGCTGAAGAAGGCCGGCCCCAACCCGACGGGCGAGAAGATCCGCGATGCGATGAACAACATCAAGAACTTCGACACCAAGGGCATCACCCCGCCGCTGACATTTGCCGCCGACAGGCACAAGGGCACGAATGGTGTGAAGATCTACCGGATCAATGCCGAACGCAAGGTCTACGAGCCGATCGGCGGCTGGGTTACCGCGAACTGAAGACTCCTTATTTCCCGTCAACCTGATACCGGCCCGGGGGGCCGGAACACAGAGGGTCGTCATGGATCTGTTCATCCAGCTATTGCTGACGGGCATTGCTCTCGGAAGCGGTTACGCGCTCGGCGGACTGGGCTTTGTACTCATCTACAAGTCCACCGGCGTGTTCAACTTCTCGCATGGCCAGCTCACCATGGCCGGCGCCTACTTCTTCTACATGTTCCAGGTGCAGCTTGGCCTGCCGCCCTGGTGGTCGGTGCCTGCTGCGGTGGCCAGCATGTTCGTGGTGGGCCTGGCCATCGAGCGGCTGTGCCTGCGCCGCATGGTCGGCGAGCCGGCGATCGCCATCATCATGCTGACCATCGGCCTGGGCTCACTGCTTCGCAACCTGGTGGGCCTGATCTGGGGCACACAGCCGCAGGCCCCGGTGGCACTGTTCGAGCCCGGCTCGCTGATGCTTGGCACGTTCCAGGTGCCCCGCGTGTACATGTGGACGCTGGTCTGCGCGGCCATCTTCATCGCCGCCTTCGTGCTGTACTTTCGCAAGTCGTCACAAGGCATCGCGATGCGCGCCGTTGCCTTCCACCAGGACCATGCCTCGCTGTCGGGCATCTCGATCTACCGCGTGTTCGCGCTGTCCTGGGGTCTGGCGGGCGCAATGGCGGCCATCTCGGGCATCTTGATGGTGCAGCTTGTAGGGCTGGACCTGTCGATGGACGCGCGCGGCCTCTCGGCCTTTCCGGCCGCCATCCTGGGCGGCATCGACAGCATCGGCGGCGTGATCATCGGCGGGCTGATCATCGGTGCAGCCGAGTCGCTGGCAGGGGGCTACCTGGACCCGTACCTGGGTGGCGGCACCAAGGAAGTGGTGGGCTATGTGGTGTTGCTGCTGATCCTGATGATCCGGCCCTACGGCCTGTTCGGCACCCCTGAAATCCGCAAGGTCTGAGTCACACCATGAGCAGCTTCACTTTCTACCGCAACTACCGGCTGACCTATCTTGAGGACAGGTCGCTGTTCCATGGGTTCCAGAATTTCTGGACACGTGCCTGGCTGCTGCTGGGCGCGCTGGCCCTGATTGCGCTGCCGCAGTTCCTGCCGCAGTACTGGGTCTACACGCTCAACCTCGCGGCCATCGCCGTGATCGGCGCCCTTGGCCTGAATGTGTTGACCGGTTCGGCCGGGCAGATCTCGCTGGCGCATGCTTCGGTGCTGGCCATCGGCGCCTATGCAACCGCGTGGCTGGCCAAGAAAGGTGTGCCATTCATCGTGGTCATACCGGCTGCCGGCGCCATTGCGGCGCTGGTCGGCTGCCTGATCTCGCTGCCGGCGCTGCGGCTCAAGGGGCTGTACCTGGCGCTGGCCACGCTGTCGTTCTTCGTGATCGTGGACTTCGCCATCCGCAAGGCCGGGTTCCTGACCGGCGGCGCATCCGGCACGCATGTGCCGCCGCCCGCCATGTTTGGCTGGACGCTTGCCGGCGACAAGTCGTTCTACTACCTGTTCGTCGCGCTGGCCACGCTGTGCGCGCTGTTCGTCGCCAACCTGAACCGCACCTGGGTCGGCCGCTCGCTGATGGCCGTGCGCGACAGCGACATCGCTGCCGAGATGGCCGGCATCTCGGTGTTCCGAACCAAGCTGCTGGCATTTGCCATCTCGTCCTTCCTGGGCGGCATGGCCGGCAGCCTGATGGGCTACTACCTGCAGTTCATCAACCCGGACAACTTCGGCCTGTCGGTGTCTGTCGCCTACATCGCGATGATCATTGTGGGAGGCATGGGCAGCGTCACCGGCTCCATCCTCGGCGCGGTGTTCATGACGCTGCTGCCCGAGGTGCTGCGCGTCAGCGTGCATGCGCTGTCCAAGGTGATGCCGGCGCTGGACGTGGCCTCCAAAGGCGCCTTCGTTGAAGGCGCCGTCTATGGCCTGGTGATCATCCTGTTCCTGATGTTCAAGCCCGAGGGCCTGGCGCGCTTCTGGCGCGACACGCTCACCTACTTCCGAACCTGGCCGTTCGGCCATTGACCGGCCCGTTCAACCCCCATGGCCATCAGTCTCGTACACCCCATGACAACCATGCAACCGGTCCCTCCGCAGGTTCAGGCGCAACCTCCGCTGCTTGACGTGCGCAATATCGAAGTGGTCTACCACGACGTGGTCTTCGCCGTCAAAGGCGTATCGCTGACGGTCGCCCCCGGCCAGGTCGTCACCCTGTTCGGGCCGAACGGCGCGGGCAAGACTTCGCTGGTGCGGGCCATCTCCCGCCTGCTGCTGTCGGTGGAGGCCGAGGTTCGCTCCGGCAGCGTGACCTTCGACGGCAATGCGCTGGACGCGCTGGCGCCGCACGAGATTGCACGGCGCGGCCTCTACCAGATTCCTGAAGGCGGCAACGTCATCAAGGAACTCACGGTGCGCGAGAACCTGCTGCTCAGCCAGTTCTGCAGGGCCAGCCGCGCAGGCATGGACGACGACTATGCCCGTGTGGTGGACCGCTTCCCGATCCTGAAGACGCGCGAGTTGCAGCTGGGCGGCTACCTCTCGGGCGGCGAGCAGCAGATGCTGTCCATGGCCAAGGCGCTGCTGGCCAAGCCGCGCCTGCTGGTGCTGGACGAACCGACGCTGGGCCTGTCGCCGATGCTGGTGCAGGAGAACTTCCAGGCGCTGCGCGAGCTGAACCGCGACTTTGGCATCGCCATCCTGGTGATCGAGCAGAACGCGAAGGTAGCGCTGGACATTGCGTCGTACGGGTACGTCATGGAAAGCGGCCGCGTGGTCTACGACGGGCCGGCTGATGCGCTGCGCGAGAACCGCGAGATCCAGGAGTTCTACCTCGGGCTGGAAGGTGGCCTCAAGAAAAGCTTTCGCGACGTCAAACACTACAAGCGCCGCAAGAGGTGGCTGTCATGAGCAATGCGATGAACAAACACCTTCCTTCGTATTGGGACAGCCGCGGCGAGATCCTGTCCTTCATGCCGCGCCTGGATTCCGCACGCCTGGGCGAGCCGCTGCTGGACATCAGCAACCTGTCGCTGCGCTTTGGCGGCGTGAAGGCCGTGGACAGGATGAGCCTGGATGTGAAACGCGGCGAAATCCATGCACTCGTCGGCCCCAACGGCGCAGGCAAGAGCACCATGCTCAACTGCATCTGCGGCTACTACAGGCCGTGGGAGGGCTCCATCCTGATCGACGGGGAGCAGATCGTCGGCCGCAGGCCAGACCAGGTGGCGCAACTCGGTGTTGCACGTGTATTCCAGCGCATTGAGCTGTTCCGCCGCATGACGGTTCTGGAGAACATCCTGGTGGGGCGGCACCGCTTCATGAAGGGTGGCGTCTGGTCCAGCGGCCTGTTCTGGGGCGCGGGCTACCGCCAGGAGTCGGCCCACCAGCAGAAGGTGGAGGAGATCATCGAATTCCTGAACCTGCAGCATGTGCGCAAGGCGCCCGTGGGCAGCCTGTCGTACGGCCTGCAAAAGCGGGTCGAGATCGGCCGTGCGCTGGCCGCCGAGCCGCAACTGCTGCTGCTCGACGAGCCGGTGGCCGGCATGAACCTCGAGGAAAAGGAAGACGTGGCCCGTTACCTGCTGGACATCCGCGAAGAAGTGGGCCTGACCATCGTGCTGGTCGAGCATGAAATGGATGTGGTGATGGACATCTCCGACCGGGTGACGGTCATGAGCTTCGGCTGCCGCATCGCTTCGGGTGTGCCCGAGGTCGTGCGCAACGACCCTGAAGTCATCCGCAGCTACCTGGGCGCCTGAAGACCATGAACACCGAAGCCAACACACCCGCCGGCATGGCCCTGCCCTCCTCCGCCAGCGGCCAGGGCACGACGCTGCCGCAGCTGCTCTGGAACAATGCCCAGGCCCACCCGGACGCGCCCGCCATCCGCGAGAAGCACCTGGGCATCTGGCAGGAAACCAGTTGGGCCGGGTACCTGAACCATGTGCGCCTGTTCACACTGGGCCTGATGGCGCTGGGCCTGCAACGCGGCGAGCCCGTGGGCATCCAGGCAGAAAATTGCCAGGAGTGGCTCTACAGCGATCTGGCCGTGCAATGCGCAGGCGCCATCGTCACCACGATCTATCCCACCAGCTCGACTGAAGAGGTGCGTTACATCCTGGAGAACTCCGGTGCCCGCTTCGTCATCGCCGGCGATCAGGAGCATCTGGACAAGGCGCTGGAGCTGCAGGCAGCGGGCTTCCCGATTGAAAAGATCATCATCTTCGACCCGCGCGGCGCCGGCGAGCATCGCGGCGGGCTGGTGCTGTCGTACAAGGACGTAGAGGCACTGGGAGCAGAGGCCGATGCGAAGGACCCGGGCCGCTTCAGGGACCTGGTGTTTGCGGTCAAACCCGACGACGTCTACGACATCATGTACACCTCGGGCACATCGGGCATGCCCAAAGGCGCGATGTGTGTGCAAAGCGGCCCGGTCGACGGTGCACGCTCGATGATGCAGGTGCTGTCCATGGGCCGCAACGACTCCTGGCTGTCGTACCTGCCGCTGTCGCATGCGTTCGAGCGGATCATGACCATCGCCGTGCATCTGGTGTCCGGCTGCGTGGCCAACTTTGCCGACAGCATCGATACCGTGCAGTCGGACGTAACCGAGATCCAGCCCACGGTATTCGGGGCGGTGCCGCGCATCCTCGAAAAAGTGAAGACAGCCGTGGACATCCGCATGGGCAAGTCCACGCCGCTTAAGCGCGCGCTGTACCGCTGGGCCCTGGGTGTGGGCATGCGTCGAGTGGCGCGCCAGCGCAAGAGCGTCGAGTCCTTTACGCCTGCCGCGCCGCGCCAGGCCATCGGGTATGACGCCGTGAAGCCTGTCGTGACGCAGTGGACCACCGGCGACAGGCTGGTGCACGGTATCGCGCATTTCCTCGTCTACCGTCACCTGCGCAAGCACATGGGGTTTCTGAGCACGCGCTATGTCATTTGCGGGGCAGCGCCGATGTCGGCCGAGCTGTTCGAGTACTACATGGCGCTGGGCGTGCCCATCATCAATGCCTTCGGCATGACCGAGCTGCACAACATACCGAGCGCCTCCATGCCGGGCCACGATGTGCGCGGCACGGTAGGTCATGTGCTGCCGGGCTGGCAGGCCATGAAGACGGAAGACGGCGAGCTGATGTTCCGCGGTCCCATCGGCTTCAGCGGCTACCGCGGCCAGGAAGGCAGCGTGCTGGAAATGAAGGATGCCCTGGGCTGGCTGCACACCGGCGACCTGTGCGAACTCTACGACAACGGCTACATCGCCATCGTCGGCCGCAAGAAAGACGTGCTCATCACCAGCGGCGGCAAGAACATCTCCCCGGAGCTGATTGAAAACCGCATCAAGGCCAGCCCCTACATCAGCGAGGCCGTGGTGATCGGCGATGCGCGCCACTACCTGACCTGCCTGATCGAGCTCGACGCCGATGCCGTGGGCGACCTGCTGCAGACACGCGGTATTGCCTACACGACGCTGCGCGACATGGCCGCCAATGCAGATGTGATCAAACTGGTGGAAGCAGAGATCGAGGCCGTCAACCTGACGCTGGCCCGGGTGGAGACCGTCAAGAAATTCGCCATCATCCCGCGCGACCTGAGCCATGACGACGGCGAGATGACGCCGACACGCAAGGTCAAGCGCGGGCAGATGGAAAAGCAGTTCAAGGACCTCATCGACGCGATGTACTCAGAGACGCCCGGGCCGCGTACCTCCGCAAGCGGACAGCGCGAGGGCGGTCTGAAAGCCGGTTGACACGATGCTGATCCGACTTGAAAACTCCGGCCGCGAATTCGAGGCGACCGAGCTGGAATACGTCCTCGACGCAGCGGAGCGGGCCGGCGTGAACTTGCCGTATTCGTGCCGCGACGGCATCTGCGGCACCTGCAAGGCGCGCCTGAGTTCAGGCCAGGTGGACCACGGCTATTCGTCTGCCAGTGCACTGGGGGAAGGAGAGCGCGAACAAGGCTACTTCCTCATGTGCTGCAGCATTGCCCAGACTGACCTGGTGGTGGATGCGCCCGTCGAGGAGATCGGCTTTTCACCCGGGCCGGTCACACTCGCATGCCAGGTGCGGCGCATTGACCATCCAGCGGACGATGTGGCGGTGCTGTATCTGGACCTGCCTACCGGCACCACGTTCCGGTTCCGCGCCGGGCAGTATGTGGAAGTCCTGCTCGCAGACGGGCTGCGCCGCAGCTTCTCGGTGGCCAATGCGCCGCAGGATCCGTCGACCGTGGAGCTGCATATCCGTCATGTGCAGGGCGGGCGCTTCACGCCGCGATTGTTCGGCAACGCGCAAGGCGGCGAAGTCCTCAAGGCCGGCGACTCTCTCATCATCGAGGGGCCCAAGGGCGGCTTCTACCTGCGCAAGGGAGTGCGCCCGGTGATTCTCCTGGCCAGCGGCACCGGCTTTGCGCCGATCAAGTCCATCATTCTCTACGGCATGCGGCACAAGCTGCGCGGCCCGGCCACGTTTTATTGGGGCGGGCGCAAGCCGCAGGACCTCTACATGGCCGCCATGCCGGCGCAGTGGGCGGCAGAGTATCCGGGTTTTCATTTCATTCCGGTGGTGTCAGAGGCCGGTCCGGATGATGACTGGAGCGGGCGCAGCGGCGTTGTCCACAAAGCGGTGATGGCCGATTTCCCGGACCTGTCCGGCCACGATGTCTATGCCTGCGGCGTGCCCGCAATGGTCGATGCGGCACGGCGCGACTTCGTGGAGAAATGCGGGCTGCCGTCCGACCGCTTCTTCGCCGACCTGTTTCTCACTGCCGCCGACCGCCTGGCGTGAGCGGCGTGTCATGCCACCTCGCATCAGGCAAAGCCAGGTCAGGCAGAATCAAATCAGGCACTATGGAGAACTCGCATGCGGGTCTGGAAGAAGCATATTGACATCGAGGTACTGACCCAGTCCCACATCGACACCGCCGTGGAGCACCTGGGCATGGAGTTCATGGAGGTCGGCGACGACTTCATCCGCGGCCGTGTCCCGGTGGACAAGCGCACGCGCCAACCCTTCGGCCTGTTGCACGGCGGTGTGTCGGTGGTGCTGGCCGAGGCACTGGGCTCCTGCGGCGCGCACTATGCCTGCCCCGAAGGCTTTCGCGCCGTCGGCCTGGACATCAACGCCAACCACCTCAAAGGCGCAACCAGCGGCTGGGTCACCGGCACCACGCGGCCCATCCACATGGGGCGCAGCACCCATGTCTGGCAAATCGACATGCACAACGAAGCGGGCGAGCTGACCTGCGTGTCGCGCATCACGATGGCGGTGTTGCAGAACAGGTGTTGAGGCCCGCTCATGTATAGAAAACTCGGTTTTCTATGCATGTCGAGGTTCATGTGCAAAGAAAGTATGGTTTTCTATGCACGACAAACGGAGGCAAGCGGCGTCAAGCCTCTTTCCGGGGCGACTAACCCTCCCTTGCCATCCGCTCACTCTTCCAATAGACGTCATCCCCGCCGTTCATCCGGTTCAGCACGCGGGCCAGCACGAACATCAGATCGCTCAGGCGGTTGAGGTACTGGCGCGGCGTGTCTTTCAGCGCCTCGGCGGCCCCCAGCGCCACCACCGCGCGCTCGGCGCGGCGGGCCACGGTGCGGCACACATGGGCGAGCGAGGCGGCGCGGGTGCCGGCGGGCAAAATGAACTCCTGCAGCCTCGGCAGGTTCTCGTTGTGGTCGGCCAGCGCTTCGTCGAGCACCAGCAGCGCCTCGGGCTTGAGCAGCTCGAAGCCCGGGATGGACAGCTCGCCGCCCAGGTTGAAGAGCTGGTGCTGCACCTCGACCAGCAGTTCGCGCACGGCGGGCGGCAGTTCCTCACACAGCAGCACGCCGATGTTCGAATTGAGTTCGTCCACGTCGCCCATGGCATGCACCCGCAGGCTGTCCTTGGAGACGCGGGTGTTGTCGCCAAGGCCCGTCGTGCCGTTGTCGCCGGTGCGAGTGGCGATTTGTGTGAGTCTGTTTCCCATGTCGTGCTGCCTTGAGTGAATGCCTGATTCTGCCGTATGCACACTGACAGCATCGCGCCTCCCTGTCAGCGCCGTCCTACACCCATTGGGGGATTCCTGCCGACGGCACCGCCGGCATGGCGTGCCCAGAATGACTGGGGATGTTCCCGTCCCAAGGAGCCGAACATGAAGCTGCAACTCTCTTGCGCATCGCTGGCCTGGCTGGTGTGTGCGGGCGCCACCGCGCAGACAGCGCCCGGCGCCCAGGAGCCGGTGCTGGCGCCTTCGGCAGGCGCCATCATCACGCCACGCACGCCGTTGCCCGAACCCACCAGCTGGACCGTGCAGCAGATGGATGCGGCGTTCGCCCGCGCGGACAGGAACAGGGACGGTGGGCTCAGCCGTGCCGAAGCCCAGGTGTTTACCGAAGTGCGCCTGAATTTCGAGGAACTGGATGCCAACAAGGACGGCGTCCTGTCGCGCAACGAGTTTGAAAAGGGCGTCCGTTAATTCATAAGCTTACGCGCCCCTGTAGCGGTCCCATGCAAATATGGCCGCAGGGTGATATGGTTCCCTGTTGGAGACTTCGGCGGAGGAGAAGCAGCCTTGACCGGCGGCCACCGCAGACTTGAACAGGAACACCCATGCTGGATACCGCTATCAGGGGCGCAATGATTGTTGACGGCAGCGGCGGCGCGCCGCATGCAGGCGACATAGGCATCAGGGACGGCAAGATCGCCCAGGTCGGGGGCAAGGCCGGCGCAGCGCGGCGCGACATCAACGCCAATGGCGCGCTCGCCACGCCGGGCTGGGTCGATGTGCATACGCACTACGACGGCCAGGTCACCTGGGACCCTTACCTCTCCCCTTCTACCCAGCACGGCGTGACAACCGCCGTCATGGGCAACTGCGGCGTCGGCTTTGCGCCGGTCAAGCCGGACAGGCGCGAGTGGCTCATCAGTGTGATGGAAGGCGTGGAGGACATTCCGGGCACGGTGCTCAATGAAGGCATCCAGTGGGACTGGGAGAGCTTTCCGCAGTACCTCGATTCGCTGGCCGGCAAGCCCCGCGCGCTGGACGTGGGCGCGCAGGTGCCGCACAGCGCGGTGCGCACCTATGTCATGGGCGAGCGCGGCATCACGCATGATGAAGCCACGCCCGAAGACATCCGCGCGATGATGCAGATCGTCGGCGAGGGCCTGAAGGCCGGCGCCCTCGGCTTTTCCACCAGCCGCACGCTGATCCACAAGTACCAGCAGCACAAGTACCCGCCGGGCACCTTCGCGTCGCCCGAGGAGATTCTCGGCATCGCCAAGGCCATGAAGGCTGCGGGCCATGGCGTGTTCCAGATGACGGCCAACCATGTGAGCATGGAGGGCGAGCTGTGGTGGCTGACCCAGCTGGCCAGGGAGAACCAGCTGCCGGTGGCCTTCGCGCTGGTGCAGACCGACCAGACGCCGGACACCTGGAAGAAGCTGCTCGCCCACCTGGACGACACCCATGCCCAGGGCATCCCGCTGTATGGCAGCGTGAGCGGCCGTGCCACCAGCATGGTGATGGGCTTTGAGGGCTCGCTCCATCCTTTTGTGCTGCATCCGCTGTGGCAGCAGATTGCGCCGCTGCCGTGGGAGGCGAAGCTGGCAAAGCTGCGCGAGCCCGAGGTGCGCGCGGCGCTGACCAGCATGAAAGTCGTCGAGATGGCGGCCCAGGTCAACCAGGAGGCGGCCTTCTTCCTGCGCGGCCTGCCCCGGCTTTTTGCGCTGGACAACTCCGGCGCCAACGCATCGGTGAACTATGAGCCGTGCCTGACAGACAGCGTGGTGGTGACCGGCCAGAAAACGGGCCGCAACCCGCTGGAAGTGGCCTACGACGAGATGCTCTCCCACGGCGGCCGCAATGACGGCAAGGGCCTGCTGTACTTCCCCGTCTTCAACTACTCCTATGGCGACCTGTCGCAGCTGCACACCCAGCTGCAGCACCCGCGCACCATGATGAGCCTGGCCGACGGCGGCGCGCATGTGGGCTATATCTGCGATGTGTCGATGCCGACCTTCATGCTGACCCACTGGGCGCGCGACCGCTCGCGCGGCCCGACGCTGCCACTGGAGCTGATGGTAAAGAAGCAGACGCTGGACACTGCATCGGTCTATGGCCTGCATGACCGGGGCTTGCTGAAAGAAGGCTACAAGGCCGACATCAACCTCATCGACTTTGACCGGCTCAGGCTTGACACGCCGCATTTCGTGTTCGACCTCCCGGCCGGCGGGCGGCGGCTGACGCAAGGCGCCGAAGGCTACCTCGCCACCCTGGTCAGCGGAGAGCCCATCATGGAGAACGGCCAGCCCACCGGCGCCATGCCCGGCAAGCTGGTGCGCGGGCCGCAACAGGCTTAAACTGGCGGATTCCCCCGACCGTATCCTCTTGCCGGAGTGCCTTCATGAACGCCCCCACCCAAGTTGCCCACCTCGTGCCTGAAATCAACCAGCGGGCCGTGCCCGAGGCGCTGATCGCGGCGCTCAAGGCGCGCTTCGGCGCCAACTGCTCCACCGCGCTGGCGGTGCGCGAGCAGCATGGGCGCGATGAGTCGTCGTTCCAGGCGCCGCCCCCCTCCGCCGTGGTGTTCGCCGAGAGCACGGCCGACGTGGCCGATGCGGTGAAGCTGGCAAGCCAGTACGAGGTACCCGTCATCCCCTTCGGCGTGGGCTCCTCGCTGGAAGGCCACCTGCTGGCCGTGCAGGGCGGCATCAGCATCGACGTGAGCCGCATGAACAGGGTGCTGTCCATCAATGCCGAAGACCTGACGGTGACGGTGCAGCCCGGTGTGACGCGCAAGCAGCTCAATGAAGAGGTCAAGAGCACCGGCCTGTTCTTCCCGATCGACCCGGGCGCCGACGCCTCCATCGGCGGCATGAGCGCCACCCGCGCCAGCGGCACCAACGCCGTACGCTACGGCACCATGCGCGAGAACGTGCTGGGCCTGGAGGTGGTCACCGCCAGCGGCGAGGTCATCCGCACCGGCACCCGTGCCAAAAAGTCCTCCGCTGGCTACGACCTCACCCGCCTGATGGTGGGCAGCGAAGGCACGCTGGGCGTCATCACCGAGATCACCGTCAGGCTTTACCCGCTGCCAGAGGCGATCTCGGCCGCGATCTGCTCGTTCCCGAGCATCGAGGCCGCGGTGCGCACCACCATCCAGGTGATCCAGATGGGCATCCCGATCGCGCGCGTGGAGCTCATCGACGTGAACACGGTACGGATGGTCAACGCCTACGCCAAACTCGACCTGCGCGAAGAGCCGATGCTGCTGATGGAGTTCCACGGCTCGCCCACCGGCGTGAAGGAGCAGGCCGAGGTGGTGCAGGAGATTGCCTCGGACCATGGCGGCAATGCCTTTGAATGGGCCAGCACACCCGAAGAGCGCACGCGGCTGTGGACGGCGCGGCACAACTCATACTTCGCGGCCGTGCAGTCGCGCCCCGGCTGCCGCGTGATCTCCACCGACACCTGCGTGCCGATCTCACGCCTGGCCGACTGCCTGCTCGACTCGGTGGCCGAGACGGATGCATCGGGCATCCCGTACTTCCTGGTCGGCCATGTGGGCGACGGCAACTTCCACTTCGGCTACCTGATCGACCCGAACATCCCCGAAGAGCGCGAGACCGCCGAGAAGCTGAACAACCAGCTCGTCGCGCGCGCCCTCGCGCTGGAAGGCACCTGCACCGGCGAACATGGTGTGGGCCTGCACAAGATGGGCTTCCTGGTGACCGAGGCGGGCGCGGGTGCGGTGGACATGATGCGCACCATCAAGCGCGCGCTGGACCCGAAGAACATCATGAACCCGGGCAAGATCTTCTCGCTGTAAGCGGTGCGCCTGCGCAGCCTGTTGCGGGTGACATGCGCGCTGCTGCTGGCAGCAGCAGGGCTGGCTTGCGGCACGGCACAGGCCGCAGAACGGTGCGCTGCCATACGCTTGCTGCCCCAGGTGCTGCGCATCGTCACGCCCGATGCCGGAGAAGCCGCCGATGCCGTGAAGCCGCCGGCCGCCACGCCCCAGCCCGTGTCCGTGCCGGACCACCTGCCGCTGGCGCTGCGCGATGAGCGGGTGCGCATCAGCTATGAAATTGACGCCACCGAATGCGCAGGCGCGCCTGCTGCGGCGCTCTGGGTCTTTCGCGTGGGCGCGCCTTACCGCATCGAGGCGCAGGGCGTGCCCCTTACGCTCCTGAGCGCCAGCGACCTGGCCAAGACCCATGTGTCGCAGTCGGTTCCGCGCGGCGAATCAGGCGGTGTCTACAACGGGCGGATCCCGGCGCTTTTTGCGCTGCCGCCCGGTGCGCGGAAGCTGCGAATTGAACTGCAGACACTGCCGTACCTGTCATCCGGCGTGGTGCAGCTGGCCCTCGGGCCAACCAACCTGATGCTGCCGGTGCACACCGACGCCGTCCGCTCCGTCGTCGGCTATGCGGACGCGGCATCGGGCGTGGTGCTGGTGATCGGCCTGATGGCGCTGTTGCTGTGGCTGCCGCGCTGGCGCGACCTGAGCCTGCTGTGGCTGGCCACTGCCTGCGGCCTGTGGGGCGTGCGCGGGCTCATTTATTTCGACAACACCGTTCCCGGGCATCCGCTCTTGTTCGAGCAGCTCAATGCGGTCAATGCCCTGCTGGCAGCCACGACCATTGTGGCGGCGGTGCTGCACCTGATCCGGCCGGTGAGCCGGCGGCATGTGCGGATGATGCTTGCCGCCACGGCGCTTTCGCTGCTTGCATTCCCGCTGGCCGAGCTTGCCGGACAGGGCGCGCTGCTGGCGCGCAGCCTGGCACAGCTCACGGGCACGGCCATCATCTGCTGGCTGGGGGTGCAGATCTGGCAGCGGCGCCATGCGATGCCGCTGCGGCATTTCACCGCATTCACCTTCTGCCTGCTGGTGCTGATGACGGCGGTCGGGCACGACCTCCTGGTCGTGGGCGGCATGCTGCCGCCCACATCGGATGCCTTCGTGTTCTGGGGCTTCGTGGTCGTGCTCACGGGTTTCGCGCTGATGTCCGGCGAGTATGTCGTGATGACGCTCAACCGCGCCGAGCGCAGCAATGAGGAGCTGGAGCTGCGCGTTGCACAGAAGTCGTCCGCGCTGGAGCTGAGCTACCAGCAGCTGCGCAGCAGCGAGCAGGAAGCGGCTCGCGCCCACGAGCGCGAGCGGCTGCTGCGCGACATGCATGACGGCATGGGCGCGCAGCTGATGACCGCACTGCGCGGCGTGGAGCGCGGCGCGCTGACGCCGCAGCAGCTGGCGCAGTCGCTGCAGGACGGCCTGGACGAGCTGCGCATGCTGATGGACAGCACCGACATGGGCCACTACCTGCCCGGCGCGCTGGCCACCTGGCGCAACCGCTGGGACGCGCGCCTGGCCGCGGCCGGCGTGCACCTGGAGTGGCGCATCGACGACTCGCTGGACCGCATCACGCTGCCCAGCGAAGTGGCGATGCAGATCATGCGCATCCTGCAGGAGGCGGCGACAAACATCGTCAAGCACTCGCATGCGCAATCGATGACGCTGGATGCCTCGGTGCGGGACGGGCAGCTGCATATCGAGGTGACGGATGACGGCGTCGGCCTCCCGCCGGAGGCCGTGCGGCCCGGTGCGCGCGGACTGAAGAACATGCACTACCGCGCGCAGGAAATCGGAGCCCGGCTGGACATCACGTCCAGGGTACCGCCCGCCAGGGGCAGCTGCGTGAGGCTGGTCGTCCCGCTACAGAAATGACAAGCTCAGGCAACCAGGCCGCGCTTGGCCGCTTCCATCGCAGCCTCGGCGCGTGAAGAGATGCCGAGCTTGCGGTAGATGTCGCGTACATAGCTGCTCACCGTGTGTGCGGTGATGCCCAGCAGCGGCGCGACCTCCGGTGCCTTGTAGCCCTTGGCAATCAGGCGCAGGACATCGATCTCGCGGTCGGTCAGCTGCTTGGGCGGCTCACCGTCGAGCCCGGTGCTGCGTGTGACATTGATGCCCGAGGGCGATGGCGGCACGGCGTGGAAATGCCGCAGCACCCGCAGCGCGATGGAAGGCGACAGGGCCGGCTCGCCCATCTCGATGCGGCGCAGCTGCGAGATCACGACAACGCCGGGCTGCGACTTGAGGATGTAGCCCTGCGCGCCGGCGCGCAGCGCGGGGAAGACATGCGTGTCGTCGTCATGGATGGTGGCAACAATCACCACCGCGCCGGGGCGCGCTGCGACGAGTTCGGCGATCAGGCTCTCGCTCGTGCCGTCGGGCAGGCCCCAGTCCACCAGGGCCAGGCCGTAGGCATGCTCGCGCATGCGCTCGCGCGCCTGGGCCAGTGTCGCGACGGTGTCGACGCGGCGCACGCTGGGCAGGGCCTGGGGCAGGAGCTCGGCCAGCCACTCACGCGGCTCGTCGAGATCCTCGACGATCAGTGCGCGGTCAAACAATCCATTGAGGGAGAGCATCAGCGCAGCTTACAGGTCGGGCCGGTTTGTAACACTCCCCGATTTAAGGGGCCTGATTCCAGAAACCGCAGAACCGGCTTCGCCGGGCTGCTGGTTTGCCCCCCAGTGGGGGGAGGCGGCCGACAGGCCGCTTCGGGGGGCGTCCTACTGCACGTCGCTCATCTTGCAGCCCTTGGACAGGAACATGCCTGTCAGGTGCTCCTTGCGGCCCTGCGCCTGCTGGCCGAGCATCGCGTTCTGCTGTGCCTGCATCTGGGCCTGCTGGGCAGCGGCCTGGGCGGCGGCCTGCTGCTGTTGCTGCTGCTGCGACTGCTGTTGGGCCTGCGCGGCCATGGCCTGCTGCGCGATGCCGCCGAACATGCCGCCGAGCCCGCCGCCGAATCCACCGAAGCCGCCAAAGCCGCCGCTTCGGACAGCCGCATTGGCAATGGCCGTCTGTGCAACGGCGCCGGCCACGCCGGCGCCGATCGCAGCGCCCTGGCCGCTGTCGGTGGGTGCAGCCGCCATCTGCTGGGCCGGGACGGCAACCGGCTGGTTGGCGCGGGCGATGACGCCGTCCATCTGCCCGATCTCGCCGAAGATCTGCTTGCAGGTCAGGTCGTTGTCGGTCATCTTGACGCGCTCGATGCCCTGGGCCTGCACGCCTGCGGCAAAGAAGGAAAGTGCGGCGGCGCAGAGAACGGTGGTTTTCATGGAAATGGTCCTTGGAGGTCTGTGAAAGCGGTGAATCTTATTTCTGCACATCGGCCAGCTTGCAGCCTTTGCCGAGGAACATGCTGGTCAGGTGCTCCTTGCGGGCCTGGGCCTGCCGGCCGATGTTGCCGGCCTGGGGCGACGCCTGCGCCACGGGCAAGACGGGTGCGGCCACCGGTGCGGGTGCGGGGGCAGCCTGCTTCGTGGCCCCGGCGGCTATGGCGCCGAAGATGCCGGCAAAGCCTGCGGCCGCACCTGCGCTGCCGCCCATGCCGCCCTGGGCTGCCATGCCCGAGTTGAGCATGCCGGCCAGCCCGCCCGCCTGGGCATAGGCCTGGCCGGCGGACACCTGCGGCACACCGGCCGGAATCTGGGGCAAGCCGGCTTGCTGCATGCCGACACCCAGCGTCGCGGCAATCTGCGCGTCGGACATGCCGGCGGCACGGGCCCGCGCGACTGATGCCTGGACCCTCGGGTCGGCCATGACGGCGCCCTGGAATGCATAGTTGTTTTGCGGAGCAGCGCCGCCGTAGAGCGAGCCCACCGCCGCGTTGCCCCGGGCCTCGGCCATGCCGGTCTGGGCAATGAGCGTCGCGCGCTGTTCGGGGGTGAGGTTGGCGTTGTTCGGGTGGTTGAGGACGGCCTGCTGCACGGCCGTCAGCTGCTGCTGGGGCATGGCCTGTGCCACGGGGTACGCCGGCTGCTGTACCGGAGCCGGCGTCGCAGGCATTGAGACGGCGAGCTTGATCATGGTGTCCATCTGCTGCACCTCGGCGTAGATCTGGGTGCAGTTCAGGTCGTTGTCGGTGAGGCGGATGCGCTCAATGGTCTGCGCGCCAGCTGTGCCCGCCAGGCATGCTGCCACCACGGCGCAGGCGCTGATGCAGACGGAACGTTGGGGTGTGATGTGGCGCATTGACGGTGATCCTTACAGACCGTAACAATAGGCGGCACCCCACCCGGCGTCACTCCCTTGTTTAAGGGGGAGAAAAGTAACGCCCGGCGCCCTGTGACTTATTTCACGTCGCCGCGAAGCCGCTCGATCAGACCGTTGAGCTCATCCAGCGAGCCGAACTGGATCGCCAGCTCGCCCAGTTCCTCGATACGCCCATGGCGCTTGGTCCGCTTCTTGATGCGCACTTCGACCTCGGCCGTCAGCAGGTCCGACAGCTCTTCTTCCACCCGCTTGAGGTCGCGGGATTTCTCTTTCTTGGGCTTGGCCGAGACAAGGTTGAACTCGGCGCTGAGCTTCTTGACCAGGCTTTCGGTCTCCCGTACCGACATCTTTTTCGCGGCAATCTGGTTGGCCGCCGTGATCTGGGTGGCCCGGTCGAGGGCCAGCAATGCGCGCGCATGGCCCATGTCAATGTCGCCCGCCATCAGCATGGTCTGCACCGGGTCGGCCAAGTTCAGCAGCCGCAGCAGGTTGGACGCGGCACTGCGGGAGCGGCCCACGGCCTGGGCGGATTGTTCGTGAGTGAGCCCAAACTCCTTGATAAGCCTTTGCAGGCCTTGGGCTTCTTCCAGGGGGTTGAGGTCCTCGCGCTGGATGTTCTCAATCAGCGCCATGGCAGCGGCGGCTTCGTCAGGCACGTCGCGCACCAGCACCGGCACGCTTTCAAGGCCCGCAAGCCGGGCCGCACGGAAGCGCCGCTCGCCCGCGATGATTTCGTATTTGCCGTCGTTCGGCCCTGCGGTGAGCCGGCGCACCAAGATCGGCTGCATGATGCCCTGCGCCTTGATGCTCTCGGCCAGTTCATACAGCGCGCCCTCGTCCATGCGGGTGCGCGGCTGGTACTGGCCGGCCACCATGTCGCCCAGCAGCAGGGATGCCGGCAGGCCGGGATGGTTGGTCGCCCCGGTATCCGCGCCGGATGCCTCATCGACTTTTGGCCCCAGCAATGCTTCCAGGCCGCGGCCGAGTCCCTTGGGTTTCTTGGTCACCATGTTGTTTTCAGTCTTTCAGTAAATCTTGCAGAAGCGCCTGGCCTTCAGGCCAGTCACCCAACCCCGACTCGGCATTGATGTGGCCGTGGCGGCCGTAGTCGATGAAGCGTGCACCCCATGCCCCGGCCATCGATTGAGCGCGGTGGAAGTCGCAGTAAGGGTCGTTCTGGCTCCCTAGCAACACGCTGGGGAACGGCAACGTCTGCATCGCAACGGGCACCCAGCTCGGCAGGTGCGGCCGGATTTCCTCACGCTCGACGTCGCCGGGCGCCACCAGCAAGGCCGCGCTCACCAGATGCGTGTTGCGGGAATGCGAGGCCCACGCCGCCGTGAGGATGCAGCCCAGGCTGTGGGCCACCAGCACTGCCGGGCGCGGGTCGGACAGCAGCACGTCTTCAAGGCGCGAGATCCAGTCGCCCCGCAGCGGCCGCATCCAGTCGTGCTGCTCGACGCGTTCGTAGCCAAACTGCTGCTCCCACAGGCTCTGCCAGTGCAGCGGCCCGGAGTTTTCCCAGCCGGGCAGGAGCAGGACGCGCTCAGGGCTGGCCATGGCGGATCAGGTGTTGCGCCCAGGCGGGCCATTGCTGGCGGCAGGCAATGAACAGCGCGGGGCCGCCCAGCTGTGCAAAGCCGGACATCCCGCATTGCTGCAGGACAATCTTCAGGCTTTGCTGGCTGAACAGGCTGATATGCCCGTTTCGCGGGCAGGCGTACCACCAGTCCAGGCGCCTGCCCGGCTGGATCGCCCCGTCGCTGAGCAGGGTGCTGAACACCAGGAGCCCGTCGTCGGCCAGGTGGTCCCGCAGGAAAGCCGTCAACGCCGGCAGGTCAGCCACATGCTCGAACACTTCGAATGCCGTGATGAGCGCGAACTTTTCATCCGCCGCCGGCGCGCTGGCGCCGGGCACGAACGGGTCATAGGCCCGCGAGGCCCAGCCGGCCTCGCGCAGCAGTTGCGCCATCCGGCCGCTGCCGCTGCCGTAGTCCAGGTGCCGGACCTGCCCGCCACCCAGGTGCGGGAAGAGCGATTGAAGTTGCTGCGCATTGGCGCGCGGGCGCACCTCGACGTAGTCAGGGTCTACCGCGACATACCCGTCGTTGTAGATACGCTGCGACATGTCCAGCGCCGACCAGCGGTGCAACTCCGGCGCGAAGCAGAACCCGCACGCGCCGCAGCGCGCGTAGTACACCGCCTGGCCCGACAGGGGCAGGCGGACGCCGCGGGCCTCCGAGCCATGCTTGTTGAAATCCACCACATCGAACCAGCCGGCCGCAGCCCCGCACACCGGGCAATCCGGGACCGTGACCGTGCCCCATGGGGGCGGCGCTGCGGCTGCTGAAGCGTGTTGGCCACTCATGATGCTCACATCTTCTGGATGCGCTCGACCATTTCCTGGGCGAATTCAACGAAGGCCTGGCTGCCCTTGGCCGATGGGTCGAACACCACGCCGGGCAGGCCGTAGCTCGGTGCTTCGGCCAGGCGCACATTGCGCGGGATCACGGTGTTGAACACCTTGTCGGCAAAGTGGGCCTTGAGCTGGTCGCTCACCTGCTGCTGCAGCGTGATGCGCGGGTCGAACATGACGCGCAGCAGGCCGATGATCTGCAGATCCTTGTTCAGGTTGGCATGCACCTGCTTGATGGTGTTGACCAGGTCGGTCAGGCCTTCAAGCGCGAAGTATTCGCACTGCATCGGCACGATGACGCCATGGGCGCAGCACAGGCCGTTCAGGGTGAGCATGCTGAGGGATGGCGGGCAGTCGATCAGGACAAAGTCGTACTGGTCCAGCACTTCGGCCAGGGCTGTCTTCAGGCGCCGTTCGCGCCGCTCGACACTGACCAGCTCCACCTCGGCACCGGCCAGTTCGCGGTTGGCGCCAAGAACGTCGTAGCCGCATTTCTCGCTCCTGATGCGCGCCTCGGCAACGGTTGCGGATTCGAGCAGCACGTCATAGACGCTCAGCTCCATCTTGCGCTTGTCCACGCCGGAGCCCATGGTGGCATTGCCCTGCGGGTCGAGGTCGATCATCAACACGCGCTGGCCGACTTTCGCCAGGCCGGCGGCCAGGTTCACCGTCGTCGTGGTCTTGCCGACGCCGCCCTTCTGGTTGGCCACACAGAATATCTTTGCCATGGAATGGGCCCGTTCTTACTTGGTGAGGGCCAGCTTGACGCCAAAGCCAATGAGGAAAACGCCGGCCAGCTTCTCAAGGCCCCGGCTGATGACCGGGTTGGCGCGCAGCCGCTCGGCCAGGTAGTAGGTGAGCATGACCGCGCCCAGCCCGTAGAGGAAGGTAAGTACCGCTACCGTGGCCGCCATCACGCCAAAGGTCAGCAGGCCCTGGTGCTGCGCCGGGTCCACGAACAGCGGGAAGAAGGCCATGTAGAAAACGATGGCCTTGGGGTTGAGCACGGTAATGAGTGCGGCCTGCCGGAAATAGTGGCGCGGCTGGATGTTCAGCACAGGGGCATCGCCGGGCTTGGCCGTCAGCATCTTGAAGCCCAGCCAGGCGAGGTACGCGGCACCCAGCCACTGCACTGCATTGAAAGCCGCCGGGTAGGCCGTTAGCAAGGCGGCGACGCCGGCCACGGCCAGCCACATCAAGACCTGGTCACCGGCGATCACGCCCATGGTTGCGGCCATGCCGCCCATGCGGCCACCCTTGCTGGTGGAGGTGATCAGCGCAAGATTGCCGGGGCCGGGTATGGCCAGAAAAATGATGATTGCGGCGACAAAAGCGCCGTAGTCTGAGATGCCAAACATGGAAATTCCCCGGGGATTGAAGGGCTGAGTTTACGTGAGCGGGCCCGCGGATTTGCCCGCCCGCCCGGCTTTTTGCGCCCTGCTCAGCTCAAAGTTGCCGGAGTTGGCCGCATCCAGACGATGCAGCGCTGGGCGTCCAGGCCCGGCACGGCCAGTTGTTCCACGTGAAACACCTCAACCCCCGGCGGCAAAGCGGCCAGCTCATCGGCGGGGTGTTTGCCCTTCATGGCCAGCCAGACGCCCTGCCCTGCCAGCGCACCCCGCGACCAGCTCACGAAGTCAGCCAACGACGCGAAGGCCCGCGAGCTGATGACTTCATACGGGTCGGCGATGCTTTCCACCCGGGCATGAAGCCCCCGCAGGTTCGGCAGCTTGAGCGTGACGGCCGCCTGCTGCACAAAGGCCGCCTTCTTGCTGACCGTGTCCACACAAGTCACCGCGACTTCCGGGCAACAAATGGCGATGACAACACCGGGCAGCCCGGCCCCCGAACCCACGTCCAACAGGCGAATGGTCCGACCGCCGGTCTGCTGGCGTAGCGGAGCCACTACGGCCAGGCTGTCCAGCAGATGGTGCGTCAGCATTTCCGCCGGGTCGCGGACGGCCGTCAGGTTATAGACCTTGTTCCATTTGCCGATCAGGCCGAGGTAGTCCAGGCATTGCTCCACCTGCCTGTCAGTCAACGTGAGCGCGAGTCCGGCAAGGCCTGCGCGCAACTCCGCCTCAAGCGGCCGCATCGGCATGGGTTTCATTGGCTGGGGTTTCGGTGGCCGGGTTGAGCAGCCCCTTCCACTTGCTCTTCTTCAGGTGGACCAGCAGCAATGAAATGGCGGCGGGCGTCACGCCGGAGATGCGCGATGCCAGGCCAAGGGTTTCAGGCCGGTGCTTGTTGAGCTTCTGCCGCACCTCGAAACTCAGGGCGGTGACTTGCAGGTAGTCCAGGTCCGCGGGCAGTTTGAGGTTTTCATAGTGGCTGGCACGCTCGACCTCGTCACGCTGACGGTCGATGTAGCCTGAGTATTTGGCCGATATCTCGATCTGCTCGATCACCGAGGCCCTGAAGTCCGCCCCGCCCTCGTCCGCCAGATTCGTGTCAGCCGCCTGGCCAGGCACGCTTTCCAGCACAAGTTCGGTATTGCCGTACTTGCCACCATCCAGCGACATCAGCTGGGCGTAGCTCACATCCGGCCGGCGCAGCAGGTCGGCGAGGTTGTATTCATGGTCGATGGCTTTACCCAGGACCCGCTCCGACTCCGCAGGCGGAAGGTTTGCAGGGCTGACCCAGATGGACTTGAGCCTTTGTGTTTCACGTGAAACAAGGTCACGCTTGCGGTTGAAGGCATCCCAGCGCGCATCGTCCACGAGGCCCAGGCGCCGGCCGGCCTCGGTCAGCCGCATGTCGGCGTTGTCTTCCCGGAGCTGGAGCCGGAACTCGGCCCGGCTGGTGAACATCCGGTAAGGCTCTGTCACACCCTTGGTAATCAGGTCGTCCACCAGCACGCCAAGGTAAGCCTCGTCGCGGCGTGGCAGCCACGGCTCCTCGCCACGGCATTGCAGTGCAGCGTTGATGCCGGCGAACATCCCCTGGGCGGCCGCCTCCTCGTAACCGGTTGTGCCATTGATCTGGCCCGCAAAGAACAAGCCGCCAATAGAGCGTGTCTCAAAACTCGTCTTCAGTGCCCGGGGGTCAAAGTAGTCGTATTCGATCGCGTAACCCGGCCGCAGGATGTGGGCGTTCTCCAGCCCCGCCATCGAGCGCACCAGCTGGTACTGGATGTCAAACGGCAGGCTGGTCGAAATACCGTTGGGGTAGTACTCATGCGTCGTCAGGCCTTCGGGCTCCAGGAAAATCTGGTGGCTGTCCTTGTCGGCAAAGCGGTTGATCTTGTCTTCCA
>JAZKHY010000044.1:0-41279 GCA_040385105.1 Pseudomonadota bacterium
GGAAGTTTCTCTACGCGGCACGGCGTGGAGGAGCGGTTTTTTTACAGCCTCGTTATGTGTCATAGGCATGCAGAGCGACTATTACCATCACCCACAACGGTTCCCAAAGAACGTCTCAGGGCCTTTCTACACCTTAGGTGACCAACGGAAGGACGGTTCGTGGTGTGGTCAGTGCTTGTCATGCGAGACTCCTGAGAATGAAGCTCCGACGCTGCTGGCGCCGTTAACCGCTGAAAATGCGGACACGTATTTCGTGCGTCAACCTCAAACCGAAGCAGAGATTGAGCAAGCGTGCTGCGCAGTTGAGGTTTGTTGTGTGGATGCGCTGCGATACGGTGGGCGGGATCCAACTATTCTCAGGCGCTTGCAAGGAACGAACTGCTGCGATTTATCAAAGAGATGGTGGGAGTTTTGGAAATGACACACAACAAGTCGGCCAACACGGAACCACACCTTCACAAGGCGGCTTCGCCGCAGGTGGTGTGGTCCGGGTGCCTCCAACGTTGGGCATCACGAAGGCAGCCGCGGCCGATCGCTAAAAATCCAAGGAGTTCATATGAAGTCATTTACCGGTGGTTGCCTCTGTGGCGAGATTCGATACGAGATAGCCGCTGCTGCGGGTCCATCCAGGATCTGCTGGTGTAGGGACTGCCAGAGAATCTCATCAAACGGAACGGTCAACGTCATCTTTCCAAGTGACTCGATCAAGATCTCGGGAGAGTCGGGTAAGCACGAGAAGACTGCCGACAGCGGAAACACGGTGACCCGTCGGTTCTGCGCAAACTGCGGAACTCAGCTGTTCTCTGATTCAAGTGGTCGCCCAGGCCTGACGGTTGTTCGAGTGGGCACGCTCGACGAGCCGTCGGCGGTCAAGCCAACCACAAACATCTGGGTTGCAAGTGCGCCAAGCTGGGCTTGCGTCGATCCAGCCCTGGAGCAATTCGAAGGCCCTCCAGTTGTAGCTGCACAGCCAAAGGCGTGATGCCCAACCCTTTTATCCTGAGGACCCGCGCCGGGAAGCCGGGTCGGGCCTCTCATGTCAAACGTTGAACCGCACAATGAACGCTCAAGCAGTTACGATCGCACAGGACTATGTCGGGGATGGAACCTATCGTGTGCAGGTTGTTGAATGGCTGAAAGGCAATGGCCCGGTCAGCCCGCAACACCCGAAGGCATCCAGGCAATGCGCAAGTCCACGGGTTCTTTCGCCAGGTCAGGCCCAACATGTCATGCGACTTGGACGTCTTGTCTCATCCCGCGGCATCTGACACACCCGTTGCGCGATGGCGCTGAGCGAGGTCATGGCCCAGCTTCGTCAGGCGGCCTAAGAAGCATGCGCATATTGCTGACTTTGCTCGGGTTCGCTGTGTCATTGGTCCTGACCGCAGGAGCCGTGTTCTTCCTGGTCATCGTCGTTGCAGGCCCTCACAGTGGCATATTGCCTTCGTCGCTTGAGGCCGTTACGCTCGCGCTTGGCTGGGTTTGCGTGCTCCTCGTTCCGTTTTTTGTTGCGCGTCGTATCTGGCACCGCTACGCGCCAGAGCACCCGGACATGAGCCGCAATGACTAGAGCGGTGCTGTTCAAAACCGGCCCGATTGGTTTGAAATATCACATGAGCTACATCGACTGTTTCCTCGCCCCGGTCCCTCGCGCCAACAGGGAGGCCTATGAAAAGCTCGCCAGGCTCTCAGCCAAGGTGGTCAAGGAGCACGGCGCGCTGAGCGTCGTCGAATGCTGGCTCGACGAGTCCGGCCCGGATGCCAGTTCGTACCACGGGGCGGAGACCAGGAGTTCCGTCGTGGAGTACGGCAGCTTCATCGCTGCCGCTGGCGCGCGGGACGGCGAGACGGTGGTTCTTTCATACATCGAGTGGCCTGACAAGGCTGCGCGCGATGCAGGCATGGAGAAGGTCACGAGTGACCCGCGCATGCAGTTTGGCGATCAGCCCCCGGTATTCGACGGCAAGCGGTTGATTGCGGCAGGCTTCAGGCCCATGCTGCCTGGCGCAGGCCGTCCTGGCCATGAGTCCTCATGACCAGACCAATCCTGTGGTTTCTGGCGGCTGCACTGGCTGTTGCGGGTGCGCTGTGCGGCGCTTACTTCCTGAGCGGGTCACTGGAGCAGTTCCCCACAGATGAAGCGCAGGGCAAGGCCCGCATCGCTTCCGGTCTGGGGTTGGTGGTTGTCGTACTCCTGGAGGCCCTGGTGGTCGCGGCGCTCGTGCGCGGCCGCAAGCCCAGGCCGGGTGGCGGGCGCGGGTGATGGGTTGGCTGGCAAAATCCGGCGTTCTTGCAGGCTTCCAAAATCAATCATCAGGAGACATCAGATGTTCAGTCACATCATGGTCGGGTCCAACGACATCCAGCGCTCCCGGCGCTTTTATGACGCGGTGCTCGGCGTGCTGGGGGCCGGCGAGCCCTTTGTCAACCAGGCCGGCACGGGCCATACCCGGCTGTTCTACCGCCACGAGGGCTCGTCTTTCTGCATCAGCGAGCCGATCAACGGTGAGTCCGCTACCTTTGCCAACGGCGGCACCATCGGCTTCAAGTGCAGTTCCCCCGAGCAGGTCGTGAAGTTCCACGACACGGCGGTTGCGCACGGCGGCACGTCCATTGAGCAGCCGCCCGGCCTGCGCGAGGGCAAGCTCGGCGCCATGCACCTGGCGTATGTGCGCGACCCTGACGGCAACAAGCTTTGTGCGATGCACAGGCCGGTTGTGCCGCGCTGATTTGCCGCTGTATCGCCATCAGTGGGGCATGTGCAGGGCGCTCGCGATGTGGAGTATCCTTTTGCCATGAACGATTCTGAAGGCCGGTTTGCGGTTTTGCGTCAGTCAGCCGATGCCGACGCAGTAGCGGCCATCGAGCGGTTCATTCGTGATGCGCCCGACAGTGAGCTGAGCCGAGTTAATGTTCTGGACTTCGCGCACGCCGAAAAGCTGGACGAAGAGCGCGTCATTGCCGCCTTCCTCCACGCGTCCAGGCTCGGCATCTTCGAGCTGTCCTGGAACGTGCTGTGCCCCGGCTGCGGCGGGGTGCTGGCCTCCAATGCAACGCTGAAGACGGTGGACCAGGCTTCTTACGCCTGTGCGCTGTGCGCCGCCGGCTACGAGCCGACGCTTGACGAAATGGTCGAGGTGGCCTTCACCGTCAGCCCGCGCGTGCGCCGCATCGCCGCGCACCATCCTGAAACACTGTCGATGTGGCAGTACATGCGCCAGATGTTCTGGAGCTCGGGCCTAGAGCTGCCCGACGGCGATGCGTTCAACCAGCTCCTGCAGGACATCGTGGTCGAGTCGGTCGAGCTGCCGCCGGGCGAGAAGGCCCACCTGTCGCTGCAGCTGCCGGCCGAGTTCATCATCCTGTTTGACCCTGTCACGCACTCGGCGCATTTCCTTGATGTCAAGGGCGAGCCCACGCGCGAGCGCCAGAACCTGCCAGTCGTTTTCAACAAGGTGCATGCGCCGACCGGCACCGTGGTGCTGCGCCCCGGCCCGCTGCGCCTGTCGCTGGAGAACCGCACCGATGTGCGGGTGCTGCCGGCGCTGTACATTGCCGGTGACGCGCTGCACCACATGCTGGGCAAGCGCAAGCGGTTCCTGACGGCCAAGCGCCTGCTGACCAACCAGATCTTCCGCGACATCTACCGTACGGATACGCTGGACATCGACCAGCGGCTGAAGATCACCAGCCTGACCTTCATGTTCACCGACCTGAAAGGGTCCACCGGGCTTTACGAGCGTGTGGGCGACCTCGTGGCCTATGACATGGTCCGGGCGCACTTTCATGTGCTGAACGAGGTGGTGGCCGCCGAAGCGGGGGCCGTGGTCAAGACCATTGGCGACGCAGTCATGGCGACTTTCCCCGGGCCCGACCGGGCGCTGGCGGCGGCGCTGCGCATGCGCGAGGCGATGCATGCGCTCAATGCGCAAAGCGAGCGCGAGGACCTGCTGCTCAAGATCGGGCTGCATGAAGGCCCCTGCCTGGCGGTCACGCTGAACGACCGGCTCGACTACTTCGGCCAGTCCGTCAACATTGCGGCGCGGGTGCAGGGCCTTGCCGAATCAAGCTCGATCTTTGCGACCGCGCCGGTGGTGGAGCACCCGGGGGCAGCACGGCTGCTGGCGTCAGCGGGCCTCAACGCGGTGGCGCAGCGCCACCAGCTGCGGGGCATTGCGAACGAACTGACGGTCTACGAGATTCCCTGAGCGCGCATCCTGGCTCGGGTAGCGCAATTCGAGGGCTTCGTCAGGCCATCGTATGCAGCGGAATGTCTTTCTCCACCCCCAGCTTGTCCAGCTGCTTGCGTGTGCGCGTCAGCAGGAATGCCGCAATCGCGTCCCGCGTCGCGGGGGCGAACATCGCGCGTATGTCGGAGGCCGGCACGGCTGCCGCAGCACACAGGGACGCTGCAAAGTGCGGTTCAAGCGCCGCCACGGCCACGCGGCCGTCCTTGCACGGGTAAACGGCATAGCCTGCATGAGCGCCGCCGACGGCGCCCTTCGGCATCGTGAGGCCCCAGTGCCTCGGCAGGGCCAGCCAGGCGGCAGCTTCTGACAAGGCGACTTCAATGAACATGCCACTCGCCTTCCTCGCAGAAGCGCGCTGGGTGAGCACGGCCTGCAACACGGCTTCTGCCGCCAGCAGCGAGCCGCCCATGTCGGCATAGAGCGTGGGCGGCAGGTGCAGGCCGGTGACGAGGCCGTTGTCTGCCAGGTAGGTCAGGTCATGCCCCGGCTCTTCGGCGCGGGCGCCGGGTGCGCCGACGATGGCCACATGCGACAGCGCCGGGTACTGCCGGTGCAGCGCCTTCCAGCCCAGGCCGAGCTTGTCGATGGCGGAGGGCCGGAACGAGCTGAGCAGCACGTCGGTGCGGGCCAGTTCCTTGTGCAGGGCTTTCTGGCCGGCTTCGGTTTTCAGGTCGGCCTTCAGCACCTTGACGCCCGCCGTGAGGTCGTCATAGGCCGGCGGTGCGTAGTGGGCCATCGGGTCGCCGGACGGCGGCTCCAGCTTCACGCAGGTGGCGCCCATGCGGCGGCAGCGCATCAGCGCAGCGGGGCCGGGCAGATTGAGCGCCAGGCTCAGGATGCGCACGCCCTTCAGGACGCGGGGGAGCGGGGCAGGGGCGGCGGTGGTGGCAGGGGTCTTGGTCATGCTTGCGCAGGTGGAGTTTGTGCGGGATGTTGGCCGTATGGGGCAGGTTGAAACTTGTGCAAGACTATACGGGCAACGAAACCCCTGGAGAGAAACACGCATGACAGTCAACGCCGATGAACTCCGCGCCTGGATCGGCCGCAGCCAGACAGAACAGGACCTTGTCGCGCCCGCGCCCCTGCGCATGATGCGCGCCACGCTGGACCTGCCCGAAGACGCCGGGAGCACGGTGCCCACGCTGTGGCACTGGCTCTACTTCCTGCCGTCGGCGCGGCAGTCGCAGATCGGGCCGGACGGCCACCCCCAGCGCGGCGGCTTCCTGCCGCCGGTGCCGCTGCCACGGCGCATGTGGGCCGGCGGGCAGCTGGAGTTTTTTGACAGCCTCCAGGTGGGCGACACCGCCAGCCGCACCTCCACCATTGACGACGTGACCGTCAAGTCCGGCCGCACCGGCGACCTGTGCTTCGTCAAGGTGCGGCATGAGGTGAGCACCGCGCGTGGCCTTGCGCTGCGCGAGTTCCACGACATTGTTTACCGGCCCAACCCGGTGCCCGGCGCACCGCCGCCCGCTTATGAGCCTGCGCCGGAAGCTACCTGGACGGAGGCAGTGACACCGGACGACGTGCTGCTGTTCCGCTATTCGGCGCTGACCTTCAACGGCCACCGCATCCACTATGACCGCCGCTATGTGACCGGCGTGGAGGGCTACCCGGGCCTGATCGTCCACGGCCCGCTCATGGCCACGCTGCTGGCTGGCCTGGGCACGCGGCGCAACCCCGGGCGGCCGGTCAAGGCGTTTGCCTTCCGCGCGATGAAGCCGGTGTTTGACCTGCATGCTTTCGACGTCTGCGGCAAACCCGCAGGCGGCGACAGTGCCGAACTGTGGGTGCGCGACCATGAAGGCCATGCGGCGATGAGGGCCACCATCAGCTTCGGCGCCTGAGGGTTTCCCCCGCGCGGCACCGGGGGAACATACTGATTCCGCAGGGTTTGAATCGGGCTACGCTGGCCTCGTGGCATCCGCCAGATTCAAACCCAACCCCTTCCGGAGTCAAGCATGAACATGCGTCGAAACATTCTTGCAGCGGGCATGGCTGCCCTGTGTGCCTTCAGCGCAGGCAGCGCGCTCGCGCAGGCGGCCTGGCCGGCCAAGCCGGTCACGCTGGTGGTGCCCTTTGCGGCAGGCGGGCCGACCGACGTGGTGGCGCGCACGCTGGCCGTGTCCATGGGCAAGACGCTCGGGCAGACGGTGGTGGTGGAGAACAAGCTGGGCGCGGGCGGCACCGTGGCGGCGAACTTCGTGGCCAAGGCCGCGCCCGACGGCTACACCATCTTCATCCACCACAACGGCATGGCGACGTCCACCGCGCTGTACCGCAAGCTGGCCTACAACCCGCTGACCGACTTTGAATACATCAGCCAGGCGGTGGATGTGCCGATGACGCTGCTGGCCCGCAAGGACTTCCCGGCCAACAACATGGCCGAGTTCATCACCTATGTGAAGGCCAACCAGTCCAAGATCAACCTGGCCAACGCCGGCCTGGGCGCCGTGTCGCAGCTGTGCGGCATGATGCTGGAGCGCGCGCTGGACGTGAAGCTCACCGCCGTGCCGTTCTCGGGCACCGCCCCCGCCATGAATGCGCTGATGGGCGGGCAGGTCGATGTGCTGTGCGACCAGACCACCCAGACCATTCCGCAGATCAAGGCCGGCAACGTCAAGTTCTACGGCGTCACCACCAAGAGCCGCATCAAGGCGCTGCCCGATGCACCGACGCTGAACGAACAGGGCCTGAAGGACTTCGAGGTCATCGTCTGGCACGGCATCTACGCGCCCAAGGGCACGCCGAAGGCGGTGATCGACAAGGTCAACGCCGCCGTGCGGATTGCGCTGAAGGAGCCCGACGTCATGAAGCGCATGGCCGACCTGGGCGCCGAGATCGCGCCCGACGCCAAACTCTCGCCGGACGGCCTGCAAAGCTGGCTCAAGTCAGAGATCGACCGCTGGGGGCCTGTCATCAAGGCCGGCGGCACGTTCGCAGACTAGACCCCGAGCGGTCGAAGCGTTCGTATAGTGCCGGCCGCTGGTCCGGCTGCCCACAATGGCCCCAGGTCAACACCGATGGAGCCATTGCCATGGACGAAGCACGCTACCGCACGCTCATTGCCGACTTCTGCTCGCAGGTCGGCATTGCTGAACCAGACGAGGTGATCCGCAGCAACCACATCGAAGTGGGCAGCACCACGGTCGGGCTCATGCCCGGCACGGATGTGCCCGACGGGGACTGGCTGGCGGTGTACATCGACCTTGGCCCCGTCTTTCCCAACCGCGACCCCGGCATCCACGAGCGCCTGCTGCGCGCCAACCTGGAGCCGCGCGGTGACCTGGCCGGCTCGTTCGGCCTGCACCCGGCCACCGGCAATGCCGTCTATCACCTGCCGGTGGCGATGCCGGTGACCGGCGCCGCGCTCGCCGGCCGGCTGGCGGGCGCGCTGGAGCAGATCGGCGCGCGATTCGAGGCGATGAACGCCTGACACCCCAAGGAGCAGATCATGATCGGATCCACTGCAAGATTCATCGCCCAGGGGCTGTCAACCGCTGCGCCCAGGCGCCTGCCGGGCGTGCTGGCACAGGCGTTCACCTCAGTGCCGAAGGCGAGCGGCTCGACCATGTTCAGCAGCCTCGCGTCCGGCGCCGACGGGCTGAAGGACACCAAGGCGCCCGGCAAGGACCACAGCGTGATCGTCAAGCGCGAAACCACATCGTACCGGCCGTCGGACGTGTCGCTGCTTGAAGGCATCTTTGGCAGCACGCCCGGCTATGTGCCCGGCATCGACGACCTGGTGAAAATATCGGAGGCTGCCTTCACCCGCATTGAGGAGATGGAGCCATTTTCGGACGACCAGCTCGAGGGCATCAATGCGCGGGCGAGGGTGCGTGAACTGCAGGGCCTGAAGGAAACCATGGAGCCGGAAGAATTCGGCGCGCTGCTCAGGAAGGAGTCACGCCAGCTGTTTGAAACCCTGGCCGGGCCGGCGTCTGACGGCAAGCAGGCAAGCTCTTCCATCTGGTACCACCGCATCGATGGTTCAAAGAACACATTGCCCGTCGCCTGGGAGGCGCCCGGGCCGGCATTGAAGCTCAAGGACGGCAGCGAAATGGGTTCACGCAAGGCGGCGGGGTTCGACGCCGGCGCGGTGGCGATGTTCCTGCAAGGGTTAAAAGGCGAGTCTTTCAGTTCCCGGTTTCCGGCGTTCGGGCTGAAGACAGACTCCACCGTGCAGAACTTCGGCCACGAGCTTGTGGCCAGGAGCGGCCTCGGCGGGCGCGACCTGATTCTTGCGGAGAACGACATGCGGGAAGTCACCGGCTTTGCCGACCTGGCCCGGGTGAATGTGGACCAGCTCGGCCAGCATTTTGCGTCGCATGACATGACCGGCGTTGTGCGCAATGTGCCGACCTGCGAAGTGTCGGTGCTGGTTGGTGACGGGAGCCAGGGCAAGGGCCTCGGGCGCGCGCTGCTGGCGCAAGCCCTCAAGACCGCCAGGGACGACGGCTTCGAGCAGGTGACTGCCGTAGTCAGCGAGGACAACACCGGCATGCTGAAGCTCCTGAAGCAGGCCGGCATCGAGACCCATGTGCCCGCCGCGACCGGCGGCTACCTGCACTTCGTGGCCGACCTCGCCAAGCTGGCTTAGCCGTGCCGGGTCCTGCTACAGCGGCAGGCCCACGTAGTTCTCGGCCAGCGCGGTTGAGGCCGCGCGCGAATGCACCAGGTAGTCCAGCTCGGCATCCTGCACTTTCTGGCCAAAACCTTCGGTGTCGGGAAAGCGGTGCATCAATGAGGTGAGCCACCAGGAGAAGCGCTCGGCCTTCCAGACGCGGCGCAGGCACCTGGCGGAGTAGCTGTCGATGCCCGCGCGGCTCTTCTCCGCGTAGTGCTCAATGAAGGCCTGTGAGAGGTACTTCACATCAGAAGCCGCCAGGTTCAGGCCCTTGGCGCCGGTGGGCGGCACGATGTGCGCCGCATCGCCCGCAAGGAACAGGCTGCCAAAGCGCATCGGCTCGGCCACAAAGCTGCGCAGCGGCGCGATGCTTTTCTCGATGGACGGGCCGGTGATGACGCGCTCCGCCGTGTCCGGGTCCAGCCGCAGGCGCAGCTCGTCCCAGAAGCGCTGGTCGCTCCAGTCGGCCACCTTGTCGTCGAGCGGGCATTGCACATAGTAGCGGCTGCGGGTGAGGCTGCGCATGGAGCACAGCGCAAAGCCGCGCTCGCTGTTGGCATAGATGATGGCGTGCGGCGACACCGGCGGCACGTCTGCCAGCACGCCCAGCCAGCCGAAGGGGTAAACCTTTTCATATTCGGTGATCGATCCCTTGGGCACGCTGGCCCGGCAGATGCCGTGGAAGCCGTCGCAGCCGGCAATGAAGTCGCATTCGACTTCATGCACCTTGCCGTCCTTCTCGTAGCGCACGCGCGGGCTGGCCGAGTCAAAGCCGTGGATGCTCACGTTGGCGGCTTCGTACACGGTGGGCAGGCCGGCGGCCTGGCGCGCATCCATCAGGTCGTGCGTCATCTCGGTCTGGCCATAGGCCGTCACCACCTTGCCGCCGGTCAGGCCGTGCACGTCTATGGCGTGGCGGGTGTTCTGGAAGACAAGCTCGATGGCGTGGTGCACCGTGCCCTCGGCATGCAGCCGGCGGCCGACGCCGGCTTCGTCCAGCAGGTCCACCGTCACCTGCTCCAGGATGCCGGCGCGGATGCGGCCCAGCACATAGTCGCCGGACTGGCGCTCGATGATGATGTTGTCAATGCCGGCCTTGTGCAGCAGCTGGCCGAGCAGCAGGCCGGAGGGGCCGGCGCCGATGATGGCGACTTGAGTGCGCATAACGTGTCTCCTGTTCGCCCTGAGCTTAGGTGGCCGGGGGGCAAGCCGCCATGCCGGCCGGCGGGCATTGTGCGATCATTGGCGCCATTGCGCGATGATCGCGCAGCAAACGGTGGCTGACCCATGACGATTGCAAAAGCCGATTTCATTGAAGGCATGGCCAAGGGCATGGCCGTGCTGGAGAGCTTTGACACCGAGCGCCAGCGGCTCAATGCGACGCTGGCCGCGCAGCGCGCCGGCATCACCCGCGCTGCCGCCCGGCGCCACCTGCTGACGCTCGCGCACCTGGGCTACCTGGAAACTGATGGCAGCCATTTCTGGCTCGCGCCCAAGGTGTTGCGCTTCTCGGGCAGCTACCTGGCCTCTGCGCGGCTGCCGCGCGTGCTGCAGCCCACGCTCAACCGCCTGGCTGCGCAGACCGGCGAGTCGTTCTCGGCCGTGGTGCTGGACGGCGACGAGGTGGTGATCGTGGCACGCAGCGGGCCTACGCGGGTTCTGGCCTATGGCCTGCACCTGGGCGCACGCCTGCCGGCGCATGCCACCTCCACCGGCCGCATGCTGCTGTCGGCCCTGAACCGCAGCGAGTTTGCCGCCTGGATGAAGGGCAGGGTGCTGCCGCGCCTGACAGCCCACACCGTGACAGACCTGCGCAGCTTCCGGGCCCTGATTGCCCGCGCCCGCGCCGACGACCTGTGCACCGCCAGCGAGGAGCATGAGCTGGGCGTGCAGGCCCTGGCCATCCCGCTGCGCAACATGCAGGGCCGCACCGTGGCGGCGCTCAATGTGGTGGGGGCGCCCCAGCGGCTGGCGCTGGAGCGGATGCGGGCCGATCTGCTGCCGCCGATGCTCGACGCAGCGCGCGAGCTGCGTCCTCTTCTGTAGTGCAGCGCGCGAGCTGCCTCTTCTTCTCCAGCGCAGCAATCCTCAGTGGTCCGGCGGTGGCAGCGTGAAGTAGAACGTCGCGCCCTGGTCAGGCACCGAATGCGCCCAGATCCGCCCGCCGTGCCGGGCAATCACGCGGGCCACGGTGGCCAGCCCGACGCCCGTTCCGGGGAAATCCTGCGCATCATGCAGGCGCTGGAAGGTGCCGAACAGCTTGTCTGCGTAGGCCATGTCAAATCCCGCGCCGTTGTCGCGCACAAAGTACGCGTCATGCTCCGGCAGGAAGCCGACGCGGATCTCGGCCGTCTCGCGGCGCCCGCTGAACTTCCAGGCGTTGCCCAGCAGGTTTTCCAGCAGCGAGCGGATGAGCCGGGGGTCACCGTTGGCGCGCAAGGCCGGCTCCACGCTCCAGGCTACGCCGCGTTTCGGCTCGCCGGACTGCAGCCGCTCCAGGATCTCGGTGGCGATGCTGCTCAGGTCCACGGCGTCGCGCCGCAGCTCCACGCGGGACACATGGGCCAGCGAGAGCAGGCCGTCGATCAGCTGCCCCATCTGGTTCACCCCGGCGCGGATGCGGTCCAGGTAGTGGCGCACCTTGTCGCCCTTGTGGTCTTCAAGCTCGCCCTGGAGCAGGCGGGTGAAGCCGTCCACCGTGCCCAGCGGGGAGCGCAGGTCGTGCGAGACCGAATACGAGAAGGCTTCCAGCTCGGCGTTGGACAGGCGCAGCTCGGCAGTGCGCCTGGCGATCCTGTCCTCCAGGCCGGTGTTGAGTTCCGTCACCTGGGCCAGCAGGTTGACGTTCTCGATGCCGATGGAGGCAAGCTGCGCCAGTTCGGTGGCCACATATTCGTCGTGGCGGTTGAAGTCACCCACCTGCTTGTCGTACAGCCGCAGGAAGCCGATGTTGGCGCCGTCGCGGCCGGCGAGCGGCACCGCCAGCCCGCCCCGGGCCTGGGCGCTGCGGGCGGCATGCTCGTCCGACAGCGACCGGGCGGTGATCGACGGGCCGCCTCCCTCACGCGCCAGCGTGACTTCGGCATGGTGCGCCCCAATGACGGTGCGCGCCTGCTCAGCCACCTGGCGCACCATGCTGTCCAGTGTGCGCTGCTGCGTGATGGCCTGCGCCGCCTCCGCCGCCCGCTGCAGCGTGAGCATGTGGGCCCGGACCTCCTGCTCTGCATTCACCCGCGCCGTGATGTCCTGAAAGCCGCCCTGCATCCGCACGATGGCGCCGCTGTCGTCGCGCATGGCCCGCCCCATGGAACGCACCCAGATGTGTTCGCCGGTGGCGGTGATCATCTGCACCTCCACGTCGAAAGGCGTGCCGTTGGCCACGCAGTCCTGGGCCACCTGCGTGGCCAGCTCGCGGCTGGCGGGCGCGCACAGGCTGATGGCCGAGTCCAGCGTGGGCGCGCTGCCAGGCGGCAGCGCGAGGATCTCGGACGCCTCGTCGGACCAGTGGAACTGCATGGTGCGGAGGTCCAGCGCCCAGCCGCCCAGGCGGGACAGGCGGCCGGCCATGCGCACCAGCTCGGTCTTGTCCTTGAGGTCGGCCTCGGCTTTTTTCAGGTCGTCGATGTCGGTGGAGGTTCCGTACCAGGACATGATGCGACCGGCGGCGTCGCGGTTGGGCACAGCCCGTGAGAGCTGCCAGCGGTACTGCCCGTCGCTGCCGAGCAGCCGGTGTTCGCTGGGAAGGCTTTCGCCCGTGGCCAGGGTGCGCCGTACGGTATCGATTGCCCGCTGCCTGTCGTCGGGGTGGACCCGGTCAAGCCAGCCTCGTCCAAGGGCCGCTCCCACCGGCTGTCCGGTTATCTGGCTCCACTGGTCGCTCACAAAGGTGAGCTTGCCGGCGGCGTCGGTGATGAACACGATCTGCGGCATGGCCTGCGCGAGCCGCCGGAAGTGCAGTTCGGTCCGCTCACGCTGACGCACCTGGCGGTACAGCCCGGCCGACAGCACCACAATCACAAGGACCGCAGCCAGCCACAGGAGCGAAGACAGCGCGGCAAAGCGCGTCCAGGAGGCAAGAACGGCCCCATAGTCGCGCCCCATGCTCACGACCAGCTCAGGGTAGGTGGACAAGGTGCGGTAGCTGACGATGCGCACCCGCGAGTCGAAGGCGCTCCGGGTGGGGCCGGTGCCCTGCGGGCTGCTGGGCAGCTGCCTTGAAAAGAGGGGGACACTGGAGAAGTTCTTTCCCATGGCATCGTCCACCATCGGGCTGCGCATCATCAGCATGCCGTCGCGGCGGAACAGCGCAACAGCGCCATCGGGCCCAAGGTCAATCTGCCGCCACAGCTTGTCAAAGTAGGGCGGCTCGACAGCGGCAACGATCACCCCGGTGACGGCGCCTTTGGCGTCACGCAGCGGACGCGAGGCGCTGATGAGCCAGTTGCCGGTGCTGCGGCTGCGCACCGGCGCGCTGATGTGGAAGCCGGTCGCCGGATCAGCCTGGTAAACCCTGAAGTACTCCCGGTCGGCCATCTGCGCGCCGATGTTGCCCGTGTCCGAGTCATAGACCAGCTTGCCGGCGCCGTCCAGGACCCAGATGGCACGCAGGAAGGGCAGGCCCTCAAGCTGCTCGGTGAGCATGGCGCGGGCGGATTGCTCGTTGAGTTCGGCGGCGGCATCCAGCGCCTGCAGCCTGGTGGCGGCCAGCTGAAGCCGCTGGTCGGCGGCCTGGAAGGTGCGGCTGGTCTGCTCCTCGATGACCCGGACCAGCGACTCATTGAGCTGCTCGCCGGCCTGGATGGCATTGGCGCGCAGCGACGCAAGGGCGGCTGCCAGGGCAATGCCCGACACGGCAACCAGCAACGTGGCCAGCCAGATGATCTGGCGCCGCGCGGCGACCTCTCCCTCGTCATGAGGGAGCCGGTTATGCCGCAGTGGCGTGTCTTTTCGCCAGGGCCAGCGCATGGATGTAAGCCTTTCTGGTCGCCTTGCCCCGAAAAATCTCCCGACAAGGCGCGGTTCATGATGCCATGCCCTCCGGGCTTTGTCGATTCGCGCCGGGCAGGCATCGCACCATCGGTGCCTTCTGCATTGGGGCCTGAATCTTGCAAGCCGTCTTCAGGGCATTCCCGGAGATGGTGCACGGGCCAAAAGCTTTTCAAGTCATGAGCTTCCTGCGTCTTTGTCGTTTGGCCCGATTGCATTCATTCCATAAAGTCATCAAACTAGTGTCTTTGTCGCATCAATCTTCGAGAGGTTCTTTCATGGCATTCTTCAAATCGACCCGTGTTGCCGCCTTGTGCATTGCCGCAGGCGTGCTCGCCTGCGCCCCGGCTTTTGCCGGCAAGACGCTGGACGCCATCAAGTCGCGCGGCGAACTGGTGGTAGGTGTCAACACCGGCCTGGCCGGCTTTTCCGCGGCCGACAGCCAGGGCAAGTGGACGGGCCTTGACGTGGACATGGGCCGGGCCGTCGCAGCCGCCGTGCTGGGCGACGCCAACAAGGTCAAGTGGGTGCCGCTGACGGCGCAGCAGCGCTTCACCGCGCTGCAGTCCGGTGAAATCGACGTGCTGTCGCGCAACACCACCTTCACCCTGACGCGTGACGGCTCGCTGGGCCTGCACCAGACGGTCGTCACCTTCTATGACGGCCAGGGCTTCATGGTGCCGGTCAAGGGCAAGGTCAAGAGCGCCAAGGCGCTCAAGGGCGCAACGGTCTGCGTGCAAAGCGGCACCACCACCGAGAAGAACCTGACAGACTTTTCCCGCGCCAACAACCTGAACATCAAGCCCGTGGTGTTCGAGAAGCTCGAAGCCACCAATGCAGCCTACTTTGCCGGCCGCTGCCAGGCCTACACGACCGACGCATCGGGCCTCGCGTCCATCCGCGCCAAGGAAGCCAAGGACCCGAAAGAACACCTCATCCTGCCCGAGCTGATCTCCAAGGAGCCGCTGGGCCCGCTGGTGCGCCGTGGTGACGACGAGTGGTTTGCCATCGTCAAGTGGGTGCTGTACGGCCTGATCGAGGCCGAGGAATATGGCATCACCCAGGACAATGTGGACAAGCTCAAGGCCGACAGCACCGACCCGGTGGTGCAGCGCATCCTGGGCAAGTCTGAAGACACCGGCAAGCTGCTGGGCCTGGACCGCGACTGGATGGTCCGCGCCATCAAGGCCGTGGGCAACTATGGCGAGATCTTCGAGCGCAATGTGGGCGAGAAGACGGCCCTGGCCTTGAAGCGCGGGCCCAATGCGCAGTGGAACAAGGGCGGCCTGCATTACGCACCGCCGATCCGCTGAGCGGGTGACCTCCGCCGGACCGGACCCGCTTTCGCATAGATGACTCCCGCCCGACCTGCGCCCCGCCAGCGCACGGCCTGGACATGGCGCAGCCGCTCCACGCGGCGCGTCATCTACCAGGTGGTGGTGCTGCTGGCGCTGGCCGGCCTCATTGCCTGGATGGTCAGCAACACGCTGGGCAACATGCGGGCGCGGGGCATCCAGAGCGGCTTTGACTTTCTGCTCCAGACAGCGGGCTTTGACATCGGCGAGACGCCGATCAACTTTGAAAGCACCGACCCTTACTGGAAGGCCTTCCTGGTCGGTGTGCTCAACACGCTGCGTGTGGCGGTGCTGGGCATCATCCTCACCACCATCCTTGGCGTGCTGCTGGGGGTGGGCCGCTTCTCGCGCAATGCGCTCGTGCGCGGCATCTGCTACGGCTATGTCGAGCTGTTCCGCAATGTACCCATATTGATCCAGCTGCTGCTCTGGTACATCTTCCTGGTGGAGGTGCTGCCGGACCCGCAGGAGGCGCTGACGCTGGGCCAGGCGGTGTTCCTGAGCAAGGGCGGCCTGGCGTTCCCGGTGCCGGCGGCAACTGCGGGCTGGAAAATCGCGGGGGCAGGTGTGGTGCTCGGGTTCTTCGCCGCATGGCTGGTGCGCTGGCTGGAGATGCGGCGCTTCCTGCGAGCCGGCGGCCGGCTGCCCAGCCTGTTGCTGCGGCCGTTCATCGCATGGGTGGCTGTGGCAATCGCCGCGTGGTTTGCCGGTGGCGCGCCGACCGAGTGGAATGTGCCCAAGCTCGGAGGTTTTGCGGTGGAAGGGGGCTGGACGCTGTCGCCGGAGTTCCTCACCGTGCTGTTCGGCCTGGTGTTCTACACGGCAGCCTTCATTGCCGAAGTGGTGCGCGCGGGCATCGCCTCGGTGGGGCAGGGCCAGGTGGAGGCGGCAGAGAGCATTGGCCTGGCGCGCGGCCTGGTCATGCGCCTGGTGGTGCTGCCGCAGGCGCTGCGGGTGATCATCCCGCCAATGACCAACCAGTACCTCAACCTCACCAAGAATTCGTCCCTGGCCGTGGCCGTGGGTTACCCGGACATCGTGTCCATTGCCAACACCTCGCTGAACCAGACGGGGCGGGCGGTGGAATGCATCATCGTCATCATGGCCGTGTACCTGTGCACCTCGCTCGTCACGTCGCTTTTGATGAACATCTACAACCGCCGCGTGGCGATCATGGAGCGCTGAGTTCGCATGAGTGAGCCTTCCTTGTCCGCTGCCCCGACAGCCGCCTCCGCTGCCACCGCTGCGGCCGGCTTCGTCCCGGTGCCCGCACGTCCCGCGCCGCGCAAGACGGGCGGGCCGCTGGAATGGGTGCGGGTCAACCTGGCCAGCGACTGGACCAACCTGTTCATGACGGTGGTGCTGTTGGCGGCATTCGGCTACGCGGGCCTGCATTTCCTGGTCTGGGCCGTGCCCAACGCCGTGTTCGCTGCCAATGCCGATGCCTGCCAGGCCGCGCGCGGCACCGGCGCGTGCTGGGGCGTGGTCACCGAGAAGCACCGCCTGATCATCTTTGGCCGCTACCCGTATGAGGAGCAGTGGCGCCCGCTGGTGGCAACGCTGCTGCTCATCGGCCTGGTGTTGGCCAGCTGCATCCGTGCCTTCTGGCGCAAGCCGCTGTTGCTGGCCTGGGTGTTCGGCTTTGCAGCTTTCATGGTGCTGATGCGCGGCGGCTGGTTCGGCCTGTCAAAGGTGGGCACCGACCAGTGGGGTGGCCTGCCGTTGACGATTTTGCTGGTCACCTCTTCCCTGGCCATGGCGTTTCCGCTGGCCGTGGTGGTGGCGCTGGGGCGCCGCTCGCCGATGCCGGCCATCCGCACCGTCTGCGTGACTTATGTGGAACTGGTGCGCGGCGTGCCGCTGATCTCGGTGCTGTTCATGGCCAGCTTCATGTTCCCGCTGCTGTTGCCGCCGGGCACCAACCCGGACGTGCTGATCCGCGTCATTGCCGGCATCACGCTGTTTGCCGCAGCCTACATGGCGGAGGTGATCCGCGGCGGCCTGCAGGCGATACCCGCAGGGCAGTATGAAGCAGCGGCCACGCTGGGCCTGGGCTACTGGAAGACGCAGCGGCTCATCGTGCTGCCGCAGGCGCTGGCCACGGTGCTGCCGGGGCTGATGAACAACTTCATCGCCATCCTGAAAGACACCTCGCTCGTGACCATCGTGAGCCTGTATGAGCTGACTGGCGCTTTGGGCCTCGCGCTCAACGGCGACCCGAACTGGCGGCCGTTCAAGATCGAGGGCTACCTGTTCATCATGCTGATCTATTTTGTGTTCTGCTTTTCAATGTCGCGCTACAGCCTGTGGGTTGAGGCGCGGCTGAAGCGCAGCAGGGCGCATTGATGTTTTTACCCTGTCAAACGAATGCACGCCGTGACTGAAGACGCCATCATCCAGTTCGAGAAGGTCAACAAGTGGTACGGCAACGGCTACCACGTGCTGCGCGACATTGACCTGTCGGTCCGCACCGGCGAGCGCATTGTCATCTGCGGGCCGTCGGGCTCGGGCAAGTCCACGCTGATCCGCTGCATCAACCGGCTGGAGGAGCACCAGGAGGGCCGCATCATCGTGGACGGTACCGAGCTGGCCGATGATGTGCGCGCGGTGGAGGCTGTGCGCCGCAAGGTGGGCATGGTGTTCCAGCAGTTCAACCTGTTCCCGCATTTGAGTGTGCTGGACAACCTGACGTTGTCACCCTTGTGGGTCGGCAAGGTGCCCAAGAAAGAGGCCGAGGAGCGCGCCATGCAGCAGCTGGAGCGCGTGCGCATTGCCGAGCAGGCACACAAGTTCCCGCTGCAGCTGTCGGGCGGGCAGCAGCAGCGTGTGGCCATTGCCCGCGCGCTGTGCCTCACGCCGCGCATCATGCTGTTTGACGAGCCCACCTCCGCGCTGGACCCGGAGATGATCAGCGAAGTGCTGGACGTGATGATCGAGCTGGCGGGGCAGGGCATCACCATGGTGTGCGTGACACACGAGATGGGCTTTGCCAAGGCCGTGGCTGACCGGGTGCTGTTCATGGACCAGGGGCAGATCGTCGAGCAGAACGCGCCTGAGGCATTCTTCAACAATCCGCAGAATGAGCGGACGAAGGACTTTCTGGCGAAGATCATCGGCCACTGAGCCGCCGGGCTAGGCTACCCCCGCCAGCCGCAAGGCAAGGCCTGCAACTCCACATGCTGCGATAACCGGGATCACGCCGAGTTTGAATCTGAACAATGCAACGGCGGCAAGCAGTACCAGCCCTGCAGCGGCCCAGTCGATGCGGCTCGCCATGGGCCCGGCGCCAGTGGCGAACAGGATATGCCCCATGAAGAACACCGCCAGACTGGCGATCACACCCACGACTGCAGCAGTGATGGCGGTCAACGGCGCGGTGAAGCCCAGCTTGCCGTGCGTGGCCTCCACCAGCGGCCCGCCAGCCAGGATGAAAATGAACGACGGCAGGAAGGTGAACCAGGTCACGACCGTTGCGGCCAGCGCCGCGCCCGCAAAGAGCGCGTCCGGCCCCAGCACCTCGCGCGTCCAGCCGCCGACGAATCCGACAAAGGCCACCACCATGATCAGCGGGCCGGGCGTTGTCTCGCCAAGCGCCAGGCCGTCGATCATCTGGGTGCCGGTGAGCCACTGGAACTGCTCGACAGCGCCCTGGTACACATAGGGCAGCACGGCGTAAGCGCCGCCGAAGGTCAGCAGCGCGGCCTTGCTGAAGAACCAGCCCATCCGGGTGAGGGTGCCATCCCAGCCCTGCGTGGCCAGCAGCGCGGCCATCGGCGCGAGCCAGAGCACAGCGCCCGCAGCCGCCACCTGGGCCAGGCGCTTCCTGCTGAAGGTTGCATGCGGTGGCGTGGGCGTGTCGTCGTCGATCAGCGCGGGGCCGTAGCTGGCGTGAGCTGCACCGTGGCCGGCGCCGCCGGCGAACTGCCCGGGCGCAAAACACGAACCCAGCCAGCCGGTCAGTGCGGCGAAGGCAACCACCCAGGGAAACGGGATGCCCGCAATGGCGATGGCCACAAAGCTGCCGAGCGCCACCGCCCACAGCAGCGGTGTGCGGCGCGGGCTCTTGAGCGTCTTGCTGCCGATGCGCCAGACGGCATGCAGCACGATGGCGGCGACCGCCGGCTTGATGCCGTAGAAGATGCCGGCGACCCACGGCACATTGCCGAACACCAGGTACACCCAGGACAGGCCGATCAGGATGAACAGCGATGGCAGCACGAACAGCGCGCCGGCCGCGATACCGCCCCGGGTGCGGTGCATCAGCCAGCCGATGTAGGTGGCTAGCTGCTGTGCCTCGGGGCCGGGCAGCAGCATGCAGTAGTTGAGGGCGTGGAGGAAGCGGCGCTCGGAGATCCAGCGTTTCTGCTCGACCAGCTCGCGGTGCATGATGGCAATCTGCCCGGCGGGGCCGCCGAAGCTGATGAAGCCGAGCTTGAGCCAGAAGCGCAAGGCCTCCATGAAGGAGACGCTTGCGGGGCGGGTGTTTTCTGCAGGGGAAATGTCGGGAATGGCGGTGTCCACGGAAGGCTCCATCGAGTTGCCAGCGCTTGGACGGGACACCGTCTATCCGGGGAGGATTCGGGAGGCTGAAATCCCGATGGGATGGATGCTAGCACGCGGGCGGGCCGGCGTGCGTGCGGGGCGGTTCAGCGTCGTGGAATGATCAGCACCTTGTCTGCCTTCGTCATTTCGAACACGTACACGCCGTCCGCATCAGTTTGCCTGGCATGGGGAGTTGCCTTTTCCCATTCTGCACGGTTCTCGTGTGCAACCTCGACCGTAACCAGCTTGTTTTGGGGATCGACCTCCGTAACTTTGGCCGGCACGCCATTGATGTTCGCCTCGCCGAGATTCATCTTGAGCCGGTTCGGCGTTGTCATGGTCTCCCACCGCACAGTGACCGTCGTGGGCTTCTTCGGCGCCGAACTGATCGTGAAATCCAGTTCCCGTCGCGCGCCTTTGGTTTCAGATTTCTTTGGAGTGCTGTCCACCGCGTGTGGGCGCTGGGGGCTTACATGAAAGCGCACGGGCTCGGTTTCATCCATGTCGAGGTGCGTACTCTGGGCTTGGCGCGACTTGGTTTCGCGCAAGGAATCCCCGGGCGAGCTGGATCCTGAAGAGTCGGGCGAGGGGGGTGGTTCCAGTCTCTCTTGCTCCAAACGCTCCGTTTGGATTCCGGCGGGTTCCAAGGGGGCGAGCTCCATCGCACCTTGCGGTTCCGCTTCGGGCACGACCACAGCTTCCTGCACGGCCTGCTGGTCGTGTTCTTCATCGACTTCGTCCACAACCGGGTCCGGCAGCACCTCGATCTCGGGGCCTGCAGGGGCGAGCGGAATCGGCCGGTACCGCCCCTGAGGCATTTGCGCGCTGGGTTGAAACAGCGTCACGACAGACTGGACCAGCGACCCGACGTGCGCCATCACCGAATGCGCAGGGTTCTTCGGCAGCACGGAAATCCGGTGGGTCAGCGCAATGATGGCGGAGCCAAGGACATGGCCCGGGCCACCTGTGAACCCTGCGATGGCGCCGCCCGATAGCGCCCCGGAGAAGGACACGATGTCCTTGCGGGCCTTGCTCGCGGTGGCGGGGCCTTGTGGTTGCGGGCCAGGGGCCTGCGGAGCGTCTGGCGCAGGGGTCGGCACAGGAATTGGCTCCGGAAGCAGTTGGCCGAACAACTGGTTTGTGGCAAGCCCGATGCCCATGCCTGTCAGGGCTTCCTGGATGTTGATGGATGAGAGCGGGCCTCCCTGGGTCGACCAGTCCGAGGAACTCGTCATGGCGTAGGGTTCCTGCAGCAGGCCTTTGGCTGCGGCAGCGGCAAAGAACGAAATCAGGACCGGCAGGCCCGCCTTCATGGTTTCCTGCAGCCACGGGTCTGCCTGGAACTGCTCCTTGCGGAGCGTGTCGGCGACCTTGCTCTCCCGGACAAGCGAGTCTTGCTGCGCCGGCCCCTGGGCCTGGGCTATCAAGCCGGTGTAATTGCCAACCAGCTCCGACTCGCGCCGCGCATGCCCCCAGTGGGCAACACGCTGGAAATGCAGCAGCCCGTTCAGGGCCGAGTTGGCGACTGCCAGTTGCTGGTCGCTCGCGCCCCGGGCCTTCATGGCGCCCAGCAAGGCGCTGAGCATGCCCTGGGCGGCAAATACCGGCACCTTGCTGCCGGCAATACCTGAAGTTGCCATTTCATAGCCCGCGCGGTGGCGCGACGCCATGGCGAGGCCGGCTCCCTCTTTGGTCAGGGGCGCTGGCGCAGCCCACATCAGGTGGCCGTCCTTCAGCGCCACATACATCAGCCCCAGGCTCATGGCGCCCAGACCGACCAAGGCATTGCGTGTGGCGGCGGAATCAAGGTCGAAAGGGAAATAGGTGCCTTCTGCGGGCGCTTTGCCGGGCAGCACCGAGGGGTCAACGTCCCCTGTGCCGGAACGGTAGGTGCTGGACAGCGAGTTCAGCCCGAAGCCCAGGCTCACAATATTGTCCAGCGGCACCCGCAATGCCGGGTTGGCCACGGTCAGGACGAAGTGGCGGCTGGCCCGTTGTTCAATTTCCCGTTCTGTTCCGTCGCCCCGCGTCGTGAGCCATTCAATACAACTGTTGACCTTGGGGCGCAGCGATGCGCTGATGACGCCGAAAATCCCATGTGCCATGCCTGCAATGGAGCTCCCGACCAGGTCTCCCAGGCCCTGGTAAACAGCTTCGGTGGCGATGTATTCGGGTGAGCCGGGCTTCAGCGGTTCCTGCCCATCGGCTTCGAGCATCCAGTTGTGCGCGGCCATGGCACTCGCGGAGTACCCGGCTTTCACCGAGCCATAGATGGCAAAGCCGCCGCCAGACATGGCCACGGCTTCAACCACATGCCAGGCAACGCTGACCCCCTGGCTGAATATGGACGGTGCCTTGACGCCGTAGCCCTTGGTGTCCCGTATGACGTCTTCAGTGCCGGGCTTCTTCAGGTAGACGCTGTCTGGGGAAAGATATTTCGGGGGTGCGGGTTGCATGCTCGCTCCAGTAGTCGTTGGGAGTCCTGCCGGCAGCGTCACGCGCCCGCTGGTTGCGCCTTCGCCTGCCCCGAAATTTCCTCGAGCAGCTTCTTCGTGAGTTCCTGGAGCCTGTTGATGCCGTCGGCCAGTGAGCCGACTACAAGCGCAATGGCGTCGGCCCCGCGTGCATCGCCGTCAAGCGGGACGCGGATGCAGTACACGACGGTGTTGGACTCCGGCAGGACGCCGTAATAGCCGTCCCGGCTGGCAACGCTCAGGGCATTGCGCTCCAGCAGGCCGCGGAAAACAACGGCCTCCGAGCCTTTGGCCACTTGGCCCATGTCCATGAATACCGTGGCGGCGTGCGGGTCAAGCTGGCCGAAGTGGTTGAGGGAGAAGCCCACGCCGTTGCACTCGAAACGATGGCCCTGGACCAGCTTCTGCGCGTCGAGGCCCAGGTGCGCTGCGAACTCCTCGACTGCGGCGGTGAAGGCCTCTGGCGGCTGCATGTGGGCGGGAATGCCCCCGGCGTCGTTCTGGTTTGCGTCGTCCATGGTCGTCCTCTTGCGGTGGTGTCAGGTAATTCATTGAAGTACACAGGTGCACCAAGGGGAACTAGACGAACGCATAGGGGCCCAGGGTGGGGCGCGCAGACAGCTTTGCGCGGCCCCGGGGGACGGCTGTGCCGGCCGAACTGCGCCAGCGGGGCAAATGAAACCGGCGGGAAATCCCGGGGCGAGCCTACACGCCCAGGTACTGCTCCAGCAACTGCGGCTGCTCCAGCAGTGCCTGCGATGTGCCGGCAAACACCACCTGGCCCTTGACCAGGATGATGTTGCGGTCGGTGATCCGGGTGACGTGCTTCCAGTTCTTGTCGACGATGACCGAGCTGATGCCGGTTTCGCGGATCAGGCCGCAGATGCGCCAGATCTCGCGGGCGATCAGCGGCGCCAGGCCTTCGGTGGCTTCGTCGAGGATGAGCACATCGGGGTTGGTCATGAGCGCGCGGCCGATGGTCAGCATCTGCTGTTCTCCACCGGACAGCTGCTGGCCGCCGTGGCCCAGGCGCTCTTTCAGGCGCGGGAAGGTCTCCAGCACGCGCTCATAGGTCCAGTCTTTCTGCCCGCGCGTGCCAGGGCGGGCGGCCATCTTGAGGTTCTCGACAACGCTCAGGTTGCCGAAGATGCCGCGGCCTTCGGGCACATAGGCAACGCCAAGTTGTGCGATCTCATAGGGTGCGCGGCCGGTCATGTCACGGCCCATCACCTGCACCGTGCCCGCGCGCGGCTTGACCAGGCCCATGATGCTTTTGAGCAGCGTGCTCTTGCCCATGCCGTTGCGGCCCATCAGGCCGATGGTCTCGCCGCGTGCCACGGCAAAGTCGATGCCGCGCAGGATGTGGCTGGCGCCGTAGTAGGTGTTGATGCCTTTGGCGTCGATGAGCATTTGACTCGTGCCCATGTCAGTGTTCCTCACCCAGATATGCTGATTGCACGTTGGCATCGGCGCGCACATCCGCAGGTGCGCCGCTGGCGATCACCTGCCCGTTGACCATCACCGTCAGGTGGTCGGCCAGCGCAAAGACGGCGTCCATGTCGTGCTCCACCAGCATGATGGCGTGGTCGGGCTTGATCTTCAGCAGCAGTTCGACCATGCGCTCGGCCTCGGCCACGCCCATGCCGGCCAGCGGCTCGTCCAGCAGCACGACCTCGGGCTCGGTGGCCAGCGTCATGGCAATCTCAAGCTGGCGCTGCTCGCCGTGGCTGATGGTGCCGGCAATGGCGCTGCGGCGGGCCTGCAGCCCGGCAAGCTCCAGGGCTTTTTCGGCGCGCTCGTTGGCTGCGGTGAAGTTCTTCGCCAGCGTGAGCCAGCGCGCCGGGTTCCAGGGCTGCTGCGCGCGGCGCGACTGGGCGGCCAGGCGCACGTTGTCCCAGACGCTGAAGGGCGCAAAGATATTGGTCTTCTGGTAGCTGCGGCCCAGCCGCTGGCGCGAGATTTTTTCGGGCGCCCAGCCGGTGACGTCCGCGCTGCCGAGCGTGACCGCACCGGCGGTGGGCAGGATGTCGCCCGACAGCAGGTTGGTCAGCGTGGACTTGCCCGCGCCGTTGGGGCCGATCACCGCATGGATGCGGCTGCGCCACAGGTCTACCGATACGTCGTTGACGGCGGCGAGACCGCCGAAGCGCTTGGTCAGGCCCCTGGCGGAGAGCAGGACTTCATTCATCCGCCTTCTCCTTGCCGCGGATGCGCGCGACCAGGCCCAGCAGGCCGCGGGGTGCGAAGGTCACGACCAGCACGATGAAGATGCCCATGGACAGCTGCCAGTGCTTGCCCAGGTTGACCTTGCCGATGGTGGGCAGGTCCTTGAACACATGGAGCAGGTAGTCAAACGCGAACGCGCCGACAATGGCGCCCGCGAAGTTGCCCATGCCGCCGAGGATGACCATCATGATGGCGTGCGCGCTCATGTGGAAGCCCATGAGCTCGGGGTTGATGTAGCCCGTCTGCACGCCCCACAGGTAGCCGGCCAGGCCCGCCAGCGCGCCGGCCAGGGTGAAGGCCGAGAGCTTGTGCCCGAAGGTGCCGAAGCCCATGGCGCGCATGCGGTGCTCGTTCACGCGGATGCCCGCCAGCGCACGGCCGAACGGGCTCCAAAGCAGCCGGCGCAGAAAGAAGTACACCGCCAGCAGGACGGCCAGCGTGAAATAGAACAGCGTGGCTTTTTTCTCCAGGTCAAACAGCGTGATGCCGAAGGCCTCGGCGGTCGGCTTGAAGTTGACGTAGAGGCCGTCGGAGCCGCCCAGGACCTTGTTGTCGAAGAACAGGAAGAAGACCATCTGCGCGAAGGCCATGGTCACCATGATGAAATAGATGCCGTGGGTGCGCACCACAAAAAACCCGATGATGAGCGCGGCCAGGGCCGAGGCCAGCACCGCCACCGGCAGCGTCCACCACAGGCTCACGGGCTCGCCCTGCGGCGTGAGGAAGGCCAGCGCGTAGCCAGCCAGGCCGAAGTACGCCGCATGGCCCAGCGACACCAGCCCGGTCACGCCCTGCAGCAGGTCCAGGCTCATCGCGAAGATGGCCATGATCATCATGCGCGTGACCATCTGGATGTAGAAGTCGGTGCCGACAAAGGGGAACGCGGCCAGCGCGACCAGGCCCAGCACCATGACGACCTGCACGCTGCGCGGCAGGGCCTCGAGGTTGGCTTTGTTAGTGCTCATTGCTTGAACAGCCCTTCAGGCTTCCACAGCAGCACTGCGGCCATGAGCATATAGACGAGCATGCCGGCCACCGAGGGCAGCAGCACCTTGCCGAAGGTGTCCACCAGCCCGACCAAAATGGCCGAGATCAGGGCGCCGCGCACCGAACCGATGCCGCCGATCACCACCACCACGAAGCACATGATGAGCACCTGCGAGCCCATGTTGGGGTAGACGCTCGAGACCGGCGCGGCGATCATGCCGGCCACCGTGGCCAGGCCCACGCCCAGGGCGAACACGACGGCGTGAATCAGCTTGATGTTGATGCCCAGCGATTCGGCCATGTCGCGGTTGAACGCGCCCGCGCGGATCTTCATGCCCAGCCGGGTCTTTGAAATGAGCAGGTACAGGCCGATGGCCAGGACGATGCAGACGCCGGACATGAACAGGCGGTACACCGGGTAGGAGAGGTTGTCGGTCAGCGGGATGGACGCGCTCAACAGTTCGGGGACAGGCACACCATGCACGTCGTCGCCCCACAGGATGGAGCGCATCTCTTCAAAGATGTAGATCAGCCCGAAGGTCAGCAGCACCTGGTCCAGGTGGTCGCGATGGTAGAAGTGGCGGAACAGCAGCCACTCCAGCGCCAGGCCAAAAGCCACCGACAGCACCGCGCCGCCGAGGATGGCCAAGGTGAGGCTGCCGAACAGGCCGCTGAGCGAATACGCCAGGTAGGCGCCCAGCATGTAGAAGCTGCCATGGGCGAGGTTGACGACGCCCATGATGCCGAAGATCAGCGTCAGCCCGGCTGCCAGCATGAACAGCAGCAGGCCGTATTGCACACTGTTGAGCAGCTGGATGAGGAAGTTGGCGAGATCCATCAGGAAGCGAAACGCAAAATTGGTGCCATCGTGGGGGCCAGTACCGGGCCGTGTTCAAAAAAAAGCGGGAGGAAAATCCTCCCGCCCGTTGCGCGATGCGCGATCAGGCCATCTTGCAGCCGGCACCGCTGTCGGCCAGTTGCTTCGCGGCGACGCCGATGACCTTGTTTTCCTTGTTCTCGACCACGCGCAGGTACATGTCCTGAATGGGGTTGTGCGACGGGCTCATCTTCCACTTGCCGCGCGGGCTGTCGATCGTGGCTGTTTCCATGGACTTGTAGAGGGCGGCCTTTTTGCTCAGGTCGCCCTTGACGGCTGCGGCGCCCTGCGCGAGCAGCAGGCCGGTGTCATAGCCCTGCACAGCGTACACGTCGGGCTGCAGCTTGAAGCGGGTTGCATAGGCGGTGCGGAACTGCTTGTTGCGCGGCGTGTCCAGCGAGTCGCTGTAGTGCATGGTGGTGACGATGCCGTCGGCAGCAGGGCCGGCGGCGTCCAGCACGCCTTCAGTCAGGAAGCCGGAGCCGTACAGCGGGATGCGGCCCTTCAGGCCTGCAGCCGCGTAGTCGCGGATGAACTTGGCTGCGCCGCCGCCGGCAAAGAAGCAGGCGACTGCGTCGGGCTTGAGCGCGGCGATTTCGGTCAGCAGCGCCTGGAACTCGACGTTGGGGAAGGGCAGGCCCAGTTCCTTGACGATGGTGCCGCCGGCAGCGGTGTAGCTTTCCTTGAAGCCTTCAAAGGCTTCGTCGCCGGCTGCGTACTTCCAGGTGATCCAGACGGCCTTCTTGTGGCCCTTGGCCACCATGGCCTGGCCAAGCGCGCGCGTGGGCTGCGAATTGCTGAAGCTGGTGCGGAACACATTGGGCGCGCACAGGGCGCGCGTGGCGGCATGCACGCCGGCATTGGGGATCAGGCACAGCGTGCCGCTCTCGCGCACCACGCGCTGGATGCCCATCTGCACGCCCGAGTGCACGGTGCCGATGAGCACGTCCACCTTGTCGCGCTGCACCAGCTTGGAGGCGTTCTCCACGCCCTTGGACGGCTCGGACTCGTCGTCCACCTTGAACCATTCGATCTCGCGGCCGCCGAGCTTGCCGCCCTTTTCGTCGATGGCCATGCGCACGCCGTTCTCGATGGCCACACCCAGCTGGGCGAAGGTGCCGGTGTACGGCAGCATCAGGCCGACGCGTACCTTGCCGGACTGCGCACGCGCAATCTCGGGCAGCAGCAGGCCGGTGGAGGCCGCGCCAATGACGGAAGCGGTACGGGTGAGGACGAGACGGCGGGTGGTCATGAAGGAACTCCTTTTGTTTAGGCTTAAAGTAATTTAACCCATGTTGCAAGTATTGTGAAGCTTGGAATACCCCAAGTCATTCATCAATTGGCGCTGCGCAGCCTGAAACGCTGGATTTTGCCTGTAGCGGTCTTGGGCAACTCGGTGACGACCTCGATCCAGCGCGGGTACTTGTAGGGTGCGAGCTGGTTCTTCACATGGGCCTTGAGTTCGTCGGCCGTGGCGGACTGGCCCGACTTGAAGACCACATAAGCCTTGGGTTTGATCAGGCCGTCGGTGTCGGCCACGCCGATGACGGCGGCTTCCAGCACGGCGGCATGGGTCATGAGCGAGGCCTCGACCTCGAAGGGCGACACATAGATGCCGCCGACCTTGAGCATGTCGTCGGTGCGGCCGCTGTAGGTGTAGTAGCCGTCGGCGTCGCGGGTGTACTTGTCGCCGCTGCGCGTCCATTCACCGGCAAAGGTGGACTTGGTCTTGGCCCGGTTGTTCCAGTACATGATGGCCGAGGTGGGGCCGCTGATCTGCAACTCGCCGATCTCGCCGTCCCCGCACTCGCTGCCATCGTCGGCCACGATCTTGAGGCTGTAACCCGGCACGGCCTTGCCTGTGGTGCCGTAGCGCACTTCGCCGGGGCGGTTGGACAGGAAGATGTGCAGCATTTCTGTCGAGCCGATGCCATCGAGGATTTCGCAGCCGTACTCGGCTGTCCATTTGCGGCCGATCTCTGCGGGCAGCGCCTCGCCGGCGCTGGTGCAGACGCGCAGCCTGATTTCACTCCTGGCCGGTCTTGCCGCATCTGCCAGCAGGGCGGCATACAGCGTGGGCACGCCGTAGAAGATGGTGGGCTGAAACTTCTTCAGGATGCCGAACACGTCGGCCGGCGTGGGCCTCGAGGGCAGCAGCACTGCCGTGGCGCCGACGCTCATCGGGAAGGTCAGGCCGTTGCCCAGGCCATAGGCAAAAAACAGCTTGGCGGCGGAGTACACAACGTCCGCCTCCTTGATGCCCAGCACTGCGCGGGCATAGAGCTCGGCCGTGAGGATCAGGTGGCTGTGCAGGTGCACCGTGCCCTTGGGTGCGCCGGTGGAGCCGCTCGAATAGAGCCAGAAGCAGGCATCGTCGGCGCAGGTGCCGGTCACCTGGCCGTCCGCCGTGGCGGACTGCACCATTCCGGCCACGCTGAGGTGAGGCGCGGCATCATCGGTTCCTGCGACGATCACGGTCTTGAGGCTGGGGATATGACCCAGCAGCGAGTCAAACGCCGCCAGCAGCGGCTTTGACACGATGAGCCCCTGCGCGCGTGAATCGCGCAACATGTAGTCGAAGTCTTTCGTGGTGAGCAGCGTGTTGGCCGCGACCGGCACCACACCGGCCAGGATGCAGCCGAGGAACACCACAGGCCACTCCAGCGTGTCCAGCATGCAGAGCATCACCCGGCTTTCGGGCGCAAAGCCCCGGGTGCGCAGCGCGGAGGCAAAGCGGCGGGACTGCTCCGCGAGTTCCGCGTAGCTCAGGCTCGCACCGGTCGTGGCGTCAATGAAGGCCGTCTTGCTGCCGCGTGCCGCATTGCGCTCCAGCAGGTCATGCGCTGCGTTGTAGTCGCGCGGAATATCAATGCGCGGGGGGCTTGCGGCGTGGTCGGCTCGGCTCAGGTTCATTTCCTTGTCTCTCTCGCTCTCTTGTTTTTGTGTGGGGACGCTGAGGCTTGGGGAATGCGTCAGGTCACGAGTGCCTGTGCCAGCCATTCACGGCACCAGGCCGTGCCTTCGGTCTCGGGCATCGTGCCGGCACTGGCGTTGTGGCACCACACCTCGCCGATGCGCTGCGCGCCCAGGCCGCTCAGGCGTTCGTCAAACTTCTTGCCGCCAAAGCAGAAGGTCTGCATATAGGTGCTGTCGCCCAGGGCGATCACGCCGTAGCGCACATGGCCGAGGAACCTGGGCGAGGTATCGAGCGAGTCATACAGGGCCCGCGCGTTGTCCGGCACATCACCCGATCCGTAGGTGGAGGTGCAAATGAGATAAAGTGCATCTTCGTCAAACGCGCTGATGTCCAGGCCATCCATCAGCTGCACCTCGATGTCTTCCACCAGGTCGGCGCAATCCATCTGGATGGCTTGCGCCACATAGTCAGCGGTGCTGGTCATGGTGCCTACGAGAATCTTCAGTTTCATGGCCCGGGTCTCCAAAGCAAAGTGCAATAAACTGCTTGACGATTGATTGACAGGAAGTATACTGCAAGACATTGATCCAGCGCAAACATCTTTTCAAACCACGACGCCATCATGCAAATCATGTCTGACCAGGATGCCAGGGCCACGCTCAGCGAGCTGGGCGCGCGGGTCCGGGCTTGGCGCGCACGGCGCGGCATGACACGCAAGCAGCTGGCCGCAGACTCGGGCCTGAGCGAGCGGTTCCTGGCCGACGTGGAAAGCGGCAAGGGCAATGTCTCCATCAATTCGCTGGAAGCTGCAGCCCGGGCGCTGAACATCTCGATTCTTGAGCTGCTGCAGGATGCGCCGCGCCCCGCGCTCGCGCGTACTCAGGGCCTGCTGGCCCGGCTGGACGACATGCAGCTTGACCAGGCTTACGCCTTGCTGGCCGGCACCTTTGGCCTGGGAGATGCCAAGGGCCGCGAGCAGCGCATTGCGCTCATCGGGCTGCGCGGCGCCGGCAAGTCCACGCTTGGTGCGCAGCTTGCCGCGGCGCGGGGCGTGCCCTTTGTCGAGCTGGACCGCGAGATCGAGCGCGAGGCCGGCACCAGCATGAATGAGATCCTGCTGCTGCACGGCCAGGCCGGCTACCGGCGCTATGAGCGCCGCGCGCTCTTCCGCATTGCCGAAGACCATGCGGGCGGTGTCGTGATGACGACCGGCGGAAGCATCGTCAGCGAACGCGAGACCTTTGACTTGCTGCAAAGCCGCTTCTATTGTGTCTGGGTGAAGGCCAGCCCGGAAGAGCACATGAGCCGCGTCGTTGCCCAGGGCGACATGCGGCCTTTTGACACGACGCGGGGAGCAACAGGCGAGGCAATGGAGGACATCCGCCGCATCCTGTCCAGCCGCGAATCCCTCTATGCGCGGGCCGACGCCGTCGTCGACACCTCGGCCCGTAACGTGAAACAGTCACTGAAAGACATGGAACGCGCCGTTCCCGTACCCACGCCCGCACTTGTGACCCCAAGGAGACAGACCAATGAACGCAATGACCGAACCCCTGATGTTCAAGCAGGGCGACCGCGAGATGGTGAGCTTTGCCACCCACCCGACGCGCTACCAGCACTGGACGCTCAGTGTGGAGGGCGACGTTGCCCGCCTGAAGCTGGACATCAATGAAGACGGCGGCATCAAGCCCGGCTACAAGCTCAAGCTCAACAGCTACGACCTTGGCGTGGACATCGAACTGCACGACGCCGTCAACCGCATCCGCTTCGAGCACCCTGCTGTCAAGGTGGTGGTGTTTGAGTCGGGCAAGGAAAAGATCTGGTGCTCCGGCGCCAACATCTACATGCTGGGTGTCTCGACGCACGCATGGAAGGTCAACTTCTGCAAGTTCACCAATGAAACCCGCAATGGCCTGGAAGACTCATCGCGCCATGACGGCCTGAAGGCCATTGCCGCGGTAACGGGCGCCTGTGCCGGCGGCGGATACGAGCTGGCCCTGGCTTGCGACCGCATCGTCATGGTGGACGACCGTTCCTCCACCGTGAGCCTGCCTGAAGTGCCGCTGCTGGGCGTGCTGCCCGGCACCGGCGGCCTCACGCGTGTGACTGACAAGCGCAAGGTGCGCCGCGACCTGGCCGACATTTTCTGCACCACCAGCGAAGGCGTGCGTGCCGACCGCGCCCGTGACTGGAAGCTGATTGACGACCATGCCAAGCCGCAGCAGTTCACGGCTCTGGTCGATTCTGAGATTGCCATGCTGCGTGGCCAGTCCGGCCGCAACGGCCCGGACAAGGGCATCGAGCTGACGCCGCTGGGCGCAACCATTGACGACAAGGGTTACCACTACGGCGTGGTCGATGTGCAGGTGGACCGCGCGGCGCGCATTGCCACCATCACCGTCAAGGCGCCTTCGGCCGCCGTGGAATCCACACCGGCCGCCATCGAGGCGGCAGGCGTCAAGTGGTGGCCGCTGCAGTTCCAGCGCGAGCTGGACGACGCCATCCTCAACCTGCGCACCAACGACCTGGAAGTCGGCACTTGGGTCTTCAAGACCCGCGGCGATGCCAACCTGGTGATGCAGGCCGACGCTGTGCTGGAAGCCAACAAGTCGCACTGGCTGGTGCGCGAGACCATCGGCGCGCTGCGCCGCACGCTGGCGCGCATCGACGTGACCAGCCGCTCGCTGATCGCCCTGGTGGACGAGGGTTCCTGCTTTGCCGGCACGCTGTATGAACTGGCGCTGGCCTGCGACCGCATCTACATGCTGGACCTGCCGGACTCGCCCGATGCCGCGCCTTCGCTGCAGCTGAACGCCGCCAACTTCGGCCGCTACCCGATGGTCAACAGCCTGACGCGCCTGCAAACCCGGTTCAATGAAGACGCCGGGACGGTTGCGCAGCTGCAGGGCCTGCAGGACAGCCAGCTGCGTGCCGACCAGGCACTCGCACTGGGCCTGGTGACGCTGACGCCCGACGACATCGACTGGGAGGACGAGATCCGCATCATGTTGGAGGAGCGTGCCTCACTGTCGCCAGACGCCATGACCGGCCTGGAAGCCTCGCTGCGCTTCCCAGGCAAGGAGACGATGGAAACGCGCATCTTCGGCCGCCTGTCGGCCTGGCAGAACTGGATTTTCATCCGGCCGAATGCGGTCGGGGAGGACGGGGCTTTGAAGCTGTTCGGCACCGGCAAGAAAGCAAAGTTCGACTGGAAACGAGTCTAAGGAAATATCATGAGCAACATCGACCTGCAAGCCCTGATCCCCAACAACGTCCACCTCGGCGAGAACCGCCAGCTGCAGCGCGCGCTGGAACACTGGCAGCCCGCATTCCTGAACTGGTGGGACGAAATGGGCCCGAGCGACTTCAAGGCCAAGGAGGTCTACCTGCGCACCGCCGTCGGCGTGGATGCTTCCGGCTGGGCCAGCTACGGCTACACGCCGATGCCCGACTACCGCTGGGGCATTTTCCTGGCCGACAAGGAAGAGGGCCGCAAGATCGGCTTTGGCGACCACATGGGCGAAGACGTCTGGCAGGATGTGCCCGGCGAATACCGCAGCACCTTCCGCCGCCTGATCGTCACCCAGGGCGACACCGAGCCCGCGTCCGTCGAGCAGCAGCGCCTGCTGGGCCATACCGCACCGTCGCTCTATGACCTGCGCAACCTGTTCCAGGTGAATGTGGAGGAGGGCCGCCATCTCTGGGCCATGGTTTACCTGCTGCACGCCCACTTCGGCCGCGATGGCCGCGAGGAAGCTGAAGAACTCCTCATGCGCCACAGCGGCGATGCCGACAAGCCGCGCATCCTCGGCACCTTCAATGAGCCGATGGACAACTGGCTGAGCTTCTTCATGTTCACCTACTTCACCGACCGTGACGGCAAGTTCCAGCTCAAGTCGTTTGCCGAAAGCGCGTTCGACCCGCTGGCCCGCACCACGCGCTTCATGCTGACCGAAGAGGCGCACCACATGTTCGTCGGCGAGACGGGCGTGGGCCGCGTCATCAAGCGCACGCTGGAAGTGATGAAGGAACTGGACACCGACGACGTGGCCACATTGCGCAAGGCCGGCGTGGTGGACCTGCCGACCATCCAGCGCTTCATGAACTTCTGGTTCACCAGCTCGCTCGACCTGTTTGGCTCCGAATCGTCCAGCAACGCCGCCAACTACTTCAGCAACGGCATCAAGGGCCGCCCGGATGAGGCCAAATTTGCCGACCATGTGGAAGCCGAGACCGAGATGACCATCCAGGTGCCGGATGGAAAAGGCGGCATGAAGAGCGAAACCATCTCGACGCGCAACGGCATGAACGAGATCACGCGCCTGGAATACGTCAAGGACTGCAACGTTGGCGTGACCCGCTGGAACATGGCCATCAAGCGCGCCGGTGTGGCCTTTGAACTGACGCTGCCTTCCACGCGCTTCCGCCGCGAAGTGGGCGTCTGGGCCAACGTGCCGACGGACCCGCAAGGCAACCCGATCACCCAGGCCGAGTTCGACGCGAAGAAGGCCGGCTGGCTGCCAAGCGACGAAGACAAGGCTTACATCAAGAGCCTGATGCAGCGCGTGACCGAGCCGGGCAAGATGGCCGGCTGGATCGCGCCACCTGACCGCGGCATCAATGCCAACGCGGTGGAATACGAGTACGTCAAACTGTGATGTTCGCGCCCCGCTCGGCCAGCAGTTCCCTCAGCACCGAGCGGTGGCAACGGGCCTCGTTTTCGCAATAGCAGCCCATTGAAAAGCTGGCGGTCTTTGACAGCGCGGCGAGCAGGTCAAGACTGCGGCTGGGCTCAGCTTCAGCCATTTCCGAACGGTATTTCTTCTTGAACGAGGCCCAGTCCTTGTCGGTTGCGGCTTCCTGGCCCGCCTTCATGGTTTCAACGGACGGCGCGAGGTTCGGGTACCACACGTCATACCAGTTCTGCGACGCGAATTCGGCCTTGGGTACGCCGCGGGGCGGCCTGCGGACGGTGCCGATGCGCAAGCCTTCGCCGGATGCGCGGGGTGTGCCCAGCTGGATGATTGTCACGGCCATGTGAGTCTCCTTCGTCGTGCGGCAAATTCTGCCGCAAACCTTCAGCGAACGCGCTCGAACAACGTCACCCGCAGGCCCAGGCCGTTCTCGGGAAAGCGGAACTCGAACAGGCGGCGGCCCTCATTGAGCAGGTAGAAGCGGTCGTCCTTCGCCTCCGCGCCGGGGCAGCTGAAGCGTACGCGGCGGTAGGCGTCGGGCGGCAGGCTGCGGGCCAGGCGCAGCGCCTGGTCGAATTCCTTTTTCAGGCCCACCAGCTGCGCCGGGTCGGTGCCGGCCGGCCAGTTTTCTGCCTTGAGCTGCCAGCTCGCGCGCTCCTCGATGCGGCTGACGATGTCCGCGGCCTGAACCAGGCCGTCGTAGCCGGCAGCGCATTCCGCGCCGGCCATGGTGGCCGTGACCTGAAAAGTGGCGGCGTTGCGTCTTGTGGTGAGGCTGCGGTCGGCCGGGGGCAGGTTGGAATCCACCACGCGCCATTCGCCGGCCCAGATCGGGTTCACCGGCTGGGCCGGCGCCGCCTGCGCCGGCGCCGCCTGCGCCATGGCAGGTAGGTGCGCCATGCCTGCGTGTGATGCAAGGAGCAGGGCGGCAAGGCGTGACAGGGTTTTCATGTTCCGACAATTCCTCCGTCATGGCGGCGCACCACCAGTGTCGCCGAACGCGGACGCGCATCGCCGGGCGCCTTGCCGTCTGGCCAGGCGCTGGCGGGCGGTGCATCGCCATCATCGCGGGTTTCGCCGGGATGCTGGATGTTCACGAACAGCGTTCGGCGGTCCGGCGCCACCACGCAGCCGGTGATCTCGCAGCCGGGCGGGCCGGTCAGGAAGCGCCTGATCAGGCCGGTGGACACGTTTGCGCAGAGCATGGCGTTGTTGCCCAGGCCCGCATACGGAGGCTTGCCGATGAACTGGCCCGACATGTCGGTCTGGATCCACAGCAGGCCGCCGCTGTCAAAGTGCAGGCCGTCCGGCGCGCCGAAAATGTCGGCGTCCTGCTGCGGGTAGCGCGTGCCTGCGCCTGCCACTGCCGGGTCGCCGGCCAGGGCGAACTGGCTCCAGGCGAAGCCGGTTGCAGCTGCATCGCCGGCGTCTTCCTGCCAGCGGATGATGTGGCCGAAGGCATTGCGCTCGCGCGGGTTGGCGGCGTCCGGGGCGGGGCGCCCGGGTTCGCCGCGCTGGGTGTTGTTGGTCAGGGTGACGAAGACTTCGCCGGTCTGCGGATGCACCGCAATCCACTCGGGGCGGTCCATCTTGGTGGCGCCCACGGCGTCGGCGGCCATGCGTGAGCGGATGGCCACGTCGGCCTGCGTGGCAAAGCCGTGTCCGGCCGTGAGGCCGGGCAGGCCCTGCGTGAGCTCCAGCCAGGTCCCACGGCCGCCTGCGTCAAAGCGTGCGGCGTACAGCGTGCCATGGTCGAGGATGTCGCGATTGGCAGCGTAGCCGCCGGGCTGCACCTTGCCCTGGCTCACGAATTTGTAGATGTATTCGAACCGCCCGTCGTCGCCCATGTACACAGCCACGCGGCCATCGCGCGTGAGGTGGCAGGTGGCGCTTTCCTGGCGCTTGCGGCCGAGGGCGGTGCGCTTGACGGGCGTGGAGGCCGGGTCCATCGGGTCGATCTCCACGACCCAGCCGAAGCGGTTGGCCTCATTGGGGTGCCGGGTCAGGTCGAAGCGTTCGTCAAACCTCCACCATTCAACCCATTGCGCGCCTGCCGCAGTGCCGTACCGCTGCTGCGCTGCATCCGGCTTGAACCCGGCATCCCTGGGGCCGCCGAAGTAGCCCTGGAAGTTTTCCTCGCAGGTGAGGTAGGTGCCCCAGGGCGTGACGCCCATCGCGCAGTTGGCGAAGGTGCCCAGGACTTCATCGCCCTCCGGGTTGGCCGCGGTGCGCATGGCGGCGTGGCCGGCCGCCGGGCCGCTGATGCGCATGGCGGTGCTGCCATGGATGCGCCGGGCATACCTGGAAGGCAGCACCTGCTGCCAGCCCTGTGGCCCGAGCGCGACTTCGATGACGGAAACACCCATGGCGTGCTGCGACTTGCGCACCTTCTCCAGCGTCCACTCGCGCACGCCGTCCCTGTGCAGCAGGCCTTCGTCGGTGTATTCGTGGTTCATCACCAGCAGGCCCCGGTTGCCGCCATTGCCCAGCGGGAAGAAGTGCATGCCGTCATGGTGCATGCCGGCCTGCACCGCCTGCTCCTGCGCGGTGTTGGAGGCGTCGGGCCGGAAGGTGGGCAGGGCGTCGGCGATGCCGGCCGGGTCGCCCCATTTGTAGAGGATGCTGAAGGTGTAGCCCTGGGGGACGGTAACCTCATCGCGCAGGTTGGCGGCGACACTGGTGAAGCCGGGCCAGGCCGCATGGGCCGTTTGGGGCAGCGCCCGGCAGGCGCCCAGCAGGCTGACCAGGCTGGCAGCACCTGTCTGGAGGAAAAGCCGGCGATCAGGATGCAACATGTGAGCCCGGAAGAAATCCTGGCCTGCCCGACAGGAATCGAACCTGTGACAACCAGCTTAGAAGGCTGGTGCTCTATCCAACTGAGCTACGGGCAGGTATGGAGTACAGACGGAAAAAAGGCCCACACCGTGAGCCTTTTTATATTTCCTGGTCGGGGCGAAAGGATTCGAACCTTCGACCCTCTGGTCCCAAACCAGATGCGCTACCAGGCTGCGCTACGCCCCGACGAGCCTGCATTCTACCTGCGCGGCATGGCCTTTACCGGGCCTGGATGCTTTTCGTCAGCGCTTTTCGTACTGCGTCTTGCCAAACAGTACCTCGCGCGACTTGTCGTCGGTGATGGGCTTGCGCAGGTCGGCCAGCATTTTCACGCCGCGCTGCACGGCCGGCCGTGCAGCAATCGCTTCGAACCATTTCTTCAGGTGCGGGTAGTCATCCAGCACGATGCCCTGGTTCTGCCAGTTGCGCAGCCAGGGGAAGGTGGCGATGTCGGCAATGCTGTAGTCCTTGCCGCCCAGCCAGGGGCTCACGGCAAGCCGCCGGTCGATCACGCCGTAGAGCCGCCGGGCTTCGTTGGTGTAGCGGTCGATGGCATAGGGCAGTTTCTCGGGCGCGTACTGGCGGAAGTGGTGGTTCTGGCCGAGCATCGGGCCGACGCCGCCCATCTGGAACATCAGCCATTCAAGGACTTCGTATTTCTCGCGATCGGATTTGGGCATGAGCTTGCCGGTCTTGCCGGCCAGGTACACCAGGATGGCGCCGGACTCGAAGATGGAGATGGGTTTGCCGTCCGGCCCGTCAGGGTCCACCAGCGCCGGGATCTTGTTGTTGGGGCTGATCTTGAGGAACTCGGGCTTGAACTGGTCACCTGTGCCAATATTCACAGGAATGGCCTTCCAGGCCAGGCCGAGTTCCTCCAGCATGATGTGAACTTTATGACCATTTGGCGTTGGCCACGAAAAAACCTCGATCATGGGGGTACCTCTTTTGCGTGTTTTGCTTCAATAATGGCACTTTAGGGGAATTGAACGATCCATGTTTGAGCGCTTCAAGAAGGCATTTGCCAAAGACAAGGAACCTGACGCTGCAGCGATGAATTCGCAGATGCCGCAGAGCCAGGTGTCCGAATGGGCGGGGACGCAGGGCTTTGCGTTTTCGGGCCAGGGCAATGCGTTCGCGCTGGACGGCAAGGTCGGCAACAAGACCTGGCGCATGGAGCGCGGCAAGCCGTCGCGCAATTTCATCCGCGGCGAGGAGTTGCGCGGCCGTTGCGAGCTGGGTGTCGATGAAGACATCTCGGTCCTGGTCATGAACCGGCCGCTCAAGCAGGCGCTCGAGAAAAAAGCCTACGCCCTCTACACCGATTCCCTGCAAACCACGGCCGACCCGAACCTGCCGGAAGAGATGCGCTGGCTTGCCATGTACGACGAAGTCGGCTGGGACAGCCTGCCGCTGGCGTTCTGGGACCGTTATTCCATCCTGACCGACCAGCGCGAGCATGCGCTCGGCTGGGTGGACCCCATCCTTGCCGACCTGCTGATGAGCTGGCCCGAGCCCGGCCCCAGTGCCGAGGTGCCATTCATGCTGATGCTGCTGCGCGGCAAGGCCTACCTGCGGATGGAATACACCCCGGCCGACATGCCGACGCTGCAGCATGCGGCGACCATCTTCACCACTGCCTGCGAGTCGGCGATGGGCGGCCTGTCAGACATTGCGATATAGGACGCCCCCCGTCCGGCCTTCGGCCGCTCCCCCCACTGGGGGCGGAGCCAGTGGCCCGGCGAAGCCGGTTCCACGGCTCCCCCGTATTTACACATCTTCTACTCAAAATTCCGTCAGCTTCCCCGGGTGATGGGCATTTCGACCTCGCGCGGGTTGGCTGAGTACTTGCCCAGTTCGAGTTTTGCGATGGAATTGCGGTGGACTTCGTCCGGGCCGTCGGCAAAGCGCAGGGTCCGGGCGTTGGCATAGGCGTAGGCCAGGGGGAAGTCGCCGCTCATGCCGCCGCCGCCGTGGGCCTGCATCGCCCAGTCGATCACCTGGCAGGCCATGCTGGGTGCCACCACCTTGATCATCGCGATCTCGGTCTTGGCCACCTTGTTACCCGCTACGTCCATCATCCAGGCGGCCTTCAGGGTCAGCAGGCGGGCCATGTCGATCTTGCAGCGGGCTTCGGCGATGCGCTCCTGCGTCACCGTCTGGGCCGACACCGGCTTGCCGAATGCCACGCGCGAAGAGGCGCGCTTGCACATGAGTTCCAGCGCGCGCTCGGCCAGGCCGATCAGCCGCATGCAGTGGTGGATGCGCCCGGGGCCAAGGCGGCCTTGCGCGATCTCGAAGCCGCGGCCTTCGCCGAGCAGGATATTGGAGACGGGCACCCGCACATTCTCGAAGTACATCTCCATGTGGCCGTGCGGCGCGTCGTCGTAGCCGAAGACCGACAGCGGGCGCACCACGCGCACGCCGGGAGTGTCGGCGGGCACCAGCACCATGCTCTGCTGGGAATGGCGCGGCGCATCGGGGTCGGTCTTGCCCATGGTGATGTAGATGGCGCAGCGCGGGTCGCCGCCGCCGGAGATCCACCACTTGCGGCCGTTGATGATGTACTCGTCGCCCTTGCGCTCGATGCGGGTGGCGATGTTGGTGGCGTCGGAGGAGGCCACTTCCGGCTCGGTCATGGCGAAGGCCGAGCGGATCTTGCCTTCAAGCAGCGGCCTGAGCCAGCGCGCCTTGTTCTCGTCGGAGCCATAGCGCGCGATGGTTTCCATGTTGCCGGTGTCGGGCGCCGAGCAGTTGAACACCTCGGGCGCCCATGGCACACGGCCCATGATCTCGGCCAGCGGCGCATATTCCTGGTTGGTCAGGCCGGCGCCGTCATAGCCCGAGGCCTTGGCGCTGTCCACCGGCAGGAACAGGTTCCACAGGCCGGCGGCGCTGGCCTTGGGCTTGAGGTTCTCGATGGTTTGCAGCGGCGTCCAGCGCTTGCCGGCCGCCGTGTTGGCTTCGATCTCGTCGTGGTAGGCCTGCTCGGCCGGGTAGATGTAGTCGTCCATGAACTTCAGCAGTCGTGCCTGAAGCTCTTTGGTCTTGGGGGAGTAGTCAAAATCCATGGGGCGGTCTCCGGTTGAATTCGGTCGTGTGTTGTGCGGTTCGGTGTGCGGATGCGGCCGGGCTCAGGCCTGCTGCGCGAATTTCCAGCCCATTTCGGCCAGCGGCCGTGCGCCCGCCGCCGAGCTGACGGCCTGGGCGCTGGAGGCGGTGCCCGTCTCGACGCGCTTGGCAATCCCCTGAAGGATGGCGGCCAGGCGGAACAGGTTGTAGGCCAGGTAGAAGTTCCAGTCGGCCTTGAGTTCCTGCGGCGTGGCAAGGCCCGTGCGCTCGCAGTACATGCGGATGTATTCCGCTTCTGTCGGGATGCCAAGCGCAGCTACATCCAGCCCGCCAATCCCGCGGAACGACCCCGGCGGGATGTGCCAGGCCATGCAGTGGTAGCTGAAGTCCGCCAGCGGGTGGCCCAGCGTGGACAGCTCCCAGTCCAGCACGGCCAGCACGCGAGGCTCGGTGGGGTGGAACATCAGGTTGTCCAGCCGGAAGTCGCCATGGACGATGCTGGTCTTGGCCTCGTCGCGTGCGCTGGCCGGAATGTGCGCGGGCAGCCATTCGATGAGCTTGTCCATCTCGGGGATGGGTTGGGTGATGGAGGCCACATACTGCTTGCTCCAGCGGCCGATCTGGCGCTCGAAGTAGTTGCCTGGCTTGCCATAACCTGCCAGGCCCCTGTCAGCGTACTTCACGGTGTGCAGCGCGGCGATGACGCGGTTCATCTCGCCATAGATGGCGCCGCGCTCCTCATTGGCCATGCCGGGCAGGGCCTGGTCCCACAGCACGCGGCCCTGCATGAATTCCATGACGTAGAAGGCCCGGCCGATGACAGACTCGTCCTCGCAGAGGCAATGCATTTGCGGCACCGGTACACCCGTGCCGTGCAGCCCGCTCATGACGGCAAACTCGCGCTCCACCGCATGGGCGGAGGGCAGCAGCTTGGCCACCGGTCCCGGCTTGGCGCGCATCACATAGCTGCGCGCCGGCGTCACCAGCTTGTAAGTGGGGTTGGACTGGCCGCCCTTGAACATCTCCAGCGTCAGCGGGCCGGCAAAGCCTTCGAGGTTTTTCTCAAGCCAGGCGGTGAGCGCGCCGGTATCAATGGCGTGCTGGGCGGAAACGGCGCGGGTGCCGACGAAGTGGTCAAAGTCGCTCATGGTTGCTGTATTCCAGTGTCTAGGCGTCGGATTCGGAGATTCTCAAGAGCGCATCGCGGTCGCGCACCACCAGGCCGCCTGGCTCGATGCGGATGGCGTTCTCGCGCTCCATGGCCTTGAGCTCCTGGTTGACGCGCTGGCGCGAGGCACCCAGCAGCTGCGCCAGCTCTTCCTGTGCGAGTTGCAGGCTGATGCGCATCTCCTGCCCGTCGGACAGGCTGGGCACGCCGTAGCTGCGCACCAGGTGCAGCAGCTGCTTGGCCAGCCGCGCGCGCAGGGGCAGGGTGTT
>JAZKHY010000045.1:0-73936 GCA_040385105.1 Pseudomonadota bacterium
GTGCAGTTCGGCAAGCAGCTGTGGGATTTCCAGGTGCTCAAGCACATGCTGGCCGACCGTCAGACCGAGGTGGATGCTGCACGCCTGCTGTGCTACCGGGCCGCGCAAATGGCGTCCGAGCACAAGCCCTGCAGCCGAGAAGTGTCCATGGCCAAGCTGTTCGGCTCAGAGACCCTGAAGCAGTGTGCATTGACCGGCATGCAGGTGCTCGGCGGCTATGCGAACCTGCCCGAGGCCGACATGGAGCGCTACCTGCGCGAGAGCATCCAGTGCACGATCGGTGGCGGCACCTCGCAGATCCAGAAATCCATCATCGCCAAGTCGATGCGCATCTGATGCGCGGCCCATCGATCGACAACGCCTGACGAAAGAGACAAACATGAGCCATCTGATCAACAACCAGGTCAACCAGACCTTCGACGAGCTGGAGGACGGGTTTGTGTTCCGCTCCGGCGGACGCACCATTACCGAAACCGACGTGGTGAACTACTGCGCGCTCACGGGCAACTGGATCGCCATCCACTCCAACACCGTGTATTCCTCCAAGACCCGGTTTGCAAAACGCCTGGTGCAGGGGGCGTTGACCTACTCGATAGCCACCGGCCTGATCCAGTTCGGCCTGGGCATCCAGGCCAACTACGGCATCGACAACATGCGCTTCCTCAAGCCTGTGTGTATCAACGACACGGTGTATGCCGTGGCCACCGTCATCGGCAAGAAAGTCAAGGATGAAAAGTACGGCGTGATCAAGTTCCTGATGCAGGTGCTCAACCAGGATGGGGATGTCGTGCAACAGGGCGAGTGGAGCCTGCTTATGCTGCGCAAGCGCGAAGACCTGGATGCGCTGGTGGCCTCGTCCATGCCAACCGCCAAGACCCTGGCGTGAGCGCACCATGAAGACCATCCGGATAGGTGCAGGCAGCGGCTTCTGGGGTGACAACCTCGACCCCGCAATCGAGATCGCGAAGAACGGCAATGTGCAGTACCTCGCTTACGACTTTCTCGGCGAACCTACGATCCCGCTGCTGCAGAAAATGCAGAAGAAGAATCCCGCACACGGCTTTGTGCCAGCCATTCGCGCCGTGGTCCGGGGCGTCCTGCCGATCTGCCTGGAAAAGGGCATCAGGATATTGACCAATGCTGGCGCCGCGAACCCGCAAGCCTGTGCGGATGCCATCCTGGATTCGGCCAGGGAACTGGGCATCACGAAACTCAAGGTCGGCATCGTCACCACCAACAACATCCAGGCAAAGGTCGAAGAGCTGCTGGACAAGGGGGTCAGGTTCACCAACATGGACACCGGTGACGACGACCTGGGCAAGGTGCGCGATCGCATCGTCGGCTCCTACGTTTACTCCGGCGCCTATGGCTACGTGGAGGCGCTACAGCAGGGCTGCGACATCATCATTTCCGACCGTGCGACGGACGACGCGGCTATCCTGGCACCGCTGGTCCATGAGTTCGGCTGGAAGTGGGATGAGTGGGACAAGCTGGCCACCGGCATCACCGCAGGCCATTTGATCGAGTGCGGCGCGGCCTGTTCCGGCGGCATCACCAGCCTGTGGAAGGAAGTGCCCGAGCCCTGGAACATTGGCTACCCGATTGCCGAGGTCAATGAAAAAGGTGAGCTGTTCATCACCAAGGTCGCAGGCACCGGCGGCCTGGTCAACCAGGTCACGCTCACCGAGCACCTGCTCTACGAGGTGCATGACCCGGGCAACTACCTGATGCCTGAAGTCATCACCGATTTCACCAACGTGGAGATGGAAGAGGTTGCCAAGGATCGCGTGAAAGTCTGGGGCGCGAAGGGCAAGCCCGCGCCGGCCACGCTCAAGGCCGGCATCGCCTATACCGACGGGTTCATCGGCGAGGTGGAATCGTCGGTGACCTGGCCGGATGCAGTGGCCAAGGCGCGCCGCTCGTTCGACATCATCAAAAAGCGCTTCGAGATGGTCAAGCTCAAGGCCGACGAGGTGCGCTTCGACATGATTGGCGTGGACTCCTGCCACTGGTCGGCTTCACCCGAACCTGATGAGGACATCAATGAAGTGCGCATCCGCGTCGCCGCCAAATGTGCCGAACGCAGTGAAGCCGCCAAGGTTGCGCGTGAGTGCGTCATGCTGATGGGCACCGGCCCGATCGGCTCTACCGGGCAGTTGAACACGCCGGCGCCGCGCGAAGTGTTTGCGCTGTGGCCCACGCTGCTGGCGCGCGAGGAAGTGACGCAAAGCGTCGAGATACGGGAGCTTTGAAATGTCCACCAGGATTCAATTGAAAGACCTTGTGCATGCGCGTTCGGGCGACAAGGGCGACATCAGCAACATCGCCATCATCGCGAAGGAAGCACGCTTCTACCCGTTGCTGCAGAAGTACCTGACGGCCGAACTGGTCCGGACGTTCTTCGGTGACATGGTCAAGGGCCGGGTGGACCGATATGAAGTCCGCACGCTGCATGCGATGAACTTCGTGCTGCGCAATTCGCTGGGCGGTGGCGCAACGCGCAGCCTGCGCATCGACTTTACTGGCAAGACGATGTGCCAGGCGGTGCTGCGCATCGACCTTGACGTCGAGGAAGCAGACCTTCACCTCATCCACTGATGCCGCAACCAGACACAGCAGGGAAACCACATGAGTAACAAAGCAAGAATCATTGGCGTGAGCATGGTGAAGTTCGCCAAGCCCGGGGCTCACGAGCCCTATGAGGTCATGGGCGCCAGGGCCATCCAGGGCGCGCTGGACGATGCGGGCATCAGCTACAAGGACGTCCAGCAAGCCTTTGCCGGCTACGTCTATGGCGACAGCACCTGTGGCCAGCGGGTGGCGTATTCCGTGGGGATGACGGGTATCCCGGTCTTCAATCTGAACAACTATTGCGCATCGGGTTCTTCGGCCCTGTTCCTGGCGCGCCAGGCGGTGGAGGCCGGCGTGGTCGAATGTGCGCTGGCATTCGGCTTTGAGGAGATGAAGCCGGGTGCCCTGGCCAGCGCGTTTGGCGACCGGACCTCGCCCGTGGGCTGGATCTACGAGCGCCAGAAGGAACTGGCACCCGAACTGCCGCAGGACGCGCCCCGCGCCATCAAGGCCTTCGGTTCGGCGGGCTACGAGTACATCAACCGGTACGGCGCCAACCCGGACATCTTTGCAAAGGTCGCGGTCAAGACGCGCAGCCATGCAGTCCGCAATCCCTATTCGCTGTTCAGCAAACCGCTGACGGTGGAGGAAGTGATGGGCGCGCCGCAGATGTATCCGCACCTCACGCGGCTGATGGCCTGCCCGCCCACCTGTGGTGCGGCGGCTGCGATCGTGTGCAGCGAGGCGTTTGCCGCGAAGCACGGCATCACGAATGCTGTCGAAATCGCGGCTCAGGCCATGACCACCGACACAGACGTCAGCAAGGAAGACCTCATCAACCTGGTCGGCGCGGACATGACGCGACGCGCCGCCGCGCAGGTCTATGAGATGGCGGGCGTCGGCCCCGGGGATGTGGACGTGGTGGAACTGCACGACTGCTTCACCCCCAATGAAGTCATCAGCTACGAAGGCCTGGGCCTGTGCGCCGAGGGCGGCGCCGAGAAGTTGATCGCCGACGGCGACAACACCTATGGCGGCAAGGTTGTCGTCAACCCGTCCGGCGGGCTGATGTCCAAGGGCCATCCGCTGGGCGCCACCGGCCTGGCCCAGTGCACCGAACTGGTCTGGCACTTGCGCGGCCAGGCGGGTGACAGGCAGGTGCAAGGCGCACGCATCGGCCTGCAGCACAACATCGGCCTGGGGGGCGCCTGCGTCGTGACGATGTATCGCCAGGCATGAACGCCCGGGCTTCAATTTGATATACAAAAGGAGACATTCATGAACATGAGCAAGAACACTTCCTCCCGCCGCTTTGCGTTGAAGATGGCGGCGGCCCTTGCAGCAGCAGGCCTGGTGGGTGCCATGGCCAGCACTACCGCCCAGGCCCAGGAGTGGCCCAACAAGACCGTCAGGATCGTGCTGGCCATCGGCCCGGGATCTTCCGGGGACATCCTCGCGCGGGCCATGGCGCCCAAGCTGGAGGCGCGCTGGAAGCAGGCGGTCATTGTGGACAACAAGCCCGGCGCCGGCGGTGTGCTGGGTACGGAGTTTGTGGTCAATGCAAGGGATGAGCACACGCTGCTGCTGGGAACACAGAGCTCCATCCTGCCCAAGTACACGCAGAAAGGGCTGCGCTTTGATCCGTTGACTGACCTCATTGCCGTCCGCAAGGTCCTGAATTACCAGATCGTCATCGCCACCAACTCCGAGACCGCAAAGCAGGCGAGATCACTGCGCGAGCTTGTCGCCTTCAGCAAGAAGGACGGCAAGGGGATTTTCCTGGCCGGTCTTGGCCCCACGTCCGTCTTCAACCTCTCGTATGCCATCTTGAACCAGCAGGTGGGCCTGCAGTACTCCTCGGTGAACTTCAACAATGTCAATGAAGCGAACCTGAGCCTGCTGCGCAACGACACGCAGTTCATCGTCAACAACCCGGCCTCTCTCAGGTCGCATTTCGCTACCGGGGCCATGGTACCGCTTGCCGCCCTCAGCACGCATCGCTATGCGAGCCTGCCGGATGTTCCGACCATGCAGGAAGCCGTGGGCTACACGGGGTACCTGCCGCAGCTCTGGGCCGGGATCTTTGTCCCCAAAAGCATGCCTGCGGCAATTGTGGAGCGCATCAACCGTGACGTTCAGGCCATCTTCGAGGATGAGGCGTTCCGCAAGGAAGTCGAGACCAAGCTCACCGCCTCGGTGGCCGCCTCATCGCCCGCCGCATTCGCAAGGGACATCCGCGAGGAAACCGCCATCTGGCAGGACCTGTTCCGCACGCTGAACATCAAGCCTGAGTAGATATCAGCCAGGTCAGGTATGGTGCAAGGCACCGAAGCGAGAACACCTATGAACGAGACAGAAACCGGCCGCGACCCCCTTCCGCTGGACGGCGTGCGCGTCCTCGCCGTCGAGAATTTTGTGGCTGGCCCGCTGGCCACCATGTGGCTGGGCGATGCCGGCGCCGAGGTGGTGAAGATCGAGGAGCCGGGCAAGGGCGACCATTCCCGCAGCACCAGCCCTGTCCGGCCCGTGGAGGACGGGCGCCCGGAGGGCCTCTCGTTCCTGCGCACCAACCGCAACAAGCGCAGCGTGACTCTGGACCTCAAGAGCGAGGACGGCAAGCGTATCTTCCGGCAGCTGGCCATGGAAGCGGACATCGTGCTGGAGAACCTGCGCCCCGGCGTGATGGACCAGCTCGGCCTGGGCTGGAAGGCATTGAATGCAATCAACCCGCGCCTCATCTATGTGGCGGTGTCAGGCTTCGGCCACAGAGACCTCAAGCCCAGCCCGTACACCGACCACCCCGCTTTTGACATCATTGCGCAGGCCTTGAGCGGGCTGATGTACCGGCCCGAGCGCAGCGGCGAAAAGCCGACCTACCTGGGCGTGTCGCTGGGCGACATCCATGCGGGCATCGTGGCAGCCCAGGGCGCGCTGCTGGCGCTGATCCAGCGCGGCCGTACGGGCAAAGGGCAGAAAGTCGACATCTCGCTCTATGACGCCGCACTGGTCATCAATGAGTTGTCGATCGCGATGTACTCTGCCCAGAAGAAGAAGTCGCGACCTGGCGCCCATGCTGTGACCGCTCCCTTTGGCGCGTACAAGGCCTCAGACGGCTACCTCGTGATCGCCACGCTGGGCGAGCATGTCTGGAAGCGTTTTGCCGAAGCCATCGGCCAGCCCGGACTTGTGTCGGACCCGCGCTTTGCCGATGGCAGCAAGCGGCAGGACAACCTGGCCGCGCTGGACGGCTGCATCCAGCCCTGGCTCAACGCGCGCACCCGCGCCGAGGCCGTGCAGACGCTTCTGGACTACGGTGTGCCGGCCTCGAACGTGAACGACGTGGAGGACCTCTTCAACTGCCCGCACCTGGCGGCGCGCGACATGCTGATGACGCTGGATGACCCGGTGTGGGGCGAGGTCCAGATTCCGGCCAACCCGATTTTGATGAGCGGCGCACCGCGGGCCGAGCCCATGCACCCGCCCCGGCTTGGCGAGCACACGCAGGACGTGCTGGGCCGCTGGCTCGGGCTTGTGGCTGCAGATGTGGAGGCGCTTCGCTCACGCCGCGTGGTGTAATCGCGAGCCATGGCTTTCAATCGCCTTCACCTTATACGGCAAGTTGACCTGTTCACGCTGAGGCTGTTCCTCTCCGCCGTGGAAGAGCAGCAGATTGGCCGCGCGGCGATGCGCGAGAACATCGCCGCCTCCACGGCCACCAAGCGCATCCAGGACCTGGAGGAGATCGCCGGCACTGCATTGCTGGCGCGCACGCCCAAGGGCGTTGCGCCTACGCCCGAGGGCGAGGTCATCGCGCGCTATGTCCGTGCCATCTTCGGCAACCTGGAAGACATGCGGGCCGAGCTGGCTGGCTTTACCGAGGGTGTGCGCGGCGAGCTGACCATTGCGTCTGCCCGCTCGATCATCGTGCCATTCCTGGCCCGCGAGCTGGGTGACTTCTCGCGTGATTTTCCGCTGGTAGACTTGGTGGTGCGTGAGGTGGAGAACACCGAGATCGTGCAGGCCGTCACCGCTGGCGAGGCCGACATCGGTGTCTTCGTGAAGACGCGTGACCTCGATCTGAGCGGGGTGGACGCCGTCGCCTACCGCTCTGATCACCTGGTCGCGGTTGTTCCGCGCTCGCATGCGCTGGCGCAGCGCGGGAGCGTGAGCTTCCAGGACCTCATGCCCGAGAACATCATCGCCATCGGCCCGCTCAACGCCGCGTTGTCCATTGCCGCCCAGCGTCTGGGCCGGGAGTACAAGCCCAAGTATTTCGTGAAGACCTCCGGCGTGGCCGTCAGTCTGGTGCAGGCGGGCCTGGGTGTGACGGTGCAGCCCGAGTGCCTGGTGGGGCCGGAGGTGATGGATGATGTGGCAGCCATTGAGCTCACAGAGCCCTGGGCCAACCGCGTGATCCAGATCGCCACGCCCAGGGGCCGGCCTCCGGCGCCTGCTGCCGTCGCGCTGATGAAGCAGCTGATGGACCGGCCCGCGATCCCGGGCTGAGTGTTCAGCCTGAACATTCGGGCTGGGTCCTTCGGGGCATGGTTGGACACGCTGGACTCAATGCAGCGTGAGCCCGCCCGTAGGGCTGACGGTTGCGCCCGTCAGGTATTGCGAGTCCGGCGAGGCCAGGAAGGCCACGACCTTCCCGATGTCCTGCGGCGCGGCAACGCCTAGCGGCGTACGCGCGATGATCTTTTCATACTGCTTGCGGTGCGCCTCAGATACATGGCCGCCGTCCTCACTGAACGCAGCTTCCCAGGAGGGCGAGTCCTTCACCACCGTGACACACACGGTGTTGACGCGAATCTGCTCGCGCGCCAGTTCCTTCGACAGCAGCTTGCCCACCATGATGAGCCCGCCGGAGAATGCACACATTGCCGTCTGTCCGGGGGTGGGTGAGCGGCCGCCCTCCGAAGTGATGAACACCACGGCGCCGCCGCCCCGTCGGCGCAAGGCCGGCACAGCTGCTTGCACCACCATCAGCTTGCCGGCGAGTGCATCGCCGACGAAGCGGGTAGCGCGTTCCAGGTCGATGTCTGGAAACGGGCCGCGTACTTCGGGCTGGCGTGCCTCGTCGTCATTGCCACCGGCGTTGGGCACCACGATGTCAAGGCCGCCAAAGTGCCGTTCGGCCTCGGCGACTGCCGACGCCATGTCGGCTTTGGACCGCACATCGCCACCTGCGAAGCAGGCTTCGCCGCCGGTGCGCATGATCTCGTCGATCACTGCCTGCGCCCGCTCCAGGCTGCGGCCGCTGATGACGATGCGGGCTCCGCGCGCGGCGAGCTCCAGTGCGATTCCGCGCCCGATGCCGCCGCTTCCACCGGTGACAAGCGCCACCTTGCCTTCAAGATTCTTCATGGAGGTGTCCTGATGATGGCAGCGCAGCGGTCAAGCGCCCTGCTGGATCGCTCCTGCGCCGAGCAGTGCTGCTATGTCGTCCTGCGCAAAGCCCCAGTCAGCCAGCGCTTGGCCGGTATGCTCGCCCACGCGGGGCGCCCGGCCCTGGATCGCGCCTGGCGTGCGCGAAAAGCGTGGCGCGGGCGCCGGCTGCACCACGCCTTCGATTTCCACAAAGGTGCTGCGCGCCTTGAGGTGCGGATGTGACGGAGCCTCCGCCATCGACAACACAGGCGCGAAACACACTTCATTGCCGGCCATGAGGGCGCACCACTCGTCACGCGTGCGGGTGATGAAGATGCCGGCAAAGAGCTTTTTCATTTCGGGCCAGCTGGCCTTGTCATGCTGGTCGGGCAGGTCGCGGCTGCCCAGTCCCATGAGTTCGAGCGTCACCTTGTAGAAGCGCGCCTCGTTGGAAGCCAGGGCCACGTACTTGCCGTCACTGGTTTCATACACGCTGTACCAAGGGGCGCCGGAGTCCAGGCGGTTGTCGCCACGCTGGTCGGTCCACTTGCCTGCAGCGCGCATGCCGTACATCAGGGCCATGAGCGAGGCGCTGCCATCTACCATGGCCGCGTCAACGACCTGGCCCTTGCCGCTGGTGCGGCTCTCGAGCAGTGCGCTTACGATGCCCAGGGCCAGGTACAGAGACCCACCGCCAAAATCACCGGCCAGATTCAGCGGCGGCACAGGTGGCCCACCGGTAGAGCCGATGGAATGCAGGACGCCGGTCAGCGCGATGTAGTTCATGTCGTGCCCGGGAGCCTGGGCCAGCGGCCCGTCCTGGCCCCAGCCCGTCATGCGTCCGTAAACGATCTTCCGGTTGGCGGCAAGGCAGTCATCCGGGCCCAGGCCCAGCCGCTCGGTCACGCCTGGGCGAAAGCCTTCAATGATGGCGTCCGCGCGGGCCACCAGCCTGAGAATGGCCGCGACCGCCTTCGGGTTTTTCAGGTCCATCGCCACCGAGCGGCGGCTCCTGTGCAGCAGGTTGAACTTCTCTTCCAGTTCAACGCCGCCGTCGGACGCGACGATCCGGTCGATGCGCAGGACTTCCGCGCCTAGGTCGGCAAGCAGCATCGCGGTGAACGGCCCCGGGCCGATTCCACCCAGTTCCACGATGCGCACGCCTGAAAGAGGTCCACTGGCTTTCCAGGTCACTGCATTCTTCATGTTCTTGCCTTTGCCTTGTTGCGGCTTTCACCGGTCTTGCATGCTCAGGAAGTTACTTGATGCGCGCAAGCGTGCCAAGTGGTGAAAGCCGAAACGCAGATTCGGCGTGCACGAATCGCGCGCCACAGTCGTGCTCAGGTACCGGTTGGCGGAGTGTCGCGGTCTCCTTGGGAGGCGGTGTCCGGCGCCCCGGGCGATTGCCAGTGCTCGGGCCAGAGGATACGGACCACCTCACGCTCGCGCCCGAAGGCGTAGCAGCTGTCGATTTTCCCTGGCGACCTGAACGTCTCGGGGCGCAGGGCGTTGATACCCTGCAAGGCCGTGGTGGCCAGCGGGATCAGCATTTCCATCAGGTGCGTGCAGCCGGCCACGCCGCGCAGGCGCTCTTTCACTTTCGCGGACCAGCCGCGCACAAGCCGCTCGCCGACAAGCTCAGAGAGCGTGGCTTCCGCTTCCCTGCAGATGGCCCATGGCGTGACGTCGGAGGCCGCTTCGATCGCACGTACGGTGTACTCCCCGTCCACGGTGATGCGGATCCACAGGTCGTGCAGCGCCTGCCCGGCGGGCGCGGGCACCGGTGAACTGGGCCGCAGGAAGTCGAACGGCTTCGTGTCAACCAGGTGCGCTTCCGCGTCATACAGCCCGTCGTCGCGGGCGTAGGCCTTCATGTCGATGACGCGGTGATGTATCTCGCGCCGCGCGCCGGGATCAGAAAGGGGCATGACGGGGGTGCGGGGCAGTGGGCCCGTCAGTCAATCTTGATCTTGGCGTCCTGGATCAGCTTGCGGTACATGGCGGTGTCGCTGGCGATGCGCTTGGCCAGCACGTCGGGCGTGCCGCCGCCCGAGGTGTAGCCCAGGTCCAGGATGCGTGCCTTGACTTCGGGCATTTCAAGAATCTTCGACAGCTCGGCATTGACGCGCGTGATGGCGGCCTTCGGAACATTGGCCTGGTACAGCATGCCCATCCAGATGCCGACGTCGTAGCCCGGAACACCCGCTTCAGCCAGGGTGGGTACGTCGGGCAGGTTCGGCAGGCGGCGTGAGGTGGACATGCCCAGGGCCTTGACCTTGCCTGTCTTCAGGTGCTGCAGCACGGACGCCGGCGAGATGAACATCATGTCGGCCTGGCCACCCAGCACGTCGTTCAGGCCTTGCGCTGCGCCACGGTAGGGCACATGAAGGATGTCAACCCCCGCCTTGAACCGCAGGAACTCGGCCGCGAAGTGGTGCGACGAGCCATTGCCGGCTGAGGCAATGCTGTAGAAGCCTGGCTTGGCCTTGACCAGTGCGATGAGCTCCTTCACGTTATTGGCTGCCACCTTCTGCGGGTTGACGACCAGCACCATCGGCAGGTTGACGAACAGGCTTACCGGCTCGAAGTCCTTGATCGGGTCGTAGGGCACAGCCTGAAGCAGCGGGTTGATGGTGAAGGCCACGTCCGAACCCCAGACCAGGGTGTAACCGTCGGGCGGGCTCTTGGCGCCGGCGTCGGTGCCGATGATGCCGCCGCCGCCGCCCTTGTTGTCAACAATGACGGGCTGGCCAAGCGCCGTGGCCAGGTGCCCGGCGACCAGGCGCGCGGTGATGTCCGCGCCAGCGCCTGCGGTGTACGGCACGAGGATCTTCATCGGCCGGTTGGGCGCCCACTCCTGGGCGATGGCTGTGGCGCTGAACGCCAGCGCGGCGGCAAGGGCCATGAGGCGGGTGACAAGCTTGGACGGTGTACGCATGGGAAGTCTCCGGAAGAATAGCTCGATGGTGCCGGCCTTCAAGTACAGACTCAAGGGCGGGCGGACAGTTCCGCGCTGCAAAACAGCGCTCAGATCACCCTGGCGGACCGCAGGTCGCTCATTTCACCGGGCGACAGGTTCAAAAGGCCCCGGTAGATGTCGTCATTGGACGTACCCAACTCCATCGTGGGCTGGTCAAACTGCGCGGTGCTGGCCGAGAACTGGATCGGCAGCCCGCAGCCCACGGCATTGACATCGCCATAGCGCGGGTGGGCCAGCCGGGTCAGCGCGCCGCTGGCATGAAGGTGCGGGTCGGCCAGCACTTCATCCGGTGTGCGGACTTTGGCGCAGGGCACGCCGCGCTGGTCCAGCAGCGCGTGCACGATGTCGTCGCAGTTGTGCAGGCGCGTCCAGGCCTGGATGATGTCGTTGAACTCCGCAGCGCGGTTCATGCGCTCCACGCGCGTGCTGTAGCGCGGGTCGTTTTCCAGCTCCGGCCGGCCGATGGCTTCCAGCAGGCCCTTGAACCAGTCACCCTGGAAGGCAACGATGGCCACGTAGCCGTTCCTTGCCTGGTACACGCCAAAAGGAATGAGCCGGTCGAGGAAATTGCCGGACCGCACCGGGTAGCCTTGGCCGCCCAGAACGTCAAAATGCTCCACCGCCACCCAGGAGGCCAGGCAGTCCAGCATCGATACCTTCACGTGCTGGCCTTCGCCCGTGCGGCCCCGGTAGATCAGTGCCGCGAGGATGCCCTGCAGCAGGTATTGAGGCGCCAGCATGTCGCCGATCGGCAGGCCGCAGCGGATGGGCGGGCCGTCGGCCGGGCCGGTTGTTTCCATGATGCCGCTCAAGGCCTGCACGATGATGTCCATGCCCTTGAGGGTGGGCCAGGCACTCGGCTCGCCCATGGCCTTCAGTGAGGCGTAGATGATGCGCGGGTTGGCCTTGCGCACTTCTTCGTAGTCCACCTTGAGCCGTGCAGTGGCGCCCTCGCTCATGTTCTCCACGAACACATCGCATTCCTTCGCCAGCTGCATCAGCAGTTCGCGGCCGCGCGTGCTCTTCAGGTCCAGCGTGATGCTCTTCTTGTTGCGCGCCCGGCCCAGGGTGGTGAGGTTGAGGTCGTTTTCCGTGTTCTCGCCGAAGCGCAGGCCGTCTTTCGTTGCAATGGGCGGGTTGTTGCGCGAAATGTCGCTGCCGCCTGGCGCCTCGACGCGGATCACCTCTGCACCCATGCCGCCCAGCACCATGGTGGCGTAGGGGCCAGACAGCGCCACCGTCAGGTCGAGGACCCGGATGCCGTCGAGCGGCCGCAGGCTTGCGTTGTTCATGTCCTTCTCTCCGTTTCAGGCCCTTGCCGCGCCGGCGTGGTGCCTGTCGGCCAGCTTGTAGCCGAGGGCATCTTCGGCGATGAGGATCTTCTGCACATTGGCCGTGCCTTCGCCGGTGAACATCATGTCGGCAAAGCACTTGTAGCGCGAGACGCGGTATTCGGTGGCCAGGCCATAGCCGCCGAAGATCTGCTGGGCCTTGTCGGCGCACAGGCGCGCCGTCTGGGACGCGTGGTATTTGGCGATCGAGGCGAGGCGGTTGGTCGGCCGGCCTTCGTCCATGTGTTGCGCCACCTTGTACACCAGGCCCTTGCTGGCTTCGATGGCGACAGCCATCTCGGCGATGTCCGACTGGATCATCTGGTACTGGCCCAGCACACTGCCGCGCACGGTGCGCTCGTTGGCATATTTGATGGCGTCTTCAAAACAGGCCCGGGCAATGCCGAGGGACAACGCACCGACCACCGCACGGCCAGACTCCAGCCCGCGCATGATGATCCTGAATCCCTCACCCTCTTCGCCCAGGCGGTTCACCACCGGGACCACAAAGTCGTCCAGGAACAGGGCGGCGGTGCGGAATGATTTTGAAAGGCCCATGGTGTCGATGGGCTGCGCGGTGAAGCCCGGGTATTTCTTCGGCTCGACGATGAACGCCGTGACACCTTTGGCGCCGGCAGACGGGTCGGTCTTGGCCAGCAGGATGCCGGCATCGCATTCATTGCCGAGCGAGGCCCACATCTTGGAGCCGTTGAGGCGGTAGACGTCGCCGTCCCGTCTGGCCGTGGTTTTCATGTTGCCCAGGGCGTCCGAGCCGCCGCCGGCTTCGGTCAGGGACATCATCCCGATCTTCTCGCCGCTGATGAAGCCCGGCACGAATGCCTGCACCTGCTCCGGCGTGCCCGCCTGGAAGATGGTTGCCGGGCAGCTGCCGGCCTGCTGGTTGCTGCAGCAGGCAAAGCGGACGTCCAGCCTGGCGATTTCCTCCAGGATGACCACCGACGCCAGGTAGCCTGTTTCGGTACCGCCCAGCGATTCCGGAAACAGCGAGCCGTACAGACCGGTAGCGCCGGCCTTGCGCACGAGCTCGCGGGGTAGTTCCATGCGCGCTTCCCAGCTGTCCATGACCGGGACAACCTCTCGCTCCATGAAGCGGATGACACTGTCGCGGATGGCGCCGATTTCTTCTGAGTCCAGATCCAGCATGTGTGTTTCTCCTGCAGGCGGTGATAGGTAACGGATAGCCTGCGCGCAATGCAGGGGCTTTGCCGGATTCTCCGGCACTGGCCCCCGCGTGAAAACAGCGCCGGGCTGCGTTCCGCCTTGCAAAACACCACCCACGCTGCCGGCGACCCATCAAGCGGGTTTGCCGGGTTGACGCAAGTCAATGAATCTGGCAATTTATACGCTTAACCCCCTAAGCATCGTCCTGCCATGCCGGAGAGCCTGAAAAGGGGGGTGCGTTCAACCCACCTTTCAAGGAATCCCCATGTACAACAGGAGACATTTCGCCGCCCTGGGCCTGGCCGTTTGCGCGCTGGCGCTCGGCCCGGGTTCTGCACTGGCGCAGGCGGGGTACCCGTCCAAGCCCGTCAAGTTCATCGTTCCGTATGCGCCCGGCGGCCTGCCGGACACCGTCGCGCGCTGGGTGGCGCAGCGCCTGGGCGACCGCCTGGGGCAGTCGGTGGTGGTGGACAATAAGCCGGGTGGCAACGGGGTCGTGGCTTACCAGGCGTTGCTGCAGAGCACACCGTCCGACGGCCATGCGTTCATCGTGTCCGACGGCTCCATGCTGTCGATCACGCCGCAGGTCAACAAGTCGGCCAATTACCAGGTGGGCAAGGACATCCTGCCCGTGTCGCTGATCGCGCGTTCGCCGCTGTTCCTGGTGGCGCACCCCAAGGTCGGCGTCAACAACTTCCAGGAGTTCATCACCCTCGTCAAGAGCAAGCCGGGCGAGTTTGCCTATGGCTCCTCGGGCATCGGCAGCACCCACCACCTGACGATGGAAGCGCTGAAGGCTTCCTTGGGGCTGGACGTGCGGCACATTCCGTTCCGCGGCTCGGGCCAGTCCACGCCGGCGCTGATTGGCGGGCAGGTGGAGTTCTCGGTGGCGGCGCTGCCGTCGATGGCCGGCTTCGTGCAGGCCGGCCAGGCGAAGCTGATTGCGTCCAACGCGGCAACCCGCTCCACCCAGGCGCCCGATGTGGCCGCCATTGCCGAGGTGGTGCCGGGCTTTGATTTTTCTGTCGTGGTCGGCGTGCTGGCGGCTGCCGGCACACCGCAGCCCGCCATTGACCGCATCAGCCGCGAGATTGCCGAGGTCCTGAAGATGCCCGACGTCATCAGGCAGTTCCAGGCAGCCGTGGTCGAGCCGGTGGGCGCCGGCCCGGCGGAATACAGCCGTGTCATCGCGCGCGAGAACGAGGCGATGGCCCGTGCGGGCAAGGCCGCATCGCTGAAGGCGGAGTGAGCCACACCCGGGCGGCGCGGTGGGCGCCTGCTTCATTGGCAATGTTGATCAACTGGAAATATACTTAGGTGATTAAACTAAGCTCCGTGAATGCGATGACTCCCTCCGCTGATAACCCTCTGGCCGCCCCGGGCCTGCCTGCGCATTCCGCAGTCGGCTTTGGCGCCATGGACGATGTCCATGCGGAGTTCGGGCCGCTGCTGAACCGCCTGCTGGCCGCCGGCGATGGTGAACTGCCGGCCGCGCTGCGTGCCGTGACGGACCACTGCCGCATGCACTTTGCGCTGGAGGAGGAATGGATGGGTACGGACTTTCCCGGGCGCGAGTGCCACGCGCAGGAGCACGCTGCCGTGCTGGCCTCGCTGGACGGCGTGATGCTGCGCCTTCAGGGCGGTGAGGCCCAGCCTGCGCGCACCGTTGCCCGGGCGTTGCAGGACTGGTTCCCGCCCCATGTGCAGCACCTGGACTCGGCCCTGGCGCACTGGCTGTGCAAGCAGCGCTGGGGCGCGAAGCCGGTGGTCCTGCACCTCAGGCCCCGCGCCGATGAAGGTCACGCGGCCACCGCCGCTTGATGGAGAAAAGACTGGAGCTGCGTCATGATGACGAATGAAGAGAATGAGCTGCTGTGCCGCGTCGAGGGCAATGCCCCGATGGGCCGGCTGATGCGCCGGCACTGGACGCCGGTGTGCCTGCTGGAGGAAGTGTCCGAGCCTGATGGCGACCCGGTCAAGGCGCAGGTGCTCGGTGAAAACCTGGTGGTCTTCCGCGACTCCGAGGGCCGCGTCGGCGTGCTCGACGAGGCCTGCCCGCACCGCGGCGCCTCGCTGCTCTACGGCCGCAATGAAGACGGTGGGCTGCGCTGCCTGTATCACGGCTGGCATATGGATACCGACGGCAACGTGCTGGAGATGGCTTCGGAGCCGGCCGGCAGCGGCATGGCAGAGAAGGTCAGGCACACCGCTTACCCGGTGAAGGAATGGGGCGGCTTCGTCTGGGCCTGGTTCGGGCCGAAGGAAGAGGTTCCGGCGTTCCAGCCGCCGCCCTGGGCGCCGAACGCCGATGTGCGGGTGAGCATTGCCAAGGCGCTGCTGCCCTGCAACTGGGCCCAGGTGCTGGAGGGCGCCATTGACTCCGCACACAGCTCCAGCCTGCATTCGTCCGACATGGTGCCCGCGCGGGTGGACGGTGCCAAGGCCAATGACAAGACCTGGCTGCGCCCCTCCACCGACAAGGCGCCGCGCATGCAGGTGCAGCGCACAGGCTACGGCTTCCGCTATGCCGCGCTGCGCCGGCCCATCAGCAATGCGGCCACGCATGAGTATGTGCGCTCCACCGTGTTCATCGCGCCGGCGGCGGCGCTGATCCCGCCCAACAACCTGTACAACGTGGCCAACATCAACGTCCCGATGGACGACGGCAACACCGCGTTCTACTTCATCGCCTGGGGCGACCCGGCGCAGACGCCCGAGACCGAGACCTGGCGCAAGTTCCTGCGCCAGACGGTGGGCATTGACCTGGACGAGGAATACCGGCCACTCAGGAACAAGGGCAACCGCTTCTGGCAGGACCGCAAGGCCATGAAGGCCGGCAACTTCACCGGGATCACCGGCTTCCCGAACCAGGACATCGCCATGTGGGTGACCATGGGTGCGATGGCGCCGCGCAGCAGGGACCGCCTGGGCGCGAGCGACCTGGCGGTGGTGGAGTTCCGGCGCCAGATGCTGGAGGCTGTACGTGCTTTTGAGGCCGGGGCGCCGGCCATCGGCACCGGTGCCGATGCCGCGACGCACGATGTGTGTTCGTTCCAGGCCATCGTTCCCAAGACCACCGACTGGCGCGAGTATGTGGCGCACGCGGTGCTCGCAGGCGCCGGCGCAGGCCAGCCCGGGCTGGAGCCTTCATACTCGGTCAAGGCATAAGGATCACCATGGCCAAACTGCAACTCTCCATCGCCATGGGCGACTACGACCGCACCCGCGCGCTGTTTGACGGCCGGGTGCAGATCGACGGCGTGGACCCGGTCTACATGCTGCTCAACCCGGAGGAGATGTTCTTCCGCGCCATGCGCAACCGCGACTTCGACATCAGCGAGCTGTCTTTCTCAAGCTACCTGGTCAAGCATTCGCGCGGCGAGAGCCCGTACATCGCGGTGCCGGTGTTTCTTTCCCGCGCTTTCCGGCACACCTCGATGTATGCACGCAAGGACCGCATCAAGCGCCCGGAAGACCTCAAGGGCAAACGCATCGGCCTGCCCGAATACCAGCTCACCGCCAATGTCTGGGCCCGCGCCATCCTGCAGGATGACCATGGCGTGCGCCCGCAGGACGTGACCTGGGTGCGCGGCGGCATCGACACACCGGGCCGGCCCGAGAAGATACCGCTGCAGCTGCCGCCCGAGGTCAGGATCGAGCAGGCGCCCGAAGGCACCACCATCTCCGAACTGCTGGACAGGGGCGAGATCGACGGCTTCATGGCGCCGCGCCCGCCGAGCCGGCATGTGCTGCAGAACCCGCATGTGGGCTGGCTGTTTGACGACCCGACGGCCGTGGCCAAGGACTGTTACCGCCGCACCGGAGTCTTCCCCATCATGCATGTGGTGGGCATCCGCAAGGAGCTGGCGGTGCAGCACCCGTGGCTGCCGGCGGCCGTGCAGAAGGCCTTCACCCAGGCCAAGAGCGCGGCGCTTGAATTGCTGGCCGACACCTCGGCCACCAAGGTGACGCTGCCTTTTGTGGAAGAGCAGCTCAAGGCCGCGCGCGATGTCATGGGCGAGGACTACTGGTCGTACGGCGTGCAGCCGGCCCGCCGCACGCTGGAGACCTTTGTGCGGCACCACCACGCGCAGGGGCTGTCGTCGCGCCTCGTGCCAGTGGAGGAGCTGTTCCACCCCGCCACCTACGAGTCCTACAGCATCTGAGGGGGCGCGGCTTCGGCGGCCAGCAACGGGTCGCTGGCCAGGTTGTCCAGCATCAGCTGCAGGCTGCGCCGGGTCGTCGTCACATGGTCAGGCGCCAGGCCGAAGACGGCCAGCGCATTCACTTCTTCGGCCAGCGGCACCAGCCTCAGCTGCAGGCTCCTGCCCAGGGGCGTGAGGAACACATAGAAGCTCTTGCGGTTCTCGCCGCGCCGCTCGCGGGTGACGTAGCCCAGCCCTTCCATCGCGCGCAGCGCGACCACGGTGGTCGGCTCCATGACGCCGGCCTCATAGCTCAGCTCGCGCTGGGTGATGCCGTCCTTGTCCCAGAGTATGCGCAGGAAGGTCCAGTGCCCGAGCGTCACGTTCTCCATGGCCAGCCGCGCCTGCAGCGAGCGCAGGAAGCTGCGCGCGGCGTCTTTCACCAAGTGCGCCATGCGCCCGTTGGGGCTTGATTCATCCCAGACCACGTTCAGGCGGCCGGCGACATCGGGCTCGATCTCGGGTTTGGGGATGGCTGCGGCGGCGCTGGGCGCGATGTGGGCACGGGGCTGGGCCATACTGCCCGACAGCCGCTGCTCAAGGATGTGGGCTACCCAGCCTGCAGTGCGCGCAAGCACAGTCAGCGCTGCGGCCGCATCCGCCGGCAGCTTGAGGGCCTTGCACATTGCGAGCACCGCAAATTCATGGCCGGGGTGCAGCCCATGGGCTGCCTTCAACTGCCCGGCCAGGTCCAGCATGGCCTTCACTGATGCCGGCTTGTTGCCGCGCGCCGCCACCAGGCCAAGCAGGCAGGCGGCTCGCGCGTCGCCACCGGGATACAGCGGGTCACTGAAGCCGGACACGCCCTGGCCCGACGCGGCCTGCGCCAACGCCGTGGCGGCCAGGCTCCTGCCGCGTGGCGCCTGCTTCAGGAAGTTGCCGATCTTTTCGTAGCCGCGGCCGGCGTCCAGGCCGGAGGCTGTGGCCATGGCGGCGGCGATGCAGCTGTGCAGCGAGGCTCCCGCAGAGGCCGCCATGCGCGCCGCACAGGTGGCCGGCGACAGGGCTTCGTCGGCCAGCAGCACGAGCGCTGCGTTCAGCAGGGCGGCGTCCTGCGGTGTGGCGCCTGCGCCCAGTGATTCAAGCAGCGCCTGCGCGAGCGGCAGGCCGGGCCGGATGCGCCGGTACCGGCCCGGCGCGGACAACAGCCCGAAGCACCCGGCCAGGCTGGCAATCACTTCGCGCGCCGCCTCCAGCGGGCGGCCGGAAACCAGCCTCTCCTGCAGCTGGCCGCGGCCCATGGCCAGCTGCATCACCACCAGGGCGAACAGCTCCGGCAACTGCTGGCGCCCGGCGGACGCCGGCAGCCGCGACAGCGAGGACTCGAGATCTGAGCCGCTGCCCGCCTGCAGCCAGGGCCGCGCCGTTTCATGCCACAGGCCCGTCCACAGCAGTTCGGCAACCTGCTCGAAGCTTGCGCCCTGGCGCACCAGGTCAAGCGCAGGCCTGCCGCGGTAGACGGGGCCTTCCGGGGTGACGGTGGTGATGCCGGTCGCCATGGCCGGCTGGCCCGGTGCCGGGGCCACGGACGCGGCGCCGGGCGTTCCCTGCCCCCTGGAGCGGGCGGCGATCCGCTCGAGATCCTCCCGCGCATAGTGCCGCTCGCGCTGGCGCCCATTGGCAATGCTCCGCACCAGGCCGCGGCTGACATAGGCATAGAGCGTCTGCCTGCGGATGCCCAGCATCTGTGCCGCCTCGGCAGCGGGGAGAAAGTCCTTGCGGGTCTTGCCCATGTTGATTACTGATCAAGCTTGATCAACCATTGTATCCAGCGCCCCCGCAAGGCCTGCCCGCGGTCCGGCCGCTAGCCCTTCAGCCCGCGCGCCGCCACTTCCAGGATCTCCTGTGTGGTCTTGTCCTGCAGGCACATTGAGCCCAGGAGTTGCCCGGAGCCGCCCAGGGCATGGCGCTGCGCGTCGCTGCCTTCGCCGGTCACTGTCTCCACGGAGGCGCCCAGTTCCCTCAGCCGCGCGGCCAGCGGTGTCTGGGTGGACCACAGCACATTGCCGTCCTTCGGGTCGCCGAGCACGAACACCCGCAGCCTGGGGTGGAATGCCTCGCGTTTGAGGTGTTCAATGGGTTCGTGGGAATCGGCGTGCCCGGTCAGGTCGCTCGTCCTGCCCAGGGCCTGCCAGCGCAGCTTAGGCGACGAAACCGACGAAGCCGGCACCGCGCAGACAATATCCTGGCGCCAGCCCAGCAGCGACGCGACGATGTGGCCGCCGCCGCTCAGGCCCACCAGTGACCACTCGCTGACGCCGTGCCTGACCTTGATGGCGTCCAGCGCCGCCGACATCAGCCGCGGCTCCAGTTCGCGCCGGCGTTGCCTGTGCTCGCCCGACGAGCCGAATGTGCCCGGGCGCGACAGCAGGATGACAGGCACTCCCAGACGCGCGCCCATGCCATCTGCAATGGCCTGCATGGTGGCGGGGCTGCGGGCTGCGTAGCCGGCATCCGCCGTATCAAAACTCATCTGGTCGCCGGGAATGTAGGCGAGCACGCGCCCGGCCAGGCCCGATGCAGGCAGCCCGGAAGCCCAGTAGCGGATGCATTCTGCTTCACCTGAAGGCGCGGGTGCCCAGACGGCCCGGGCAACGGTTGCGCATTGCCCGGCCGTGGCGGAAACGCCCCGTGACAGGCCTTCTGCGCTGAAATTGCCATCACCCGCATTGAAGGGGATGCGTTGTGAATACGCTGGCCCGAGCATGGCAAGGGCGAGGGAAACGGCGGCCAGCCGTGTTGTTTTCATCAGCAGTCTCCTTGCCTGGGTTTGGGCGGGGCTGCCCCGGGTCGTATTCTGGAGCATGCATCGCCGGCGCGCCAGACGGTCCTGTCGCTTGATCCAGCGCAAGTGGACTGCGCGCGGCCGCCCTAGACTGGCCGCTTCCGGGTTTCACGAGAAAGGCGCAGATCATGAGAATGGTGTTTTCCGGTGCTGCACAAGAGGTCACCGGTTCCTGCTTTCTGGTCGAGGCCGACGGCGTGCGGTTCCTGGTGGACTGCGGCATGTTCCAGGGCGGGCCCGATGCGCGGGCGCGCAACCTGGACGCCTGGAAGTTCGACCCGGCTTGCATCGACTTCGTGCTGCTCACCCACGCGCATGTGGACCATTGCGGCCTGCTGCCGCGCCTGTCGGCGCTGGGCTTCAGGGGCCCCGTGTACACGACCACTGCCACGGCGGACCTGCTGCCGGTGATGCTGCTGGACAGCGCTTTCATCCAGGAAACCGAATGGATGCGCGAGCATGGCAGGACGCGCAGGCACCAGCGGCGCGCGCCGCAGCGTTCCGGCCCCGCGCCGCTGTACACCGTGGCGCAGGCGCGCGACTGCCTGGAACAGGTCAGGGGCGTGGCCTACGACGTGGACGTCAGGCCGCATCCGCATGTGCGCTGCCGCTTCCGCGACGCCGGCCACATCCTCGGCTCCGCCATCATCGAGGTCTGGGTCACGGAGGAGGGCAAGACCACCAAGATTGTTTTCTCGGGGGACCTGGGCCAGCCCGGCCGGCCCATCGTGCGCGACCCGGTGCAGATCGAGTCCGCCGACGTGCTGGTCATCGAATCCACCTACGGCAACAGGCTGCACCGCTCGCACCAGGACACCATCGAGGAAATGGTCTCGGTGGTGCATGACACGATGGCGCGCCGGCGCGGCAACATCATCATCCCGGCCTTCGCGCTCGGCCGCACGCAGGAGATTCTCTGGCTGCTGGCCGACCTGTGCCGCCAGGGCCGGCTGCCCCGCCTGCGGGTGATCGTCGATTCGCCGATGGCGGCCCGGGCGACCGACATCACCTGGAAGCACACCGCCTTCCTGGATGACGAAACCCGCGAGCTGCTGTCCATGCGCCGTGCCTTCCCGCACTGGCTGGACCTGCACTTCACCCGCAGTGTGGAAGAGTCGATGGCGCTCAAGCGCATCAAGTCCGGCGCCATCATCATCTCGGCCAGCGGCATGTGCGATGCCGGGCGCATCAAGCACCACCTGAGCAACAACATCGGCCGGCCCGAAAGCGCCATCGTCATCGTCGGCTACCAGGCCGAAGGCACGCTGGGCCGCAAGCTGGTGGACGGCCAGAAGCGGGTGCGGATTTTTGGCGAGGAGCACAGGGTGCGGGCGCGGGTGCACACCATAGGCGGCCTGTCCGCCCATGCCGACAAGGCTGCGTTGCTGGGCTGGGTGGACGGCTTTGCCAGGCCGCCGGCACAGACCTTTGTGGTGCATGGTGAAGCGGCAACGGCACTCGGGTTTGCGCAGACCCTCTCCGCCCGGCCCGGCTGGCATGCCGTGGCACCTGCAGCCGGCACGGCGGTGGAGCTCTGATGGCTGCGTCGCCTGCGCTCGCCTTGCGGCGCGTTGCGATCGATACCTGGCGCGAAAACGTCGCCTACCTGCACCGCGACTGCAGCGTGTACCGGGCCGAGGGCTTCCAGGCGCTCTCGAAGGTCGAGATCAGCGCAGGCGCGCGAAAGATCCTGGCCACGCTCAATGTGGTTGACGATGCGGACATTGTGGGCTGCGGCGAAGTGGGGCTGTCCGAGGACGCCTTTGCGCAACTGGGCCTGCAGGCGGGCGAGGGGGCGTCGGTGTCCCAGGCCGAGCCGCCGCAGTCCATGCAGGCGCTGCACCGCAAGATCGGGGGTGAACGGCTGGGCAAGGACGACTTCGCGGCCATCGTGAACGACATCGCGCGCCACCGTTACTCCAGGGTCGAGCTGACGGCGTTCCTCATGGCCACCCACCGTGGCGAGATGGACCGGGAAGAGGTGTTCTTCCTGACAGATGCCATGGTCGCGAGTGGCCGCAGGCTCGACTGGCATGCGCCGCTGGTGGTGGACAAGCATTGCATTGGTGGCATACCGGGCAACCGCACCTCGATGCTCGTTGTGCCCATCGTGGCCGCATACGGCACGCTTTGCCCCAAGACCTCGTCCCGCGCCATCACCTCACCGGCCGGCACGGCCGACACCATGGAGGTCCTGGCGGATGTGGAACTGCCGTTTGACAGGCTCCTCAGCATCGTGCGGGAGCAGCGTGGCTGCCTGGCCTGGGGCGGCAGCGCTGACCTGTCGCCGGCCGACGATGTGCTGATATCGGTCGAGCGGCCGCTGTCGCTGGACTCGCCCGCCCAGATGGTGGCGTCCATCCTCTCCAAGAAGATTTCTGCCGGTGCCACGCACCTGGTGCTGGACATTCCCATCGGCCCTACCGCCAAGGTGCGCTCCATGCCTGCGGCGCAGCAGTTGAGGCGCCTTTTCGAGTATGTCGCCGCGCGCATGAACCTGTCGCTGGATGTCGTCATCACCGACGGGCGCCAGCCCATTGGGCATGGGATCGGCCCGGTGCTGGAGGCGCGCGACGTGATGCGGGTGCTGGAGGGCGACCCGCTGGCGCCCAACGACCTGCGGCAGAAGTCGCTGCGCCTGGCGGGCCGCCTGATCGAGTGCAACCCTGACGTGCGTGGCGGCGACGGCTTTGCGATTGCGCGCGACATCCTCGATTCGGGCCGGGCCCTGGCGCGCATGAACGCCATCATTACAGCGCAGGGCGCGCGCGGCTTTGACCACGCACACCCGCAGCTGGGCCCGCTCACGCATGAGGTGACTGCGCAGGCGGGTGGGGTGGTGACCGGCATCGACAACCTGCAGATTGCGCGGATCGCCCGGCTCGCCGGTGCGCCCAAGGTCAAGGGTGCGGGCGTGGACCTTCTGCGCAAGCTGGGTGACGCCGTGGCGCCCGGCGAGGCGCTGTACCGCATTCATGCGGAATTTCCTTCAGATCTGGCGTTCGCCTGCGGGCTGAGCGACAGGTCCGCCGGCTACAGCATCGGGCCGCCCGGCGATCTTTCCCATGTGTTTGTGGAGTTCTGAGTGGCCGATACCGCCTGCCTGCTGTATTTTGACGACGAGAAGGCTCCGGCCTTGCGTCTGGCGGCGGCAGCCGGCATGGATGCGCTGGCCGTCAGGCGCCACAGGTTTCCAGATGGTGAACTCAAGCTGCGGCTGCCCGCCAGGCTGGCGCCGCGCGTGGCCATGCTGCGCTCGCTCGACCATCCGGACGGCAAGCTTGTCGAACTGTTGCTGTGCGCAAGCGCCGCGCGCGGGCTGGGTGCGTCGCACCTGACGCTTGTCGCGCCCTACCTGGCGTACATGCGGCAGGACACGGCCTTCGAGCCCGGCGAAGCGGTGAGCCAGCGCATCGTTGGCAGATTCATCGCCTCCCTGTTCGACGCCCTGGTGACGGTGGACCCGCACCTGCACCGCACGGCAACACTGCAGGAGGCAGTGCCGGTGCGCCAGGCCATCGCGTTGAGCGGCGCCCCCCTGCTGGGCGACTGGATCGCTGCGCGCCTGCCGCAGGCGCTACTGGTCGGGCCGGACGGCGAGTCCCTGCGCTGGGTGGCTCAGGCTGCGGCGCGCCACCAGCTCGGCTATGCGGTGTGCAGCAAGCGGCGGCATGGGGACCTGTCGGTGGAAATCGAGCTGCCGTCCGTCGAGGTGAGGGGGCGGGCCGTGGTGCTGGTCGATGACGTCGCCAGCAGCGGGCGCACCCTGGCACGCGCCGCGCAGCAACTGCTGGCCGCCGGCGCTGCTTCGGTGGACGTTGCGGTCACCCATGCCCTGTTCGCGGGCGATGCGCTCGCATTCATGCGGCAGGCCGGCATCCGTGAGGTCTGGAGCACCGACTGCATTGCGCACCCCTCCAACGTGGTGGACATGGCGCCTCCTCTGGCACATGCCTTGCGCAGCCTGCCCGGAACCTGACTTTTTTGTGTGCGGTGCAGCATGTTGCATCGGCGCAAAACTGCGGGCTCTATGTGTGTTCGGGCACATTGACCCCTTGGGTGGAAAGCCTATGATGGTTTCGGGCCGTGGTACCTGAGACATGCCGCAGCCTTCCACTCAACTGGTCCAACAACCTGCAAAAAAGGAACCTGAAATGAAATCCTCTTTCATGAAAATGCTTTGCCGCATCCTCGCACTGGCCATGCTGACCGCCTCCTTCCAGGTCGCGAACGCCGGCATCATCGGTACCGACCAGGCAGCGGCCGCAGCCGCCGTCCAGGCTGACCGCGCCGTGGTGCTTGAAGCGCTCAGCCGCAGCGACGTCACGACCCAGATGCAGGCGCAGGGGCTGGACCCGGCTGTGGCGCGTGAGCGTGTCGCTGCCATGACCGACGCGGAAGTCCGCACCCTGGCCGGCAGCATCAACAGCGCACCGGCCGGCGCCGGCAACAGCGCCTGGGCTGTCGTCATCGTGGTGGGCCTGCTGGTCTGGTTCATCTGGTACCGCAAGTAAGCACCAGCGCATGGCAAAGGCACCCTCTGCATGGCTGAAATGCTGACGGGCGCCACCCGCTGCAAGGCAGGGCAGGTCTGGCGATGGCTGGGCCTGCTTTGCCTTTTGTCGTTTCTGGGCGGCTGCGCGCAGTTTGTGCCGCAGACCATCAGCCTGCGCGAGGCCTGGCCGCCCGAGGTGCCGCGCGCGCTGGAGCTGACGTCCGTCCCCTTCTTCCCGCAGAACGAGTACCAGTGCGGCCCGGCGGCGCTGGCCACCGTCATGGGCTCGGCGGGCTCGAAGATACTGCCGGACAACCTGGTGGACGAGGTCTACCTGCCTGCACGGCGCGGCAGCCTGCAGGTCGAGATGCTGGCCGCGCCCCGGCGCCATGGCCTGGTCCCCTGGCAGCTGCCGGCCCGCTATGACGCGCTGCTGCGCGAGCTGGCCGCCGGCAACCCGGTGCTGGTGCTGCAGGACCTGGGCATCTGGCCGGTGACGAACTGGCACTACGCGGTCGTCGTCGGCTTTGACTATGAAACCGGCATGCTGTACCTGCGCTCGGGCGAGACCGAGCGGCAGATGATGCCCTTCACGATTTTCGAGCTGACCTGGAAGCGTGGCGGCTACTGGGCCATGGTGGTCAACCGGCCGGGGAGCGTGCCCGCGTCCGCCACCGAAGCCAGCTACCTGCCGGCCATGATGGCGTTCGAGCGCACCGCCAGCCCCGCTGCATCGCGCGACGCGTGGGAGGCCTTCCTGGCCCGCTGGCCGGGCAACGCGTTTGCCAGTGTTGCATTGAGCAACAGGTATTACGCCGAGCGCAGGCTGCCGCTGGCGGAGTTTGTGCTGCGCCAGGCCGCCGCAAAGAATGCCGACTCGGCTGAAATCCTGAATAACCATGCGCAGGTGCTGTCTGACATGGGCCACAACGACGAGGCCCTCGCCGTCATCAACCGTGCGGCGGCCCTCAACGGCAACTTTGCCGCCGAGGTGGCCGACACGCGCGCCGGCATCCTCAGGCGCCTGAAGCCGGCCAACGCCAGTTCAGAAAAGCCCATGCCGCTAAACCAGTAAGCATCAGCGCCATGGAGGTGAGCGCCAGGCCTGGGGCCGAGTGCATCACGAGCGGCGCCACAACGCCCGCGACGATCCCGTTCACCAGTGCTGCAGTGAATGCCTGCAGCGACGATGCCAGGCCGCGCCGCTCCGGGTGCAGGTCCAGCACCAGCAGGGTCACCACCGGCGTCATCAGCGACCAGCCGAACGAGAAGATGCCGATGGGCACGATGGCCCATGCCGCATGCGGCCTGAACATGAGGTTGGCCGCAACATTCACCACCGAGATCAGCAGCATCACCGTGAAGCCCAGCCGTATCTGGCGTGCGGGGGTGATCCGCCCGGCCAGCCGCCCGCTGGCCCAGGCGCCGCCCATCACGCCCGCCACCGTGACCACGAAGAACCAGAAGAACTGCGTCGGCGCCAGGCCCAGCAACTCGCCCAGGAAGGTGGGCGACGACAGCAGGTACAGGAACATGCCGTTGAACGGCACGGCGCTGGCCAGGGCCAGCAGCAGGAAGCGCGGGCTCAGGCCCAGCTGCGCATAGCCGGCCATCAGGTTGCGCGCATTGAAGGGCTGGCGGTATTCCTCATGCAGCGTCTCGGGCAGCATGCGGTGGATGGCCACCCACAGCGCCGCGCCCAGCAGCGTGAGGAACCAGAAGATGGAATGCCAGCCCGCATGCACGAACAGGAAGCCGCCGATGAGCGGCGCAATGGCGGGCGCCACACCGAAATAGATGGTCACCTGGCTCATCATCTTCTGGGCCTGCGCGGGCGGGTACAGGTCGCGGATGACGGCGCGCGAGACCACGATGCCCGCGCCCGCCGACAGGCCCTGCAGCGCCCGGAAGAACACCAGCTGCCCGATGTCGGCAGCCAGCGCGCAGCCGGCGCAGGCCAGCGTGAACACCGCAATGCCCCAGAGCACGACGGGCCGCCTGCCGAAGCTGTCGGCCAGCGCGCCGTGGAACAGGTTCATGAAGGCAAAGCCGAAGAAGTAGGCCGACAGCGTCTGCTGCATCATCGCCGGCGTGGCGTTGAGCGAGGCCGCAATGCCCGCGAACGCAGGCAGGTAGGTGTCGATGGTGAAGGGCGCCAGCATCGCCAGCATGGCCAGCAGCAGCGCGAGGGCCCAGCGCGGGCCGCGCCAGGGGGAAGGGTCGGTGGGTGTCATGCGGCACCCAGTATGCCTTGGTGCCGCTTGCAGGGCTGGCCGTTTCCGGACATGCCGGCGGCAGGCGCGCGCGCTAGACTCGGGCGCATGAATGCAGAAACAATGACTGCGCCGGCTGCGGCCTCCGAATCAGACTGGGTGGATGGCGAGCTGATCCGCAGCCTGATGGCCAATGCGCGGACCTCGCAGTACGCATCCCTGCTGCTGATACCCGTGGTGTTCGGCGTGCTGCTGCGCGACGTGCCGCTGTGGGAGCTGCTCGCATGGGTGGGTGTGGCCTTGCTGATCTCCAGCTACCGGCTCTGGTTCATGCTGCGTTACGGCACTGAAGTGGCCAAGGGCGAGACGGCCGACCAGATCATGTTCATGCGGCGCTACGGCTTCACCTGGCCGCTGGGCGCCTGCGTCTGGGGACTCACGGCCACGCTGCATTTCGACCGGGCGCCCATGGCTGATCAGTTCATCTGCTGGCTCATCCTGACCGGGCTGGCCATGTTCTCCATCAACACCTTCTCGGCGCACATCAAGACGATGGAGTCGTACCTGAATGCCCTGGCGCTGACGCTTGTTGGCGTGATCGCCTGGCGTATCGCGACGCGCTACGGGTTCTCCGGGCCGGTGTACCACTACTGGCTGCTGGTGCTGGTGGTGATCTTCTGGCAGCTGCTGATCCAGGCCGGACGCAGGCTGCACAACACCCACAGGCGCAACTTCGAGCTGCAGTACCGCAACACCCAGCTGATCGACTCCCTGACGCGGCAGACGCAGGCCGCGCTCGACGCGGTCGAGATCAAGAACCGGTTCCTGGCGAGCGCCGCGCACGACATCCGCCAGCCGGTGCATGCGCTGGGCCTGTATGCCGACTGGCTGGGCAGCGAGCCCGAGCTGGTGCGGGAGATTGCGCCGAAGATCGTGGAGTCCACCAAGGCAGTGAATGCGCTGTTTGACTCGCTGTTCGACCTGGCCCGGCTGGACTCCGGCAAGATCCGGCTGAATGTCGAGCCGGTCAACATGCGCCAGCTGCTGCACGACCTGGAGCTGCAATACCGGCCGGTTGCCGAGGCCAAGGGCCTGCAATTCCGGGTGCGCATCACGCCGGGGTCGGCCATGTCGGACTACATCCTGCTGCAGCGCACGCTGGGCAACCTGATCTCCAACGCCGTCAAGTACACCGCGCGCGGCAGTGTGCTGGTGGCCTCGCGCCGCAGGCAGGGGGGCATGTGCGTGGAGGTCTGGGACACCGGCATGGGCATCGCGCCCGAATACCAGCGCGAGATCTTCCGGGAGTTCTACAAGGTGCCGACCCACACCGGCACGGAAGACGGCTTTGGCCTCGGCCTGTACATCGTGGCCCGGCTGTCAAACATCCTCGGGCATCCGCTGCGGATGGCGTCGCGCCCGGCGCGTGGCTCGATGTTCAGGCTGGTGCTGGACCCGACCGATCCGGAAGAAGCCGCCCGGCGGGCGGCCTCGTCGGTGGTGCAGATGTCCAGCATGCCGGCGGTGCCGCTGGACTAGCCGGGCGGGGGCCGGGAGGCTAGCTGGCGAGCATCCCGTGGGTGCGGGCGTAGTGGATGGTCTGCGTGCGGCTCTTCACACCCAGGCGGCGGAACAGGCGCCACAGATGGACCTTGACCGTGTGCTCGCTGATGCCCAACTCTTCGGCAATCTCGCGGTTGGACAAGCCGCGGTCCAGCATGATGATGAGCTGCTTCTGGCGCTTGGACAATTTGTTGTCGGTGGGGGCCAGCTCTTCAAAGCCGCTGTCGGCCACCAGCAGGGCGCGCAGGGCAGCGCCGATCTCGCTCGCGCCGGATGACTTCTCGATGTAGATGTCAGCGCCCGCTTCGATGCACTGCTCTTCGCTGTCGCTGGAGGGCGAGGCCGACAGGACGGCCAGCGGCGTGTTGGGGTAGCGGGTTTTCAGCTCGATGACGCCCGAAACACCCATGGTGTCCGGCAGCTTCAGGTCCAGGCAGAACAGCTCGGGTGCGCCACGCGCCTTGACGGCTTCCTCCACGCCTCCCAGCCGGTCCAGCTCGACGACCTCAGCACCCGCGCGCGTGCGGCGCAGCAGCATTACAACGGCCTCACGCATGAGGGGGTGGTCATCAATCACGTAAAAAGTCATATCGCGCAGTTCCTGTATACAGTGTTCAAGGATAACCGTTTCCGGCCAAAAATGCCGTTATGCAAGCCCATGAGCCTATCAGACGCGAGGCAACGCGGCGTTTTAGGTAAAACGCGTTACCCCTCGCTGTGGCAGGGTCAGTAGTTCAGGCCCATGGCCGACCGCACGTCCTGCATCGTCTCGCGTGCCACGATGCGGGCCTTGTCGGTGCCGGCATCCACGATGTCCCGTACGATCTTCGGATTGGATACATAGGGTTCGGCGCGGGCCAGCATCGGCTGCTGCTCCTTGAGGATGGCGTCGATGACCGGCTGCTTGCACTCCAGGCAGCCGATGCCCGCCGTACGGCAGCCGTTGGCCGCCCACTGCTTTGTCGGCTCGTCGGAATAAACGATGTGGAACTGCCAGACCGGGCACTTGTCCGGGTCGCCCGGGTTCTCGCGCCGCGCGCGCGCCGGGTCGGTGGGCATGCGCCGCACCTTGGTCTCGATGGACGCTTTGTCCTCGCGCATGGCAATCGAATTGTTGTAGCTCTTGCTCATCTTGGCGCCGTCCAGCCCCGGCAGCTTGCTGGCCTCGGTCAGTAGCACCTGCGGCTCGGTCAGCACCGACTTGCCGGTGCCCTTGAACCAGCTTTCAATGCGCTCGCGCTCCACCGGGCTCAGCGCCTCGTTGCTGTGGATGAAACCCAGCGCGCCTTCCAGTGCCTTGGTGTCGCCCTTTTCCTGCCAGGCCTTGCGCGATTTCTCCACGCGCTTGAGGCTCTCCTTTTCGAGCTTGGCCAGCGCCTGTCTGGCCAGCTCCTCGAAGTTGGCCTCGCGCCCGTACAGGTGGTTGAAGCGGCGCGCCGCCTCGCGCGTGAGCTCCACATGGCTGGCCTGGTCTTCACCCACCGGCACGTAGTTGGCGCGGTAGATCAGGATGTCTGCCGCCTGCAGTAGCGGGTAGCCGAGGAAGCCGTAGGTGGACAGGTCCTTGTCTTTCAGCTTTTCCTGCTGGTCCTTGTAGGTGGGCACGCGCTCGAGCCAGCCGATGGGCGTGCCCATGGCCAGCAGCGTGAACAGCTCGGCATGCTCGGGCAGCCGGCTTTGCAGGAAGATGGTGCACTGCGCAGGGTCCAGGCCTGCGGCCAGCCAGTCGATCACCATCTCGTAGACGTTCTTCTCGATGACCTCGCGGCTTTCATAGTGCGTGGTCAGCGCATGCCAGTCGGCCACGAAGTAGAAGCACTCCATGATGGACTGCAGCCGCACCCAGTTCTTCAGGGCGCCGTGGTAGTGGCCCAGGTGCAGCGCGCCGGTGGGGCGCATGCCGCTCAAAACCCGTTCTTTTTTTACAGTGGCGTCCGTCATGTCAGTTCATCCGTCAGTTCACGAGCATGCCGAGCGGGCTCAGCACGATCTGCAGTAAATCATAGGTCAGCTTCATCAGCGGGCGCATCCACAGGGTGGTGATGACGCCGGCCAGCACCAGCCCCATCACGATGAAGAAGCCCCAGGGCTCGATGCGCGAGACGAGCACGGCCTGGCGGTACGGCAGCAGCCCCACCAGCACACGGCCGCCGTCGAGCGGCGGCAGGGGAAACAGGTTGAAGACGAACATCACCACATTCACCAGCATGCCGGCGCGGCACATCTCGATAAAGAAGCGCTCTGTCACGCCCATGCCGGCCAGCAGGTAGAGCAGGATGCCCCAGAGCAGCGCCTGGAGCAGGTTGGAGCCGGGGCCGGCCAGCGCCACCCAGACCATGTCGCGCTTGGGGTTGCGCAGGTTGCCGAAGTTCACCGGCACCGGCTTGGCATAGCCGAACAGGAAGGCGCCCGAGGTCGCAAAGTACAGCAGCGCCGGCATCAGGATGGTGCCGACGGGGTCGATGTGCTTGACGGGGTTGAGGGTGACGCGGCCGAGCTGCCAAGCGGTGTTGTCGCCGAAACGCCGTGCAATGTAGCCGTGCGCCGCCTCATGCAGGGTGATCGCGAAGATCACCGGGAGGGCGTAGATGGCGACTGTCTGGATGAGGTTGTTGAAGTCCACCGGGGTTATTGTCTCAGACTGTCATTGTGCAGCTTGTGCTGCGGCCGTTTCAACGGCAGCGCCTGCGGCGCTGAGCATAGGAGGCGCGCGTTCCGCGCTTAGTCTCGCGCATGTCTTGTAGCCTGCGGCGAGCGGTGTATGCGCCGTGCCGACCGACGTCACCCGCCGCCTGCGGCGGCTGCCCTGTGCTGCTCTGTCTTGCGGGCCACTGCGGAACTCGCTGCGTTCGCCTTCGGCTCTCTCCGCTCGGACAACCGCAGTGAGTCAGTTCACGAAGCGCGCTGCGCGCGCGCCCGCAAGCCATGCGCTGCTCGGCGGTGCCTCCACGGCCGGCCCGGCGCACACACCACTCACCGCGAGATGGGTGTTGCCTTTGGCGGTGCCGTCGTGGCGTTACAGCCCGAGACGGGCCACATCGCCACCACCCTGGCGAACCACGACCGCGTCGTCCCCGGTCCCCATGGGTGTGAGGTCGATGACGGTGGTGGGCTCCAGCGGGCAGGCGCCGGCATCAATGACTGCGGCGATGACTTTCTCGAAGCGTGCGCGGATTTCTTCAGGGTCGTTCATCGGCTCGGTCTCGCCGGGCGCAATGAGCGTGGTGGCCAGCAGCGGGCCGTTGTGCAGGCCCAGCAGCTCTTGCAGCGTCTTGTGCCCCGGCACCCGCAGGCCGATGGTCTTGCGCTGCGGGTGGCTCAGGCGCCTGGGCACTTCCTTGGTGGCTTCGAGGATGAAGGTGTAGGGGCCCGGCGTGGCGGACTTGAGCAGCCGGTACTGCTTGTTGTCCACCCGCGCATAGTTGGCCAGTTCGCTGAGGTCGCGGCACAGCAGCGTCAGGTGGTGCTTGTCATCGACGCCGCGGATGCGCCGCAGGTTGTCGGCGGCGGCCTTGTCGTCAATGTGGCAGACCAGGGCATAGCTGGAGTCGGTGGGCACGGCCACGATGCCGCCGTTCTCCAGCAGGCCCACGGCCTGCTTGAGCAGCCGCAGCTGCGGGTTCTCGGGGTGGACTTCAAAATACTGGGCCATCAGGACTCCACCGGCTCGACGCGCACGCGACTCTCGCGCACCGTCAGCCAGGCGCCGGCGGCGCCGCACACCGCAATCATGATGATGCCGATCATCGACAGGCGGTCCGGCACATGCGAGAACACGATCCAGCCGCCCAGCATCGCAAAGCCGATCTGGCAATAGAGGAACGGCGTGAGCGTGGCGGCTGGCGCGCGCTGGTAGGCCAGGATCAGGAAGAAGTGGCCGACGGTGCCCATCACACCCATCATGACCAGCGCGCCCCACAGCGTCCACGAGTCCAGCGTGACCCAGACGAAAGGCAGCGTCACGGTCACCACCAGCGCACCGACCCAGCCGGTGTAGAAGTGCATGGTCACCGGGTCTTCCGTCTTGGCCAGCTTGCTTGTCAGCGTCTGGAACCAGGCATTGCAGGTCACGAGACCCAGGGGCAGCAGCATGGTCCAGTCAAAGTCGTCGGCGCCGGGGCGGATGATGACCATGGTGCCGGTGAAGCCGCCCGCCACCAGGGCCCAGCGCAGCAGCGAGACACGCTCTTTGAGCGCCGTCGCGGCCAGCAGCGTGATCACCAACGGCGTGATCATCACGATGGCGGTGAACTCGCCGACAGGCATGTACTTGAGGCTGAAGAAGGCAAACAGGCTGGTCAGCAGCAGCAGGACGCCGCGCAGGCACTGGTACTTGGGGTGCGCCGTCTTCAGCAGCGCGAGGCCGCGCACAGGCAGCACGGCCACGGTCGTTGCCACGGCCTGGAACATGTAGCGGAACCACAGCGCCATCAGCAGCGGCACGCTCAGGCTGATGTACTTGGTGGTGGTGTCAAGAACCGCGAAGCAGGCCACGGCGGCAATGGTCAATGCAATGCCCGCCAGGGCATTCGGGGAACGGCTCACGCGGGGCACCTCACTGGATACGGTCGGCCACGAGGTCCCAGACGGGGGTCAACTCGCCAGGCAGCAGGGGCAGCTTGCCCAGGTCGGTGTGGCTCTCGTCGGGGCTGTGGAAGTCGCTGCCGCGCGAGGCGGCCAGGCCGAACTCGCGGGCCATGTCGGCGTATTCCACATACTCGGCTGCCGTGTGGCTGCCGGTCACGACTTCGACCCCGCGCCCGCCGTGGGCCTTGAACTCGCTGAACAGCGCGTACTCTTCATTGGCGCTGAACTTGTAGCGGGCCGGGTGGGCGATGACCGCAATGCCGCCCGCGCCGGTGATCCAGTCCACCGAGTCCTTCAGCGAGGCCCAGCGGTGCGGCACGTAGCCGGGCTTGCCTTCAATCAGGTATTTGCGGAAGACCTCGGACGTGTCCTTGCAGACGCCGGACTCCACCAGGAAGCGGGCAAAGTGCGTGCGCGAGATGAGCTCGGGGTTGCCGACAAACGTGAGCGCGCCTTCATAGGCGCCCTTGATGCCGACCTTGGCGAGCTGCTCCGACATTTCCATCGCCCGCTCACCGCGGCCGCCGCGTGTGCTGCGCAGGCCGTGCTTGAGGTTTTCGTCATCGGGGTCAAAGCCCAGGCCGACGATATGCACAGTCTGGCCGGCAAAGGTGATGGAGATCTCGACGCCGGTGAGGTATTTGAGGCCGTTGGCCTGCGCGGCCGCCATGGCCCTGTGCTGGCCGCCCACCTCGTCATGGTCAGTCAGCGCCCAGAGTTCAACATTGTTGGCCCTGGCGCGCGCAGCGAGTTCCTCCGGGGTCAGCGTGCCGTCGGAGACGACTGAATGGCAGTGGAGATCGGCGTTGAGGATGGTGGGCACAGAGCCATTTTAGGGTTTTCACTGAAGCAGTGCTGCGGCAGGGTCACTGCTGCTGCCAGTTTGGGCGCCTGATTTGCTGTCCGGCTACAGCATTGAGGCCTTCTGTCCTACGTGGCCGGCGGAACCTTGCGCCTAAATTTCAGGCACGGCAGCGCGCACCCGGGGCACGCTGGCTCAATTCAAGAATTCAACTCCCCGGAATGGAACACATCATGAACGGCATTCGCATCACCGGCATCGTCCTCATCGTCCTGGGCCTCGCCGGCTTCTTCACGGGCGGCTTCAGCTTCACCAAGGACACGTCCACCGCCAAGATCGGCCCGCTGGAGCTGGTGGTGAAGGAAAAGGAAACCATCAACTTCCCGCAGTGGCTGAGCATTGGCGCCATTTTGCTGGGTGCCGTGGTGCTGGTGGCGGGTTCGCGCAAGTCCTGATTCTCCGGCTGCAGCGCCTGTTCCCGGCCCTCGTCATGGGGCTCCGAGCAGGCGGGAGATCGCGCGGGATGACGCCAGCAGATGAGGCAGCATCGTGTCCTGCATCACCCTGGCATTGGTCCTGTTGGCCTGCCCGCTGATGTTCAGCGCCGCCACCGTCTGGCCCGCGCGGTTGGTGATCGGTGCGGCGAGCGAGATCAGGCCTTCTTCCAGTTCCTGGTTCACCAGGCACCAGCCCTGCCTGCGCGCCTGGCTGACGCGCTGCATCACTGCATCCACATCCGTCACGGTGAACCGCGTGTTGGCCGGACGCGCGGCCGACTGAAGCCGCATCCGCGCCTCGTCTTCCGGCAGGCCGGCCAGCAGCACCCTGCCGAGCGACGTGCAGTACGCCGGCAGGCGCGAGCCCACGCCTAGGCTGATGCTCATGATCTTGTGAGTGGGCACGCGCAGCACATAAACGATGTCAGTGCCGTCCAGCGCGGCGGCCGAGCAGGACTCCTTGACTTGCCCGACCAGGCTTTCCATCACAGGCTCCGCCAGGTTCCAGATCGGCATGGACGACAGGTAGGCAAAGCCCAGGTCAAGGATGCGCGGCGTGAGCGAGAAGTGCTTGCCGTCGCTCTCCACATAGCCCAGCGTCTGCAGCGTCAGCAGGATGCGCCGTGCGCCCGCACGGGTGAGGCCCGCGCGCGCCGCCACCTCGGTCAGGGTCTGCTGCGGCGCCTGCGCACTGAACGAGCGGATGACCTCCAGGCCCCGCGCGAAGGACTGCACATAGCCGTCGCCGGGCTTGGGCGGCTCAGCGGGCTTCCTGGCTTTGGGTGCGGTTGTCATGCGGGGTGAATGCCTATAAAATTCATTATAAGAACATTTGTTCGTAATAAGAACAAATTTGCTTTCACCAAAACGCACCACCCACACCTGACCCATTCAGGTCCCACGCGGAGACAGTTCCCATGATCAACAAGATCGCGCCCTCGGTCGCGGCGGCGCTGGCCGGCGTGAAAGACGGCGCCACCGTCATGATCGGCGGCTTCGGCACGGCGGGCATTCCCAATGAACTCATCAATGGCCTGATAGAGCAGGGCGCCCGGGACCTGACCATCGTCAACAACAACGCCGGCAACGGCGAGACGGGCCTGGCCGCGCTGCTCAAGGCTGGCAGGGTGCGCAAGGTCATCTGCAGCTTTCCGCGCCAGGCAGACTCCCAGGTGTTTGACGGGCTGTACCGCAGCGGCAAGCTGGAGCTGGAGCTGGTGCCGCAGGGCAACCTGGCCGAGCGCATACGCGCAGCGGGCGCAGGCATCGGCGCCTTTTTTACTCCCACGGGCTTTGGCACAGAGCTGGCCCGCAATGCCGATGGCAGCGCTCGCGAAACCCGCGAGATCAACGGCAAACAGCAGGTGCTGGAGTACGCCATACATGGCGACCTGGCCCTGATCAAGGCCGAGCGCGGCGACCGCTGGGGCAACCTGACCTACCGCATGGCCGCGCGCAACTTCGGGCCGGTGATGGCCACTGCCTGCAAGACCACCGTGGCGACCGTGCATGAGGTGGTGGAGCTGGGCGCGCTGGACCCGGAGGCCATCGTCACACCGGGCATTTATGTGACCCACGTCGTGAAGATCGACCGCGTCGCCACCCAGGCGGGCGGCATCAAGACGTCACCCGCAGGTGACTTGAAGAAGGCGGCCTGACATGAGCTACACCCGACGCACCAAGGACCAGCTGGCCGCCCGTGTGGCGCAGGACATCTGGGAGGGCGCCACCGTCAACCTCGGCATCGGCATGCCGACGCAGGTGGCCAACCACATACCGTCCACCCGCGAGGTGTTCCTGCACAGCGAGAACGGCATCCTCGGCATGGGCCCTGCGCCCGCCGAAGGCGAGGAAGACTACGACCTGATCAACGCCGGCAAGCAGCCGGTGACACTGCTCAAGGGCGGCGCATTCTTTCACCATGCCGACAGTTTCGGCATGATGCGCGGCGGCCACCTGGACATCTGCGTGCTCGGCGCCTTCCAGGTGTCGGCCACCGGCGACCTGGCCAACTGGCACACCGGCGAGAAGGACGCCATCCCCGCCGTCGGCGGCGCGATGGACCTGGCCACCGGCGCGAAGCAGACCTGGGTGATGATGGACCTGCTGACCAAGAAGGGCGAGAGCAAGGTCGTGAGCGCCTGCACCTACCCCCTGACCGGCATTGCCTGCGTCAAGCGCATTTACAGTGACGTTGCAACGCTGGAATGCACGCCGCAAGGCCTGAAGCTCATCGACAAGGTGGAGGGGCTGGGCCATGCGGAGCTTGAAAAGCTTGTTGGCCTGCCGATTGCGGATTGAGCCCCCTGAGCCGCCTGACTGATTATTAACGGAAACAACCATGAACCAAGCCTTCATCTGTGACGCCATCCGCACCCCCTTCGGCCGCTACGGCGGCGCCCTGAGCAGCGTGCGCACTGACGACCTGGGCGCCATCCCGCTGCGCGCGCTGATGCAGCGCAACCCCAATGTCGATTGGCAGGCCGTGACCGACGTGATTTATGGTTGCGCCAACCAGGCTGGCGAAGACAACCGCAATGTCGCGCACATGGCGAGCCTGCTGGCCGGCCTGCCGATTGAGGTGCCGGGCGCGACCATCAACCGCCTGTGCGGTTCGGGCCTGGATGCCCTTGGCACCGCAGCCCGCGCCATCCGCGCCGGTGAAGCCACGATGATGATCGCCGGTGGCGTGGAGAGCATGAGCCGAGCGCCGTTCGTCATGCCCAAGGCCGAGAGCGCCTTCAGCCGCGCCAACAATGTCTATGACACCACCATTGGCTGGCGCTTCATCAACAAGCTGATGAAGGAAAAGTACGGTGTGGACGCCATGCCCGAAACCGCTGAGAACGTGGCGACGGACTACAAGATCGAGCGCGAGGCGCAGGACAAAATGGCCCTGGCCTCCCAGATGAAGGCCGTGGCCGCGCAAAAGGCCGGCTACTTTGACAGCGAGATTGTGCCCGTCACCATCCCGCAGAAAAAGGGCGACGCCATCGTGGTGAGCAAGGACGAGCATCCGCGCGAAACCTCGATGGAAGCGCTGGGCAAGCTCAAGGGCGTGGTCCGGCCCGATGGCACGGTGACCGCCGGCAACGCCAGCGGCGTTAACGACGGCTCCTGCGCGCTGCTGCTGGCCGACGAAGCTACGGCGAAGAAGAACGGCCTGACGCCAAAGGCCCGCGTGGTCGGCATGGCCACGGCTGGCGTAGCCCCGCGCATCATGGGCATCGGCCCGGCGCCTGCCACACAGAAGGTGCTGGCACTGACGGGGCTGACCCTGGCGCAGATGGATGTGATTGAGCTCAACGAAGCCTTCGCGGCACAGGGGTTGGCTGTTTTGCGCATGCTGGGTTTGCAGGACGACGACCCTCGGGTGAATCCGAACGGTGGGGCCATTGCGCTGGGGCATCCGCTGGGTGCTTCGGGGGCGCGGCTGGCTACTACTGCTGTGAACCAGTTGCACAAGGGTGGAGGGCACTATGCGCTTTGCACGATGTGTATTGGGGTGGGGCAGGGGATTGCCTTGGTTCTTGAGCGCGTGTGAGAACCGTCTCGAAGTCTGAGAGCGTCTGAGCGCGTTGGGCTTCACGCCTGCGCTTCTTCAGGATCAGGCGGGCAGGGCGCTCTGCTCCGCGACTGTCCCCCGCCGGCTTCGCCGGCTCCTCCTTTATGTCGCTACGCAGAGCGCCCTACCCACCTGATCCGGCCGGCAAATGACTCGCACAAAAGGAGAATTTCGCGGCTTCGGAGCGTGTGCTTCGAGGGGCACGATGCGACCTTCTACCGAGCCTGGAACGCTTCTCGTGATGCGGTAACGCTGGAGTTCAGCGGCTGCCGAAGTCAGTCTGTTGGAACGCCTTGCTAGGCATCACTCGCCTTTGCTTTCACGGCCGCTTCCGCTAGAGTCCGTTGAACGACACGCCCGACCGTAATTGCTTGCTTCCAAGCTATGCTTCGGAAGAAGTCCTCCTTAGCAAACTCTGATTCAAGTGATTCCAGGAATGAATCCAGCCACATGTGGTACTGCCATCCAGATCGAGTAAAGAGAGCGAGAGGTTTGAAGCGAATCGACGTAACGATGCCGATCTGATAAGTCTGCAAGTCAGAGATACTCAATCCATCCATATACAGGCGGCCAAAGCCCCGCGGCAACGTTGTATTAAATCCGTCGAAATCCACATCGAGGGTTAGATGAAACTTCGGAGTCTCAATCTCGATTCCGTAGTCTGTACTACGACCCACCCTGGCCCCTTTCGGTAGCACAAGATCGAACTTTGAATAGCGAAGCCCACCAGGACCATATGAGGCTGAAACACGGCGTCCAGACTTATCGTTGATAGTCGACTCGACGAACGCGGCGCGCTCGTGCATAGGGCGCGAGAAGGTATCTAAAAATCTATTCTTGAACACGATACCAGGCACATCCTCTCGTGCAAGTTCAGTTAAAAGAGACTGATCAAATGCCGGCTGATTGAAGAAATCTGTCAGATGCGTTGAGAGATTCTCAAGCACGAAGTATTCGGTGGCTTCAACTACAAGTTGTCCAGCTGCCGCAATACGTTTTTTGGTAGATCCTGTCTCAGGATCTACTTCAAACATCTTCGATAGCGGATCTGCCTCCCAAAGCTTTTTCGGAGCCTCGTTTTCCGCAAACAGCGCCTGAAAGAAACCAGTCAACTCTTCTGAATACTGATATCCAGGAACCTCTAGTAGCTCATTCGTCTTCCGGTGAACGCAGAAGAACCCTTCGAAGGATCGTTGAACATTGACAGTGACTAGCAGCCGCCGGACCAGTATCGCCAGACTCGCGGCTGCTAGGGCGACACCGGCCCATAGCATCACATTGGTGCTTGGAAAAGAGGGGGTAATCGCGGCCGCGATTAACTCAATAGCCAGAGCCAGAAGGACAGCTGCTACTACGAGCTCAATGGCAGAACTACGGCTACCGAGCAGAGCAGATACGACAGGTGACTGCGACATGGTATTCGTGAGGATAATGTAATGTATGCCGCAAAACCTGAGGATTAATCTGGCGGCTGCGGATTATTCTAGGCACGTGATCCTCCTACCATCGGCTTGTGCACTGGGTTCTGCCAAATGTACTGCATGGAAGCACAGTTTAAAAATGCCACCCAAACCCCGCACTTGCGCGAGCTGCCTTCTGGACCGTCAAGCTGCAGTTTCCCCATCCAGGAATACAAACTCGTCACAAGCCGCCACAAACGCGCGCATCGTCTGCTGCATACCGAAGCCATACACGCGCAAACCCTTTTCGCGAATGCGGGTCGCCAAGCCTGTGAAGTCACTGTCGGACGAGACGATGCAGAAGCCTTCCACCTCGCGGGCGTGTAGCAGTTCCATGGCATCCATGATCAGTGCGCCGTCTGACGAGTTCTTACCCTTGATATGGCGGAACTGCTGGCTGGGGCGGAGGGCTTGGGTTTCCAGGGCCTTCTTCCACGGCGTGAGCTGTGGCGTGGTCCAGTCGCCATAGACACGTCGCACTGTGGCGTTGCCGTAGTTTTCGGCAATCTTCGCCATGATGGCGGGGATGTGTGCGGCGCTGATGTTTTCCGCGTCGATGAGTACTGCGAGGTTCGGCTTGAGGAGGGTGGTTGTGGCCGTTGTCGTCGTCATGATGTCTGCCCGGTCGGTTGAAATAACCACCGCCACACGGAATGAGTGGCGGTGGCCCGAAGGGTTGACGTACCGGGAACGCAGGCGAACCGGCGGAGCTTGCACTCCCCCATCCGGGCCACCAAAAACGCAGGGGCACAGATGCGAAAGCCGCAAGGCTTTGCAGGTTTGCGGCTTTCTACAAGCCTATGTTCCCGGGACGTCAACCCCGTATTGCGCTTTTGTTGCACAACGAGCGAAGTATAGAGCCGCGCCTGCGACGGAGCCCAACCAAATGCGCAGCAGGTTGGTGGTGATGGGCACCCGCCGCAGCGAAGTAAAGGGGGAATGGCTGGCGAAGCCAGACAGGAGGACATGAGCGGAGGCGGGTGCCCGTCGCCGCCAACCTGCGGGGCAGAAACCAACGAAACAGGTGCGGCCACAGTAAGAACCCGCCACCCACCGGAAAACTCATTTCCGCGCCTTTTCTTGAAAACATAAGCCGCCTGCCGCACACTCTCCCGCAGTCACCAACAACGAGACAAGGACAAGGCATGGGCAAGCGTATCGGGTGGATCGGCCTCGGCCGGATGGGCGAGGCGATGGTCAAGCGGCTGCTCAAGGCCGGGCATGAAACCAGCGTGTGGAACCGCACCGCCTCCAAGGCAGCGCCGCTGGTGGAATACGGCGCGACGCTCGCCGGCAGCAAGCAGGAACTGGCGTCGTGTGACGTGGTGTTCACCATGGTCTCCACCACCGACGACCTGAAGGAAGTGCTGTTTGGCGAGGGCGGCCTGGCAGCAGGCAGCACCAAACCGAAGGTGGTGGTGGACAGCTCCTCCATCTCCCAGGAAGGCTCGGCCGAGATCCGCGAGCGGCTCGAAGCCATGGGCGTGGCCTACCTCTGCGCGCCGGTCTCGGGCAATGCCAAGGTGGCCAAGGCCGGCAAGCTGCTGGTGGTCGCGTCCGGCCCGAAGGCGCTGTACGACCAGGCCGAGCCCTACCTGCAGGCCATGGCGCGCAAGGTCATGTGGGTGGGCGAGGGCGAGTTGGCGCGCATCTGGAAGATCGCGCACAACACCATGTTCGGCGTCATCATCCAGAACCTGTGCGAGATCACCGTGCTGGCCGAGAAGGCCGGCATACCGCGCCATGTGTTCCTGGAGAGCATCAACGACTCGGTGCTCGGCTCGATGTACACCAAATACAAGACGCCGATGCTCACCAACCTGACGTTCGACCAGGTCACCTTCACCCCCAAGCTGCTGCTCAAGGACATGGACCTGGGCTTGGGTGCCGCCAAGGCGCACGGCGTGGCCATGCCGGCTGCGGCCGCGACGCGTGAGTCCGTGGCGCGCATGGTCGGGCGGGGCTACGAAGACATCGACTTCGCCGTGCTGCTGGTTGAGACCGCCAAGGACGCTGGTCTGGAACTCAAGCCCGACGGCGTCAAAATGAGCGACGGCCTGGAGAGCTGACGTGCCCGCCGCATCCTCAGGCCGGACGCTGATCTGCAACGCCACCATCATCACCATGGATGCGCAGGGCGACCTGCCGCAGGGCGACATCCTCATCACCGGCGACACCATCTCCGAGATAGCGCCGCGCATCCATGCCGATGACGCCCAGGTGGTGGACGCCACCGGCTGCATCATCATCCCGGGCCTGATCAATGCCCACATGCACACATGGCAGACGGCACTGCGCGGCCTGGCCGCCAACTGGACGCTGCTGGAGTACTTCCAGAAAATGCATGCGGGCCTGGCCACCGTGTTCACGCCGGACGACCTGAACATCGCCACCCGCATGGGCGCGCTGAACCAGCTCAACTGCGGCACGACCACGCTGGCTGACTGGTGCCACAACAACCCCACGCCGGCGCACAACGATGCGGCGGTGGACGGGCTGCTCTCATCCGGCATCCGTGCGGCCTTCTTCCATGGCACGCCCAAGCCCGACCCGAAGCCGGGGCAGGCGCCGTTCTGGGAAGTGCCGCATCCGCGTGCAGAGGTCGAGCGGCTGATGAAAGCGCATGCCGGCCAGCCGCTGCTGAGCATCCAGGCCGCAGTGCTGGGGCCGCACTACTCCACACTTGAAGTGGCCATGCACGACTTCCGCATGGCCAAGGAGCTGGGCCTGATCGCGTCCATGCACCAGGGCGGCGGCGCGGCACGCACGCCCGATGGCTGGGAGCGGCTGGAAGAAGCCGGGCTGCTGGGTGACAACATCAACATCGTTCATGGCCATGCGCTCAATGACGAGCAGCTCAAGCGCTTCTGCGACCTGGGCATGAGCTTTTCTGCAGCGGCCGAGAGTGAGATGTCGCAGGGCCACGGCCACCCGCTCACCGGCCGGCTGCGCAAGCTGGGCCGCGCGCCTTCGCTGGGGGTGGACCTCGAAAGCGTGATGAGCGGCGACATGCTGAGCCAGGCGCGCATTGCGCTCGGCATCCAGCGCAGCCTGGACAACGTGGCTTACCGCGAAGCCCATGGAACCATCCCGCCCACGTCCACCATCACCACGCGCGAGGCGCTCTCGTGGGTCACGGTGGAAGGTGCGCGCATGCTCAAGCAGGAACACCGGATCGGCTCGCTCGCCGCAGGCAAGCAGGCCGACCTGGTGCTGGTGCGGGCGGACGAACTCAACATGCAGCCGGTGCACGACCCGGTGAGCGCAGTGGTGTTCCAGGCATCGCTTGCCAACATTGACAGCGTCATGGTGGCGGGGCAATGGAAGAAGCGCGCGGGCAAGCTGGTGGGTGTTGAACTCGCCGGCGGCCTGGCGCGGTTGCAGGCCTCGGGCCGCAAGATTGCGGCGGCGCTGGCGCTTTGACGCGGCGGCACGACGCTTTGATTTCCAGGGGTTTCGTTCACAACAAGGCAAGAAGGAGACAGACATGAAAAAGCGTGTATTCATGGCGGCCATGGCCGCACTGGCCGTGGCGGCATCGCCGGTGGTGCTGGCCCAGGGCTACCCGGCCAAGCCCATCCGGTTCATCGTGCCGTTCACCGCAGGCAGCGGCACCGACATCATTGCCCGCACCGTGGGCGATGCCATGAGCAAGAGCATGGGCCAGCCGGTCATCATCGAGAACAGGCCCGGCGCCGGCGGCACGATTGCCGCCGCGCAGGTGGCGCGTGCCGAGGCGGACGGCTACAGCGTGCTGATCCATTCCTCGGGCCATGCGCTCAACCCGGCGATCTACACCAGCCTGTCCTACGACACGGTCAAGGACCTGACCGGCATCACGCCGCTGGCTTCGTTGCCCAACGTCATGGTGGTCTCGCCCGCGCGCGGCTGGAAGACGGTCGCCGATGTGGTGGCGGCCGCCAAGGCGCAGCCCGGCAAGCTCAACTATGCGTCAGCGGGTGTGGGCAGCGCCACGCACCTCAATGCCGAGAAGTTCAAGCTCCAGGCCGGCTTTGATGCGCAGCATGTGCCGTACAAAGGCACACCTGAAGCGCTGTCCGACGTGATCGGCGAACGCAGCGACTGGTTCTTCGCGCCGCTGTCGTCCGCGTTGCCGCTGATCCGTGATGGCAAGCTGGTGGCCCTGGCCGTGAGCACGCCCAACCGCGCGCCGACGCTGCCGCAGGTGCCCACCACGGTGGAGGCGGGCGTGGCGGGGTCGGACTACATCTTCTGGGTCGGCATGATCGTGGCGAGCGGCACACCCGCGCCGGTGGCGAAGAGGCTGCATGACGAAGCGCTCAAGGCGCTGGCCAGCGCAGACGTGAAGGAGCGCATGGTCAAGCTCGGCGCCGACCCGTTCCCGATGTCGCCCGATGCATTCAACGCCTTCATCCGCACCGAGATGGAGTCGGCGGCGCGCATCGCGAAAGCGGCCAACCTCAAGGCGCAGTGATGGCTGTGGTGCATGTCATCGGCGTCGGCAAGATGGGCCTGCCCATGGCGCTGCACCTGCGCGCGGCCGGGCATGCAGTGACAGTGAGCGACCCCGACAGCGAACGCATCGCGCTGGCTGTAGCGCAAGGGCTGGCGGCAGCGCCGGATACGGCCCGGGCGATTGCCGGGGCCGAGGTGGTGCTGTCGTCGCTGCCCCATGACGCTGCCTTGCGTGCCGTCGGGCAGCAGGTGGCGGGCGCCGCAAAAGCAGGCCTGGTCTACATCGACACCAGCACTGCCTCGCAGCAGGCATCGGCGGATGTGGCGGCGCTGTGCGCTGCGGCCGGTGTCCACTACCTGCGCTGCACCGTATCAGGCAACAACAAGATGGCCGAAGCCGCGCAGCTCACCGTGATGGCCTCAGGGCCGCGCGAGGCATACGACCGCATGCTGCCCTTGCTCAAGGCGTTCGGGCCGAACCACTTCTACCTAGGGGCAGCCGAAGAGGCGCGCCTGATGAAGCTCGTCGTCAACCTCATGATCGCCCAGACCAGCGCGATGCTGTCGGAGGCGCTGGCGCTCGGCCGCAAGGGCGGCCTGGACTGGCAGGACATGTGGCAGGTGCTGGGCGCGAGTGCCGTGGCATCGCCCATCCTCAAGGCCAAGTCGGCGCAGCTGGCGCTGCGCGACTTCACGCCGACCTTCACCGTCGAGCAGATGCTGAAAGACCTGGACCTCATCCTTGAAGCCGGCCGCCGGACCCATGTGCCGCTGGCGCAAACCGCCCTCACGCACCAGCTCATGCATGCGGCGCTGGCGCAGGGCGACGGGCTGGACGACTATGCTGCGATCATCAAGGCGGTGGAACGCAGCGCGGGGCTGGCAACAGACACTGGAGTGGCAACTTGAAGAACTTCACCTACATCGGCCGGCCCGCGCGGGTGATCTTCGGCGCGGGCAGCCTGCAGCACCTGGCGCGGGAGATCGATGCGCTGGGCGCGCGCAAGGCGCTGGTGCTGTCCACGCCCGAGCAGCATGCGTCGGCCGAGATGGTGGCGGGCCTGCTGGGTGTGCGGGCCGCCGGTGTGTTTGACCGCGCGGTGATGCATGTGCCGATTGAAACCGCCCGCGAGGCGCGCGAGGTGGCGCGCCAGCTGGGCGCGGACTGCGCCGTGGCCATCGGCGGCGGCTCCACCATCGGGCTGGGCAAGGCCATCGCGCTCGAATCGGGGTTGCCCATCCTGGCGATCCCCACCACCTATGCCGGCTCGGAGATGACCACGATCTTCGGCATCACCGAAGGCGGCATGAAGAAGACCGGGCGCGACGACAGGGTGGCGCCGCGCACCGTGATCTACGACCCCGAACTGACGCTCGGGCTGCCGGTGAAGATGAGCGTGACCAGCGGCATGAATGCCATCGCCCATGCGGCCGAAGGCTTCTATTCCGTCACCGCGAATCCCATCCTCGACCTGATGGCAGAGGAGGGAATTGCAGCGCTGGGCCGGGCCTTGCCGCGCATAGCGTCCGGGGCAGCGGCCGATACGCAGGCGGTGCTCCAGGCACGCTCCGACGCCCTGTACGGCGCCTGGCTGTGCGGCACGGTGCTGGCCAGTGTGGACATGGCGCTGCACCACAAGCTGTGCCACACGCTGGGCGGGACCTTCAACCTGCCGCATGCCGAGACGCACACCATCGTGCTGCCGCATGCGCTGGCCTACAACGCGCCGGCAGCGCCGGATGCCATGGCACGCATTGCCCGCGCCCTGCAGGGCGCCAGCGCCCCGCAGGCTGTGTACGACCTGGCGAAGGACAACGGCGCGCCGGTGGCGCTGAAGGACATCGGCATGAAAGCGGCCGACCTCGACACGGTCTGCGACATGGCGATGCAGAACCAGTACCCGAACCCGCGCGCGCTGGAACGCGCAGCGCTGCGGCAGCTGCTGCAGGACGCGTTTGACGGCACACGGCCTGGCTGATGCCGCCAGGACGCCGCCGCGCTAGAATTCCTGCCATGCAAATCCGCCGCTCTCCCCCTCCCGTCCAGGCCTGACCGCGCGCTGCCAGCGCGCACAAGCTGCCTTCGGCCCGGTCATTCCCGCAATGGCCGGCTGCCCCGGGCCTGGATGGACGTGCCTGCCGCACAGTGCAGGCACTTGTGGAGAAAGCCAAGTGAAGAATTCAATGTCTGCCGCCCTGGCATGGGGTGGCGTTTTGCTGGCGGGCGCGCTGTGGGGCGTTGGCGCCATCGTTGCGGAACTGCTGATGGAGCGCGGCATGTCGCCGCAAAGCCTGGCGCTTGCGCGCTTCGGTCTCGGCCTGCCGCTGCTCTGGGCGTGGCACCTGTGGCAGGCCCGCGCGGTGGCGGGCGGTACTGCCGCATCGCTCCCCTGGGGCCGGCTCGGCTGGCGCGACCGGGCCTTCATGCTGTGCACCGGCGCGGCGACGGCACTGGCCGTGACCAGCTGGTTCGCCGGCATCGCCATTCTGGGTGCCGGCCTGCCGACGCTGATTGCCATCTGCTTTGCACCGGTAATCGTCGCGCTCGTGTCGGTGCTGCGCGGCTATGAACGGTTGACGGCGCGCAAGCTGGTTGCGCTGGGCCTGGCGCTCGCCGGCGTCGTTGCCATGGTGTGGCCGGCCGGGCGGATGGTACTGCCGCAGGGGTATGCGGCCGGCATCGCCTGGTCGTTCCTGTCGGCGGCCGCACAGGCCATGGTGGTGCTGGGCAATGCGCGCATGCCGCGCGAGGTGTCGCCCGCCAGTGCATCAGCCTGGGGCATGACGGCGGCCGCCTGCTGCATGGCGGTGGTTGCGCTGCCGCAGGGCGTCACGCCGCCGGTGGGTGCCTGGGGCTGGCTGGGCCTGGCCTACACCGGTGTTGTCACCACCTCTGTCGCCTACCTGCTGTTCGCCTGGGGCGCGCGCCGCCTCACGCCGACGGCGGCCATTGTCGGCATCATGGTGGAGCCGCTGGTGGCGGTTGTTCTTGCTTCACTGCTGCTGGCCGAGCCGATGGTGGCGCGCCAGTGGGCGGGTGCGGGCCTGCTGGTGCTGGCCGTGTGGCTGCTGATGCGGCCGGCCAAGAGCTAGGCTGGATCAGCAGCAAAATCCTTCCTCATTTGGCCAAGAGGACTAGACCGACTGACGTAGTGTGATGCCAATGCGCCTCGAATAATTAGCCGTGCCACCAGGGCACTGACTATCTTTCTCGGGAGCGCAACTTGAACAAAAACCTGCATCGCATCATCTTCAACGCCGCGCGCGGCCAGCGCATGGTGGTGGCGGAAACCGCCACCAGCCTGGGCAAGGGGAGGAACGCAGCCGCCCACGCCGTTGTCACGGCCCTTGCCTTTGCGTCCCTCTTTCTCCTCACGCCTGCATCGGCCCAGATCAAGGCCGACCCCAGCGCACCTGCCCACCAGCGCCCCGTCATCCTTGCCGCGCCGAACGGCGTGCCGGTCATCAACATCCAGACACCGTCCGCAGCAGGCATCTCCCGCAACACCTACAGCCAGATGGATGTTGCACGCCCCGGCGCCATCCTGAACAACAGCCGCACAAATGTGCAGAGCCAGTTAGGCGGCTTCATCCAGGGCAACCCGTACCTGGCCACAGGCAGCGCCCGGGCCATCCTGAACGAAGTCAACAGCGCCAACCCCACGCTGCTCAAAGGCCCGGTGGAAGTCGCAGGCCAGAAGGCAGACGTCATCATCGCCAACCCGGCCGGCATCAAGATAGACGGCAGCACCTTCATCAATGCCGCCAACGTCGTGCTCACCACCGGCACCCCGCAGCTATCCAGCCAGGGCAGCCTGGAGAGCTACCGGGTCCAGCGCGGCACAGTCGTCATCGAAGGGCTGGGCCTGGACACCCGCACGGCCAGCTACACCGACATTCTGGCGCGGGCCATAGAAGTCAACGCCGGGCTGTGGGCCGACTACCTGCGGGTGTCAGGAGGCGCGGCTGAAGTCAATGCCGCAGATCCCAGCGCCGCATCCGCCAAACCTCTGGAAGGCATGGGCGCGAAGCCAAAGTTCATGCTGGACGTTGCCGCCATCGGCGGCATGTACGCGCGGCACATCTACCTGGTGGGCAGCGAATCGGGGCTGGGGGTGAGCAACCACGGCATCATCGGTGCGGCCGAGGCGGGCAACGTGGTGGTGCTGGCAGACGGCACCCTCACCAACCGGGGCAGCATCCAGGCGGCGGGCACGGTACCTGAACAAGGCAGCATTGGAGGTCAAGGACATCGCCGGGCCGCTCAAGGACTACTACTACGTGATGTCGGGCGGCGTAGCGGACTCCAGCAATGCCTACTGGCTGGGCCAATGCCGTTGCTGAAGCTATTCTTGTGATTGAGAAGTCCGGTCTGTCAGACTCCATAAAAGACAAAGCTGTTAGGCATCTCAAAAATGGCAATTTCACGACAAATACGTCGGGTTCTGGAGAATCCAAGAACTCGGTTCAAGTCCGCTACTGCGACGGGAAACCTTGTTAATTAGCATCCGAACTAAAAATGCAATTTGACCCGCAACGAATCAAATGGACGTTCTCTCATGAAGGAGGGCGCCTTCGTCGTGCACTGGCTTCCGTTGACAAGGGTGCTCCACTGGGGAACTTCTCCGTTCACGCGATGGACACGGTTGTCGAAGCATGGTTAGTTGGCGCTCATGCCGATATCTCGCCCGTCGTGTGCAGATCTATTGATTGGCTCACAAGCGCGATTGAAAAAGGCGAGTCCTTCGGAGAAAGCGTATCGTTTCATTTCATGCGGTTGCATTGGGCACGTGCAATGGCTCAATGGATGTCAAGTGGATCAGAAGCGCGGCTAGACTGGGTGGCTTCCATGAACTTCGAGAAGCAGGACTGGACGTGGAATGGCCGCTCGTGGTCTAACCGCAAGATCATCAATGACCGCCTTGATGACTTCATGGCATTCGCGGTGCAGTCAGGCGAATATATGGAGGGCATCAACACATACGAACACTTCGCTGGTGCGAAAAAGTTATCGCTTCAAAAAATCCTCAGCCCACGCGACTACGCCTACGCAATCTGTCTGGCACAAGCACGCGACCAATACGATGAAGTTGAGGTCTACCACGCGGGGCGTCGAATGCTGCAAGCCAACCTCGACGAGAACTGGCTTGGCATCGGGCAGTCTCTGAGGGCGGCGACGTGGCTGAAAATTGTTCACTCGGACCGTGACTTGCGTGCAGGACGAGCGCCACAGATTACTCCCTTACAAACCATCCTGAAGGCATATGACGACATGCCGAACGTGGTTGCGCCGGATACATGAAATTGGCGTTCTTCTCAGGCGAAGCGCCCCCCGGCTTTGCAACAGTGCCGTACGACTGACGCTTGTCCTGAAGATCGAACCAGCGCGTACGTGCGGTGTCACGACAGCCCTGCGACACGCCTCAATACACCCCAAATCGCCCAGTCCACTTGCGCTCATAGTCCATCTTCGCAAAGTGCTCGGCCATGAAGTCGATGAAGGTGCGCACCTTGGCCGACAGGTGCTTGCGGCTCGGGTAGGCGAGGTTGATGGTCAGCTGGGGCAGGTCCCAGTCGTCCAGCAGCGGCACCAGGCGGCCGGCCACGATGTCCTCGTAGACGATGTAGGTCGGCTGCACCAGAATGCCCAGGCCGTCGAGCGCGGCGGTGCGCAGGATCTGCCCGTCGTTGGATTCGAGCAGCCCCCTGGCGGTGATGGTGCTCACCTGCCCGTTGCGGGTGAAGCGCAGCTCGTTGGGGTTGTTGGCATAGACGTAGATCAGCAGGTCATGCTGCGCCAGGTCTTCCAGCGACTGCGGCCGCCCATGCTGGGCCAGGTAACGCGGCGACGCGGTGAGGATGCGCCGCGTCTGCGCCAGCCGGCGGATGGTGATGTTGGAGTCCGGCTCGTACTCGCGGGTGCGGATGGCCACGTCGATGTTGTTGTCGATGATGTCCAGGTAGCGGTTGGCCGCCTCCACATGCACGGTGACGTTGGGGTAGCGCTGCGTGTATTCGCGCAGCAGCGGCGCCACATGGTGCATCGAGAACGAGAGCGAGGCCGTGATGCGCAGCATGCCCGTGGGGTTGAGGGCCGTGGCATTGACGGCGGACTCGGCATCCTTCAGGTCCGACAGGATGGTCTTGGCGCGGCTGAAGAACTCCTGGCCGGTGTCCGTCAGGTACAGGCGGCGCGTGTTGCGCTCCACCAGGCGGGCGCCCAGGCGTTCTTCCAGCGCGGACAGGTGGCGGCTGGCGGCTGCGTTTGACAGGTCCAGCGCTTCCGCGGCGCGGCTGAGCGAGCCGGTTTCGGCCACCTGAACGAACAACTCGATTTCTGTCCACCGGTCCACGGGTGCTGTCTCCTGTGCGGGTAATCCCGCGCATGCGGGCGTGCGTCATGCGGCGGGAATGGGTAATTGGGCCTGTATTGCGCCCCATTGTCTCGCGAGAGGCCCGGATGATCTTCCACTGCGCGAAAAAGTCATTTGCGCCACAGGCCTTTGCGAAATGCGCGAGCGCTCCCAGAATCAGCACCATCGACAGAAGCGACACGCCGGAGACACTTCCTTGCGCAACCTCAACCAGGACACCATCACCCAGGCCGTCATCGCGCGGCTTGCCGGCACGCCCGACGCCCGGCTCAAGGAAGTCATGACCAGCCTGGTGCAGCACCTGCATGCGTTTGCGCGCGACGTGAAGCTGACCGAGGAGGAATGGTTTGCCGGCATTGAATTCCTCACCGCCACCGGCCAGAAGTGCGACGACAGGCGGCAGGAGTTCATCCTGCTGAGCGACACGCTGGGCCTGTCGATGCTGACGGTGGCCATGAACAACGACAAGCCGCAGGGCTGCACCGAGGCCACGGTGTTCGGCCCGTTCCATGTGGAAGGCGCGCCGCACTATGCGCATGGCGACGATGTGGCCAATGGCGCGGCCGGCGAGCCCTGCATCGTGCGGGGCCGGGTGCTCGGGCTGGATGGCACGCCGGTGGCCGGCGCCGACGTGGAGGTCTGGCAGGCTGACGCAGACGGCAACTACGACGTGCAATACGAAGGCCTGGGCAGGCACCAGGCGCGTGGCGTGCTGCAGGCAGGCGCGGACGGCCGTTTCCACTTCCGCACCATCGTCGCCGAGGCCTACCCGATCCCGGTGGACGGGCCCGTGGGTGACCTGCTGCGCGCCACGAAGCGCCACCCCTGGCGGCCCGCGCACCTTCACTTCATGATCACTGCGCCCGGCTACGAACGGCTGATCACCCATGTGTTCCGCAACGGCGACCCCTACCTGGACTCCGACGCGGTGTTCGGTGTGCGCCAGTCGCTGGTGGCCGACTGGGTGAAGCAGCCCGACGGCGTGCATACCCTCGACTTTGATTTCGTCCTCAACCCGAAGGCCTGACTTGATCCATATCTTTCACCTCCTTGACAAGCCGGCCGGCGGCGAACTGCGCCAGCGCGTGCGCCCCGAGCACAAGGCCTATCTCGGCGCCGTGGCCGACCGCATCGCTTTCGCCGGCCCTCTGCTGGCCGACGACGGCGTCACGATGGTGGGCAGCCTGCTGGCGATTGACTTCGAGTCGCGCGAGGCGGCGCAGGCCTGGCTGGCTGCCGAGCCGTTCACCCGGGCAGGGCTGTATGCCGCGACCAGCATCTACCCGTTCGCCAACCTCTGGCCGCAGAAGGCAGGTTTCCCCGCATGATCCGGCACATCGTCATGTGGAACGTCCGGGGCGAGACGCCTGCCGCGAAAGCCGATGGCATTGCCCTGCTCAAGCGCAGCTTCGAGACACTGCGCGGGCGCATCCCCGGGCTGCTGCACCTGGAGATTGGTGTGGACGCCAGCAGGGTGGACTATGCCTGTGACGTGGTCCTGTATTCCGAGTTCGACGGGCAGGCATCGCTGGATGCCTATGGCACGCACCCGGAACACCTGCGGGTGAAGGCTGAAGTGGCCGACCTGCGCATTGCGCGCCACCAGGTGGACTACGAGGTTGCCCCAGGCACCTCTGCCAACACGCGCCCCGCTGATCAACTTCTGATGGAGACACCCAGGTGAATGATGACTTGAAAGAACAATTGCTGGTGCGCCAGATGGTGGAGCGCTGGGCCGTCTGGCGCGATGCCGGCGACTGGGAGCGCTTTGCGACTGTCTGGCACCCGGACGGCGTGATGATGGCTACCTGGTTCCAGGGGCCTTTCGCGGAGTTCATCCGCGTCACGCAGGAGGGCTGGGCCAAGGGCGTGAGCATCCTGCATTTCCTCGGTGGCTCGGCCATCGAGGTGGCGGGCGACCGCGCCATTGCCCAGACCAAGATGACGATCTCGCAGCGCGGCATGGTTGAAGGCCAGGACGGCCCGGTGCTGTGCGACGTGGTCTGCACCGGCCGGTTCTACGATTTTGTGGTGAAGCATGAAGGCCAGTGGAAGCTGCTGCACCGCCAGCCCATCTATGAAAAGGACCGCATCGACCCGCTCGATTCGACCGCGCAACTCAGGCTTGACGCGGCCGCGCTGGCGTCGATGCCCGAAGGCTACCGGCACCTGGCCTACATCCAGACCCGCATCGGCTACACGGTGAAGATGGACATGCCCATGCTCAAGGGCCCGGTGGTGGATGAGCTGTACAAACGCGGCGCCCGCTGGCTGGCCGGCGGCGAACTTCAAAGGTGAACCCCATGCTGAATTACGTACGTTTGGCACCAGCCCTCCTGCTGGCAGTTGCATCCCTGTTCACGACGGTCCAGGCCCAGACCGCCTACCCCGACAAGGTCGTGCGCGTTGTCGTGCCGCAGCCGCCCGGCGGCGGCTTTGACTTCGTGGGCCGGCTGCTGGCCGACCGCATGGGCAAGCGCATGGGGCAGAGCTTCGTCGTGGAGAACAGGCCCGGCTCCGGCACCTTGATCGGCACCGATCTGGTGGCCAAGGCACCATCGGACGGCTACACGCTACTGGTCGGCTCGGTGTCGAACATCGCATTGAACCCCGGCCTGTATCCGAAGCTGCCCTATGACAGCCTGAAGGACTTCGAGCCGCTGGGCCTGGCGGTGAGCTACAGCTACACCCTGATGGCGCGCAAGGACCTGCCGCTGAATTCACTCAAGGACGTCGTGGCCTATGCCAAGGCCAACCCGAAGAAGCTGACCTACGCCTCGGCCGGCAACGGCTCGGGCCAGCATGTGCTGGCTGCCGCCCTTTGGCACCTGGCCGGCGCGGACATCACCCATGTGCCGTACAAGGGCGCACAGGCGGCCTACCAGGACCTGCTCGGCGGCCGTGTGGACCTGTTCTTTGACCTCTCGCCCACCGCGCGCGTGCAGGTGGACGGCGGGACGGTCCGTGCGCTGGCCGTGTCCGGCGGCGCGCGCAACCCGATGCATCCCGCTGTCCCGACCATCCAGGAGTCGGGCGTTGCGGCGCTGGAGCTGGAATCGTGGTTCGGCTTTTTCGCGCCCGCAAAAACGCCGGCCGATGTGCAGGCGAAGCTTCGTGCCGAGCTGGCGCAGGTCATTGCCGCACCCGATGTGACCGACGCTTTCCGCAAGGCCGGCGGCCGGCCGCTGGCACTCAACCCTGCCGAGACCCGCGCGCTGGTACAGGGCGATGTGCAGCGCTGGACCAAACTGATCCGCGATGCCGACATCAAGGCCGAATGAACCTGACAGACCTGTTTCCAACCTTTGACAAAGACCCCCATGAAAATTTCCCAGGATTGCCTCGACGCCCTTTTCATCAAGGCCCGCACCGCCAACGGCTTCATCGACAAGCCGGTGCCAAAGGAGCTGCTGCGGCAGGCCTATGACATCGCAAAAATGGGCGCGACGTCGATGAACTCGCAGCCCACGCGCTATGTGTTCCTGACATCGCCCGAGGCACGCGAGCGCCTGCTGCCGGCCATGTCGCCCGGCAACCTGGACAAGACGCGCACCGCGCCCGTCACGGTCATCGTGGCCACTGACACGAAGTTCTATGAGTTCATGCCGCAGGTCTGGCACAGGCCCGGCGCCAAGGAAAACTTTGAAGGCAACCCGGCGCTGGCGCAAGGCACGGCCTCGCGCAACGGAACGCTGGGCGGCGGCTACTTCATGATCGCCTGCCGGGCACTTGGCCTGGACTGCGGGCCGATGAGCGGGGTGGACCTGGCCAAGGTCAATGCCGAGTTCTTCCCCGACGGCCGCTGGCAGGCCAACTTCCTGATCAACCTGGGCTACGGCGACGACAGCAAGCTGTTTGACCGCAACCCGCGGCTCACCTGGGAAGAGGCATGCCGGGAGCTTTGATCCGCCGTGGCCGTCAGCCGGGCTGGCCTGCAGCCCGGCGGATGATGTCCGCCAGGTGCTTGAGCGTGGGCGAGCGCGTCGCGCCCTTGCGCCAGAGCATGCCGGGCGTGCGGATGGGCGTCGGGTCTTCAAGCGGCACTGCGCGCAGATCACCTGACTGCGGTATGGCCGTCTCGCCGAAGATGCCGGCCAGGTCGGTCTGCCGCACCAGCTCGAACATGGCCCAGATGGAGTTGAGCTGCGCGACAACCAGCGGTTGCGCCCCCGCCGCCTCGAAGCAGCCGTCCAGCAGCTGCCGCGTGGCATACATCTGCGGCAACAGGACCATTCGCACATGATGCAGCTCCACCATGCGCACACGCCGGCGCTTCGCAAGAGGGTGCGAGCTTGCCACCACCAGGCGCATTTCCTCGTTGTACAGCGGCTCGAACCACAGGCCCGTGCCGTCGTCCGGCCGGTACGACACCGCCAGGTCCAGCTCGCCCGAGGCCACCTGCCGCGCCAGCATGTCGCCCGAGAGTTCCTCGACATTGACCTGGACCTGCGGGTAGTGGTGCAGGAAGCTGGAGACGCATTGTGGAACCATGCGCGTATTGAAACTGGGCGTGGTGCCCAGGCGGATGATGCCGGTGATCGGGTCCGCGTCGCCGCGCAGCGCCTGCATGCCGCGGTCGATCTGCTCCAGCGCGGGCGTGAGGTAGGTGCGGAGGATCTCCCCGGCCTCGGTCATGCGGATCTTGCGGGCGCTGCGGTCGAACAGCTCGACGCCCAGCTCGTCTTCCATCTGCCGGATCTGGTGCGACAGCGTGGACTGCGTGACATGCAGGCGCTCGGCGGCGCGGGTGAAATTGAGCGTTTCGGCGATGGCGTCGAAGTAGCGGACGTGGCGAAGCTCCATGGTGGAAACCCTTGCAAAACGCGGATGAAAACCCGGGATAGAACGGCTGCGTGAACGATTGACACTATCGATGATAACGGTGGAAATTAATCACTTCCGGTAGGTGGCCTGACACCCTAGACTCGCTCAGCTTTCACATGCCATGCCCTGCGGGGCCATCAAACAAAAAGGAGACAACAACATGGCGCAACTCGAAGCCCAGGACCTGGCGCAGGCCGTGGTGGACCGCATGGCGGACTGCCAGGATGCAAGGTTCAAGGAGGTCATGACCTCACTCGTCAAACACGCCCATGCCTTCGTGCGCGACGTGCAGCTCACGCCGGACGAATGGATGACCGCCATCCAGTTCCTCACTGCCACCGGCAAGATGTGCGATGACAAGCGCCAGGAGTTCATCCTGCTGTCCGACACGCTGGGCATCTCGATGCTGGTCGTGGCGGTGGAGCAGGCCAAGGCCGCCGCTGCCCACAGCAAACGCGTCGGCATGGAGCACCCGACCGAGGCCACGGTGCAGGGCCCGTTCTACTGGGAGGGCGCGCCCGAACTGGAGCTGGGTGCCGACATCGGCGCGGGCAATTCGGGCGAACCCTGCTACTACCATGGCCGCGTCACCGACATCGCAGGCAAGCCAGTCGCGGGAGCGGCGCTGGACGTGTGGTCCGGCGACGGCGAAGGCTTCTACGACATGCAGAAGGGGCCTGATGCCGGCATGGCGCTGCGCGCCCGCTTCCACACCGACAAGGACGGCAACTACCGCTTCTGGTCCATCAAGCCGGCTTTCTACCCGGTGCCGGGTGATGGCCCTGTGGGCGGCATGCTGGCCCGCATGGGCCGCCACCTGAACCGTCCCGGCCACATGCACATGATGCTCAATGCGCCGGGGCATGAGCGGCTCATCACGCACATCTTCGTGTCGGACAGCCCGTATATCGACTCCGACGCGGTTTTCGGCGTGCGCAACAGCCTCATCGTGGACTATGCCGCGCACCCCGCCGGCAAGGCGCCGGACGGCCGCACGATGGACAAGCCGTTCCATTCCGCGCATTACGACTTCAAGCTCGTCCCGTCGGCCTGAGCCCGGCGGCACCGCAACCACTTTGACGGAGAACCTATCTTGAAAATCGGCAAGGCCACTGTGCCCCGCACCGCCATCTGCACCTCCAATGAAAGCCGCATCGTCGTGCGCGGCAAGGACCTGGCCCGCGACCTCATCGGGCAGATCAACTTCGGCGACTACTTCTTCCTGCTGCTCACCGGCCGCCAGGCTGATGCCACCACCAGCGCCGTGCTCAACTCGACCCTGGTCGCGATTGCCGAGCACGGCATGGTGCCCAGCGTGCAGGCCGCGCGCATGACGCTGGCGGCCGCGCCCGATGCGATGCAGGGGGCCGTCGCCGCCGGCATCCTCGGCTCGGGCTCGGTCATCCTGGGCGCGTCCGAAACGGCGGGCCGGCTCTTCCTGGCTGTCGAGAAGGAAGCCGCGAGCCACAACGGCGACTTCCGGGCCGCCGCCCGTGTGGTGGTGGCCGACCTGCGCGCGCGCAAGCTGCCGGTGGCCGGCTACGGCCACCCCGAGCACAAGACGCTGGACCCGCGCGTGGGCAAGCTGTTCGAGGTGTCGCGCAAGGCCGGCGGTGGCCAGCGCTATGTCGAGATCGCCAAGGCCATCGAGGACATCATCCCGGAAGTCGTCGGCAAGCCGCTGCGCCTGAATGTGTCCGCCGCCATCCCGGCCGTGCTGCTGGGCGTGGGCTTCCCGGTGAATGCGCTCAAGGGCGTGCCGATGCTGGCGCGCACCGCCAGCCTGATCGCCCACCTGAATGAGGAGCTGGACGACCCGGTCGGCTTTGCCCTGTCATACCAGGCGACGCAGGGCCAGGAATACACCGGTGTCATGCCCGCCGATGCCGAACCTGCGGAAGCGCTGCCATGAGCAAGGTACTTGGCGATGTGCGCGTGGTCGAACACGGCACCTTCATCACCGGGCCGGCTGCGTCGATGCTGCTGGCCGACCTGGGTGCGGATGTGCTCAAGGTCGAACTGCCGGGCACCGGCGACCCCTACCGTGCCTTCAAGGGCGGCCTGTACAGCCCGCACTTCCAGACCTACAACCGCAACAAGCGCAGCATCACGCTCAACACCAAGCAGGCGGACGACCTGGCGCGGTTTGACGCGCTGATCAAGGAGGCGGACGTCTACATCCAGAACTTCCGCCCCGGCTTTGCAGAGCAGATCGGCGCCGGCGAGGAGCGGCTGCGCAAGCTCAACCCCAGGCTGATCTACTGCGCCATCAGCGGCTTCGGCCAGACCGGGCCAGCGGCGCACCGGCCAAGCTACGACACCGTGGCGCAGGCGGCCAGCGGCTACCTCCGCCTGCTGGTGAACCCATCGAACCCGCGTGTGGTGGGCCCGGCGATTGCCGACTCCGTCACCGGCTTCTATGCGGCCTACGGCATCCTCGGCGCCCTCAACGAGCGGCACTCCACCGGCGTCGGCCGCAAGGTGGAGGTGTCGATGCTGGAGGCCATGGCGCACTTCAACCTCGACGCATTCCAGCACCTGTTCTCCGCCGATGAGGTGGTGGGCCCGTTCAGCCGGCCGAGCGTCTCGCAGTCCTATGTGATGCAGTGCGCCGATGGCAAGTGGATCGCCCTGCACATGTCCTCGCCCGAGAAGTTCTGGCAGGGCCTGGCCAAGGCGATGGAGCGCACGAACATCTTTGACGATGAACGCTTTGCCAGCCGCCAGGCGCGCATCGAGCACCAGGAAGAACTGATGCATGTGCTGGCCGGTGTCTTCACCGGCAGGGACCGCGCCGAATGGTGCCGCCGTCTCGAAGCCGAAGACGTGCCGCATTCGCCGATGTACACCACCGCAGAGGTGCCCGAAGACGCCCAGGCGAAGCACCTGCAGCTGTTTGTCGAGACGAAGCATCCGGTCACCGGCCCGTTCCGTACCGTGCGTTCGCCGATTTCGTATGACGGCGAACGGCCGCTTGAAGTGACGGCGCCGCCGGTGCTCGGCGAGCACAACAGCGAGTTTGCCGGCGGCTGGCCCAAGCGGGCATGACCATCCATCGTGAATGAACCGATAACCAGGAGACTTCCATGACCCTCAGACGCCAGATTGTTGCCGCCGCCTGTACTGCCCTGCTGGCTGCGTTCGCGCCGGCCGCCTTTGCGCAAGGTGCCTTCCCGTCCAAACCCATCCGGATCATCATTCCCTACGCCCCCGGCGGCACGACGGACATCGTGGGCCGGCGCATGGGGCAGAGGCTGTCGGAGATCCTCGGCCAGCCCGTGGTCGTTGAAAACCGCACCGGTGCCAACACGGCCATCGGCGCCGAGGCTGTCGCCAAGGCGCCGGCAGACGGCTACACGCTGCTGTTCACCAACGATGCCACCTTCGTGCTCAACCCGGTGCTGTTCCCGACGCTGCCCTACAACGTCCAGCGCGACTTCGTGCCGGTGGCTCCTGTGACCTATGTGGCGCTGGCGCTGGTGGTGAGCGGCGACACGCCGGCGAAAGACCTCAAGGAACTGGTTGCCTACGCCAAGGGCGGCAAGATGGCCTACGGGTCCTTTGGCTCGGGCAGCCAGCCGCACCTGATGGGCGAGATGTTCAAGAAGCTCAGCAACACCGACATCGTCCATGTGCCGTACAAGGGCGCAGGCCCGGCCGTCACGGACGTCATGGGCAAGCAGATCCTGTTCACCTTCCCGGCCTTTCCCACCATCCAGGGCCACCTCGCCTCCGGCAAGCTGAAGGTCCTGGCCGTCAGTGGCGACAAGCGCGTGCCGCTGGTGCCCAACGTGCCGACCTTCACCGAAGCCGGCTTCAAGGACATGGACATGGGCGCCTGGTACGCCTTTCTCGCGCCGGCCGGAACGCCGCGCGATGTCGTGGCCAGGCTGAATGCAACCGTCAACACCATTCTGGCCGACAAGGACTTTGTCGAGAAGAACATGACCAGCCAGGGCATGGTCCCGATGACCACCACGCCAGAGCAGATGGGTGCGTTGATCCGCAGCGAGACCGAGCGCATGGACTCCTTCGTCAAGAAGTCCGGCGCCAAGGTGGAATGATGAACAGCAAGATGACACATCGTCCCGGCCGCCGCCTTGCGCTGGCCCTGGCTCTGGGCCTTGCCGCCTCGTCCCTCGCGCCGGTTGCACTGGCGCAGGACTACCCGGCGCGGCCGATCAAGCTGGTCGTGCCTTTCGGTGCCGGCACGACAACCGACATCATTGGCCGCGTATTTGCAGAAGCGCTGGCCAAGCCCCTGGGCCAGACGCTGGTGGTGGAAAACCGCGCCGGCGCAGGCGGCAACATCGGCTCGGACCTGGTGGCCAAGTCGCCGCCCGACGGCTACACCATCCTCATGGGCACGGTGGGTACCCACGCCATCAACCCCGGGCTGTACAAGCGCATGCCCTATGACGCGCAGAAAGACTTCGCGCCGATTGCCTTCGCAGGGTATACGCCGACGCTGCTGGTGGTGGCCGCAGGGTCGCCCTTGAAGACCCTGAAGGACCTGCAGGCGCAGGCTGCGAAGCCCGGCGGCGTGAGCTTTGCCTCGGCCGGCAACGGCACCTCGGGCCACCTGGCGGGCGAACTGCTCAAGGCGCGCCTGGGCGGCGAGATGGTGCATGTGCCCTACAAGGAAGGTGGCCTGGCCATGTCCGACGTGATGGCCGGGCAGGTGCAGTTCATGTTCTACCACCCGGCGGCTGTCATGCAGCACATCCAGTCCGGCAAGCTGCGCGCGCTGGGTGTTTCAAGCACCCGCCGCAGCGTTGCGGCGCCGGATGTGCTGTCAATCACAGAGCAGGGTTTTGGCGAATTCGACCTCGTTCCCTGGTTCATGCTGTATGCGCCCGCCGCCACGCCCGCGCCAGTGCTTGCCAAGCTGCGCGACGCTGCGGCGCAGGCCCTGGCCACGCCCGAGCTGCGCGCCAAGCTGACCGCGCAGGGGCTGGAGATGCGCAGCCTCAAGCCCGACGAACTCCCGGCCTACGGGCGTTCGGAAATCGCCAAATGGTCCGAGCTGGTCAAGCGCTCCGGCGCCCAGGTGGACTAGGCCAGAACGTCACAGAGTTTTTTTCGCGCAACCATCAAATCAACAGGAGACAAGCCATGAAACTGACCCGACGCCACCTCACCCTCGCCGCCGTTGCCGCCGGCGCGGCCAATCTGTTCTCGCCCGCTGCGGCCCAGGGCACCGGCCCGATCCGCATCGGCAGCACGCTGGCACTGACCGGCCCGCTATCTGCCACGGCGCTCACCCACAAGCTCGTGGGCGAGATCTATGTGGAGCAGCTCAATGCCCGCGGCGGCCTGCTCGGCCGCAAGGTCGAATGGATCGTCAAGGACGACCAGTCCAAGCCCGACCTGGCCCGCACGCTGTACGAGCAGCTGGTGACCGCCGACAAGGTGGACCTGCTGATGGGCCCGTATGCCACCGGCGCCATCCTCTCGGCCATGGGCGTGGCCCAGCGCTACAACAAGGTGCTGGTGCACCACACCTTCGGCATCCCGCACCTGGCCAAGTACGATATGCAGTTCCCGGCCTGGTCGCTCGGCGCCGACCCGGGCAACACGGTGTCGAACATGCTGTTCGATGCGCTCAACTCGTCGGGCAAGCCGCCCAAGACCATTGCCATCGTGACGAGCAAGTTCCCGTCGATCCACTTCATGTCGCTGGCGGGCCGCGAGGTCGCGAAGAAGCGCGGCCTGCAGGAAGTGCTGTTCCTTGAATGGGACTTCGGCAACCGCGACTTTGGCCCCATTGCCGCACGCGTGAAGGATGCCAAGCCCGACCTGGTCTGGATGGGTGACATCGGCCTGGAAGGCAACATGCTGCTGGACGCGATGAAGAAGATCGACTACACGCCGCCGCTGCACTTCCACCTGTATCCCGCGCCCGGCCCGATGAGCAAGGCCGCCGACGGCAACAACGCACTGTCGCTGACCATCTTTGAAGAGCACCCGCCCTTCACCACCAACCCGGTGGCCGCCGAGTTCGTGAAGATCTTCAACGACCGGGCGACCAAGGCCAACCTGCCCGACACCAGCGTCGAGGTCCAGGCCGCCGCGTCCTACACCGCCTGGCAGATCCTGGAGGCCGGCGTCAAGGGCGCGGGCAACCTGGACGACAAGGCCATTGCCGCGTTCATCAAGAAGAGCCGCATCAACACCATCCAGGGCAGCCTGCGCTTTGACGGCCCCGGCAACTACGGCGACGACCTGATGAAGCTCAAGCAGGTGCAGAACGGCAAATGGGCCGTGGTGTACCCGACGCAGTTCGCACCACCCGGCGCGAAGCTGCAGGTCAAGTAAGAGCGCGCCCGCAGATGAGCTTTCCAAGTTTCAACCTGCTGGCCCAGTCCATCCTCTCGGGGATCTTCATCGGCAGCCTGTACGGGCTGATCGGTTTGGGGCTGGGCCTGACCTGGGGCCTGCTGCGCCAGATCAACCTGGCCCATTTCGGGCTGGTGTTCCTCTCGGCCTACCTGAGCTACCACGCGGCCACCGTGTGGCACTGGGACCCTTTCATCACGCTGCTGGTCCTGCCGCCGCTGTTCTTCGCATTTGGCGTCGGCATGCAGTGGGTTCTGGCGCGGTTCTCGATCTCGCCGTTCAACTCACTGCTGGTGACGTTCGGCATCACGGTGGTGATGGAGAGCCTCATCCAGGGCATCTGGACAGCGGACTTCCGCCGCATGGAGACCCATTACAACGACATGAAGTTCACCATCGGCTCGCTGTATGTGCCGATACCGGAACTCGTGACGCTCGTGATCTCCGTGACGCTCTGCGTGCTGATATGGGCCGCGATGCGCTACACCGACCTGGGCAAGGCGCTGCGCGCCATGGCCGAAGACGGCCCGATTGCCTCGGCCTTCGGCATCAACCAGAAAGGCATGTCGCTGATGCTCGCCGGCATCTGCGCCGCGCTGGCTGCGGTGGCCGGCATCTGCCTGGCGCTGACCTTCACGCTGGCGCCTTCGCAGATCTTTGCGTGGGTGGGCGTTGTCTTTGCTGCGGTCATGCTGGGCGGGCTGGGCAGCGCGCTCGGGCCGCTGGTGGCAGGCATCATCATCGGTGTGAGCGAGGCCGTGACCATGGCTGTGGCCTCACCGTCGTGGGCGCCCATCGTGTCGTTCTCCCTGCTCATCGTGATGCTCCTTTTCAGGCCAGGAAAGCTCTGACATGAACAAGACTGTTTTGGGCATCGTCGGTGCCGGCTTGCTGCTGGCGGCCGTTCCCTGGCTCGGCGTGCCGGCCTTCTATGAATCCTTCCTCTATCTCCTGTGCCACTGGATGATCCTGGCGCTGTCGTGGAACATCCTGTCGGGCTACTCGGGTTATTTCTCGTTCGGCCACGGTGCGTTCTTCGGCATCGGCATGTACACCTCGGCAGGCCTGTCGGCCAACCTGGGCTGGCCCTTCCTCTGGACCCTTCCGGTCGCTGCGCTGCTTGCGGCGCTGCTCGGCATGGGGCTGGGTGCGGTGGTGTTCCGGGTGCGATCGGTGCGCGGCGAGCTGTTCGCGCTGCTCACGCTGGCTGTCACTTTTGTGGTGGGCACCATCGTGCTCAACACGCGGATTGACGGCGGGCCGGGCATCTACCTCAATGCCGTACCGGTACCGGCCCTCGGGCCCACGGCTTCGTCGTCCATCTTCCTCATGGCACTGGCGGGGGCGGTGGCCACGCTGCTGATCTCCTGGCGCATCCAGTCCTCGCGGCTGGGTACCGGCCTGTTCGCCATCCATGACGACGAGGATGTGGCCGAGGTCATGGGCGTGCCGACCTTCCGCTACAAGATCATGGCCTACGGCATCTCGTGTGCGCTGGCCGGCCTGGCAGGCGGCATCCATGCGCTGTTCGTGTCGTATGTGACGGCGGGCGAGACCTTCAACATCGTCGTGCCGCTCACGGTGGTGCTGATGAGCGTGCTGGGCGGCACGCGGCACTGGGCCGGGCCGGCGGTGGGCGCGGTGGCGATCACCTGCCTGATGTATTACTTCTCGACCGGCAACAACCCGGTGGCGGGCAAGGCCGCCGTGGGCGTGATCCTGGTGCTGGTGATCCTGTTCATGCCCAACGGCATCATGGGTTTCATCCTGAAGCGCAAGGCAGGCAAGCGGGCGGAGCGGCCCGCAGTGCCGGTGGTTGCCGCGGAGCCCGAATCCGCCCCTGCAGCGCAGCCGGCTGCGCCACAAGCCGCTGCGGGCTCTGCGCCCAAGGTGCTCCTGGAAGTGCATGACCTGGCCAAGTCGTTTCGCGGCGTGCAGGCGCTCGGCGGCGTCAGCCTGCAGGTGTACGAGGGCGAGATCCTCGGGCTGCTCGGGCCCAACGGTTCGGGCAAGTCAACCTTCATCAACGTGGTGAGCGGGCATTTCCCGGCCACGGGCGGGCAGATGCTGTTTGAGGGCCGGCAGCTGGCCGGGCTTCCCGCGCACAGCATTGCGCAGTCCGGCATTGCGCGCACCTACCAGATACCGCGCCCGTTCGCGCACCTGACGGTGCTGCAGAACGTGGCCCTGGTGGCCATGTTCGGCGGCGCATCGCTGGACCACAAGCAGGCCACAGCCGAGGCCTGGAAGTGGCTGGAGTTCACCGGCCTGGCCGACAAGGCCGACGCCTTGCCGGACGACCTGAACCTGCACCAGCGCAAGTTCCTCGAGCTCACGCGCGCACTCGCTTCCAGGCCGCGCCTGGTGCTGCTGGACGAAGTGCTGTCGGGCCTGACGCCTGGCGAGATCAACGAAGCCATCGCGCTTATCCGCAAGATCCGCGACCGCGGTGCCACCATCGTGTTCGTCGAGCATGTGATGCGTGCCGTCATGGCCCTGGCCGACCGCGTGGCAGTGCTCAACTACGGCAAGCTGATTGCGGTGGGGCAGCCGCAGGAAGTCATGAGCAACCCGCAAGTCGTCAGCGCTTACCTGGGGACGCCCCATGCTTGAAGTCAACAACATTCTTGTCAACTACGGTGCGGCGCCGGCGCTCTGGGGCGTGACGCTGGAGGTGAAGCCCGGCGAACTGGTCTGCGTGGTCGGCCCCAACGGCGCAGGCAAGACAACGCTGATCAACGCCATTGCCGGGCTTCACCGCATCAAGGGCGGCCAGTTGCGCTTCAATGGCCAGGACATCACCCAGCTGGCGAGCCACCGCTTCTGCGATGCAGGCATTGCCATCGTGCCGGAAGGCCGCAGGCTGTTCACCCAGATGTCGGTGTTTGACAACCTGGAGCTCGGCAGCTTCATCCCCAGGGCCAAGGCCCACCGGAAGGAGTCGATGGAGCAGGTGCTGGAGCTGTTCCCGGCGCTCAAGGTCAAGCTGCAGGCACCGGCCGGCGCGCTGTCGGGCGGGCAGCAGCAGATGGTGGCGATCGGCCGCGCGCTGATGGCCCGGCCGTCATTGCTGCTGCTGGACGAGCCGTCGCTGGGCCTCGCGCCGTCCATCGTGCTCGACATGTTCCGCGCCATCCGCCACATCAATGCGCAGGGTACTTCGGTGCTGCTGGTGGAGCAGAACGTGGCCATGGCGATGGAACTGGCCAGCCGTGCCTATGTGGTTGAAGAAGGACGGATCGTGATGCAGGGCGAGGCGAGCGAGTTGCTTACCAGGCCGGAGATCCAGAAAGCCTATCTGGGCCTGGAACATTGAGCCTGCGCGGGAAGGCAGGGGCGGCGGCACGCGATAATCAACGTGCCTGGTTTACCCTGTGAATTTCCCCCTCATCACCGACCCCTTTTTCTACGCTGTTGCCATCCCGGCCGTGGTGCTGCTTGGCATCGGCAAAAGCGGCTTTGGAGCGGGCTTTGGGTCGCTGGCTGTGCCAATCATGGCGATGGCGGTCACGGTGCCACAGGCTGCGGCCATCCTGATGCCCATCCTGTTCCTGATTGATGTGCTGGGCATGGCTGCATTCCGCAAGGATTTCGACATACGGCTTGTGAAGTTTCTCCTGCCCTTCGGGTTGGTGGGCACACTTGTCGGCATGCTGCTGTTCAAGCTGCTGTCGCCCAATGTCGTGTCGGGCATCGTCGGGGGCTTTACCTTGCTCTTCCTGGCGCAGCGCCTGGTGTTCCCGCCCCGGGCTGACAGCGCGCCGCCGCCACGCTGGGTCGGCGCCTTGCTGACTGTCACCTCCGGCTTCACCAGCTTCATCGCCCATGCAGGCGGTCCGCCCGTCAATGCCTATGTGATCCCGCTGCGCCTGCCGCCGGTGACATTCGCGGCCACGATGGCGTTCTTCTTTTTCGTCATCAACCTGTCCAAGTGGATTCCTTATGCCTGGCTGGGCCTGCTGGACATGCGCAACATGGCGACGTCGGTGGTACTGCTCCCGCTGGCACCGATCGGCGTGTGGATAGGCGTGGGACTCGCACGGCGCATCAATCCGGTGCTGTTCTACCGCATTCTGTACCTGAGCATGTTCCTCGCAGGATGCAAGCTCCTGTGGGACGGCTTGCGCTGAGAACTCAGCCTGCCGGCGCCTTGCCTTCCGGCATGGCCGCTGCCGGCTGTTCGATGGCGTCAGCCGCTTCTTCGTTCAGCGCCTTGCCTTCGCGCTGCGGCTGTGTCAGGGGCGTGGGCGCCCAGCGGTTGCCGTGCATCAGGCCGACGCCACTGGTGGGGTCCCCGGCCATCTGCAACTGCAGGCGCTCGGCGTCGCGGCGGCGCAGGTCGAGCGTGACTTCTGCGATGTCGGCCTCATCGACGCCGAAGACCCGCAGTGCCTCGGCGCCGAAGCCCAATGCAGATTCGAAGGTCTCGCGTATCTGGAAGTCCACCCCGAGCTTGATCAGCGCAATCGCATGCTGGCGGTCGTAGGCGCGCGCGAGCACCGGGGTGAGCGGGCATTCATGCTTGAGCTGCTCCACGATGCGGGTCGTGGTTTCCTTCTTGTCCACGCACACGAGGATGGCCCTGGCGTGGCTGGCACCGCTGGCATGCAGCACGTCCAGCCGTGTGCCGTCGCCGTAGAACACCTTGAAGCCGAACTGTGCCGCCGCGCGGATCATGTCGGTGTCGTTCTCGATGATGACGACGTCGATGCCGCGTGCCAGCAGCGACTGGCTGACGATCTGGCCGAAGCGGCCAAAGCCGATGATCAGCACGTTGCCTGAATGGGGCGATGTGCCCGCCATGACGTCTTCCACGCCCTCCATGCTCTGCGGGTCGGGCGCCGGCATGAGCCAGCGCAGCGACAGCACTGCCAGTGGTGTGAGGGCCATCGAGACAATGATGGCGGCCGTCAGGATGGCGTTGACATTGGCCTCGACGATGCCGGCTGCGGCCGCGGCCGAATACAGGACGAAGGCGAACTCGCCGCCCTGCGCCATCATGGCGGCGCGCTGCAGGGCGTCACCGTGGCTGGCACGGGTGGCACGCGCCACGCCGTAGATGGCGGCGCCCTTGACTGCCATGTAGGCCAGCGTGCCGCCCAGGATGAGGGGCCAGTCGGCCAGCACCAGCCTGATGTCCAGCGACATGCCCACGCCCATGAAGAACAGGCCGAGCAGGATGCCGCGAAAGGGCTCGATGTCGGCCTCCAGCTGGTGGCGGAAGGTGGACTCCGACAGCATCACGCCTGCCGCAAAGGCGCCCATGGCCATGGACAGGCCGCCCCACTGCATGGCCAGCGCGGCGCCCAGCACCACCAGCAGCGCCGCACCGGTCATGACCTCGCGCGCATTGGCCTTGGCGAGCACGCGGAACAGCGGGTTCAGCAGCCAGCGGCTGACGGCGATCAGGCCGATGACGGCGGCAAGCGCCACGCCGATCGTGACCCAGCGCGACACCTCGGCTTCCGCCGGCGCCGGCGCGAGGAAGGCCACGAGGGCCAGCAGCGGCACGATGGCCAGGTCTTCGAGCAGCAGGATGGAGACGATGCGCTGGCCGCGCGGGGTGGAGGTGTCGCCGCTTTCATCCAGCAGCTGCATGACGATGGCCGTGGACGACAGCACAAAGCCCATGGCGGCGATGAAGGACACCGAGGGCTTCAGGCCGCCCAGCATGCCCAGGCCGGTGAGCAGGGCGCCGCAGGCGGCGACCTGCAGGATGCCAAGGCCGAAGATCTGTCTGCGCATGGCCCAGAGGCGGGTCGGCTGCATTTCCAGGCCGATCACGAAGAGGAACATCACCACGCCAAGCTCGGCCACATGCAGGATGGTCTGGGCCTCGCTGAAGAACCCCATGCCGAACGGCCCGATGGCCAGGCCCGCCGCCAGGTAGCCCAGCACCGAGCCCAGGCCCAGCCGCTTGAAAAGGGGGACGGCAACTACGCCTGCTGCAAGCAGGATGACGACCTTGACCAGTTCGGTGCCTTGCTCTGCTGCCATGGGTATCGGGGTGCCTTGCGTGGGGGGGTGGGTGTGCGTGCAAGTCTAACCGGGCTAATATAGGGCTTCCGTTCTCCCACCTGTTGCAAGGAGCGTGTCATGCCGGTCGTGGTTGTAGCCAATCCGAAAGGCGGCGTCGGCAAGACGACGCTGGCCACCAATATTGCGGGGTACTTTGCCAGCAAGGGCCATGCGGTCATGCTCGGCGACCTGGACCGCCAGCAGTCCTCGAAGCTCTGGCTCGGGCTGAGGCCGCCACAGGCCCGCCCGATCGCCAGCTGGGACGTGGATGCCTCGGCCGTGGTCCGCCCGCCCAGGGGCACCACCCATGTGGTCCTGGATACCCCGGGCGGCTTGCATGGCAAGAACTTCAAGGAAGCGATGCAGGTGGCCGACAAGGTCATCGTCCCCCTGCAGCCCAGCGTCTTCGACATTTTTGCAACGCGCAGCTTCCTCGACCAGCTGGCCGAACACCGCCATGCCACGAAGATGCAGGTCGGCATTGTCGGGATGCGGGTGGATTCCCGCACCATCGCGGCCGACAAGCTGCGCGAGTTCGTCAATGGCCTGGGCCTGCCCGTGCTGGGCTACCTGCGCGATACGCAGAACTACATCCACCTGGCCGCGCGCGGCCTGACGCTGTTTGACGTGGCGCCCAGCCGGGTGGAAAAGGATATCGAGCAGTGGCAGGCCATCTGCCGCTGGCTGGACCAATAGCCGGATGTCTCTGGCACGACTGGCAGCGCATCCAGGGGCCGCTACAGTAGCGGCATGAAAACACTCCAGACACTCTCTGAACTGCCGCCGCTCGTGGGCACCGAAGTCGCCGTGAGCGACTGGATCACCATCACCCAGGAACAGGTCAACCAGTTCGCCGAAGCCACGGGGGACCACCAGTGGATCCATGTGGACGTTGAAAGGGCGAAGACCGGTCCGTTCGGTGCGCCGATCGCGCATGGCTTTCTCACCCTGTCGCTGTTGCCCAGGTTTTTCGCATCGGCCCTGGAGATCGTCCAGACCGGGATGGGGGTGAACTATGGCCTGAACAAGGTGCGTTTCACCTCGCCCGTGCCGGTCGGCAGCCGCCTGCGCGGCCGCATGACGCTGCTGGCCTGCACGCCGGTGCAGAACAACGGCGTGCAGCTGACCTGGGAGGTCAAGGTCGAGCGCGAGGGTTCGGAAAAGCCGGTGTGCGTGGCCGAGTCGCTGGTGCTGCGCTACCCCTGAGCAAAGCCGTTCTGCCGCCAGGCTTCAAAAACGGTCACTGCGACGGCATTTGACAGGTTCAGGCTGCGCTGGCCTTCGATCATCGGCAGCTTCAGCCGCTGTGCCGGCGCAAATGTTTCGCGCAACTCCGGCGCGAGGCCCCGGGTCTCGGAGCCAAACACCAGCCAGTCGCCGTGCCGGAAGGCCGTGTCGTGCACCTTGTGCGTGCCACGCGTCGTCAGGGCGAACAACCGGCCCGCCGCCGGCTGTTCCCGGTCCAGGAAGGCCTGCCAGTTCGCATGGCGCCTGACTTCGGCATATTCGTGGTAGTCCAGCCCCGCGCGGCGCATGTGCCTGTCGTCCATCGAGAAGCCCAGCGGCTCGACGAGGTGCAGCATGCAGCCGGTATTGGCCGCGAGGCGGATCACATTGCCGGTGTTGGGCGGGATTTCGGGCTCGACCAGGACGATATTGAACATGCCGGAATTGTCCGCTGCCCGGGGGCTGCTTTCAGGTTTCATCCGTCCGGGCGAAAACCAGGGCCGTCACGCGCGCTGCGCCGGCCTGCCGCAATGCCGCCGCCGCCGCATGGAGCGATGCACCGCTGGTCATCACGTCATCCACCAGCACGACATCCTGGCCGCTGAGCCGGGCACGGCGCAGCGGATCGACGGCAAATGCGCCTCGCACATTGCGCAGCCGCTCCGCGCGGTTCAGGCGGGCCTGGGCCGGCGTGTCGCTGATGCGCAGCAGCAGCGTGGCGTCGGTGCGCCCGGGTGCCAGCCGCCGCGCCAGCTCCAGCGCCTGGTTGAAGCCGCGTTCGCGCAGGCGCTGCGCCGACAGCGGCATCGGCACGACGACGTGGCAACGCTCCAGCGCAGGCTCCACCCAGGGCGTGCTGCGCATCAGCGTCGCGAGCGTGGCGGCCCAGCCCGGATTGCCGTGGAACTTGTACGCCGCGATGCAGTCGGGCCAGGGCCAGGCATAGGCCACGGCCGCATGGCAGGCATCCAGCGGGGGAGGCTGCCTGATGCAGGCGCCGCAGCGGATGATGCCGGGAGGGACCGGCAAGGCGCAGGTCTGGCAACGCGGTACGGGCTGGGCGAAGCGCGCCACACAGGCTTCGCACAGCGGCTGTGAGGGCCAGGCGCGGCAGACCGCGCACTGGCCGGGAATGATGGCGCTTGCCCTTGCAAGAAGCTCGTTGAACATCGGCTCAATATACTCGTGGCAGGCCACGCGCAGCCTGCCGCACCTTCACCCCATCCCCATGCCCGACGACCGCCCCCCGACCATCGACCCTGCTGCCGCGCAGCGCTGGGCGCGCGCCGCGCCTGCCGCGTCGCCCTGGCTTCATGAGGAAGTGGCGCAGCGCATGGAAGACCGCCTGCAATGGATCAGGCTCGCGCCCCGGGCCTGGGCGCACTGGGAGCCGGTGCGCGGCGGCCTCAAGGCACAGGAGTTGCTGCGCAGGCGGTATCCGGATGCCGAATGTTTCCTCATCGAGGAGCAGGCAGGGCGTGCTGCCGCTGCGGCGAAGGCTGGCGTTGCGCCCTGGTGGAGCCCCGCGCGCTGGACTGGCGGTGGCGTCCATGCAGGCGCACCGCCGGATGCCGGCGTGCAGATGCTCTGGGCCAACATGGCGCTGCACCAGTCGGCCGACCCGCAGGCGCTGATCGCGCGCTGGCACCGGGCGCTGGCGACCGATGGCTTCCTGATGTTTTCCTGTCTCGGGCCCGACAGTCTGCGCGAGCTTCGCGGCCTCTACCAGGCGCTGGGCTGGCCCGCGCCGGGGCACGATTTCACCGATATGCACGACTGGGGCGACATGCTGGTCCATGCGGGCTTTGCCGAACCGGTGATGGACATGGAGCGCATCGTTCTCACCTACGAGAGCCCTGCGCGGCTGCTGGCGGAACTGCGCGAACTGGGGCGCAACCTGCATCCTGCGCGTTTCCCGGCGCTGCGCGGGCGCCAGTGGAAAAAGCGCCTGGAAGACGCGCTGGTGCAGCATCTGGCAAGCCCTGCGGACGGCGGGCGGCTGCGGTTGACATTCGAGATCATCTACGGCCATGCGCTCAAGCCTGCCCCCAAGGTACGCCTCGCCGCGCAGAGTGCGGTATCGCTGCAGGACATGCGGGCAATGCTGCGCGGCGCTGACGGACAACGATAATGTGCGGATGCAACAATTCCAGGGTTGCCGCAGAACCTGGTTTGCCGGGCTGCTGGCAGCGCCCCCCAGTGAGGGGAGGTGGCATTGGCCGCTTCGGGGGCGTCTTTCCCCGCGCTACAATCGTTGGTTAAGTGAGTTTGGGTATCTTCCCGCGCGTTCGGCTGGCCTTGGGCTTTCAGTCAGCCGTTTTTTGTGAGCGTCGCCCGTGTCGAATCCGGTTTTCCGTTTTGCCACTGTCTCAGGCCAGAACATCCACTGGTTCCTGAAGCGCAATTGCTCGGTCACACCGGTGCAACTGGGCTGGCTGTATGCCTCGCTGTGCGTGGTGTCGCTCGGGATCGGTACCTTTTTCTGGTTTCAGGGCGCCAGGCTGATACTGCCTTTCGCCTCGGCTGAACTGGTGGCGGTGGGAGTTGCGTTCCTCGTGTACGCGCGGCATGCCACCGATGGCGAGAAGATTTCGCTCCAGGGCGAGCAGCTGGTTGTCGAGCTTGAAAACGCCGGCCGGCTGGAGCGCTCGGAGTTCAACCGGGAATGGGTCCGGATCGAACCCAAGGCGGACGACCGCTCGTTGATCGAGGTGTCTGGCCAGGGGCGGTCTGTGGAGGTGGGGCGTTATGTGCGCCCCGAGCTGCGGCCGGCGCTGGCGCGGGAGATCCGGATGGCCCTGCGCGGTGCCTAGAGGCGCGGCGGGGGCGGTTGGTGAAGATTGGTTAAATTGAGGCTTAGCTTGAAGTGAACACGATGAAGAGCATTTCCAAAACGTTGGCTCGCACGCTGCAGACAATCACACTCTGGGCAGGCGCCTGGGGGGGTACGGCGGCATTCACACTCGCCCACGCGGTGAACGACCTGCCGGGCGGCCCGTCGGTCAGGCAGATGGACCTGCATGCGCCGGCCACCAAGATCATGGAAGAGCAGCGCTGGCTGCACAACTTCATGATGATCCTGTGCACCGTGATCTTCATCGCCGTGTTCGCGGTCATGTTCTATTCCATCTGGAAGCACCGCAAGTCGGTGGGCCACAAGGCTGCCAACTTCCACGAGTCCGTGACGGTCGAAGTCATCTGGACGATCGTCCCGTTCATCATCGTGATCTTCATGGCGCTGCCGGCCACCAAGGTGCTGGTTGCCTCCAAGGACACCACCAACGCCGACCTCACCATCAAGACCACCGGCTACCAGTGGAAGTGGGGCTACGACTACATCAAGGGCGAGGGTGAAGGCATCAGCTTCGTCTCCACGCTGGACGCTTCGCACCGTGCCATGTCCAACAACGGCGCCAAGGGCACCATCCCTGACGACTACCTGTTCAAGGTCGACAACCCGATGGTTGTGCCGGTCGGCAAGAAGATCCGCATCATCACCACCGCCAATGACGTGATCCACGCCTTTGCCGTGAACTCCCTGGGCATCAAGCAGGACGCCATCCCCGGCTTCGTGCGCGACACCTGGTTCCGTGCCGAGCGCACCGGCAACTTCTACGGCCAGTGCCAGGAGCTGTGCGGCAAGGAGCACGCCTACATGCCCATCCATGTGAAGGTCGTGTCGGCCCAGGAATACACCGCCTGGGTGGCTGCCGAGCAGAAGAAGGCCGCCGCCAAGCTGGACGACCCGTCCAAGGTCTGGACGCTGGAGGAAATCAGCGCCCGGGGCGCGAATGTATTCAAGGCGAACTGCCAGGCCTGCCACACCGAGTCCGGCAAGCAGGTCGGCCCGATCAAGGCACTGGACGGTTCGGCCGTGGTGCTCGACGCCGACAAGAACAAGCAGATCCAGGTCCTGCTCAACGGCCAGGGCGGCCCGGCCGGCATGCCGGCCTGGAAGCAGCTGAGCGACACGGACATCGCGGCCGTGATCACCTACACCAAGAATCACTGGTCCAACAAGACAGGTCAGCTCGTGCAGCCGGCCGAAGTCCAGGCAGCGCGCAAGTAAGCCGCCCGATACCGTACCCACAAGGAATTGAAGATGAGCGCCGTACTCGACCATCACGATCACCACGATGACCACCACGACCACGCCCCCACGGGCTGGCGCCGGTGGGTCTATGCCACGAACCACAAGGACATCGGCACGCTGTACCTGCTGTTCTCGTTCACCATGCTGATGGTCGGCGGCGTGCTTGCGCTGCTGATCCGCGCCGAGCTGTTCCAGCCGGGCCTGCAGGTTGTGAACCCCGAGCTGTTCAACCAGCTCACCACCATGCACGGCCTGATCATGGTGTTCGGCGCCATCATGCCGGCCTTCGTGGGCTTCGCCAACTGGATGATCCCGCTGCAGATCGGCGCGGCCGACATGGCCTTCGCCCGCATGAACAACTTCAGCTTCTGGCTGATGATCCCCGCCGCGCTGATGCTGGTGGGCTCGTTCTTCATGCCCGGCGGTGCACCCGCCGCTGGCTGGACGCTCTATGCACCGCTGACGCTGCAGATGGGCCCGTCGATGGACGCCGGCATTTTCGCGATGCACATCCTGGGCGCCTCGTCCATCATGGGCTCGATCAACATCATCGTGACCATCCTGAACATGCGCGCCCCCGGCATGACCCTGATGAAGATGCCCATGTTCTGCTGGACCTGGCTGATCACCGCCTACCTGCTGATCGCCGTGATGCCCGTGCTGGCCGGCGCCATCACCATGACGCTGACCGACCGCCACTTCGGCACCAGCTTCTTCAACCCCGCCGGCGGCGGCGACCCGGTGATGTACCAGCACATCTTCTGGTTCTTCGGCCACCCCGAGGTCTACATCATGATCTTGCCGGCGTTCGGCATCATCAGCCAGGTGGTCCCGGCCTTTGCCCGCAAGCGCCTTTTTGGCTACGCCTCCATGGTGTATGCCACCTCGTCGATCGCCATCCTGTCGTTCATCGTGTGGGCCCACCACATGTTCACGACCGGCATGCCGGTGACCGGTCAGCTGTTCTTCATGTACGCGACCATGCTGATCGCGGTGCCCACGGCCGTGAAGATCTTCA
>JAZKHY010000046.1:0-60926 GCA_040385105.1 Pseudomonadota bacterium
CTGGTGTTCGGCACGCTGCACACCTCCAGCGCCGCCAAGACCATCGACCGGATCATCGACGTGTTCCCGGCCGAAGAAAAGGACATGATCCGCGCCATGCTGTCCGAGTCGCTGCAGGCGGTGATCTCGCAGACGCTGTGCAAGACCAAGGACGGCCAGGGCCGCGTCGCCGCCCATGAAATCATGCTGGGCACCAGCGCCATCCGCAACCTGATCCGCGAGGCCAAGGTCGCGCAGATGTACTCCGCCATCCAGACCGGCAACAGCTTCGGCATGCAGACGCTGGACCAGAACCTGGCCGACCTCGTCAAGCGCAACATGATCAGCGCCGCAGAGGCCCGCGGCAAGGCCAAGATCCCCGAGAACTTCCCCGGATAAGGCGAGACATGAAAGGCGTACTCGGACTGCTCAAGCGGGCTACCCCCAACAAGCCGGGCGAGGAAACCTCCGACTCGCTGCTCTTCACCACGGCGTTTGCCGAGCAGGGTGTCGACCCTTCGGTGCTGATCCCCTGGGAAGCACGGGCCAATGAAGTCGGCGCCAAGCGGCTGGCCGCGGCGCGCGGCAGCAAGCTGCTCCAGGCGCTGTGGTCAAAAGACAAGTACATGGGCCGCCTGTCGAGCGAGGCGGTCACGCGGCTCGAGAAGTTCTTCGACTTCGCCACGGTCCCGGCCGAACGCGACATCATCCGCCAGGACGAGTACGGCAATTTCATGATCGTGCTTCTGACAGGCACCATCGCGGTGGACCGCGTCCACCCCTGGGGCGAGCACCTGCGGCTGACCGAGGCGCGCCCCGGCGACATCCTGGGCGAGATGTCGCTGCTGGACAGCGGCATGCGGTTTTCGGTCTGCTCGTCGCTCACCGAATGCGAAGTCGCCGTGCTCAGCGCCGACGCGCTGGACAGCATGATGCTGGAAGACCCGGCGCTGGCCGCCAGCATGATTGCCCTGCTGGCGCGCCGCCTGTCGCTGCGCCTGCGGGTGGTGAGCGCGCGGCTGTCGGACCGGCCGAACTGAGCGCGGACACAGAGCAGCCGGATTGAACGCAGTGGTACAGAAACGAAAAGCACAACGAAGGACCCGTCATGGAACGCGACCAGGCCAGTAAATTCATCAACGACCTTCTCAAGCTGATGATCAGCCGCAACGGCAGCGACCTCTTCATCACCGGCGACTTCCCGCCCGCGATGAAGGTGGACGGCAAGGTCACCAAGGTCTCGCCGCAGCCGCTCAACGCCGGGCATACGCTGGCGCTGGCGCGCTCGATCATGAACGACAAGCAGGCGGCCGAGTTCGAGCGCACCAAGGAGTGCAACTTCGCCGTATCGCCGCCCGGCATCGGGCGCTTCCGCGTCAACGCTTTCGTGCAGCAGGGCAAGGTCGGCATGGTGATGCGGACGATTCCGGCCACGCTGCCCACCATCGACGGGCTGGGCGTGCCGCAGGTGCTCAAGGACATCGTGATGTCCAAGCGCGGCCTGTGCATCCTGGTCGGCGCCACCGGCTCGGGCAAGTCCACCACGCTGGCCGCCATGATGGACTGGCGCAACGAGAACTCCTACGGCCACATTATCACCATCGAGGATCCGGTGGAGTTCGTGCATCCGCACAAGAACTGCGTGGTCACCCAGCGTGAAGTGGGCCTGGACACCGACAGCTGGGAAGCGGCCCTCAAGAACACGCTGCGCCAGGCGCCTGATGTGATCCTGATGGGCGAAATCCGCGATCGCGAGACCATGGAGCATGCCGTCGCTTTTGCCGAAACCGGCCACCTTTGCATGGCCACACTGCACGCCAACAGCGCCAACCAGGCCCTGGACCGGGTGATCAACTTCTTCCCGGAAGAACGCCGCACCCAGCTGCTGATGGACCTCTCCCTCAACCTGAAAGCCCTGGTCTCCCAGCGCCTCGTCCCCAAGCAGGACGGCAAGGGCCGGCAGGCGGCGGTCGAGATCATGCTGAACACGCCGCTGATTTCCGACCTGATCTTCAAGGGCGAGGTGTCCGAGATCAAGGAAATCATGAAGAAGAGCCGCAACCTGGGCATGCAGACCTTCGACCAGGCGCTGTTCGACGCCTACGAGAACAACATCATCAGCTACGAAGACGCCCTGCGCAATGCCGACTCGGTCAACGACCTGCGGCTGCAGATCAAACTGAATTCGCAGCGCGCGAAAACGCAGGACCTCTCTGCGGGCACAGAACATCTCGCCATCGTCTAAGAGACAGTATTTTGAAGCATCCATGAGCAGCACCAACCCCAAAACCTACGAACCCTCCCCCTCCCGCAAGGTCGCCTTCCTCGGCCTCGGTGTCATGGGCTACCCGATGGCGGGGCACCTGGCGCTGGCCGGGCACCAGGTCACGGCCTACAACCGCAGCGCAGCCAAATCGGCGGCCTGGGCGGCAGAGTTCAAGGGCCAGTCCGCGCCGACACCGCGCGAAGCGGTGAAAGACGCCGACATCGTCTTCTGCTGCGTCGGCAACGACGACGACCTGCGCTCGGTGGTGCTGGGTGCGGACGGCGCGTTCGCCGGCATGAAGGCCGGCGCGGTGTTTGTGGACCACACGACCGCTTCGGCCAACGTCGCGCGCGAGCTTTATGCGGCCGCGAAGGGCAAGGGCCTGCAGTTTGTCGATGCCCCGGTCTCCGGTGGCCAGGCGGGTGCGCAGAACGGCATGCTCACCGTCATGTGCGGCGGCGACCCGGCGGCGTTCGACGCGGTCAAGCCGACGGCCATGGCCTTTTCACGCGCTTTCACGCTGCTGGGTGCCAGCGGCGCAGGCCAGCTGGCCAAGATGGTCAACCAGATCTGCATCGCCGGGCTGGTGCAGGGCCTGTCGGAAGCCGTGGCCTTCGGCCAGAAGTCGGGCCTGGACATGGAGCAGGTGCTTGACGTCATCGGCAAGGGCGCAGCCCAGAGCTGGCAAATGGACAACCGCGGCAAGACCATGATCGCCGGCAAGTTCGACTTCGGCTTTGCAGTGGACTGGATGCGCAAGGACCTTGGCCTGGTGCTCGACGAAGCCAAGCGCAACGGCGCCAAGCTGCCAGTCACCGCGCTGGTGGACCAGTTCTATGCCGACGTGCAGACCATGGGCGGCCAGCGCTGGGATACGTCGAGCCTGATAAAACGGTTGAAGTAGGACGCCCGTTGCCAGATGCTTTGTCATCCCGGACTTGATCCGGGATCCATCCATGTCAGGGCTTCGGGGTTTGCGCGCCGGACGCCGGAGCCGGCATCATCTGCCGCAATTCTTCTTCGGTAATCGTCTCAAGAATCCGCACCACCCGCTGCACACCACTGATGCTGCGGGTGATGGCGGTGGCGCGGTCAGCCTCGCGCTGGGTCACACGGCCCAGGAGGTAAACGGTGCCGCGTTCGGTGACGACCTTGAAGGCGTTGGCGTAGAGGTCTTTCGCGTCAACCAGCGAGGCCTTGACCTTGCCGGTGACCAGCGTGTCGGACGAGCGCTGGGCCAGCGTGGAGTTGCCCAGCACGGCCAGTTCGTTGACGATGGCGCGCACATTGGGCACGCGGGACACGGCGCGCTCCACCTCCTGCTTCGCCTGTTCGGTGGGAACCTCACCGGTCAGCAGCACCTGGCGGTTGTAGCTCGTCACGTTCACATGGGCACGGTCGCCCGTCAGTTCGCGCACGCGGCTGGCGGCGCGCAGCTCGATGCCTTCGTCTTCCAGCTGGGCGCCCGACGTGCGGCGGTCCGTGGCAACCATGCCGGTCACGACGGCGCCGCCGACGATGATGGGGGCGCAGGCAGCCAGGCTGGCAGCCAGCACGGCGGCGGCCAGCAACGAGCCTGCGAGGCGCAGTGGGCGATGGGTCATGTGGGGGTCTCCTGTTCACCAAGTAGCTGGGCATCCACGCCGTCGCAGATGCAGTGGATGGCCAGGATGTGCACTTCCTGGATGCGCGCGGTGCGGTCGTGCGGCACGCAGATGTGGACGTCGGTCTCGCGCAGCGCGTGCGTCATCTTGCCGCCGCCCTTGCCGGTCAGCGCCACCACCGTCATCTCGCGCTCATGCGCGGCCTCGATGGCCGCAAGGACGTTGGCCGAGTTGCCGCTGGTGGACAGCGCCAGCAGCACGTCGCCGGCCTGGCCGAGCGCACGCACCTGCTTGGAGAAGATGACGTTGTAGTCGTAGTCGTTGGCAATGGCGGTGAGGATGGAGCTGTCGGTCGTGAGCGCAATCGCGCCCAGCTCGGGCCGCTCGCGCTCAAAGCGCCCGACGAACTCGGCCGAGAAATGCTGGGCGTCGGCCGCGGAGCCGCCGTTGCCGCAGGCCAGCACCTTGCCGCCGCTGGTGACGCAGGCCAGGATGGCCTGCACGGCCGCCGCAATGGGTTTGCTGAGGGACTGCGCCGCCTGGTACTTGAGGTCGGCGCTGTCGATGAAGTGCTGTTGGATGCGTTGCTCTAGCATGGTGGAAGATGATACCCGCGCCGGGTATGTCCCTTGAATCTGCACGTTACGGCAGGCGGCGGGCCCGCCGCCGGGTCGCACGGCACAGTCAACCCGGCACAGTCAACCCGGCACCTGCCGCGCCCGGATGCCGCGCCGCCGGTCCGCCTTGGGCAACGCCTCCTGGCCGGGCAACGCAACGTCGGCGCATTGCTGCAGCCGGTCCAGCATCACGTCCAGCCGGGCGGCATCGTCCGGCGACAGCGCCGACAGCAACTGCTGGTTGATCGCCTGCACCCTGGGAAACAGGTCCTCGTACAGCGCACGTCCCTGCGCCGTAAGGGCCAGCCTTGCCTGCCGGCGGTCACCCGGGCCCGGGACGCGGCTCAACAGCCTCTTGGCAACCAGTGAGGTGACGGCTTTGGAGGTTCGCGCGCGGTCGAGTTGCGCCCTCAGGGCCAGCTGCGACGACATCAGCCCCTCGTTCTGTGCCAGCAGTGCAATCACCCGCCATTCGCGGCGGGTGATGCCGTAATGCCCTTCGCACAGCCGGATGATGGGGCTGCCGCCCACGGCCAGCAGGCGGTTGATGCGGTACAGCAGCAAGTCATCCAGCGCGGCTGGCAAAGACAGGCGTGACGGGCCGGGCATAAGGGTTTACGCAGGGAATGATTGATTTGAACAATCAATTGTGCGCGGGTTAGAGTGGCGCGTAAACGCCCGTGTTGCGCCCCTTGTTGCGCCCCTTGTTGAATCATCAGGAGACAGACATGAAACCCATGCCCTACCTTGCTGCGGCGTTTGCCGCCCTGGCCCTTGTTGCCGGCGCGGCCATGGCGCAGGACAAACCGCCGCTGCGCATCCTGGTGGGCTTCCCGCCCGGAGGCTCCGCCGACATCCTGGCGCGCATGATCGGCGAGGCCGTGCGTGACGAGTTCAGCACAGTCACGGTGGAGAACCGTCCCGGCGCGGGCGGGCGCATCGCGCTGGCGGCGGTGAAAAACGCCAAACCCGACGGCCAGACCGTCATCGTGCTGCCCAGCGGCCCGATGGTGCTGTTTCCCCATGTCTACAAAAAGCTGGACTACGACCCGGTGAAGGATTTCACGCCGGTCTCGCAGATCGCAGCCTTCCAGTTCGGCGTCGTGTCCGGCCCCGCCACCGGTGCAAAGGACGTGGCCGAAATGCTGGCCAAAGCCAAAGCCGACCCCAAGGCCGCCACGTACGGGTCACCCGGCCTCGGGACGCTGCCCCACTTCATGGGCGTTCTGATGGAGCAGAGCGCGGGTGTACCCTTCACCCATGTTCCCTTCCAGGGCGGCGCCCCGGCCAACACCGCGCTGCTGGGCGGCCACATCGGCTACAAGTTCGACGTGGTGTCCGAAACCGCCGAGCTGCACAAGACAGGCAAGGTGCGCATCATCGCCGTCACCGGAGACAGGCGCGACCCGCAGGTGCCTGAAGTGCCGACGCTCAAGGAATCCGGCATCAACATGGTGGCAACCGCCTGGTTTGCGATGTACGGCCCGGCGGGCATGCCGGCCCCTGTGCTAGCCCGTCTGGAAAAGGCCGTGGCCGGCGCCGTGAAGAACCCCGCGATGCAGGACAAGCTCGGCAAGCTCGGCTATGACCCGATCGGCTCGAGCTCCGCCGAACTCGCGGCGGCGCAGCGGGCCGACCTTGCGCGCTGGGAAAAGCCGATCAAGGCCACGGGTGTGAGCCTTGACTGAGGCCGCGCCTTTCAGATGAGCCAGCGCCCCAACATCATCTTCATCGTCGCCGACGACCTGGGGTTTGCCGACCTCGGCTGCTACGGCAGCCGCGCTCCCGTGTCGCCTGTGCTCGATGCCCTGGCTGCCGGCGGCATCCGCTTCACGCAGGGTTATGCCAACTCGCCGGTGTGTTCGCCCACGCGCTTCGCGCTGATGACGGCGCGTTACCAGTACCGGCTGCGCGGCGCGGCCGAGGAGCCGATCAACAGCGCCAGCCGGGGCAGCGCCACGCTGGGCTTGCCGCCGGAGCATCCAACGCTGCCCTCGCTGCTGCGCGGCGCCGGCTACCGCACTGCGCTCATCGGCAAGTGGCACCTGGGCTACCCGCCGGCGTTCGGGCCGCTGCGTTCGGGCTATGAGGAGTTCTTCGGCCCGATGTCGGGCGGGGTGGACTACTTCACCCATTGCGACTCGCGCGGCAGGCATGACCTGTTTCTGGGAGACGATGAGCACCGCGAGGAAGGCTACCTCACCGACCTGATCTCACACCGCGCCGTCGGCTATGCCGACCGGATGGCTGCGCAGGACGCGCCTTTCTTCCTCAGCCTGCACTACACCGCGCCGCACTGGCCCTGGGAGACGCGCGAGGACGAGGCGCTCGCGCAGGACGTGAAGAACAACCTGTTCCACCTGCATGGCGGCAATATCCACAGCTACCGCCGCATGATCGGCCACATGGACGAAGGTATTGGCTGGCTCATGGATGCATTGCGCCGCAACGGCCAGGCCGACAACACCCTGGTGGTGTTCACCAGCGACAACGGCGGCGAGCGCTTCTCCGACAACTGGCCGCTGGTGGGCGGCAAGATGGACCTGACGGAAGGCGGTATCCGCGTGCCGTGGATTGCCCATTGGCCCGGCGGCATCCCGGCCGGCGGGGAAAGCGCGCAGCAATGCATGACCATGGACTGGTCCGCGACCCTGCTCGACGCGGCCGGTGTGGCGGCGGACCGTTCGTATCCGCTCGACGGCATCTCGCTCCTGCCGGTGTTGCGCGATGCTGCAAACCGCTTTGACCGGCCGCTTTACTGGCGCATGAACCACCGCGGCCAGCGCGCCTTGCGCGACGGCGACTGGAAGTACCTGCGGGTGGACGGCAACGACTACCTGTTCAACATCCCGGCTGACGAGCGCGAGCGCGCCAACCTCGCGCCGCGCGAGCCGGGGCGGCTGGCCGCAATGCGCGCCGCCTGGGAGGCCTGGGATGCCGGCATGCCTGCGATTCCTTCCGACGCGACTGTGAGCCTCGGCTATTCAGCCCGTGAAATGCCAGGACGCTAAGCCCGGCGGGTGCCCTCAACCCGCGTCAAAAGCCGCCTTGAGCCACTGGATGTTCCCGGCCTCCACGCTCACCACGTCAAACCTGCACGGCGGCAGCGAAGGCAGGCGCATCAGGTAGCTGCGCGCCGCAAAAATGATGCGCCGCTGCTTGGTGGCGCTGACGCTGGCGGCCGCCCCGCCGTGCGATGCGCCCTTGCGGCTGCGCACCTCCACGAACACGAGAGTGCCGTCGCGCTCGCGCATGATCAGGTCGATTTCGCCGCCGCCGCGCCCGGGGGTCCGATAATTGCGCACCGCCAGGCGCAGGCCGGCTGCCTGCAGGTGGGCCAGCGCGGCCCCTTCCGCGGCATCGCCGGACTGTTTGGTGGTGACCTTGTTTTTGAGGATTTCCATGTGAGCGCTTCTTTTGCTTCTGCCCTGAATGCCGCGCGCGATGCGGCAGCGTCGCAGCATTATCCGCAGGGCGCGCTCTATGTCGTAGCCACGCCCATCGGCAACCTGGCCGACATCAGCCTGCGGGCGCTGCATGTGCTGGAGCTGGCCGACTGCATCGCCTGCGAGGACACCCGCCACACCCAGGCCCTGCTGCGCGCCTACGGCATCGACAAGACCACCGCGCAGCTGATGGCAGTGCACCAGCACAATGAAAGCGAAGGTGCCCAGGCGGTGCTGGCCCGGCTGCAGCAGGGCCAGCGCGTGGCCTATGCGAGCGACGCCGGCACACCCGCCATCAGCGACCCGGGCGCGCGGCTGGTGGCTGCCGTGCGCGGCGCCGGCCTGCGGGTGGTGCCGCTGCCCGGCGCAAGCAGCATCACCACGGCGCTGAGTGCGGCGGCCAGCCTGGCGGACGGCCAGCATGGCGGCTCCTTCGTGTTCGAAGGCTTCCTGCCCAGCAAGGCCGCAGAGCGCGACGCGGCGGTGCAGGCCATCGCCGCGCAGCCGCGCGCCGTGGTGCTGCTGGAGGCGCCGCACCGCATCGAGGCGCTGGCGCGCGCCCTTGCGGTGCTGGGTGATCGCCCGGTGACACTGGCGCGCGAGCTGACCAAGCAGTTCGAGGAGATCGCCACCGTCGCGGCCCGTGACGCTGCCGCCTGGCTGGACGCCGGCGCACAGCGCACCCGCGGCGAGTTCGTGGTGGTGGTGCACCCGGCGCAGCACGAGATCGCCTCCAGCGACGGCGGGCTGCGGGTGCTGCGCCTGCTGCTGCCGGAGTTGCCGCTCAAGACGGCGGCAAAGCTTGCAGCCGAGATCACCGGCGGATCCAAGAACGAGCTGTACCAGGCAGCCCTGGGCCTGAAAGACAGCGGCCCGCCGGATGCCTGAGCCCCGCGCGCATGCGGGAGCGGCCTGAAACAGCAGGCCGCCTAGCCGTGGCCATGCGGCCGATTTCCCCGGTACCCCTGGCTCAGTACAGTGGCCCGACCGTCACTCAGGCCCCGGGGTACACCGATGAAATACGTCGACATCAAGCAACTCTCGCTCTTCTGCACGCTCATGGAGTGCCAGAGCCTGACTGAAGCGGCCAGGCGGATGGACGTGACGCCCTCGGCCGCGAGCCAGACGCTGACACGGCTGCGCGAAGTCCTGGGAGACCCGCTGTGCATCCGCGAGAACAGCAGCTACATCCCGACCCCCTTTACCCGAGGCGCACTCGGCCGGCTGCGCGAAATCGTGGACATGTGGGAGGACGTCGCCAGACCCCAGGCCTTCGACCCGGCCCTGAGCGACGCGCACATGGTCATCGCATGTGCCGAGACCTTCGGCGAGATCGCCCTGGCCGACTTCTACCAGCGCGTAACGGGCGCAGCCCCCCACATGACGCTGGACCTCCTTTCGTCCGGCAACGGCCCCCAGGACCTGCGCGACCTGCGCGAGGGCAGCGTCGACCTGGTCTGCGGCATGCTCGACCCGTCGCCCGATGCCAAGGACATCCGCGTTGAAACCATCCGCCACTTCCACCTCACCCATTGCTGCCTGAACACCGCCCACCCGCGGCTGGACACGTCGGTGTCGCTGTCCCAGTACCTGGCCGAGGAACACATCCTGGTCGCGCCCTCGCCGCGCAGCCATACGCACAACGACCCTGTTGACAGGGAACTGCAGCAGCTGGAGTTCGCGGGCCGCATGAAGACGGTGGTGAACTCCTGGGCGCTGTGCGCGGAACTGCTGGCGCGCACCGACAGGCTGGTCACGGTGAGCCACGCCCAGGCCGGGCTGCTGGTTCGCACCAACCCGCGCATCAAGGCCATCCCCCTGCCCACAGGCTTTGTCTGGCCGAGCGTGCCGGTCAACCTTGTCTGGCACGAACGCACGCAGAACAGCAAGCCGCACCGCTGGCTGCGCGCGCAGTTGCAGGAGTTCCTGCGTGCCGGGCGCGGCATCGCGGCGCCGGCCCAGGCCGGACCGCCGGCCGCTGCACCCGCAAGGCCGGTGCGGCCCGCGATGTCGCTGGTCGCCAGCGCGCTCTAGGCGTCCGGCATCCGCAAGCGCCGGGGCGGCTCAGCCCATCAGGCGGTCGATGTCGCGCAGCCGCTGCAGCGCGATGGACTCGCCGTGGTAGCGGCACAGCATGTCAAACAGGTCAAAGCGTGCCTCCTGGATGGTCGACACATCGGTCGCGCACAGCACGCGCAGGTAAACGCGCATGTCGTGGTGGGGCATGCCGATCACATGGCTGGCCAAAAGCCCCGATATCTGGCGCTTGATGTCTTCCAGGCCTGCTTCGCGGGCCTGGGCCCCAGGGGCGTCGCTGCCGCCAGCCAGCCAGCGCAGCCAGGTCGGCAGGGCCAGGCGTGCGGCGGGGCCGCCGCCACCGGCGTATTCAATGACGGTCGGCGCCCAGGCTGTCCGTGCTGCAAGCTCTCCGGCCCTTTCGTTCCCAACGATTCTCCGCATGCTCAGACTCCGTTCTTGTTCCTGACTGCCGCGGCGCTCAATACCCGCTGGCGCCGCCATTGCGCCGCTTGTCCGCAGCGCCCCGGTACACCGGCGTGCCCGCCGCATCCCAGGTCACGGCAATGCCGGCCAGCCCGCTGGTGAGGCCCGTCGCCGCCAGGTTGCTGCCGCTGTATCCGTAGGACGACTTCACCGATGCAAGGCTCGCGGACAGCGCCGTGCCGGCCTCCAGTTCGGCAATGCCGTTCTGGCCGCTGTAGTTGGGTGCATTGATGGCAGCCTGGACGTCCATGCCGTAGACCACATGGCCCAGGAAGGTCTTGACGATGTAGTCCGGGATCGGCCCGCCGCCCGCCGCGCCCCACACCAGGCGCACGCGGCCCGCCGCATCAAAGGCAATGGACGGCGCGATGGAACTGCGCGGGCGCTTGCCGCCGGCATAGCCGTTCACGTCGGAACCGGCGCTGGCCGAGAAGTTGGACAGCGCGTTGTTGAGCATCATGCCACCGGCCTCGATGTGCGCCCCCCAGTGCGTGTTGATGGTGGTGGTCATGGCCAGCGCGTTGCCATAACCGTCCACGATGGCCAGGCTCGACGTGGTGTTGAAGTCCTCGCCCATGCGGGCCGCCGGCTCGCCATCGCGGCCCTGGCCGCCGGCCAGCGCCAGCATCGTGGCCGAAGGCTGCTTGCGCCGCATGAGGCTGGCCAGCGGGTCATAAATGGCAGGGTCCGTGGCCGCGAACGCGGGAATGCCGGTGGTGCCTGCCACGGCCGTCGCAAGCGCAGTGCCGTTCATCAGTGCCGCGCGCTCGCTGAGGTAAGCGTCAGACAGCAGCACACCGGCGCGCGCATTCACATTCGACCAGGCCGGGTCGCCGATGATCGCGCGGCGGTCCACATTGGCCAGGCGGCTGGCCTCGGTGGCCATATAGGCAAAGCCCGGCGAGTTGAAGGCATAGCCGCCGATGTTCCTGCGCTCCAGCAGCCCGAGCGAATACAGCACCACGGTGCCGCCGAACAGCGGCGCGGGCGAGGTGTAGACCGTCATGCCGAAGCGCGTGCCCGCAAGCGGCTTGCGCTCGACGGCCCGGTAGCCGGAGAAGTCGCTGGCGGCCATCAGGCTCGGGATGCGCGCGGGCGTGATGGTCAGCGTGCCGGTGCCGGGCACGCTGGCGCTGTACGAACCGCTGGAGGGCAGCAGCGAGTAGCAGTTGTTGGTGGTGCCGTCGGCCAGGAATTTGTCGTCCTGGAAACGCTGGAGGATGGCCGCGGCAATCGGGCCGGCCGGGTCATAGAACGCTGCCGCGCCGCCGTCGCGCACCAGCGCCATGGTGGCGGCCAGTGGCGGGTTGGTGATGGTGGTGCCGATGGGCAGGGGCTTGCGCTGGTCCGGGTCGGCAGGGTCGCAGTAGCGGGCGTTGATGTCCTTGTAGCTGCAGCGCGCCGCGCCCCAGGCGCTGCGGGCGCTGTTGAACCACGAGGGCACCGCGCCGGCATTGAGCGGGTCGCCGGTTTCGTCATCAAACAGCGTGCCGTTGGAGTACAGCGAGGAGTACATGTACGTGTTCATCGCGAAGCCGTTGCTGGCCAGGTCGATGGCCTCGCCCCACAATGAATTCCACGGCTTCCTCCCGGCGGCCTGGTGCACCATGTCCAGCACCTTCAGCGTGCCCGGCACACCCACGGCGCGGCCGGAGATGTTGGTGTTGCCCTGCTGGGACGAAATTCCTGAGACGCCACCCAGCGTCAGGCCCGACTTGCAGTTCAGGTCGCTCGCTACGGCTGGCTGGTAGATGCTGGTGACTGTCACGCCCGGGTCACTGATGATCGCCGGCGCTGCCGACAGGCCGTCAAAGAACCGGACCTTGTTGGTGGCCCTGTCGTAATAGGTGATGACGCTGCCGCCTGCAAGGCCCGAGGCAAACGGCTCCACCACGCCCAGCACCGCCTGCACCGCCACGGCCGCATCCGCCACGCTGCCGCCGCGGGCCAGCACGCGGCAGCCTGCAGTGGAGGCATGCAGGTCGGCCGAGGTGACCATCATGTTCGTGCCCGCGATGCCCACCGTCTGGCCGTAAGGCGCGCCCGCCTGCGGTGCGCACAACGCGGGGTCGAAGGACACGGCCGCCGGCACTGTGGTGCCACCGCCCGGCACGGTCAGGCCGCCGGACGAGGCCAGCGGCGAGCCGCCACCGCCGCATGCAGAAAGGGCCGCCATGGCGGCGACCGTACCGAGAAATCGCTGGATGAGTTGGAAGTTCACGCTGGCCGACCTGGGAGTTGGGAGACAGCGTCATCAAACCGCGCTTTGGCCGGGGCCGTGGATGCTTTTTTGTGGGGCTGCCCTGCCCCTCATGCATGGACGTTATGGCCGGAACGCGCCACAAAGGCATCCATAACTTGCCTTTATACGTCCCTTTTGTATTCGTATGCGCGCGCCGCGAAGCCCCGTCTTAGCATGAAACATCAAAACGACCGTGGGCTTGCCGAGTGGGGGTGAGCCCCACTGCACTTCACAGAAAGCGCGCCATGCGTCACAAGCGTTCCATTCAACGATTCCGCCCCCGTCTGGGCACGCTGGCCGGCAGCATACTGGCCATCGCCGGATGCGGTGCCCTCGCGCAGGCGCCCGATGCCGGCCGTATCCTGGACTCCGTGCGCGAGCGCCAGCCGCCGGGCTCGCAGCCGCCTTCCGCGCCGCCGGCCATCGAGCGCCCTGCCGAGCCGCAGCGCACGCCCGGCCCTGAAAGCAGCGTGCGCGTCAACGTCACGGCATTCGAATTCACCGGCAACAATTCCATCGACAGCCGCGAACTCGCCGCCGCCGTCGCGCCGCTGGCCGGCAAGGAGCTGGCCTACGGCGAGCTGGCCGATGCCGCCGCGCGCATCACGCAGCTGTACCGCAGCCGCGGCTACATCGTGGCGCGCGCCACGCTGCCGCCGCAGGACATACGGGACGGCCGCGTCACCATCGCGGTGCAGGAAGGCATCCTCGGCCAGGTCAAGGTCGAGCGCGGGCGCACGACGCGGCTCAAGGAAAGCCGCATCGAGTCTTTCCTGTCGGGCCTCACGCCCGGCCAGGTCATCCGCGAATCAGACCTGGAGCGCGCGCTGCTGGTGCTGACCGACGTGCCCGGCATCGTGGTCCGCTCGGTGCTGCGCCCGGGCGCGGCGCCCGGCACGGCCGACCTGGTGGTGCAGGTCAACGAGAACATCGCCATCCAGGCCCAGGCCGGCTACGACAACAGCGGCAGCCGCTACACCGGGCGCAACCGCTTCCTGGTGGACATCGGGCTGCACGATTGGTTTGGCATCGGCGAGGCGCTGTCGCTGCGGGCCATCACCTCGTTCCAGGACATGACGGCCTACACCATGTCGGCCTCCGTGCCGGTGGGCGGCAGCGGCCTGCGTGCCGGCGTCAGCCACACGCGCGTGGCCTACCGCCTGGGCCGCGAGTTCATCCCGCTGGGCGCATCGGGCGAGGCCGAGAGCACCGGCGTCAACCTGTCCATGCCCATTGTGCGCGGGCGCAATGCCAACCTGGCGGTGACGCTGTCGCACGAGCGCAAGCATTTCATCGACCGCACCTTCGCCGCCGGCTCCGACACCACCAAGACCAGCGACCTCACCACGCTGGGCCTGCAGGGCGACTGGCGCGACAGCGCCGTGGGGCCGGCGCTCACCAGCTTTGGCGTGTCGGTCAGCAAGGGCCACCTGGACCGTACCTCGCCGGCCGACGCCTTCGCCGACTCGCTGTCGGCGCAGACGGCGGGCGACTTCAACAAGCTGAACTGGCAGGTCTCGCGGCTGCAGGCGCTGCCCGGCGGCTTCACCTTCAATGCATCGCTGTCGGGCCAGAATGCCTCGAAGAACCTCGACTCGTCCGAGGAGTTCTCGCTGGGCGGCTACCAGGGCGTGCGCGCCTTCCCGCAGGGCGAGGGCGCCGGCGACGAAGGCATGCTGGCGCGGCTGGAGCTGCGCCGCCGGCTGGGCACGGTGCGCGGCTTCGCGGTGGACGGCATGCTCTTCTATGACATCGGCCGCGTGCGCTTTGACCACAACGCCTGGGACCCGCTGCAGGCCAGCAACGAGCGCACGCTCAGCGGCGCCGGCGTGGGCCTGACATTCAACCGCCCCAACGCGCTGGCCGTGAGCGTGGCCCTGGCCATGCCGCACAAGGGCAGGCCGTCGCTGACCGAGCCGCAACGCGGCCCGACGCTGTGGGTGCAGGTCAATGGCTCGCCGCAGTTCCTCAACAGCACGCGCGTGGAAACGCCCGATGGCCAGCAGCGCGGCTCCGACGCGTTCGACCTGTACGGCAGCACCGGCATCCAGATTGAAAGCGTGGAGCGGCGCAACGCCACACCGGCCGGCCCGCGCATTGCGACGCAGGCCACCGCACCGACCGGCGTCAACGCGGGCTCCTACCTGCGCCTCAACGACCCGACCAACACCTATGGCGCGCGCGGCTCGTTCAGCCTGGGCCAGGGCCTGCAGGCTTTCTGGCAGGCTGAGATCGGCCTGAGCTACGACTTCATTGACGACAAGAAGACTGGTGCCCCGGTACCCAGCTCGTCCATGGGCGCGAGCATCCGCGACACCGGCGTCGGCCTGCGCGACCGCAGCTGGGGCTCCATCATGTATGGCCACTGGGGCATGCCGATGCGCACGCTCGCCAGCGCGCTGGACCCGTTCGGCGACGACGGCATTGCAAGCGCGTCGGGCATCATTGCATCACCCGGCTTCGGCGTGGGCAGCTCGAACCGACAGGGCCCTGTCGGCGTCGCCAACAATGCCGACAACGACGACGCCGCCTTCAAGCGCCGCCAGAGCGGTGTGTTCCAGTACTGGACGCCCACCTGGAACGGCGTGACGGCCCGCTTCGCCTATTCCAACAACCACCGCCAGGCCGCGCCCGATGTGGACGAGGGCCATATCTGGGGCGCCAGCATCGACTGGCAGCGCGGACCGCTGCGCCTGATGGCCGCCTATGAGCGCCATGAGAATTACTTCGGCGTGGCCAGCCTGGGCCGCAACAACCGCGGCATGGGCTCTGCCACAGCCGTGACCGCAGGCACCAGCTCGCGCGACTGGGACGCGCGCATCGGCGCGAGCTACCGGTTCGGCGCGACCGAAGTGTCCGCCATGCTGGACAAGATGTCGTACAAGGAGTCCGGCGTCACTGCCGCAAACACCACGCCCGACCTGCAGGCCTACGAACGCAGCGCCGTCTGGATGGGCGTGACCCACACCATCGGCAAGCTGGAGCTGCGCGCCAGCGCCGGCCGCGCGAACCCGGGCCGCTGCAAGGTCATCATCAACGACCCGGCGCAGCAGAACTGCAGCACCGACGGCCTGGGCGCTTCGCTCACCGCCATCGGCTTCTCCTACAAGCTGACATCCGCCACAACGGTGTTCGGCCAGTACGCACGGATGCGCAACAAGCCCTCGTCCAACTACAACTTCGGCGGCGGCGGCGTATTCGGCGGCCCCGGCGGCACACCCGGCGTCGGCGCGGACCCGCGCGGCATCGGCATCGGCATCAAGTACCGGTTCTGACCCCACCAGACACAGCCAGACTCCCGTTAAAAGGCACACCTCATGCGCAACAACCGCCGCACCCGTTCCCTCCGCCAGTACCCGCTTCAACCTGCGGCCCGGCGCCTGCCGGTGGCCAGCGCCATCGTGACTGCCCTGCTCGGCCTGCATACCCAGCACGCCACGTCGCAGGGCCTGCCTGCCGGCGCGCTGCCGGTCAACGGCCAGGTCGTCCACGGCACCGCCTCCATCAGCCAGGCCGGCAGCGCCATGGCCATCCACCAGTCGTCAAGCAAGCTCATCACGAACTGGGACAGCTTCAACATCGGCTCGGGCGCGCGGGTGGACTTCCTGCAGCCGTCCGCATCGTCGATGGCGCTCAACCGCGTGCTGTCGTCCGACCCGTCACGCATCTACGGCCAGCTCAATGCCAACGGCCAGGTCTTCCTGGTCAACCCGGCCGGCGTGCTGTTCGCGCCCGGCTCCAAGGTCAACGTCGGCGGCCTGGTGGCCAGCACGCTGGACATCGCCAATGCCGACTTCGCCGCCGGCAACTTCCGCTTCAGCGGCGGCGCATCGGCCACTGGCGAGGTGGCGAATGAGGGCGAGATCACCACCGCAAACAAGGGCTACGCCGCGCTGCTCGGCCCGCGGGTGCGCAATGCCGGCAGCATCGTGGCCCGCATGGGCACGGTGGCCCTGGCCGCCGGCAACGCCGTCACGCTGGACCTGCACGGCGACAGCCTGATCAACCTGCAGATCGACGGCGCTGCAGCCAATGCGCTGGCGGCCAACAGCGGCGCACTGCGCGCCGACGGCGGGCTGGTGGTGCTGGCCGCCAGCTCATCCGGCGACCCGCTGGCGACCGTGCTGAACAACACCGGCACCGTGCATGCCACGGTGCTGGAAAACAGGAACGGCGTGATCCGCCTGGAAGGTGGCGGCAGCGGCGTCGTGGCCCTTTCCGGCACGCTCGACGCCTCGGGGCAAGGCGCCGGCCAGACCGGCGGCACGGTGAAGGTGCTGGGCGACAAGGTGGCCCTGTTCGACGGCGCGCGGGTGAATGCATCGGGCGACGCCGGCGGTGGCACCATCCTCGTGGGTGGCAACTGGCAGGGTTCGGGCGCGGAGCAGCGCGCAAGCGGCACCTATGTGGCGGCCGGCGCCCGGCTCGATGCGGATGCCATCACCAATGGCAACGGCGGCAAGGTCGTGGTCTGGTCCGACGGCAGTACCCGCTACTACGGCGAGATTTCGGCGCAGGGCGGCGCCACCGGCGGTGACGGCGGCCAGGCCGAAGTCTCCGGCAAGCAGCACCTGGACTTCAACGGCCTGGCCCGGCTGCGCGCGGCGTTCGGCAGGACCGGCAGCCTGCTGCTGGACCCGACCAACATCAACATCGTGACCACGGCGCCGGCACCGGCTCCGCCTGAAGCCACCAACACCGCCGGCCTGTTCACCGGCACCGGCACGGACTCGTACCTGCTCACGTCCTCCATCGTCAGCCAGCTGGCCAATTCCAACGTCACCATCAGCACCGCCAGCGCGGGTGGCGGGAACGGCGACATCACCATGGGCAGCGTGACAGACGCCGCCGTCATCGCCTACACCGGCGCGGATGCCCGCACGCTGACGCTGGTGGCCAACCGCGACGTCATCCTCAACTCCGCCAACACCATCGTCTCGACCGGCGGCGCGCTGAGCGTGGTGCTGAATTCCGCCTCCGGCGGCGGCACCGGCGCGGTGTCACTGGGCTCGAAGGCGCAGGTCATCACCAACGGCGGCAGCATCACCATCGGCGGCGGCACCGACGCACTGGGCAATGCCACCGGCGGCGCCGTCAGCAACAACGGCTTCCGGATGCTGGGCGGCGGCACCAGCGAGGCCACCGGCGCCCTGCTGTCGGCAGGCGGCGGCGACATCACCATCCGTGCCGCGGGCGTGGGTGCCAGCGGCTTCAGCCTGGCGGCCGCCGGCTTCAGCTCCATCGTCACCACCGGCGCCGGCAACATCGCCATCAGCGCGCAAGCCAACGGCGCCAGCAACGGCATCAACATCACGACCGGCACCAATACCATCCGCTCGCAGAACGGCAATGTCACGCTGGCAGGAACATCCGCCGGCAGCGGAACCGGCGTGTTCATCGGCAACGCCGGCAGCAACAGCGTGCTGACCACCGCCGGCAACATCACGCTGGACGGCACCACAGGGTCCGGCACAGCCCTCAGCATAGTCGCCACCACCGGGACCATGCGCGTGGAAGCGACGGGCGCGGGCAACATCACGCTGACCGGCAACTCCCTGCTCACCGCCCCCACCGGCGCGGGTTCGACCACCATCAAGAGCAATGGCGGCGCGCTGCTCATCCAGCCCAAAACCGACAGCACCGGCATTGCCATCGGCACGGCGGGAGGCGCCACCGACCTGAACCTCACCACGGCCGTGATGGCCCAGGTCAAGGACGGCTTCTCGTCCGTCACCATCGGGCGGGCCACCGGGACCGGCGCCATCGCCGTCAACGCAGCCACCTTCACCGACAACCTCACGCTGCGCCAGGCCAGCGGCGGCATCACCTTCGGCGGCGCCCTCACGCTGGGCGCCAACAACCTGTCCATCAGTTCGGGCGGCGGCGCCGTGAGCGGCGTGCAGCTGGTGAGCGCAGGCAATGTGGATATTGCCGGCGCGGGCGCGGTGAGCTTCGGCAACACCACCGCCGCCGGCACACTGGGCGTGGCCACGGCCGGCGCCATCACGCAGGCGGGCGGCTCGGCACTGGCCGTGACGGGCGCCACCTCGCTGTCGGCGGGCGCAGGCAACGACATCACCCTGGCTGAAGCCGGCAACAACTTCAGCACACTGTCGGCCAGCGGCCGCAACCTCACGCTGCGCGACACCAATGCGCTGCAGCTGGGCACGACCTCGGCCACCGGGACGCTGGCCGTGACCACCGGCGCCGCACTGGGCCAGACAGCGGGCAGCGCCATCAGCGCGGCAGGCGCCGCCACACTGAACGCGGGCGCAGGCAACATCACGCTGGCCGAGGCCGGCAACAACTTCAGCACCGTCTCAGCCTCGGGCGGCGCCATCACGCTGCGCGACAGCGGCGCCGTACAGCTGGACAACATCACCGCGACCAGCCTGGGCCTGACGGCCAATGGCGCCGTCACGCAGGGCGCGGGCACGGCCATCACCGTGACCGGCGCCACAGTGCTGGCCGCCGGCGCGGCAGGCGACATCACGCTGACCGGTACGGGCAACAACTTCTCGGGCGTGGCCATCACCAGCGGCCGCGATGTGTCGCTGCGCGACAGCAGCGCGCTGGCCATGGCGGCGTCCAGCGTCAGCGGCAACCTCAGCCTGCGCAGCAACGGCGAAATCACCCAGACCGGCGCACTCAGTGTCACGGGCAACCTCAACATCATCACCGACCAGGTCGCAGGCAATGTGGTGATGAACAATGCCGGCGCCGCCGCCACGACGCTGGGCAACACCAGCATCGGCAACAACTACACACTCACCACCGGCGGGCCGATCTCGCAGGCGGGGGGCACCAAGCTCATCATCGGCAACAACTTCACCGTGAGCGGCGGCGCGCTGGCGGCGGCATCGGCCGAGAACGTCATCGGCGGCACCGACAACAGCGCCGGGTCCGGAACGGTCATCAAGCAGGTCGGCGTGGTGGACCTGTCCGCCAAGAATATCGGCGCGGGCGCGGGCAACATCACCGTGGCGGGCAACCTGAGCGTCCAGAGCCTGGCTTCGGCCGACACCATCGCCGCGCCTGTGGGCGCCGGCATCAGCGCGGTCAACCTGTCCAGCGCGGCCAACAACATCGGCGGCGCGATCTCGATCACCTCCTCGGCACCCACGGTCACGCCCAGCGGGTCGGCCGTGGCCACCGGCATCGTGCAGAACGGCGCCACGGTGTCGGTCGGCGGCAGCGCCTCCTTCTCGGCAGCCACCAGTTCGGCCAATGCGGGCGGCACGGCGGGCAACATCACGCTGAACGGCGCGGGCAACAATTTCACGGGCGCGGTGAGTTTCGGTGGCCACAACGTGGACATCCGCAGTGCCGGCGCGCTCACGCTGGGTTCGTCCAGCGCGACAGGCACCCTGGCGCTGCGCACGGGCACCGGCAACATCACCGGCAACAGCCAGCTCAACGCAGGCGGCAATGCCACATTCACCGCCGACGGCGCGGGCGCGGTCATCGTGCTGGACAACGTCAACAACGTCTTCGGCGGCAGCGTCAGCTTTGCCGGCGCCGGCGGCCTTGGCAGCGTCAGCATCACCGACTCCACCGCGCTGGACCTGCAGGCACTCACACTGGCCGGCAACCTGCAGGCCCGCGGCGCCAGCATCACCGACTCGGGCGCCTTGTCCATCGGCGGCACCACGAACCTGCAGTCCACCGGCAGCGTCGTGCTGGACAACGCCGGCCATGCCTTCGGCGGCGCCGTCTCGGTGACGGCTGCCAGCGCCGACCTGCGCGCAGGCGGCGCGCTGCAGATGGGCACCAGCAGCCTCAGCGGCAACCTGGCCCTGGCAGCGGCCGGCGCCATCACGCAGTCAGGCGCGCTGGGCGTAGGCGGCAACCTGTCGCTGACCACCACGCATGCAGCAGGCGACGTGTCACTCAACAACAGCGGCGCCACGACCACAAAGCTGGGCAACAGCACAGTGGGCGGCGACTACAGCATCACCGCCATCGGCAAGGCCGTGGCGCAGGACGCGGGCAGCGTGATCAATGTGGCGGGCAACTTCAACAGCACGGCCGCCTCCACCACCACCAACCCGGCCGACAACCTGGTCGGCGGCACCGACGGGACGCTGGGCGCCAATACCTTCATCAAGCAAGTCGGCATCATCACCCTGGGCAACGTCAGCAGCGCCGGCAACCTCACGGTGCTGAGCCAGGCCACCGGCCAGAGCTTCAGCGGCGCGGCCGTCCACGGCACGGCGGTGAACCTGGGCAACGCCGGCAACAACATCGCCGGCACCGTCACGGTCAACACCTCGGCGCCAGGCATCACCACCACCGGCTCGCCGGTGGCCACCGGCATCGTGCAGGGCGCCGGCACCACGGTGCAGGTCACGGGCACCTCGGCCTTCACGGCGGCGGGCGGCAACATCAACATCGGCAACACCGGCAACAGCTTCGGCGGCGCGGTCAGCGCGACGGGCAACAACATCACGCTGCGCAGCAACGGCGCATTGCAGCTCGGCGCGATCAACGCGGCCGGCGCATTGCAGGCCACCGCCGCCGGCATCACCCAGAACGGCTCCGGCATCACCGTGGCCGGCACCTCGGCGCTGGACGCCGGTGCGGGCGCGATCGTGCTGAACACGGCAGGCAACGACTTCACCGGCGCGGTTTCGCTCACCAACACGGCCGGCGGCATCTCGCTCACCGACACCAACACGCTGGCCCTGGGCACGGTGAATGCGGCCGGCACGCTGGCCATCACGGCGGGTGGCCTGACAACGCTCAATGGCGACGTCACCGGCACCGGCGTGAGCTTCGCGGGCAGCGGCGCAGGCGCGCTGGCACTGGGCGCCAATGTCAACATCAATGGCCGCACCGGCGCCGTGTCGCTGGGCACCATGACGGGCGGCACGCGCAACCTCACCATCACGGCCGACGACGTGGCCCTGAACGGCAACTGGACGGGAACCGGCGCCTATGTGCTGCGGCCCACCACCGACGCGGTCACCGTTGGCCTGGCCGGCGGCGCCGGCGCCTTCGCGCTGGGCACCTCCGAGCTGGCCAACATTGCCAATGCGGCGGCATCCCAGGTCACCATCGGCCGCGCCACCGGCACCGGCGCCGTGACCGTGGGCGCGATGACCTTCGACGACGCATTCGCGCTGCAGGGCGGCGCCGTGACCTTCAGCGCGGGCGGGCAGTCGTTCGGCAACGGCCTGGCCGTCACGTCCAACGGCCGCATTGACCTGTCCGGCGCCACCGTCACCGCCACAGGCGGCAACATCGCGCTGTCCGGCCAGAGCACGACCAGCTCGCAGGCCGTCGGCTTGAGCGGCTCCGCCGAACTGCGGGCGCTGGCCGGCAGCATCGCCATCACCGGCACCAACTCGGGCGGCACCGCCGTCGGCATGGGCGCGGGCAGCAACGTCATCCAGGCCAGCGGCGGCATCAGCATCACCGGCACCGCCACCGGCGCCACCGGCTTCGGCCTGACCGTGGGCAATGGCGGCAGCAACACCATCACCACGGCCGACGGCGCCATCGTCATCAAGGGCCAGGCCTCGGGCTCCAGCAGCGCCGTGAGCTTCGGCACCGGCACCAACACGGTCGAGGCAACGGGCCTGGGCAGCATCACCATCAGCGGCACGTCCACGGCGGCGGGTGCCAGCAGCAACGGCATCTTCCTGGGCGGCGCGGCCAACAGCGTGAACATCAAGACGGCCGGCGGCGCGCTGAGCATGACGGGCTCCAGCACCGGCTCCGGCTCGGGCATTTCCATCGGCTCGGGCAGCAACACCGTGTCCACCAGCGGCGGCAACATCAGCCTGAACGGCAGCAACACCGGCACCGGCGACGGCGTCGCCATGGGCACCGGCACCAACCTCGTGCAGGCGGGCGGCGCGGGCCGCATCGACGTGACCGCGGCGGGCGCAACCGTGGCCATGGCCACCATCAACGGCGCGACCCAGACGCTGGGCGGCACCGGCGTGACCATCACCGGCACAGGCTCCGTGGCCCTGGGCAATGTCAACAGCGGCACGCTCTCGGTTGCGGCCACCGGCGCGATCACGCAGAGCACCGGCAGCGCCGTTGTGGTGAGCGGCGCCTCGACGCTGGCCGCCGGCGCGGCCAGCAACATCACGCTGACGCAGTCTGGCAACAACTTCGGCAGCGTCGCCATCACCAGCGCCAACAACGTCTCGCTGCGCGACGCCAACGCACTGCAGATGGGTGCGTCCACCATCGGCGGCACGCTGAGCCTGACGGCTGCCGGCGCGATCACGCAAGGCGCAGGCAGCGCCATCACCGTGACCGGTGCGACGACGCTGGCCGCAGGCGCGGCGGGCGACATCACTCTGGCGGAAGCCGGCAACAACTTCAGCTCGGTCGCAGTCACGTCGGGCAACAACGTGGCGCTGCGCGACACCAACGCGCTGCAGCTGGGCAACGCCACGGTCTCTGGCGCGTTCAACGTCACCAGCGGCGGGCCCCTGACACAGCTGGGCGCCAGCGCCATCGCAGTGACCGGCGCGACGGTGCTGGCCGCAGGCGCGAGCGACATCACGCTGGCCGAGACGGGCAACAACTTCAGCACCGTTGCCATCACCAATGCGGGCACCGCCACATTGAACGACGCCAACGCCCTGCAGATGGGCAACGCCACCGCCGGCGCCCTGAGCCTCACGGCGGGCGGCGCCATCACGCAGGCAGGCGGCACGGCCCTGGCCATCGCCGGCACCACGACGCTGGCAGCCGGCACCGGCAACGACATCACGCTGGACAACGCCGGCAACAATTTCAATACCGTGGCCATCACGAGCGGCCGCAATGTCTCGCTGCGCGACACCAATGCGCTGGAGATGGCGGCCTCGATAGTCAGCGGCAACCTCAGCCTGCGCAGCAACGGCCAGATCACCCAGAGCGGCGTGCTCAACATCACCGGCGGGCTCAACATCACGACAGACCAGGTCGCCGGCGACGTGGCGCTCAACAACTCCGGCGCGGCCACCACCACGCTGGGCAACACCGGCATCGGCAACAACTACCTGCTCACCACCGGCGGCGACATCTCCCAGGTGGGCGGCACCACCCTCGTGGTGGGCAACAACTTCACCGTGAGCGGCGGCATCCTGGCGGCCCCTGCGGCCGGCAACGTCATCGGCGGCCTGGACAACAGCGGTGGCACCGGCGCGGTGATCAAGCAGGTCGGCGTCGTTGACCTGTCCACCAGGGACATCGGCGCCGGCATGGGCAACATCACCGCCGCCGGCAACCTGAGCGTGCAGAGCGTGGCCTCGGCCGACACCATCCAGTCGCCGGTAGGCGCCGGGGTGACGGCCGTGAACCTGGGGCTTGCCAACAACATCGGCGGCGCGATCGCCATCACCTCGTCCGCACCGGTGGTAACGCCCAGCGGCTCGGCCGTCGCCACCGGCATCGTGCAGAACGGCGCCACCATTTCCGTGGGCGGCAGCGCCTCGTTCTCGGCAGCAACGAGTTCGGCCAATGCCGGCGGCACAGCCGGCAACATCAGCATCAACGGCGCGGGCAACAGCTTTGCCGGCCCGGTGAGCTTCAGCGGCCACAACGTCGTGCTCAACAGCGCGGGTGCGCTGACGCTGGGCTCGTCCAGCGCCACCGGCACGCTGGCCATCCTGGCATCCGCAGGCAACATCACCGGCAACAGCCAGATGACGGTGGGCGGGAATGCCAGCTTCACGGCAAGCGGCGCCGGCGCGAGCATCACGCTGGACAACGCCAGCAACAGCTTCGGCGGCACGCTTGCCTTCGCCGGCCCGTCGCTGGGCAATGTCAGCATCACCGACACCACCGCGCTGGACCTGCAGGCCCTGACCCTTGGCGGCAACCTGCAGGCCAGGGCGTCAGGCATCACCGACTCGGGCGCCCTGCACATCGGCGGCACCACCAGCCTGCAAGCCACGGGCGATGTCGTGCTCGACAACGCCGGCCACCTCTTCACTGGTGACGTCTCGGTGGCGGCCGTGAACGCCGACCTGCGTGCGGCAGGCCCGCTGCAGCTGGCTGCCAGCACGCTGTCGGGCAACCTGGCGCTGTCTGCCGCAGGCGCCATCACGCAGTCGGGCGCACTGGGCGTCGCGGGCAGCCTGGCGCTCACCACCACCCATGCCGCAGGCGATGTGGCGCTGAACAATTCCGCAGCGGCGACCACGAAGCTGGGCAACAGCACCGTGGGCGGCAACCTGGACATCACCGCCACAGGCAAGGCGGTCACCCAGAATGCCGGCAGCGCCATCAACGTGGCAGGCAACTTCAGCAGCACCGCCGCCAGCACCACCACCAACCCGGCGGACAACCTCATCGGCGGCGCCGACAACACCCAGGGCGCCAACACCTTCGTCAAGCAGGTGGGCGTGGTCACGCTGGGCAACATCAATACCAGCGGCAACCTGACCGTCATCAGTCAGGCCACGGGCCAGAGCTTCAGCGGCGCCGCAATCCACGGCACGGCTATCAACCTGGCCAACGCGGGCAACAACATCGCCGGCACGATCACGGTCAACACATCGGCACCCGCCATCGTGACCTCGGTGACGCCGGTGGCCACCGGCATCGTGCAGGGCGCGGGCACCACGGTGCAGGTGGCCGGCACGTCGGCCTTCACCGCGGCGGGCGGCAACATCACCGTCGCGAATGCGGGCAACAACCTCACCGGCGCGGTGAGCGCCACCGGCAACAACGTCACGCTGCGCACCAGCGGCGCACTGCTGCTGGGCGCCATCAATGCCACAGGCCAGCTGCTGGCCACGGCGGGCAGCGGCATCACGCAGGGCGCATCGGCCATTTCCGCAGCAGGCACCTCAGGCTTTGACGCCGGTGCCGGCGCCATCGTGCTGAACACGCCGGGCAATGACTTCAGCGGCGCGGTCTCGCTGACCAACACGGCCGGCGCCATCTCGCTGACCGACACCAACACGCTGGCGCTGGGCACGGTGAACGCCGCCGGTGCGCTGACCATCACCGCCGGCGGCACAACCACGCTCAACGGCAACATCGCCGGCACCGGCGTGGCCTTCAACGGCGCGGGCGCCGGGGCCGTGGCGCTGGGCGCCAATGCCGGCATCGACGGCCGCACCGGCGACATTGCCCTGGGCACCATGACGGGCGGCACGCACAACCTCACCCTGACCTCCGACACGGTCACGCTGAACGGCAACTGGAGCGGCACAGGCGCCTACACATTGCGGCCCTTCAGCGATGCCACCACCGTGGGCCTGGCGGGCGGCGCAGGGAGCTACTCGCTTTCCGGCGCGGAGCTGGCAAACATCGCCAGCGCCAGCGCCTCGCAGGTCACCATCGGCCGGGCCACCGGCACCGGCGCCATGACCGTCAATGCCATGAGCTTCGACGACAGGCTGGCGTTGCAGGGCGGTGCCATCACCTTCGCAGCCGGCAGCCACAGCTTCGGCAACGGGCTGGACGTCACCTCCAACGGCCGCACCCAGCTCAACGGCGCCACCGTTACCGCCACGGGCGGGAACATCACGGTCACCGGCACCGGTGCCGGCGCGGCCCAGGGCTTCTCGATGCTGAACGGCGCGCAGCTGCGCACCAGCTCGGGCAGCGGCAACATCAGCATCACCGCATCCAACGCCAGCGGCTCGGCCTTCTCGATGGCCGGCGGCGCCAACACCATCCAGGCCGACGGCGCCGGCAACATCAGCATCAATGCCCAGGCCGGAGGCGGCAGCGGCTTTGGCGTCACCATGGGTACAAGCGGCACCAACACCATCCGCGTGGCCGACGGCACCATGACGGTGAACGTGAAGTCGGCCGGCACCGACACCGCGCTGAGCATGGGCTCCGGCACCAACCTGTTCGAGGCCACCGGCAGCGGCAACATCAACGTCACTGCCGCGGCGACGGGCGGCGGCAGCGGCGTGTCGCTGGCCACCAGCGGCACCAACGGCATGCGCACCGCCAGCGGCACGCTGGCCGTGACCGGCTCGGCCACCGGCGCGGGCTCCGGCATCAGCATGAGCTCGGGCACGCACACGCTGGCCTCGACCTCCGGCAGCGTGGTCCTCAACGGCACCGCCAACGGCAGCGGCAACGGCGTGTCGATGGGCACCGGCAACAACACCATCGAGGCGGGCGGCAACGGCAATGTCACCATCACCGCCGCATCGCTGGGCGCCACCGGCTTCGGCATGAGCGTGGGCACCAGCGGCATCAGCACGCTGCGGGTGGCCAACGGCACGCTGGCCATCAACGCATCATCCGTGGGCGACGACACCGCCATCTCGCTGGGCTCGGGCACCAACACCCTGCGGGCCACGGGTTCAGGCAGCATCGCCGTCACCGGAACGGCCTCGGGCACGGCCAACGGCGTGTCCATCGGCAGCGGCGGCACCAACAGCATTGCCACCACCAGCGGCAACATCGCCATCAGCGGAACCGGCGCGGGCGACGGCACCGGCATCTCGATGACCTCGGGCACTGCCGCCATCACCACCACCGGCGGCAACATCACGCTGGATGCGAAGGCGCTGGGCGACGGCGACGGCTTCGCCATCTCCAACGGCACCAACACCGTGGCGGCAGGCGGCGCCGGCAACCTCACCATCAACGGCCATGCCCCGCTGGGCAATGCCGTGAGCCTGGGCACCGCCAGCAAGACGGCCGGCACCAGCGTGCTGCGCGTGACCGACGGCCTGCTGACCATCAACGCCACGGCCGGCGGGTCCACCTCGGCCCTTAGCTTCGGCGTGACTTCCGGCGGCGACCCGGCCACCAACACCGTGGAGGCCACGCTCGGCGGCTCCATCGTCATCCATGCCGTCAACACCGGCAGCGCCAATGCCGTGTCCATGGGCAGCAGCAGCAACAACACCATCCGCACCGGCACCGGCAGCATCGAGATCAACGGCACGTCCGCGCAGTCAGCGGGCATCTCGATGGCGTCGGGCAACAATTCCATCCTGGCAGGCGCCGGCGGCATCACGCTCAACGGCACCTCGCAGGGCGGCGGCAACGGCGTCTCCATGGGCACAGGCACCAACCTGGTGGCGGCCGGCGGCAGCGGCAACCTCACCGTGAATGGCTCGGCCCAGGGCACGGAGGGCTTCGGCGTCAGCATGGCGACCTCGGGCAACAACACGCTGCGCGTTGCCAACGGCGCGCTCACCGTGCGCGGCCAGTCGGCGGGCGAGGACAGCGCGGTGACCATGGGCTCGGGCACCAGCACCATCGAGGCCACGGGCGCCGGCAGCATCGACATTGCCGGCCATGCAACGGGTACCGGCAACGGCTTCTCGATGGGCACCGGCGGGACCAACACCGTGCGCACCGTCAGCGGCCGCCTGGATGTGCACGGCACCGGCAACGGCGACGGCGAGGGCATCAGCATGGGCTCGGGCACCAACACGATCCAGTCGGACAGCGGCGCCGTCAACCTCAGCGGCGCGGCGCTTGGCAACGGGCACGGCTTCTTCATCACCTCCACCGGCCGCGACAGCGTGCTGACGAACACGGGCCACATCACCATCACCGGCGCCTCGGTGGCGGGCGACGCCATCGCCATCCGGCCGGCCGAGCAGCAGGCCACCATCGAGGCCACGGGCGCGGGCAACATCAGCTTCCGCGCCGACAACTATGACGCCACGCCCTCGGGCACCGGCTCGGTCCGCATCGCCAGTGCGGGCGGCGTGCTGAGCATCGCGCAGCTCACAAAGGGCACCAGCATCGGCATCGGCGAGGGCGCCTCGGGCCTGCTCAACTGGAGCGGCGCCGAAGTGGGCCAGGTGTCGGGCTTCAGCCTGGCGCGCGTGGGCAACAGCGAGTCCGGCGCGCTGGACCTGCGCCCGCCGTGGTTCCCGTTCCCGGTGCAGCGGCCACCCGCCACGCTGACGAAGGACGCACAGAAGTTCAACATGGTGCGCGGCGCGGCCGAGAGCATCCTGTCCAACCTGATGTCCTATGGCGAGCTGCCGCCCACGCTGGCCGTGACCCGCCGGTTCAGCCTGCTGATCCAGGGCTTCGACGAGCGCAGGCGCTGACCCGCATGCCACTACTGCATTCCGCCACAGTTCCGGTATCTTCCGCCTTCATGGAGAAAACAATGTTCGCTTTCAAAGCCGGCGCACCTGCCGCCGCCCTTGGCCTGCTGGCCGCACTGTCGCAAGGCCAGGCCCTGGCGCAACTGGCGCCGCCCGTGCGCGCGCAGGATGCCGCGCCGGAAGTCGGCTCGGGCTTCACCGCCCGGCAGGCCGTGCATGCCCGGCGTTTCATGATTGCCACCGCCAACCCGCACGCCTCGGAAGCCGGCAACGAGATCCTGAAAGCAGGCGGCAATGCCATCGACGCAACGATTGCCGCCGCGCTGATGCTCAACCTGACCGAGCCGCAGTCTTCCGGCATCGGCGGCGGCGCGTTCATCCTCAGCTATGACGCAGCGAGGCAGGGCATCACCGCATTCGACGGGCGCGAGAAGGCGCCCGCGGCCGCGGAGGCCAGCCGGTTCATGCTCGCCAACGGCAAGCCGATGACGCTGCGCGAGGCCATCAACTCCGGCAAGTCGGTGGGTGTGCCCGGCCTGCTGCGGGTGATGGAACTGGCCCACAGGCAGCAGGGCAAGCTGCCCTGGGCCCGCCTGTTCGAGCCGGTGATCCGGCTGGCCGAGGCGGGCTTCCCGGTGTCGCCGCGCCTGAACATCCAGGTGGCCTCCGACAAGCTGCTGCTGGATGACCCGGTCACCCGCGCCTATTTCTTCAACCCCGACGGCACACCGCTGGCCGTGGGCACCCTCCTGAAGAACCCGGCCTTCGCAGCCACGCTGCGCCGCGTCGCCAGGGAAGGCGCGGATGCGTTCTACAAGGGTGAGATCGCGCGCGACATCGTGGCCGCCGTTGCCAGCCACCGCAAGCCCGGCGACATGACCGAGGCGGACCTGGCGCAATACACCGCGAAACAGCGCGACGTGCTCTGCGGCAACTACCGCGCCTACAAGGTCTGCGGCATGCCCCCGCCCTCCTCGGGCGGCATTGCGGTGCTGGCCATGCTCGGCGCGCTGGAGCGTTTCCCGATGGCGCAGGTGCGGCCCAACTCCACCGAGGCGGTCCACCTGTTCTCCGAGGCCGGGCGGCTGGCCTATGCCGACCGCGACTACTACGTGGCCGACCCCGACTATGTGAACGTGCCGACAGGCGCGCTGGTGGCGCCTGACTACCTGAAGGCGCGCAGCGCGCTGATCCAGCCTGCGACCAGCATGAAGCGCGCCGTCCAGGGCGTGCCTGCCGGCGTGAAGATGGCCTGGAGCCCGGACGAAAATTCCGAGGTGCCGGCCACCAGCCACATCTCGGTGATCGACAAGGACGGCAACGCGGTGTCGATGACCACGACCATCGAGGCCCAGTTCGGCAGCCACATCATGGTGCGCGGCTTCCTGCTCAACAACCAGATCACCGACTTTGCGCTCACCCCCGAGGAAGACGGCAAGCCGGTGGCCAACCGGATCGAGGGCGGCAAGCGGCCGCGCAGCTCGATGTCGCCGACGCTGGTGTTCGACGACAAGGGCAAGCTGCTGATGACGGCCGGCTCGCCGGGCGGCAGCGCCATCATCAACTATGTGGCCAAGACGCTGGTGGGCGTGCTGGACTGGAAGATGGACATCCAGCAGGCGATCTCGCTGCCCAACATGGGCAGCCGCAACCGCGCCACCGAGGTCGAAAAGGGCACCGAGCTGGAGAAGCTGCTGACCCCGCTGCGCGCCATGGGCCATGAGGCCAACGCCATCGAATTCACCAGCGGCCTGCAGGGCATCGTGGTCACGCCCACGGGCCTCGTCGGCGGCGCCGACCCGCGCCGCGAAGGCGTGGTTTTGGGCGAGTGATGGACGCCCACCCCCTGTTGCTAGACTGTCATTCATGAGAACACGCCAGATCGAAGTGCTGCAGGCCATCCTGCGCACCGGCAGCGTCAGCGGTGCGGCGCGGCTGCTGCATGTGTCGCAGCCGGCTGTCACACGCACGTTGCAGCATGCGGAGGCCACCGTCGGCTTTGCGCTGTTCAAGCGGCAGGGCAACCGGCTTGTGGCCACGCCCGAGACCCGGGCGCTGGCGCCGATGGTGGAGCGCGCGTCAAGCTCGCTGGAGTCCGTGCGCAAGCTGGCGCGCAACCTCAAGCTGGGCGACGACCGGCCGGTTCGGGTGGCCGCCGTGCCGGCGCTGGCGCTGGCGATCCTGCCCGAGGCCTACACCCGCGCCCGGGACATGTTCCCGCAGATGCGCACCGAGCTGGGCAGCGCGCACCTGGACGACATCACCCAGAAGCTGCTGATGCACGAGATCGACATCGGCATGGCCTTCGACCCGCCGCCGCACCCGTTTGTGGACACCATCGAGATCGGCGAGCTGCGCCTGGTCGCCGCCGGCAGGCCGGCCAACCTGGGCAAGTACGCCCGGCACAAGAGCGTCTCGCCCGAGGCGCTGTCCACCATGGAACTCATCGAGATGTCGGGCAAGGACCCGCTCGGCCAGATCTATGCCCGCTGCGCCGGCCACTACCACTGGCCGCAAAGCCAGACGGCGGTGCAGACCTACCACATCGGCCTGCGCCTGGCCGAGCTGGGTCAGGGCGTCGCGCTGATCGACTCGGCCAGCGCCACCAACTGCGGCCCGGCGCTCAAGGTGCTGCCGCTGGAGCCCGCCATCAAGTTCCCGGTGTGCGTGCTGCTGCTCAAGGACACGGCGGTGACCGACATCATGAACGGCTTCATCAAGTGCCTGAGCGAAGAGCTGGCCAAGCACGCCGGCGACTGACCTGCGCCGTCAGGCCGCCACCCGCGACGGGCTCATGGCTTCGGCCAGCCGCCTTGCAGACCCGGCCGCCAGCGTCAGCCCCAACGCGCCGTGACCGGCATTGACATACAGGCCCGGCGTGCGCGTCGGCCCGTAGATCGGCAGGCCGGTCGGTGTGCTCGGCCGCAGCCCGGCCCAGGGCTGGATGTCGTCGGTCCACTTCGCATCGGGGAACACGGCGCGCATGCCCTGCAGCAGTTCCTCGATGGCGCGTGGCGCAATGTCTGTCCGGTAGCCCACCACCTCGGCCCGGCCGGCCACGCGCACCCGGTTGCCCAGCCTGGCGAACACCAGCTTGCGCCTTGAGTCGGTGATGCTGACCTTCGGCGCCGCGGCGCCGTCCACCATGTCCAGCGTCACGCTGTAGCCCTTGATGGGGTACACCGGCAGGCGCGGTGACAGGCCGGAGATCAGCTGGTTGGCATGCACGCCCGAGCAGATGACCACGGCATCGGCCAGTATTTCGCCGCCCGGGGTGTTGACGCCGCAGACCCGGCCCTTGTGCACCACCAGCGACTGCGCCGGCAGGTTGAAGTGCCCGGTATGGCCCTGCGACTCAAGACGAGCCATCATGGCGTTGGTCAGCAGCAGCGGGTCGATGACGCATTCGTCGGCAGTCCAGACCCCGCCCGCGAACGAAGGTGCATAGCCGGCCAGCGCAGGCTCGATGTCCACACAGCCGGCCGCGTCGAGAATATCCTGGCGGCAGCCCAGGGACGCCTGGAAAGCCACCTGTCGGCGCGCCGCCTTGAGGGCGTCCCCGTCCGGCAGCAGCACCAGCTTGCCGGGCATTGCATAGTCGCAGTCCCAGCCGTTCTGCTCCAGCCAGCCGTCCATGGTCTCGCGGCTCAGCCGGGCCAGCTCCAGCAGCGAGCGGGTGGTCTGCTTCACCCGCTCGTCGGTGCAGGCCAGCAGGAAGCGCGCAAGCCAGGTCCACTGGTGCACATCGGCGCGCAGCCTGAACGTCAGGGGCGATGAGGGGCTGAACAGGAAAGACGGCAGCTTGCCCAGCGTGGCCGGCGTGGCCAGGGGCTCGACGTAGCTGTAGCTCAGCTGCGCGCCGTTGGCATGGCTCGTGCCCAGGCCCGGCCCGGCCTGGCCGTCCACCAGCGCCACTTCCCAGCCCTTTTCAGCCAGCGCGAGCGCGGTGCTGCAGCCGACGACACCGGCGCCGATGATGATGGCCTTGCCGGCCTTCAGGCCGGTGTGGGACTCTGCGTGGCGCATGGGTCCTCAGCTTTTGCGGCGCGCCGCAAAGGCGTGCCGCAGGTGGTTGCCGTCAGTGTGTGGGGTCATGAAAGGGGCGTCGCTGTGCATTCAACTACCACCATGCTACGGCGCATTGCAAGCCCCGGGCTTGCCTTTACAGGCAGGAGCAATAACCTGCCGTTATGGCCCGCATTCCCTGTTCCCGGAGGGTCTTTTCAGAGCAGCGGGCCCAGCCACGACGCCACGCGCTCGTGGATCTTCTCCTGCAGCGGGCGGCCGCGCCACTGGGCCAGGGTCACGGGCCTGGCGCGCTGCAGGTCGGCCTCGAACACCTGCGTCTGGCGCGCCGCGAAGGCGGTGTCATAGACGTTGAGGTTGGCTTCGTCGTTCAGCCGGAACGACCGGACGTCAAAATTGGTCGAGCCCACCGAGGTCATGAAGCCGTCCACGATCATCACCTTGCAGTGGTACATGGTGGGCTGGTACTCGTGCATCTGCACGCCGGCTTCCAGCAGCGGCTCCCACCGCCCGCGCGACGCGCGGCGCACGGTCTCGGCGTCCATGTTCTCGCCGGGCGTGATGATGCGCACCCGCACACCCCGCCTGACGGCGGCGACCAGCGCATCGCGTGTGATGTCGTCAGGCACGAAGTAGGCGCTGGAAATGTCGATGCTGCGCGTCGCGGCCGTGATGGCCAGCAGGTACATCATCAGCATGCTTTCGGCACCGCCGCTGGGTGAACTGGCGAACATCTGGGCTGCCTGGCTCCCGGCGGGCTGCAGCGCCGGGAAGTAGGCCGGGCCGTGCAGCACCCGGCCGGTGGTCTTGCTCCAGTTGTCCAGCATCACGCTCTGCATCTGCGCAACGACCGGCCCCTCGACACGGTAGTGCGAGTCGCGCCAGTGCTCCGGGTCCTGCGCGGCGCCGGTCCAGGCCTCTGCAATGCCCACGCCGCCGGTGAAGCCCACCCGGCCATCGACGATGAGCAGCTTGCGGTGCGTCCGGTTGTTGATGCGCGCGATGTTGTACCAGCGCAGCGGGTGGTAGCGCTCGACTTCCACCCCGGCCGCCTTCATGGTCTCGATGAGCGCATCGTCAATCCGGCCGCTGCCGACCCAGTCCATCAGCACATGCACTTTCACACCGGCGCGGGCCCTGGCTGCCAGCGCCTGGGCGAACCGGGTGCCGATGTCGCCCGACCAGTAGATGTAGGTCTCGAACAGGATGGTTGTCTGCGCGCCCTCGATCGCCTTGAGCATCGCGGGAAAGATCTGGTCGCCATTGAGCAGCTCGGCCGCCTGGTTGCCCTGCGTGATCGACGGCCCGAGCAGAAGCCCCATGGAACGCAGGAATTGCGGATCGTCCGTGGTGTAGAGGTGCTCCACCTGCGTCTGCACCTTCTTTTCCGCCAGCGAGAAGTTGATGACAACCAGCATGGCGACCAGGGCAAAGGCAACGGCGGCAAAGGCGAGCATGCGCTTCTTTTTGTGATTCATGGGTGAGCCATCCTATGAAGGCGGCAGGGATGCCCCTGTAGGACGGCGGCTGTTTGGACTGGAGTCCACCAGCGAGGCATGTTGCGAAAAGCTCCTACAGGACACGCCCCGTCGCAGGCCTAACCTTGACGGCCCTGCCCACCCAACGAGAGATTCCCATGCCCAAAAACTCCCCCGGCGACAAGCCGGCAGCGAAAGCCGCCGCCCGCAACACAGACAGCGCACCCGCCAAAGTCCCGCCAGGTGGCGCCAACGACGCAGCCGTCCTCAAGGCCGGACAGACGGGTGAGCTGGCGAAGGCCATGCCCTTCAACGCCAACAAGCCCCTGGAGCATGGCGCCGCCAACGGCCGCAACCCGCAGCCAGGCCAGACTGTCGATGCCCCTTCACGCCTGCCCTCGGGCAGCACGCTCTCCGAGGAGAACGGCACGCAGAAGACCGGCAGCATTGCGCCCGAAGGCGTGAATGCGACCATCGAGCCGCTGGACCGCGTGCGCGTGGATTCGTCCGGCCAGCGCCTGACCACCAACCAGGGTGTGCCGGTCGGCGACAACCAGAATTCGCTGAAGGCCGGCGTGCGCGGCCCGGTGCTGCTGGAAGACTTCATCCTGCGCGAGAAGCTCACCCACTTTGACCATGAGCGCATCCCCGAGCGCATCGTGCATGCCCGCGGCTCGGCGGCGCACGGCTTCTTCGAGTGCTACAAGCCGGTGCCGCAGCTCACCCGTGCCGCGCCCTTCCAGGAGGCGGGCAAGACCACGCCCGTCTTCGTGCGCTTCTCCACCGTGGCCGGCGAGCGCGGCTCCAAGGACACGGCGCGCGACGTGCGCGGCTTTGCCGTCAAGTTCTACACCGACGAAGGCAACTGGGACCTGGTCGGCAACAACATGCCGGTGTTCTTCATCCAGGACGCGATGAAGTTCCCCGATCTGGTTCACGCCGTCAAGGCCGAGCCGCACCATGGCATGCCGCAGGCCGCCAGCGCGCACGACACTTTCTGGGACTTCATCTCGCTGATGCCCGAGTCCACCCACATGCTGATGTGGGTGATGAGCGACCGCGGCATCCCGCGCAGCTACGCCACGATGCAGGGCTTTGGGGTGCACAGCTACAAGTTCGTCAATGCCGGGGGCGAGGCGGTCTTCGTCAAGTTCCACTGGGAGCCGAAGTACGGCACCCACTCCATGGTCTGGGACGAAGCCGTGAAGGTGTCCGGCGCCGACCCTGACTACCACCGGCGCGACCTGTGGGAACGCATTGAAACGGGCGCTTTCCCCGAATGGGAACTGGGTGTGCAGGTGTTCACGGAAGAGCAGGCTGAATCCTTCAGCTTTGACATCCTGGACGCCACCAAGATCATCCCCGAGGAGCTCGTGCCCGTCACGCCGCTGGGCCGCATGGTGCTCAACCGCAACCCCGACAATTTCTTTGCCGAGACCGAGCAGGTGGCTTTCTGCACCGCGCATGTGGTGCCCGGCATCGACTTCTCCAACGACCCGCTGCTCGCGGGGCGCATCCACTCGTATGTGGACACGCAGATCAGCCGCCTGGGCGGGCCGAACTTCCATGAGATCCCGATCAATGCACCCATTGCCCCGGTGCACAACAACCAGCGCGACGGCATGCACCGCCAGGCCATCCCGCGCGGCCGCGTGTCGTACGAGCCCAATTCACTGGGCGGCGGCTGCCCGTTCCAGGCCGGGGGCCAGGGCTTTGTGACGGTGCCCGAGCGGCTTGCCGCGAAGGAAGCGCAGGCCAAGGTGCGCGGCAAGCCCGAGCTGTTTGCCGACCACTACACCCAGGCCTCGCTGTTCTATGAGAGCCAGACGCCGGTGGAACAGGCGCACATCGCCGCCGCGTTCCGCTTCGAGCTGAGCAAGCTGACGGTGCCGGCGATCCGCGAACGCATGGTGTCGTCGCTGCGCAATGTGTCGGAAGACCTGGCGCGCCAGGTGGCCGACGGGCTGGGCATGGAGACCCTGCCGGCGCCCATGCCGCGCGCGCTGGACAAGCCCGCGAAGCCCGAAGTCAAGTCCTCACCCACGCTGTCGCTCACCGCGCGGCCGGGCGACGGCTCGATCAAGGCCCGCAAGGTGGCCATCCTGGTGGCCAACGGATCGGTGGGCACCAGCGCTGCCGCCATCCATGAGGCGCTGTTTGCCCGGGGTGCGGCGCCCCGCTTCGTCGCGCCGCGTATTGGCGCTGTGCGGACGGCGGACGGCGTGGCCATCCAGGCCGATGCGTCGCTTGAGAATGAGCCCGGCTTCCTGTTCGACGCGCTGGTGATCGCCGATGGCGAAGACGGCGTGGCGGCGCTCGCGCGCGATGGCCACACCATGGAATTCATCAAGGACCAGTACCGCCACGGCAAGACCATCCTGGCCCTGGGCGCGGCACAGGCGCTGCTGGACGAGGCCGGTGTGGCTGCAACACTGCCGGGCGGCGAGCCGGACCCGGGGATTGTTGACGCAGGCGCCGGGCAGCGTGCGGCACTGGACGCCTTCATCAAGGGCGTGGCCCGCTACAAGCACCCGGAGCGCGAGACCGACCCGCCGGCCGTGTGACGCAAGCAGCCGCCCCGCTCAGTCCACGCGGCGCGACTGCTCGATCTGCTCGACCAGCTTGTCGGGCCGGGTGGCCTCCTCCAGCACCTTCACCGACGGGTCTTCGGAGTCCACCACGCCGAGCTTGAGGGAGATCTTCTCCAGCATCGAGAGCATCTTGGTGTTCTCCTGCTCGCTCAGCAGGTTGATCTGCAGGTCGAGCTGGTTGTTGCGCTCGGTCAGCCGCATCTCGTAGTTCTGGCTGATCAGGATGAAGGCCGACAGGAAGATCGCCTCCAGCGACACCATCAGCGTGAGGAAGGTGAACGGGAACGGGTCGATATGCGGCAGCCCCGGCAAGGAGTTCAGCGCGATCCAGCCGCTGAACAGCACCACATGGATCCAGACGAAGGTCATGCTGCCGCAGAAGGCCGCCACAAATGCGGCGACGCGGTCGGCCGTGGTCCGGCGCGCCATGGCCGCGTCTTCAAGGTCGCGCATGGCGCGCACATTCTGCCGCGTCACGTCGTCCACGGACTTCGGGCTGTGGAACGCTTCTGCGTCAACCCTGCCGGTTCCGCGTGTCATCCTGGTGTCCCGGCTGCCGGTGCCCGCGGTGGCGGCCCATCGTCGCCGCGCGCCGCGTCCGCCTTGATGACGCTCAGATGCCCGTTGGGCTCCATGCGTGCGCGCTTGACATGCTCCAGCTTGTCGATGCCCTGCTCACGCAGCGAGGACATGAGCTCCGCCGCCGTGATCAGCTCCTCGCGCATGTTGGCCTTGATCATCTTGCCGTCCTTGACCAGCAGCAGCGGCTGTGCCTCCAGCAGCTTGCGCACACGGCTCGAATGGCAGGTGGCCCAGTCCAGCGCATAGTTCCATGCGGCAATGGTGCCGACCAGGACCACGCCGTCGGTGATGGATTCATAGCCGCCGGACATCGCGTTCTGCGCGGCATCGGCGATCAGCACCAGCAGCAGCACATCGGCAATGGCGACAGAGCCGACGTCGCGCCGCAGCACCGAGCGGAACAGCAGGTAGAGCAGCCAGTACACGACGGTGCCGCGGATGACCAGCTCCAGCGGATGGACCGTCAGGCCGAAGAGGTTGTGGAAGTCCGGGAATGACATGTATCAGAGCGTAGGCACCGGGCCGCCCGGCGTCCGACAGACAGGGGCGCGAACCGGGGCAGGCGGGCGCCTACAGTTTCAACGCGGGCGGGCCCGTCAGTCGATCAGGCGGTTGCTGACGGCGTAGCGGGTGAGTTCGGGGTTGGACCCGAGGCCCAGCTTGGTGAGCACACGCGCCCGGTAGGTGCTGGCCGTCTTCACGCTGATGTTCATGCCTTCGGCGATGCGGCCGATCTTCTCGCCGCGTGCAAGGCGCACGAACACGTCCATCTCGCGCGCCGAAAGCTGCTCGTGCAGCGGGCCTTCCTTCCTGCGCACGGCGCGGTCACGCAGCACGGCAGCAACGGCATCGGACACCACGCGCCCGCCAAGGGCGACGGTGCGTACCGCATTGACGATGTCGGGCAACTCGCAGAGCTTGTTCAGGTAGCCGCTCGCGCCCACATGCATCAGCGCCACGCCATACAGCTCCTCGGGGTATGCCGACAGGATGAGCACCCGCACCTGCGGCGCCCGGCGGACGATTTCGGCCAGGGCGTCGCTGGCGTTCGGGCCGGGCATGGCCAGGTCCATCACCAGCACATCGACCTCGCCCGAGCAGGCGAGCTTCACCCCGTCTTCCGCATTGGCGGCTTCGCCGTTGACACGCAGGTCAACATGCTCTGAAAAGTGCTGGCGCAAAGCGGTGCGCACGATCGCATGATCGTCAACGACTCCAATGCGGATCATAGGCAGCGTTCTCCCGTGGACCGGCCCCGGATTGGGCCGTAGTCCACTTTAGGGCGCTGCGGGCGCGGTGCGTGTGGGACATGCCCCGCTGAAACTGTAGGCCGCCTGCGGCAGTTGCGCGGCCTGCATGCCGCCCTGCTTGCTACCCTGCGTTCACGAAAAGCTGCGTTCGCCCTTGCGGCCGGCACCGCTCTTGCGGTTGCCGCCATCGCGCTCGTCCATGGCCCAGGCGCGCTTGCTGCCGGCCTTGCCGCCACCCTTGCGGCCGTAGCCTTCCTCAAAAATCCCGGCATTGCGCTTGTGCTTCTGCACGTCGGCGTAAAGCCATTTGTCAACACGAGGCATGTCTGCTCCTTGCGTGCGCGCCGACATTGGCGCAAACCAGACATTAGTACCGGCCCGCGCCCCCTGTTGTAGGACCACGCCCCGGATACATCTGGCTTCAAACACGCAGGGGCGGCTGCTCGTCGGCACCCATGGCTTCAATGGCCGCAGCGGGCCGCGCGGCCAGGCCGACCGCCCACCAGCGCGGCAGCAGCCGGCGGATTTCGGGGCGGGCGAAGCGGTCGTCCATCAGGTGGACCACGCCTTCATCGGTGGGCGTGCGGATGACCCGCCCGGCCGCCTGCACCACCTTCTGCAGGCCAGGGTAGAGGTAGGCATAGTCGTAGCCCGCGCCGAAGGCTTCGGCCATGCGGGCCTTCATCTGCTCGTTGACCGGGTTCACCTGGGGCAGGCCCAGCGTGGCAATGAAGGCGCCCACCAGGCGCTCGCCCGGCAGGTCGATGCCCTCGGCAAACGACCCGCCCAGCACGGCAAACCCCACGCCACTGCCGCCGGCCTGGAACCGCGCGAGGAATTCGTCGCGCCCGGCCTCGCCCATGTTGCGGGACTGCCGCCATGCCGGAATGTCGCCGTGGCACTCGCCGAACAGGCCGGCGAGCTGCTCCAGGTAGTCGTAGCTGCTGAGGAAGGCGAGGTAGTTGCCGGGCCTGCTGCGGTATTGCCGCGCCATCAGCGCGACGATGGGCGCCAGCGACCCGCCACGGTGCGAATAGCGTGTGGAGATGTGCCGCGCCACCTGCACCGACAGCTGCTCGGCGCGGAAGGGCGAGCCCACGTCAATGGCCACCGTGTTGTCCGGCAGGCCGAGCATGTCGGTGTAGTAGTGGGTGGGGTTGAGGGTGGCCGAGAACAGCGCCGCGCAATGCGCCGCCGCAAAACGGCCGGCCAGGAACGGCGCCGGTATGACGTTGCGCAGGCACAGCGTGGAGTCCGGCGCCTTTCCTGCGCCCTGCTGGCTACCGGCATGACCGCCAGCCAGCGTGATGTCAAACAGCGAATGCCCGCCGAACTCTTCTGCCAGGCGCGAGAAGTGCAGCAGGCCGAACAGGAAGTCCTGCAGCGCGCCGTCAAGCTCGCCCGCTGCGGCGGCCTCATGCTCCATGATCGCGGTGGCGGCCTGCTGCAGGGCGTGGCGGAATTTCTGGGGAATGGCGGGGTGGACGGCGTAGGTGCTTTCCTGGTCGCGGTGCAGTTCGGCCCAGCTCCTGGCCAGCTTGTCCAGCACCTTCTTCAAGGGCGCCGGCGCGGCCTTCTTCGCGGCCCGCAGGCCGGCCCTGTCCAGCGCGGCGGAATACATGCCCCGGGCCCGCTCCACCATGTTGTGGGCCTCGTCCACCAGCAGGCCCACGCGCCACTCGCCCGCAGTGGCCAGGCCATGCAGCATGGCGGTGGTGTCAAACCAGTAGTTGTAGTCGCCCACCGCCACGTCGGCCCAGTGGGCCATGTCCTGGCCCAGGTAGTAGGGGCAGATGTTGTGCGCCAAGGCCACCTCGCGCAGGGCGGCGCGGTCCAGCCAGGCGGCATCTGCCGCTGCGGCGCGGGCCTGCGGCAGCCGGTCATAGAAGCCTTTGGCCAGCGGGCAGGAGCCGCCATGGCAGGCCTTGTCCGGGTGCTCGCAGGCCTTGTCGCGCGCCACCAGCTCCAGCACCCGCAGCGGCCGGGTGCCAGGGCCTGTGGCCAGGCGCAAGGCATCCAGCGCAAGCCTGCGGCCGGGCGTCTTGGCCGCGAGGTAGAAGATGCGGTCAAGCCCCTGCGCCGGCATGGCCTTGAGCAGCGGGAACACCGTGCCCACCGTCTTGCCGATGCCGGTGGGCGCCTGGGCCAGCAGGTGGCGGCCCGATGCGGCCGAGCGGTACACCGCCTCGGCCAGGTCGCGCTGGCCGGGCCTGAACTCCGCATGCGGGAACTTCAGGCCGGCGAGCATGGCGTCACGCTCGCGGCGGTGCGCCACCTCACGCCCGGCCCAGCCAAGGAACAGCTCGCACTGCGCCTCGAAGAACTCGCGCAGGCCCGCCGCCGTGTGCTGCTCCTGCAGCACGGTTTCCTCCTGCGTCATGACGTCCAGGTACACCAGCGCCACAACCAGTTGCGCAAGGCCCAGCCTGTCGCACAGCAGCCAGCCATAGACCCTGGCCTGCGCCCAGTGCAGCGCCCGGTGGTTGGCCCGCATGGCCGCCAGGTCGCCGCGATAGGTCTTGACCTCTTCCAGCTGGTTGAGCGCGGCGTCGTAGCCGTCGGCCCGGCCGCGCACCCGCAGCTCCTTGTAACTGCCGGCGAGCGCGATCTCGGACTGGTAGCCGCCGCCGCGGCGCGCAGCGACCAGCCTGTGGCCGAGAATGCCTTCCTGCGCGGAGGGCGACGGCGTGAAGCGCAAGTCCAGGTCACCGGCCTTTGCGGTGAACTCGCACATGGCGCGCACGGCCACCGAATAGGTGCCAGCATTGCCGTCCGCGCAGGCTTCATCTGCCGCCGCATCTGCGGCGTGCCCCGCATCGCGGCCTGCACCTTGCATCGTCATTGCGCCCATTCGTGTGGCCTGGCGCCCCCATCGGGCGGGCCTTCCTGCATTCTGCCCTGCACACGCCCACCGGCCTTGCGAACCCGGCCAACTGAACGGGCATTTCGGGCCACACAACGCATTGCAGGCACCAGGGGCTGCGCCTACGATCCGCCATCATTTGACTTGCCGCAGCATGACCACAAGCCTCTCCGTTGACAGCCCGCAAGCCGCCGAACGCACAGACCAGGCGGCGCTCAGGATCCTTGCCGTGGACGACCACTGGCTCGTGCGCGAGGGCATCAAGCTCGCGGTGCTGCAGCTGGACCCGTGCGCCGAAGTGCTGGAGGCCGAGAACGTCGTGCAGGGCATTGCGCTGTACCGGCAGCACGCGGACCTTGACCTCGTGCTGCTCGACCTGGCCCTGCCGGGGCGCTCGGGCATCGAGTCGCTCGAAGCGTTCTACGACGCCTGCCCGGACGCCAGGGTGGTGGTGATCTCGGCAACGCATGACATGCGGACAGTGCAGGCGGCGCTCAGCCGGGGCGTGTCGGGCTTCATCCCGAAGCTGTCGGGCTCTTCACCGCTCATCAACGCATTGCGCTTCGTGCTCAACGGCGACGTCTACGTGCCGCCGGAAGTCTTCCTGCACGGGGGCGGCAACGGTGCGGCATCGCCGGCGCTGGTGCAGGCGCTGCCGCCCTGGCGGCCGAGCCTGCCCCATGCCACGGGCCTCACCGAGCGCCAGCTGGACGTGCTGCTCCTGCTGCTGGAAGGCAAGTCCAACCGCCAGATCTGCGAGATCCTCAACCTCGCGCTGGGCACGGTCAAGACCCATGTGGCGGCGGTGCTGCAGGCCATGGGTGTCGGCACGCGCGCCCAGGCCGTCGCCGCGGTGGACGGCCTGGGCTGGCGCGACATGCTGCGCGGCTCGCGCCGCACGGCCCGTCACTGACTTGCGTGAGCGAGCCCGAGCAGCTGGTCCATCAGGGCCTTGAGGCGGCCGGGCGGCACGGGCTTGTAAAGCAGCGTGAGGCCTGCGGCCTTGACTTCCCGCGCCGTCTGCAAGGAGCGCTCGCCGGTGAGTATCAATGCCGGGGTGGCGGCGCCGAATCGCTCGCGCAGCGTGGCGATCACGCCGGTGCCCACCTCGCCGTCAGCCAGCCGCAGGTCTGACACGATCAGCCCGGCCTGCCCGCCTGCGGCGGCAAGGCGCTCGACGGCCTCGGTCCCGTTCACCGCCTCCAGCACTTCGCAGCCCCAGCGCCTGAGCAGGCCCGAGGTGCTCTCCAGCAGCAGGACGTCATCGTCGATCACCAGGACCCGCACTCCCTTGAACGAGGTGCCGGCCGGCACCGGCGCCTCATCCTCCACGGCTGCCGCCACCGCGCCTGCGGCCGAGCCCCGGGGCACGAAGATGGAGAAGCGCGAGCCCCGGCCCGGCACCGACTTCAGCTGCAGCGGGTGCGCCAGCAGCGATGCGCAGCTCTGCACGATGGCCAGGCCCAGGCCGAGGCCGCCGCGCTCCCGCCCCTGGTTTTCAAGGCGGACGAACTCGCCGAAGATCGCGCCGTGATGCTCCTGCGCGATGCCCGGCCCGGTGTCCCATACCTCGATGTGGACACAGGGCCCGCGGCTCCTGCAACCCACGGCGACGCCGCCACGGGTGGTGTAGCGGACGGCGTTGGAGACGAGGTTGAACACCACGCGCTCCAGCAGGACCGGGTCGCTGCGGATGATGGCCGCGCTCGGCACGATGGACAGCCGCAACCCCTTGCGGGCGGCCACGGCGCCGAACGCATGGTAGGCCCGGTCCAGGATGCGCTGCACCGGGAAGTCCACCACATCGGGCGTGACCATGCCGCTTTCCAGCCCCGACATCATCAGGATGGTGTCGAGCAGCCCATTGGTCAGCTCCAGCGCCGACTCCATGCGGTCCAGCAGCACGGCCTCGGGCCCCTGCAGTCCTGCGTTGCGCAGGTCTTCAATGAACAGGCCCAGCGCATGCATGGGCTGGCGCAGGTCGTGGCTGACGGCCGCCAGGAAACGCGACTTGGCCTGGTTTGCGCGCTCGGCCTCGCCCTTCTCGGCCGCCAGCACGGCCAGTTGCCGGATGCGCTCCTCGCGGTCCTTGAACTCGGTGAGGTCGGTGAAGATGGACAGCGTGCCGGCATGCGAGCCGTCGCGCGCCGTGACGGGGTAGCTCACCTCCATGGCCCAGACGATGGTGCCGTCCTTGCGCCGCAGCTCCACACCCTCCCCGCCGGCGCCGTCGGCATCCGCCTGCTGCGGCGCCAGGGGCAGGGTGAAGGCATCGCGCGCGCGGCCGCAGATCTCGTCGGCCTCGGTGCCGAGCATGACGCACATGCGCCGGTTGGCAAAGGTCACGATGCCGTCTGAGTCCACCATCATGATGCCGTCGCGCGCGGAGTCCATGATGCGCCGGTAGCGCTCCTCGGTGCCGCGGTGCGCGGCGTCGATGCGCTCGCGCGCGCTCACGTCCTTGCCGATGCCGCGGTAACCGGCAAAGGTGCCGTCGCCCGCCAGCACCGGGATGCCGCTCACGCTGAGGTACACCGCCTCGGGCCCGCCGGTCTCGTAGCGCATCAGCATGTCGCGGAAGGTCTGGCGCGCCCGCATCGCGGCCTCCAGGCCCTCCCAGCCGTCGGCGGGCTGCAAGGCGGTGACGTCCCGCCAGCGCAGCCCCTGCATGCGGGCCGGGTCAATGCCGGACTTGTGCCTCAGCTCTTCGGACACATGGCTGAGCCGCCCGTCGGCGTCCTGCTCCCAGTACCAGTCGGACGACAGCCCGGCCAGGTCACGGAAGCGCGCTTCGCTGGCGCGCAGCGAGGCCAGAAGCAGGTGAATCTGCCCTGCGTTCGGGTCCGCGCCGTCAGGCGACGGCCCGGCAATGGTGTCGAGGTCCGGCATGTCGTCATTGCATCCACATGGCGCGGCACGCTGCCTGCGCTGCGATGCATCCTGCGGGAAGCGTAGCCGAATTGGGGCTGGATGAGGCCAGGACGAGATGGCCTAGGCCGTTTGGCCGGGGAGCTTGGCGCAGCAAGGAGAGTTCATCAACATCCCGGAAGCTCAACCATTTGAGACCTGAAATTTACGAAGAAGGGCAAATGTCCAAGCATGAGCGAAATGATCCCCACCCTCGCAGACAGCCTGCACGCCGAACTGCGTGCACTAATCGCCAGCAGCCGCCAGCGACTGGCCGGTGCTGTCAACGCCGAATTAACGAGCCTGTATTGGAATGTCGGGCGCCGCCTGGCCGCTGAAGTGCTGGGGGGCGAGCGAGCCCAATACGGCAGCCAGGTCATGACCCGTCTTGGCCAGCAGCTAGGCGAGGAGTTTGGCCGTGGTTTCGAGACAAAGAACCTGCGCCGAATGGTGCAATTTGCCCAGGCCTTCCCCGACCCGGAGAAAGTCGCATCACTGATGCGCCAATTGAGTTGGACCCATTTTTTGCAGCTCATCCCCGTCAAAACTGAGGTGGCTCGCTGGTTCTATGCCCAGCAGTGCGTGGAAGCCCGCTGGAGCGTGCGCGAGCTGCACCGCGAGATTGAGCGCAAAGCCTGGGAGCGCAGCGAAATCTCGAGCACCCAGGCCCCGCAGCTGCCGTCGCCGACCAACGCCGCTCCCGCCCTCGTCTTCAAAGACCCCTACTTCCTGGACTTTCTGGGCCTGCGCCAGGGCCACGACGAGGCCGACCTTGAGGCCGCCATCCTGCGCCAGCTCGAAGCCTTCATCCTGGAGCTCGGCCGGGGATTCGCCTTTGTCGAGCGGCAAAAACGCATGGTCATCGACGGTGAGGACTTCTACCTAGACCTGCTGTTCTTCCACCGCCGCCTGCGCCGTCTGGTGGCAGTCGAGCTCAAGCTCGGCCGCTTCAAGGCCGCGCACAAAGGCCAGATGGAGCTCTACCTGAAGTGGCTGGACAAACACGAACGCCAGGAGGGTGAAGAAGCGCCCATAGGCCTGATCCTCTGCGCCGAGTCCAGCCGCGAACAGGTGGAACTTCTGCAGATGCACAAAGACGGCATCACCGTGGCCGAGTACTGGACCGAACTGCCGCCGAAGGCTGAACTGGAGCAGCGACTGCACGATGCGCTGATAGAGGCACGCGAGAGGCTGACCCGACGTGGCCTGTTGCTTGAGAAAAGTCAGGTTGAGTAACCAGGCGGTAAACACGCCCTGGATCGGGGAATGCAACCCTCGGGGGCGCACTCCCTCAGCTATTCACCCGCTGTGTCTTCGTACGGCCTGCCCAGCACACTGCGGGCGCTGCTCAACCGCGTATGGAACAGGCTGTTCAGGTTGCGCAGCATGGCGCCGAGCTGCTTGTGGTCCATCTGGTTCAGGACCTTGCCCGAGATGATGATCGGGTCGATGAGGATTTCGAGCAACTCCAGCGAACGCTGAACATCGTCCAGGCCGTTGAGCTGATCGCTCATGTCTTCCACAAAGTCGTAGGGAAGCGTGGGGTTGCTAATGGTGCGCAGTTCGCCGTCTTCGTCTGACAGCTCGCTCGCGGTTGAGTCGCAGGTACAGGTCATGGTCTTTTCCCGAAATTGAAAGATCAAGAAATGCCGCCGCCTGTACTGCTTGTTTGTCCCAACGATGATGATTTTCAAATCATAAAAGGCGGCAGCTCGAACGGGCTAGAGGGACCGGACATCACGGTGGAAAACCGGCAGGCTGTCGCCAGCCTCCCGTCCGAGCCGCCTGATGCGGACGAACGGAAGGCCACCTGCCGGGTGGCGTCGGTGACCTTCGTCACCATGATGTTTCGGGCCCTCTAGGCCCGAGCCCACTGTTTTTGTGGGCAATGCCACTTTAGCACTCTCCAAGGTCTTCGCGTCGACTACGAGGTGTCGTGTGACGCACCTTTCTGTAGCACTCAGCGGAACACCTTTAGGACGTCCATTTCCATGAGCGGCATTGGTGTGTACTCATGCTGACGCAAGTGTGGTCTCTCGTTGAGAGCCGCTCAGTTCGAACGAAATCCACGAGGTGGCGATGAAGACATTTGCTCGGCTCTGGTTGAGATCATTCCTATGGATCGCAGTAGGTCCGGCAGTGCTTTGCTTTATCTTCGGGATCATTCCCGGCGGGCAGATCATCGCCCTAATTCTTTTGTTTGCACTTTGTTTACCGGGCGCATTGCTGAGCGGACCGCCCCATTTCTCGTCAGAGTTTGGGATTGCGATGACGTTTCCCGGAGTGGTCTTCGCAATCGGCGCATTGCTCCTCGTCTCGGGTTTCATCGCGGGAGCGTTAAGGGTGACATCCCATCTTGTTGAACTTGGGTTGGCGGCCTGGTGGCTCAAGATCGACCGCCGGCAAGTTGATCGTCAACTACCTCACAAAGACTCTTAGCGATTTCCAATACGGTAGCGCCACGGATGAACTCAGACTGACGAAAGTGCTGTGGTGCTTAGGAGGTATAGAGGTTCGCGCATGTGTCGCTCTGGAGTTGGAGACTTCTGAGCGTTGCAGAAAATATCGCGATGACTGGTGCGGCTGGCGGGGATCGAACCCACGACCCTTGGCTTCGGAGGCCAATACTCTATCCACTGAGCTACAGCCGCAACGTCTGGATGAACCCGCGCATTATCCCCTATTGCCCGGCCACGGCCGCCAAAGGGCGGCGGGCCGGTGCTGCGGCGGCCGGTTGCGGTGCCAGGCCGAGGCCCGCCAGGTAGGTGTCTATCGTCTGGCGGCCCACCTTCTGCAGGTCAAACGCCAGCGGGTCGAGCAGCCAGTTCTGGATCAGGCCGTCCACCATCACATGCAGGCCCATGGCTGCTGCCGCCACCGGGATGGGCAGCACGGCGCCGCGGCGGCGCACGGCCTGCTTCAGGCCGTGCATGGTCTGGGCCAGGCATTCGTTGCGCACCGCCAGGTGGCGCGCCTGGACGGCGCTCAGTTCGTCGACATATTCCACCTTGTGGGTGGCCACCTCGAAGACCCGGCGGGTCTGCTCGTGGGTGGCCGTCTTGTGCAGCGCATGCAGCATGGCGGCGCGCAGGTGGGCAATCGGGTCGCCGTCTTCCTGCGAGCCGGCCTGGTGCAGGGCTTCTTCCATCGGCAGCGTCACCCGCTCCATCATGGCGTTGAACAGGTCGGCCTTGTCCTTGAAGTGCCAGTAGATGGCGCCGCGCGTGGTGCCGGCCGCCACGGCAATGTCATTGAGCGAGGTGCGTGAAACGCCCCGCGCCTGGAACAGGTGTTCGGCCGCATCCAGCAGGCTGTTACGGGTAGCGAGCGCGTCCGTTTTGGTGCGGCGAACCATGATTGTCTGGGTCCTGTCAGGAGCTTTATAGGTGCGCCACTATACATCCAACAATGTATGTATACTCGCCAGTTCCCTTTTCCGGCCCTGCCTTGCGTGCGTGTTTTACATGCCGCCGGCACGCTCGTGACCCACCATCCCGAAGGATTTTCATGCCCGCCCAGCGCCGCATCCCCACCCTGGCTCCCCGCACTTCATCGTCACGGCCCGCGCTTGCAGTTTGCAGCGTGGCCATCGCCCTGCTGCTTGCGGCTTGCGGCAACAAGGATGCGGCCCCTGCCGGCGCGCCCGGTGGCGGCATGCCGCCGGCCGAGGTTGGCGTGGTGACGGTGCAGCCGGGTGACATTGGCCTGGTGACCGAGCTGCCGGGCCGGCTGGAAGCCTCGCGCGTGGCCCAGGTGCGGGCCCGCGCCGCCGGCATTTTGCAAAAGCGCCTGTTCACAGAGGGCAGCGACGTGCGCGCCGGCCAGCCGCTGTTCCGCATCGACTCTGGCCCCTATGCCGCCGCCTACCAGAGCGCCGAGGCCGTGCTGGCCCGCGCCCAGGCCAACCAGGCGCAGGCCGCAGGCGTGGCCGAGCGCTACAAGCCGCTGGTGGAGGCCAACGCCATCAGCAAGCAGGAATACGCCGCAGCCGTGGCCGCGCAGAAGTCGGCCGATGCCGATGTGGCCGCAGGCCGCGCCGCTGTGCAGACCGCGAAGATCAACCTTGACTACGCCTCTGTCACGTCGCCCATCTCGGGCCGCATCGGCCGCGCGCTGGTGACCGAAGGCGCGCTGGTGGGCCAGGGCGAGGCGACGCAGCTGGCCGTGGTGCAGCAGATTGACCCGATGTATGTGAACTTCACCCAGTCGGCCGCTGAAACCATGAACCTGCGCAAGGCCCTGGAGGCCGGCAAGCTCAAGCGCGCCGTCGGCGCCGAGGCGGCCAGCGTGCGCATCGTGCTGGAAGACGGCACGGAGTATGCGCGGCCCGGCAAGCTGCTGTTCTCCGACCTGTCGGTGGACCCGACGACCGGCCAGGTCACCCTGCGCGCCGAAGTGCCCAACCCCGGCGGGCAGCTGCTGCCGGGCCTGTATGTGCGGGTGCGGCTGGAGCAGGCCAAGGCCGGCAATGCCATCCTGATCCCGCAGCAGGCCGTGACCCGCACCGCCCAGGGCGACTCGGTAATGGTGGTCGGCGCCGACGGCAAGGTTGCGCCGCGCCCGGTGAAGCTGGCCGGCGCGCAGGCCGGCAGCTGGGTGGTGCTGGACGGCCTGAAGGCCGGCGAACAGGTGATGGTGGACGGCTTCCAGAAGCTGCGCGGCGACGCGCCGGTCAAGCCGGTGCCGTGGCGGCCGGTGGGTTCTGCCGCACCAGCAGCGTCCGCGCAGGCTGCCGCACCCGCAGCCCCTGCTTCCGCCGCTTCGGCTGCGAAGCAATAAGGAGCGCGGCGCATGGCCAAATTTTTTATCGACAGGCCCATCTTTGCATGGGTGATCGCGCTGTTCATCATCGTGCTGGGCTGCGTGTCCATCACGCAGCTGCCGGTGTCGCAGTACCCGCCGGTGGCGCCGCCCGCCATCGTGATTTCCGCCGCTTACCCCGGCGCCTCGGCCAAGACGCTGGAGGACAGCGTGCTGTCCGTCATCGAGCGCGAGATGAACGGCTCGCCCGGCCTGATGTACATGGAGGCGGTGGCCCAGGCTGACGGCTCGGGCAACATCACGCTGTCGTTCCAGCCCGGCACCAATGCCGACCTGGCGCAGGTGGACGTGCAGAACCGGCTGGCCCGCGCCTCACCGCGCCTGCCTGCAGCCGTGACGCAGCAGGGCGTGCGGGTGGACAAGTCGCGCAGCAACTTCCTGCTGTTCACCATGCTGTCGTCCGAGAACGCATCCATGGACCCGATCGCGCTGGGCGACTATGCCTCGCGCAATGTGGTGCCCGAGCTGCAGCGCCTGCCGGGCATCGGCCAGGCCCAGCTGTTCGGCACCGAGCGCTCGATGCGGGTGTGGGTGGACCCGGCCAAGCTGAGCGGCTTCAACCTGTCGTCCGCCGACGTCACCAACGCCATCCGCGCGCAGAACGCCCAGGTGGCCTCCGGCGCCATTGGCGACCTGCCCAACGTGGCGGGCCAGGGCATTGCGGCCACGGTCATCGTGAACGGCCAGCTGTCCACCGTCGAGCAGTTCGGCAACATCATCCTGCGGGCCACGACCGACGGCGCGACGGTGCGGCTCAAGGACGTCGCGCGCATCGAGCTGGGCGGCCAGGCCTATGCAACCTCCGCACGGCTGAACGGCCAGCCGGCCGTGGGCATCGGCGTGCAGCTCTCGCCCAGCGGCAATGCGCTGGCGGCGGCCAAGGCCGTGCGCGCCAAGATGGATGAACTGCAGCGCTACTTCCCGCAGGGCATGAAGTACACCATTCCTTACGACAGCTCGCGCTTTGTAAGCATTTCCATCAGCCAGGTGGCGGAGACGCTGGTCGAGGCGGTGGTCCTGGTGTTCCTGGTGATGTTCCTGTTCCTGCAGAACTGGCGCTACACCATCATCCCGACCGTCGTGGTGCCGATTGCCCTGCTGGGCACCTTCGGCACGCTGCTGGCACTGGGCTTCTCGATCAACGTGCTCACCATGTTCGGCATGGTGCTGGTGATCGGCATCGTGGTGGACGACGCCATCGTGGTGGTGGAGAACGTCGAGCGCATCATGAGCGAGGAAGGCCTGCCGCCGCTTGAGGCCACCCGCAAGGCCATGGGCCAGATCTCCGGCGCCATCATCGGCGTGACGGTGGTGCTGATCTCGGTGTTCGTGCCGCTGGCGTTCTTCTCGGGCTCGGTCGGCAACATCTACCGCCAGTTCTCGGCGGTGATGGTCGCGTCCATCGCGTTCTCGGCCTTCATGGCGCTGTCGCTCACGCCGGCCCTGTGCGCGACGCTGCTCCAGCCGGTGGAAGCCGGGCATCACCATGAAAAGCGCGGCTTCTTCGGCTGGTTCAACCGCGGCTTTTCCCGCACCGCCAAGGGCTATGAGAGCCTGGTGTCGCGCATCCTGAAGAAGGCGGCGCGCTACCTCATCATCTATGCGGCCATCATTGCCGCGGTGGCGGTGTTCTACCTGCGGCTGCCGACCTCGTTCCTGCCCGGCGAAGACCAGGGCAACATCATTGTCAACGTGCAGCTGCCGCCCGGCGCCACGCAGGAGCGCACGCTCGACGTGATGAAGCAGGTGGAAAGCTTCATCCTCAAGCAGCCGCAGGTGCAGAGCATGGTGGGCGTGCTGGGCTTCAGCTTCTCGGGCCAGGGCCAGAATGCGGCGCTGGCATTCGTGACGCTCAAGCCCTGGGACGAGCGTGAGGGCAAGGAGAATTCCGCCGAGGCGCTCGCGGGGCGGGCCTTTGGCGCGCTATCCGGCGTACGCGATGCGTTCATCTACCCGCTAAGCCCGCCGCCCATTCCTGAACTGGGTGCCGCATCGGGCTTCTCGTTCCGCCTGCAGGACCGTGGCGGCGCAGGCCGCGACGCGCTGGTTGCCGCGCGCAACCAGGTCCTGGGCATGGCGGCGCAGAGCAAGGTGCTGGCACAGGTCCGCCCCAACGGCCTGGAGGACGCGCCGCAGCTGCAGATCGACATTGACCGCGACAAGGCCAATGCGCTGGGCGTGACGTTTGACAGCATCAACAGCGCGCTGTCCACCTCACTCGGCTCCAGCTATGTCAACGACTTCCCGAATGCCGGCCGCCTGCAACGGGTGGTGGTGCAGGCCGACGCACCGGCGCGCATGCAGCCGGACGACCTGCTCAAGCTGAATGCGACCAACACACGCGGCCAGCCCGTGCCGCTGGCTGCATTTGCAACGACGAAGTGGGTCAACGGCCCGATGCAGACGGTGCGCTACAACGGCTACCCGGCCATGCGCATCGACGGCGCTGCCGCGCCAGGCTACAGCAGCGGCGCTGCGCTGGCGGAGATGGAGCGCATCGCAGCCCAGCTGCCGGCAGGCTTCGGCTATGAATGGACGGGCCAGTCGCGCGAGGAAAAGCTCGCCGGCTCGCAGGCCATGATCCTCTATGGCTTTGCCATCCTGGCGGTGTTCCTGGCGCTGGCTGCCCTCTATGAGAGCTGGTCGATCCCGCTGGCGGTCATCCTGGTGGTGCCGCTGGGCGTGCTGGGTGTGGTGCTGGGCACCTTCATGCGGGGCATGTCCAACGATGTGTACTTCCAGGTGGGCCTGATCACCATCATCGGGCTGTCAGCCAAGAACGCCATCCTGATCATCGAGTTTGCCAAGGACCTGCAGGCCCATGGCAAGGGCGTGATCGAGTCGGCGCTGGAGGCTGCGCACCTGCGGTTCCGGCCGATCATCATGACCTCGCTGGCCTTCATTCTCGGCACGCTGCCGCTGTTCCTCGCCTCCGGCGCGGGCTCGGCCAGCCAGCGCGCTCTGGGCACGGGCGTGATCGGCGGCATGATCACCGCCGTCGTGTTGTCGGTGCTTTTTGTCCCGGTGTTTTTCGTGGTCGTCCGCTCGATCTTCAAGGGCAGCGAGCGCCAGCGCAGGCTGGATGCGCATGAGACGGATGACCCGGCGCCCACACCTGCCGTGCAGGAGATCAAGCCATGATGACCATGAAGACAAGCCTCTTTTCATTGCGGCCGGTGGCTGCGGCGCTGGCCGCAGCCCTCATCGGCGGCTGCTCGATGATCCCCACCTACGAGCGGCCTGCCGCGCCGGTGGCTGATGCATTCCCCAATGCCAATGCGCCCGGCACCGTGCCTGCCTCAGGCGCGGGCAATGTTGCCGCCGCCGACCTGCAGTGGCAGAGCTTCTTCGCGGATGGCCGGCTGCGCGCGCTGATCGAGCTGGCACTGGTGAACAACCGCGACCTGCGGGTGGCGGTGCTCAACATCCAGCAGGCGCGGGCGCAGTACCAGATCCGCGGCGCCGACCGCTACCCGACCGTCAACGCCGCCGTCACCGGCTCGCGCACGCCCAACGCGGCGGGCGGCATCACCAGCCTGTACAACGCGGGCCTGGCCGTCTCGGCCTGGGAGATCGACTTTTTCGGGCGCATTGCGAGCCTGAGCGAAGTGGCCCTGGCCCAGTACCTGGCCGTCGAGGAGAACCGCAAGGCCGCGCAGATCAGCCTGGTTGCTTCGGTCGCGGCGGCCTACCTGAACATATTGGCCGACGAAGACCTGCTGGCCCTGACGCGGCAGACGCTCACCACGCGTGAAGAGTCGATGAAGCTGACGAAGCTGCGCTTTGACAATGGCGCAGCCTCCGAGCTGGACTTCCGCCAGGCTGAATCGCTGGCTGAAGGCGCCCGCGTGACGCTGGCGCAGCTGCAGCGCCAGCGCGCACTCGACGAGAACGCGCTCGTGCTGCTGGTGGGGCAGAGCCTGCCCGCCGGCGCCTTGCCGCCCGCCACGGCCGTAGCCAGTCTCACGGCTGCAGCGAACCTGCCCGATGTGCCCGCCGGCCTGCCGTCCGACCTGCTGATCCGCCGGCCCGACATCCGGGCGGCGGAGCAGCAGCTGGTCGCGTCCAATGCCAATATCGGCGCAGCGCGCGCGGCCTTCTTCCCGCGCATCTCGCTGACGGTGGGTGTGGGCTCGGCAAGCAGCCAGCTCTCGGGCCTGTTCAGCAGCGGTTCCTGGGGCTGGACGCTGGCGCCGCAGCTGGCACTGCCGATTTTCGATGCCGGGCGCAACCAGGCCGGCCTGGAGTCTGCGCAGGCAGGCCGGGCGATCGCGGTGGCGCAGTACGAGAAGTCGATCCAGAGCGCGTTTCGTGAAGTGGCCGACGCGCTGGCCGGGCGCGCGACACTGGGTGAGCAGCTGCGTGCGCAGCAGGCACAGGCGGACGCCGAGAGCCAGCGCTTCAGGCTGTCCGACCTGCGCTACCGCAACGGCGTGTCGAGCTATTTGGACCTGCTGGATGCGCAGCGCTCGCTGTTCGCGGCGCAGCAGGCGGTGGTGCAGACGCGCCTGGCGCGGCTGCAGAACCAGGTGTCGCTGTACAAGACGCTGGGAGGTGGCTGGTCTGACCCGCAGGTCGCTGCGGCGCCGCTGCCTGCGCGCCAGACGCCCTGAGGCTGGCGCGAGGGGTTTCCACCGGGGCCATCGCTATAATCAAAGGTTGATTTGAACAAAGCCCCCGACTTATCCCCGATTATTTGAGGACGCCATGAGCGACACCAGCCAACAGACCGCCGAAGCCGGCGCCCACGAAGCCCACACCGGGCCTATCAAGAACCCCAAGCAGTTGCTGATCGCGGTGTTCTTCTCGTTTGTTGTCCCTGTGTTCGCGATCATCGGGCTGGTTTATTTTGTGGTCTCGGGCTTCATGCCCGCAGGCTCTTCCGATGCAGCCAGCATGTCCCTCGGCGGCGTGACGCAGGAGTCGCGCGACAAGGCTGTTGCGACCCGCATCCAGAAGGTCGGCGCCGTTGAAGTGCGCGATGCCAACCGTCCGCTGCGCGGCGGCGAAGAAGTCTACAAGGCCGTTTGCGTTGCCTGCCATGCTGCAGGCGTGAGTGGCGCACCCAAGCTGGGTGATATTGCAGCGTGGGCACCGCGCCTCAAGACCGGCTTTGAAGCCCTGCTGAACTCGGCCCTCAAAGGCAAGGGTGCGATGGGCGCCCAGGGCGGCGGTGACTTCGCTGACGGTGAAATCGCCAATGCCGTTGTGTACATGGCCAATGCCTCGGGCGGCAAATTCGAAGCGCCCAAGGCAGCTGCAGCCGCTGCAAGCACGGCAGCCGCACCTGCAGCAGATACCGCAGTAGCAGCTGCACCTGCTGCTGCTACTGCCGCCGCTGCACCGGTCATGGCTGCTCCGGCAGCACCTGCTCCTGCAGCGGCGGCCACTACCGTGGCTGCTGCGGCCGGCTCAGGCGCTGGCGAGGCGCTGTACAAGCAGGCTTGCTTCGCCTGCCATGCCGCAGGAGTGGCGGGCGCCCCGAAGTTTGGCGACAAGGCCGCCTGGGCGCCGCGCATCAAGACAGGCGTTGACGCCATGGTCGCCAACGTCGTCAAGGGCAAGGGCGCCATGCCGCCCAAGGGTGGCTCAGCCGCATCTGACGCTGACATCCGATCGGCTGTCGAGTTCATGGCCAACGCCGCCAAGTAGGCTGCTTCAGCTTCATCGAAAAAGCCGGCTTGCAGCCGGCTTTTTTCATGCACCGGCGGTTTGCGGTCTGGCAGGCTGCCCCGCAGCGGGGCTCATCACATAGGCAAACTGCGCCGGCAGGTCGCGCGAGGCCACTTCCTGCGGCACCCACAGCCCCTGCTCGATGGCGCCGGCCGCGATGCCGACGTCCTGGGTGTGCACCAGGCCAAAACCGATGTCGGTGTCCAGGTAGAGCCAGCCCTTTTCGTCCACGATGCAGCGCTGCACCCGCGCCGCCTTGCCAGTGTGCGCCGCGACAGTGAAGTCGGCGCTCACGCGCATGACAAGTGGCGCCGCCTCAAGCTCCACATAAACGCGCTGCGGCCCATTCTGGAAGAACCAGCGGCCCTGCGCATCAGGCTCATAGTTGCGCTGGATGAAGTCCACCAGCTTCTCATGCCTGAGCAGTGAGCCTTTGGCCTGCGGCCCGCCGCCAGCAAACGGCCCCAGCGCCTGGACCCGGTCGTCGCGCATGTACCAGCCGCCGCGCGCATCCAGGCCCAGCCAGCCGTAGCAGTCGGGTACGTTGGGCCACTTGGCGATGGCTTGCCTGACGATGTCATCCATGGGTTGATTCCTCGCCGCATTGTGCAGCGAGCCAGCCGCCGACGGCGTCGGGCATGCTTCTGACATGGCCGGGAACAGGGCCTTGCGGAAAGCCTACATGCCCGCCGTGCGCAGGCTGCCACAGTGTCACATGGCTGCCGACCTCATGCCCGTGCGGCAGGCTCCAGGCGGGGACGAACGGGTCGTTGCGTGCATTGACCACCAGCGCCGGAATGCGGATCTGGTGCAGGTGCGGCTTGGCCGAGGCCCGGCCCCAGTAGTCTTCCGTGCTTTTGAAGCCGTGCAATGGCGCGGTGAACACGTTGTCAAACTCATAGAGGTCCCGGGCGGCCAGCAGGGTATCGCGGTCGAACAGTCCCGGGTGCTGGGCCAGCTTGGCCAGTGCCTTGGGCTTCATGCTGCGCAGGAACATGCGGGTATAGACCTGCCGGTTGAAGCCGCGACCGATGGCCCAGCCACCCGCCGCGAGGTCGATCGGCGAACAGACGGCCGCTACCGCGCTTGCGGTCTTGCCGGCCTCCGCGCCCATCTCCTCGGCCCAGCGCAGCAGGGCATTGCCGCCGAGCGATACACCGACGGCAATGATCGGGCCGGCGTGGCTGGCTCTCAGGCGCTGCAGCACCCAGCCGATTTCTTCAAAGTCTCCCGAATGGTAGGCCCGCGGCGCCAGGTTCAGCTCACCGCTGCAGCCACGGAAATGCGGCACCGCAAAGCCAAAGCCGCGCTCCTGGGCGAAATCGGCAAAGGCCTCGGCATAGTGGCTGCGCGACGAGCCTTCCAGGCCGTGGAAGAGGACGAGCAGGACATCCCTCGGCGTGCTGGTTTCCAGGAAATCCACGTCCACAAAATCCTGGTCTGGCGTGTTCCAGCGCTCGCGGCGGTATTGCGGGTGCTCGCCGAAAACACGCTTCGAGTAGAGCGCGGGCCAGATGGTCTGCAGGTTGCCACCGGGGAGCCACCAGGGGGCGGTGTAGTTCAATGACGCCGTCAATGAACTACCTGCGGTGCGCACTGTCAATGAAGCACCTGCGGTGCTTCGGACACTTCCTGCATTTCGCGTGGCGTGCCGGGGCTGGCATGGTGAGCCACCATGCGCCAGCCCTGCGCCGTCTTGTGGTACACGTTGGTGGCAATCACATAGGCTTGGCGCGGGCCTTCCGGGGTCATGACTTCGATGCGTTCCAGCACGTTGTGCACGGCGCTGGCGAGCGACTCGATTTTCCGCACCCGCTCGGGCCAGGCCCGGATGCTGCCGTTGGCGAACATGGATTCGAACGCGGCGCGGATCGCGCCCGCACCCACGACGCGCGGCCCGCCAGGGTGGACGCAGACGATCTCGTCCTCATCGGCCCAGCAGGCCATGAGTTTTTCAATGTCGGCGGCCTGCAGTGCGTCGTAGAACGCGGCTTCCACATCGTCGGCGGAGCCGCCGACCGTGGCGGCATGGTGTTTGGCGCTAGGCATGGCGGCAGTGGGCGTTCATCAGGATCATGGCCCCGATTTTGCCGTGGATTGGGCTGTTTCGGGATGCAGCCAGCTGCGGATGACGTCCCGCACGCTGCCCTGCGCCGCGCGCCAGACCAGTTCAGGCGCGGCAATGTGGATGCCGGGCGGCATGGCCTGCAGCGCTTCGCTGACCACCTCGGCCACTTTGGACGCGCGCACCGGCTGCTCGCTGCCCGGCACCATGAGGCTGCCGATGGACAGCATCCAGGCAGCCGTCTTCTGGAAGAGTCCTGCGCCTGAGGCGTCCTGCGCAGGCTTGCGCGCAGAACGCACGATCAGCACCCGCTCAAAGCCCAGCGCCACAACCGCATGCTCGTCCAGGCTGGCCAGGCCTCGCTTGAGCGCCTCGGGCAGTTGCCCCTGCGCATGGGGCAGCACGATGGCCAGCGTCTGCACGCCGCAGCTGCGCATCCACTGCGCAACCTCGACAAGCTGGGCCGGCTCCGGCGTCCAGAGGGCGCGCTCGCGGTCGTAGTAGAGGCGTGGCGGGTCGAACATGATGATGCCGGTGTCGGCAGGTGCTTGCGGCCAGCCGCCGATGCCGCCGCCCTGCACCACCAGCGCGGTGACGCTGCGCAGCGCAGGCGTGATGGGCTCGCGCGCCAGCACCCTGGTCGAGGCAAACTGTTGCAGGCCCACCATGCGGCGCATGACTTCATTGCCCAGCACGCCGGTGGCGCCGGCGATCAGCAGGCTGCGCGGTTTGCCTGTGGCGGGCGCCGGGCCTTGCCTTGCGGCCTTCAGGGCTTGAATAAGGTCTGCGGACATCCATCTATGCTACCGTTGCCCTCTTCCTGTCAGGGCAGAAATTCCGAGGTGCATATGAAACGCTGGCTTCTCATCATCCTTGCCGCCATGTCGCTCACCGGCTGCGGCTACAACGACTTCCAGCGCCTGGACGAACAGTCCAAGGCCGCCTGGAGCGAGGTGCTCAACCAGTACCAGCGCCGCGCCGACCTGGTGCCCAACATCGTGGCCACCGTCAAGGGCGAGGCAGCCTTCGAGCAGGACACGCTGACCAGAGTGGTCGAGGCGCGCGCCAAGGCCACGTCTGTGCAGGTGACGCCCGAGACGCTCAACAACCCCGAGGCCTTCCAGAAGTTTCAGGCTGCGCAGGGCGAACTGGGCAGCGCGCTGAGCCGCCTGATGGTGAGCGTCGAGCGCTACCCGGACCTGAAGGCCAACAAGGCGTTCAGCGACCTGCGGGTACAGCTTGAAGGCACGGAGAACCGCATCACCGTCGCACGCAACCGCTACATCCAGACCGTGCAGGAGTACAACGTGCTCGCCCGCAGCTTCCCGAGCAACCTGACGGCCATGGTTTTCAGCTACCAGCCCAAGCCTGTCTTCACGGTGCAGAACGAGGCCGAGATTTCGAAACCGCCACAAGTGAACTTCGAGAAGAAGTAAGCCCGCGCGCGACATGGCGGCCGCCCTCCGCGCCTTTCTCCCGGCCATCATGGCCTTGCTGGCGGTGTGCGGCCTGCCGGGGTGGCTGGCGACTGTGCAGGCACAGGAACTCAAGCCCATTCCGACGCTGGCGGCCCATGTGCTGGACCCGACCGGCACGCTGGACAGCAGCGAGAAGCAGGCACTGGAAGCCAAGCTCACCGCGTTCGAGCAGGCCAAGGGCTCGCAGGTGGTGATCCTGATGGTGCCGACGACGCAGCCCGAGGACATTGCCAGCTATGCCAACCGCGTCGGCAACGCATGGAAGATCGGCCGCAAGGATGTGGGCGACGGCGTGCTGCTGCTGGTGGCCAAGGACGACCGCAAGGTCCGCATCGAAGTGGCCAAGGCGCTGGAAGGCGCTATCCCCGACCTGGCCGCAAAGAACATCATCGACAGCGCGATCACGCCCAACTTCAGGAACGGCGACTATGCGGCCGGGCTGGATGCCGCTGTGGACCAGATCATTGCGCGCATCAACGGCGAGGCCCTGCCCGCGCCGCAGCCGCGCGAGGGGACGGACTACAGCGACGGCTTTGACTGGATCAACATCGCGATCTTCCTGTTTTTTGCCGTGCCCATTGCGGGCAGCGTGCTCAGCCGGATGTTCGGACGCAAGCTGGGCGGGCTGGTTGTCGGTGGCGGTGTCGGTGCGCTGGCGCTGTTCATCACCTCCAGCCTCGTCATTGCAGCCATCGCGGCTTTCATTGCGCTGGTGGTCGTCCTGTTCTCGAACTTCTCAGCGCTGTCGCGCCGGGGCGGTTCCAGCGGCTGGAGCACCGGCGGCTGGGGCGGCGACGGCTGGAGCAGTTCCAGCAGCAGCGATGACGGAGGGTTCAGTTCAGGCGGCGGATTCAGCTCCGGCGGTGGTGGCGACTTCGGCGGCGGCGGCGCGTCGGGAGACTGGTGATGTTCAAAAAACTTCAACGCATCTTCAGGCACCGCTGGCTCGACGAGTCCGATACCCGCCGGGCGATTCCGCCCGACATGCTGGAGCGCTTGCGCCAGCGCGTGGCCGCCAGCGAAAAGCGGCACAGCGGCGAGATCCGCATCTGTGTGGAGGCCGGTCTGCCCATCAGCTACCTGTGGCGCGATGCCAGCCCGCGCGAGCGTGCGGTTGCGATGTTCGGCAAGCTGCGGGTGTGGGATACGGAGGACAACAACGGCGTGCTGATCTACCTGCTGCTGGCCGAGCATGCGATCGAGCTTGTGGCCGACCGGGGCATCAACCGCAAGGTGAGCCCGGAGGACTGGCAGGCCATGGTGGCGCGAATGGGCTCGGCTTTCAAGGAAGGCCGGTTCGAGGACGGGCTTACCCAGGCGCTCGAAGAGGTGTCAGCCGTGCTGGTGCAGCACTTCCCGCTGGCGGCCGGGGAAGCTGACCACAACGAACTGCCTGATACGCCGCACCTTGGCTGAGGTGCGGCAATAAAAAAAGCCCTGGGCTTTGCAGCCAGGGCTTTTTTCTTGAGGGGCACCAGCGAAGGCGCAGGCCCTGTTATTTCTTCTGGCGATACTTGCGCAATGCGGCAATCTGCGCAGCCATGACAGCCAGCTCGGACTGCGCCTTGGCGATGTCGAGCTCGCCCTTGGCATTGCGCAGCGCTTCTTCGGCGGCGGCCTTGGCCAAGTTGGCTTTCTCGTCGTCCAGGTCCTTGCCGCGGATGGCGGTGTCGGACAGCACGGTCACGGTGCCGGGCTGCACTTCAAGAATGCCGCCGGCGACGAAGACGAATTCTTCGCTGCCATCAGCCATCTCGATGCGGACCGAACCCGGGCGAATGCGGGTGATCAGCGGCGTGTGGCGCGGATAAATACCCAGCTCGCCGGCCTCGCCGGGCAGGGCCACGAAGCGAGCCTCGCCGGAGAAGATGGACTCCTCCGCGCTCACCACGTCGACGTGAATGGTGTGGGTCGGGTCCATGTTTAGACCTTCTTGGCCTTCTCGAACACTTCGTCAATGGTGCCGACCATGTAGAACGCCTGCTCGGGCAGGTGGTCGCACTCGCCGGCCACAATCATCTTGAAGCCGCGGATGGTCTCGGCCAGGCTGACATACTTGCCGGGCGAGCCGGTGAACACTTCAGCAACGTGGAACGGCTGCGACAGGAAACGCTGGATCTTGCGGGCGCGGGCCACGGCCAGCTTGTCTTCAGGGGCCAGTTCGTCCATGCCCAGGATCGCGATGATGTCGCGCAGTTCCTTGTAGCGCTGCAGCGTGCCCTGCACGGCGCGGGCCGTTTCATAGTGGTCCTGGCCGACGACCAGCGGGTCGAGCTGGCGGCTGGTGGAGTCCAGCGGGTCCACGGCGGGGTAGATGCCCAGAGAGGCGATATCACGGCTCAGCACCACGGTGGAGTCCAGGTGGGCGAAGGTGGTGGCGGGCGACGGGTCGGTCAAGTCATCGGCAGGCACGTACACGGCCTGGATGGAAGTGATGGAACCCACCTTGGTGGAAGTAATGCGCTCCTGCAGGCGGCCCATTTCTTCGGCCAGCGTCGGCTGGTAGCCCACGGCGGAAGGCATGCGGCCCAGCAGGGC